>JBGTCV010000037.1:0-94755 GCA_041748655.1 Promineifilaceae bacterium (SeqCode) | reverse complement strand
AACGATCACGAGACGTTCTTATGGTCTCACGCGCGTTGATAGCTTGTTTCGCCGTCTGTGGCTTGACCTGAATGGGTATCAGCATTTTATTGCCTGACCCCATATTTGCTGTCAACCCCATGAGATCCCAAAGAACCAAATTTAATAACTCACGGCTTTCCCCCTCCCTGTGGGAGGGGGTTAGGGGGAGGGTAGATGTGCAAGTTATTTAGTGTGCTTTCCTTAACCGTTTCTAAGACCAATGACCATCGTCCGGCAGAGCTGCCTTGACCTTTTTTGGGATTGTGGCGTAAAATTAGCCCGTCTAACCATTAGGCCAACTAACTATTATTATTTCGCGGGAGTTGGAATTTAAACGGCCGTTCCCCACTATTTCAAAACAGCTATTCACTATGGAACATAATCGTCACGGGATTGCCCTGTCAATCCTGCAGATCATCCCGTCTGTCATGCGTTTTTTGGCGGCGGAACTGCGCCAGGCCGATGTACCCCTGCTGCCTCCCCAGCTGGGGGCGCTCATGCTGCTGGCCCAAAAATCTTACAACCTCAGTGAGCTGGCCGAACAGCACGGCGTCAGCCTGCCCACCATGTCTAGCACCATGAGCAAAATGGTGGCCGCAGGCTGGGTGGAACGCCAGCGCTCCCAGGAAGATCGGCGCATCGTCATGCTGACCCTGACGCCAGCCGGATACGCCCTGGTTCAAGATATTGGTCAGCAGATGGTGCAGCGGGTTGCCGAGGAGCTGACCGAATTACCTGCCAATGCATTGAAAGATTTACAGACGGGTTTAGCCGTTTTACAAACCATATTTACGCCTTATGTCTTAAAGAACGGTGGAAAATCCACCCAAGACGTGGCCCACGACAATCAACAACCGTTCTAATTTGTAGGAGAACACCCATGCTTTCAAACTTCTTTGACCAAATCACGCGCCTCTCATTGCGCTTTCGTTGGGTCACCATTGCTTTAACGGCCGTAATCCTCGGCCTGGGCATCTATTCTGCCACCCAGCTCAATCTGGAGCTGCTCCCCAGAGTAGAGTTCCCCCAAACCATCGTCATCGCCCAATGGCCAGACGGTGAATCCTCCACCGAGCTGCTCAATCAGGTCACCATCCCGCTGGAAGAAAAGCTCTCTCTGGTAGAAGGCGTGGTCAATGTAGAGTCCACCACCAACAACGGCTTTGCTGTCGTCGTCATACGGTACGATTTTGGGCTGGATCAGGCTCGGCTGCTGGCGGAGGTGGAAACGGCCGTAGCCAGCGCCAATCTGCCCGACACCGCCGAAACCAACATCCTCAACTTTAGCCTCAGCGACCTGCCCGTCGTCGTTGCCAGCGTCTCCTCCGCCAATTTCTCCCTGCCTGAGCTCAAAGCCCTGGTAGAGGCCAACCTTCAACCCCAGCTGACCCAGATCGATGACGTCAGCGGCGTGCAAATTGGGGGTGGCCAGGAGCTGCCCGAGCCGGTTGTTGCCGAGGCCATAGAAGATGAAATAGACGAAGACCCTGGCCGCCTGCCGTTTACCGTGGTGCAGGGGGCTCGTCTGTTGGACGTGGAGATCGAGTATGCGCAAGAAATCGACGTAGCCCTGCTGCGCAGCCTCACCCGATATGAAAATGCCGCCCAACAGGTGCTGCTGGTGCTCAACCTGCTGCCAAAAGATCTGCTCATCTACGTTCAGCCAGAGGCGCTCTCTTACCTGCCCCAAGAATATGTTGAAGGGCTGGAGCCAGCGCTGGCAGCCGAGCTAAACGCCCTGGCCGCCGATTTTGGCGGTGTGGGGCAGTACAACACCGATGAAGCCGTCGCGGCGCTGGCTGCTGGGGTTGAGGTGGCGGAAGTTGAACCCAGCCCGGAACCGACTGCGAAGCCAACGGCTGAACCAGAACCCACCGCTGAACCGGAACCTGCGGCTGATCTCCCCACCTTCAGCCCCGTTCCCCTGCCCGAAATATGGATCGCTGGTGCCGCCCAGTTGGGCCAGGTCATCACCGACACCAGCGACATTGCCCCGGAATTTATGCAGGGCATCGTCGGTTTTGCCCCAGAGCTGCTGGCTGAACTGACCCCGGAAATGTGGCGGGCGCTTGATCCTGATGTCGTGGCCATTGCGCTGCCCGTCGTGGCTGAAACGCTGGATGCAGAACTGGTGTCCCAGCTCACCGCCATCCAGAATGCGGCCAACGGCGTCACCCCGGAACCGGTAGACCTGCCCGAATCGTGGCAGGCCACCGCTGCGGCGGCTGGCTTCCCCATCACCACCACGGCCGATATTCCAGCCGATGCGTTTGGCCTGCTGTCCACCGTCGCCCCGGAACTGCTGGCCGACCTGACACCGGAGCTGCTGCTGGCCTTCCCGGCCGAAACACTGGCCGCTGTGCCTGAACCGTTCCTGGCCCAGCTGGACCCAGGCTTGCAGCAAACTGTGGCCAACGTGATTATTGCCAGGGCGCAGTTTGTGATGGAAACGGCCGCTGCCAGCGAACCAGTTGAAGCTGAACCAGGAGACCCGGCCCGCCTGCCAGACTTGCTCATCCAGGGCGCGGCCCAAACCGGGCTGGCGATTGAAAACGCCCAGGACATCACCCCAGACCTGATTCGCCTGTTTGGCGGGCTGGGACCTCAAGGCATCCAGGTGTTGCAGCTGCTTACCCCAGATAATCTGCGGCTGTTGCAACCCGAAGTGATCGCCCTGCTTCCGGCTGAATTCATCGAGACGCTGCCCGCCGATTTACAGGCTGAACTGGACGAAATCGCAGCCGAGTTCGGTGGTGCTGGCGCTTTGGCGCTGGCCGAAGCTGAAGCTGCGGCCGTTTTGGCAGAAGGCGCGCCCGCGCTCAGCGGTATCTGGCTGGAACCCGGGCCGGAAGGGGAACCCTCACTCTTCCAAACGGCCGCTGATTTGCTGAACAATCAGTTTGCCCCCGGCGCTGCTGCCTTTTTGAACTTCTTCCCCACCGCACCCAACGTCGAGAACCCGGCGGAGTGGATGGGCGCGTTGACGCCAGAAGTGATCCAGTTTCTGGCAGAGAACGAAGCTGATTTTGTTGAAAATATGTCGCCCATCGTGCTGGAGCTGTTTGCCCCGGAAACGCTCGTCTTTATGCTGGAAACCTATCCGGAGGCGTTTGATGCCGATGTGGCGGAACGGCTGGCGGGCATTGCCCAGGGTGAAATTGAAGCGTTCATTCCAGTGGCCACTGTTACCCGCACCGATGGCAACCCCAGCGTGCTGGTGAGCATCTTCAAAGGGGGCGACGCCAACACGGTTAACGTGGCCGAAGATGTGTTTGCCACTCTGGACGCCTTCACCGAAGCAAACCCCGGCACCTCGGTAAACCTGGTGTTTGAACAGGCGACCTTTATTGAAGATTCCATCGCTGGCGTTTCCCGCGAGGGGGCGCTGGGTGGTGTGTTTGCCGTCATCGTGATTTTGCTTTTCCTGAGCGGCCGTATTGGCAACAAGTTCCAGATAAGCTGGCAGGCGACATTGGTTACGGCCGTTTCCATCCCCCTCTCCATCTTTTCTGCCTTCCTGCTGATGGCTGCCGTGCCCCCCACCGTGGGCGTCTGGCTGCATGGATTGGTGCAATCGACCGACAGCGCCGTTTTACGCTTTATCTCTCAGCTGTTCCCCACCGAAGTGACGCTCAACATCATGACCCTGAGCGGCCTGACGGTGGCCATTGGCCGCGTGGTGGACGATTCGATTGTGGTGCTGGAGAACTCCTACCGCTACATTCAGCGGGGGGATGATCCGAAACATGCCGTGCTGCAAGGAACCAAAGAAGTGGCTATCGCCATCTTCTCGGCTACCGTTACCACCATGGCTGTTTTCCTGCCGCTCGGCCTCATTGGCGGCATTATCGGCTCCTTCTTCCTGCCCTTTGGCCTGACGGTGGCTTACGCGCTGGCAGCCAGCTTCATCGTCTCCATTACGGTGGTTCCGGCATTAACCTATCTGCTCATTCGCAAGGAAAATATTCCTGACGAGCGGGAAACAACGATGCAGCGCTGGTACACACCTTCGCTGGAGTGGGCTTTGCAGCATCGTTTTGTCACCATGCTGGTGGCCACGCTCATCTTTGCGGGCAGCCTGCTGCTGTTGGGCCAGCTGCCGCAAAGCTTTATCCCCGGCTTCGGCGAACCGACGATTAATGTCACCGTCTCGCTGCCGCCAGGCACCGGCATGGTGGAAACCAATGCGCTGGTGGCGGAGCTGGAAACGGCCGTTCGTCAACTCGACGATGTAGAAACCATCCAGACCGAAATCGGCAGCGGTGGTGGGTTTGAAGCGCTGTTTGGCGGTGGTATCAGCCAAAACGAGGCAAACCTCACCATCAGCGTCAGCGACGAGCTGGTGCAGGACACCGATGCCCTTAACAAATTGACCAATGAAGTGCGCCAGGAGGCGGCTGCCATACTGGGGCAAGACAGCGTGAGCGTTTCAGCCGCATCCCAAACTGGCTTTGGCGGCTTCTCGCTCATCATCACAGGCGAATCGCAAGCCGAGCTGGAAACATTGGTTGAGGATGTTAAAGCCGCTATTGGCTCAGTTGATATGGATGGCGACGGCGTGCCGGATATTGCCAATGTGTCTAGCAATGTAGACGGGGCAGCAGATGGCAATGGGGCTGACCAGGCAATTCTGCGGATAGACGGCCGTTCCGCCATCAGCTTTGGTGGTGAACTGGAAACCCAGAACACCTTGGGCGTAACGGATGCCGCCAAGCAAGCCATCGCCGACCTGGCCAGCCTGCCTGCCAATGTGGCAGTCACCGAAGGGTTCGATTCGCAGCAGCAGGTAGAAGGGTTCCAATCGATGCTGACAGCGATTGGCTACTCAATTGCCATCGTCTACATCATTATGGCGCTCACCTTCCGCAGCCTGATCCATCCATTTACCATTTTGTTCAGCCTGCCGTTTGCCCTGGTAGGGGCCGCGCTGGCGCTCTACCTCACCAGCAGCGTGCTGGGCATCTCGGCCATGATTGGCTTGATGATGCTGGTGGGCATTGTGGTAACAAACGGCATTGTGCTGATGGAACTGGTGCAGCAGCTGCGCGCCAAGGGGCAAAACGTGTACGATTCGCTGGTAGAAGCGGGCCGCACTCGCCTGCGCCCCATCTGGATGACGGCGCTCACCGCCATTCTGGCGCTGATTCCGCTGGCGGCCAGCAACGAAGCCGGGGCGATCATTGCCTCTGAGCTGGCGCGGGCGGTGATGGGCGGGCTGCTGGTCAGCACGGCGCTGACGCTAATTGTGGTGCCGGTGGTATACAGCCTGTCTGACGAGCTCTGGGTGAAGATTGTGGGGTTGTTCAAGCGGGCCTAAACCGTCGGCAAGATTTTAGATATGGCCTGGAAAACGCCGCTGTCAAAAGACAGCGGCGCTTTTTTGTCTCTTACGGTTTTCCCCATCAATGCCCAAAGAGCCGGGAAAATTTAGCCTATTGTGGTAAACGGCCGTAGTAGCGTAAGATTAGGCGCTTTAACCTGCCACTTCAATTCTATGGAGGCGTTCGTGAGTGGAGAAATTGTTCTGGTATTGGTGATTTTAGGCATTGCCATTGTGCTGTTTGCTTCAGAAAAGTTTCGAGTCGATGTCGTAGCCATGATGGTTCTGCTGACTTTATTGCTGACGGGATTATTAACAACAGAGGAGGCGTTTTCCGGTTTTTCCAACCCGGCAGTGATTACAGTTTGGGCGATTTACATTGTCAGCGCCAGCCTGACGCACACAGGGGTGGCCAACACGCTGGGGCAGAAGATGGAGCGGCTGGCGGGAACCACCGAACAGCGATTGATCCTGGTGATCATGCTCACGGTGGGGACGCTTTCTGCCTTTATGAATAATATTGGGGCAACGGCCGTTCTGCTCCCGGTCGTTATTGCTTTATCCGCTAAAACAAAAATACCTGCTTCCAAGCTGCTCATCCCGCTGGCCTTTGGCTCGCTGCTGGGGGGCATTACCACCCTCATCGGCACGCCGCCCAACCTGCTCGCCAGCACGGCGCTACGCAATGCAGGTTTCGAGCCTTTTTCCCTGTTCGATTACACGCCAATGGGGCTGATCATCATGCTTAGCTCTATTGTTTACATGGTAACGGTAGGACGCCACCTGCTGCCCCGTTATGAGCAGCAAACCCATTCCCAAAATAACGATTTACGGGATGAATATCGCCTCTCTAGCTACCTGGCAGAGCTTTATGTGGAAGAAAATTCACCACTCATTGGCAAAACAATTGTGGAAAGCAATCTGGGTAAAGAGTACGATCTGACGGTGATGGGTTTGCAGCGGGATGGCCGGGTGCGGCTCGGCGTGCTACCCAACGCCCATATTCGCCCAGGGGACATTCTTTTTGTAAAAGGGGCACACGAACAAATTTTGCGGGTTCACAATGCAATTGGCGTTTCTATCGTGCCTAAAGAGTTGAACATTGGCGAAGATTTAAAATCAGCAGAAGCGACGGTGGGGGAAGTGATCGTCAGCCAGAAGGCGTGGTTTATTGGCCAGACGTTGAAAGATATTGATTTTCGGGGACGGTATGGCCTGACGGTTGTAGCGATCTGGCGAGAAGAGGCGCCGCTAGACGGCCGTATCGCCGATGCCCCTCTGCGCCTGGGAGACACGCTGCTGGTACAGGGTCGCCGCGACCGCCTGAAAGCAATTCAGGACGACATCTCATTTTTGCTCATCAAAGCAGAAGATTTACAGACTTACCGCACCAATAAAGCGGCATTGAATCTTATTATTTTTGTAAGCATGATTTTGCTGGTAGCGTTTAACGTGTTGCACATCTCGGTAGCGGCCGTTGCCGGAGCAATTTTATCGGTTTTGGTTGGCTGCCTGACGATGGATGAAGCGTATGACTCAATTGAGTGGAAATCGGTGTTTCTGATTGCCGGCATGCTGCCAATGGGTATCGCGATGGAAAAAACGGGCACGGCGCAATATCTGGCTGACCTCATTATTAATCTTGTAGGAGGTTTGGGGCCACGCGCCATCTTGATCGGCCTGTTTATACTGACAACAATCATTACCGAGTTCATGTCTAATGCAGCAGCGGCCGTTTTGGTAGCACCCATCGCCATCAGTACGGCCGTTGGTCTGGGCGCTGATCCCCGCGCATTTGTGATGGGGGTAGCGATTGCGGCATCCAACTCCTTTTTGACCCCCATCGGGCATCAGGCGTCGGTATTGGTCTATGGGCCAGGCGGCTACCGCTTTTTTGACTACACGCGGGTTGGGCTGCCGCTGCAGCTTCTCATCTGGCTTCTGGCGGCGATTTTCCTACCTATCTTTTGGCCAATCTAGTAAATTCATGGATAAACGCTCTTTTTGGCAAAAACAGGCAAAACATTGGCCGGTGATTTTGACCTTACCGCTGCTGTTTTTGCTGCTCTTCTTTTTTTACCCGCTGGGCAACATCTTCCGGCTGAGCCTGACGGCTTCGGCGCTGGGGGAGTTGGTGTTACGGCCGTCTTTCCGCAGCGTCATCTGGTTTACGGTATGGCAGGCCGCCGCCTCTACCGGGCTGACGCTGCTGCTGGGGCTGCCCGCCGCCTACCTGTTTGCCCGCTATGACTTCCGGGGCAAAACGGTGCTGCGGGCCCTGACGACCATCCCATTTGTCATGCCAACGGTGGTGGTCGCCGCCGCCTTCCGCGCCCTGCTCGGCCCCCGCGGCCCGCTCAATCGGCTGCTGATGGCTGGCTTGAATCTGGAAACGGCCCCCATCCGACTGGAGCAAACGCTGACCATTATTTTGCTGGCCCATGTGTTTTACAACATCACGGTGGTGGTGCGGCTGGTGGGCGGCTTCTGGGGCAATCTCAATCCCCGACTGGTGGAGGCGGCGCAAACGTTGGGCGCTTCGCCGCGCCGCGCTTTTTGGGAGGTGACGCTGCCGCTGCTGCGGCCATCTCTCATCAGCGCCACCTTGCTTATTTACCTGTTCACCTTTACCAGCTTTGGCGTCGTGCTCATTTTGGGTGGCCCTGCCTTTAGCACCATCGAAACCGAAATTTATCGCCAATATATCTCCTTTTTACGGCCAGACACAGCGGCGGCGCTGTCGCTGCTGCAAATTGTGTTCACCTTTGGTCTGATGTCGGTTTACGGGCGATGGCAGCGGGTTACGGCCGTACCGCTCGATTTTCGCCCCCAGGGAAGCAGCCTGCGCCGGGCCAGAACGGTAAGCCAAAAGTTAGCGTTGAGCAGCATGGTGGTGGGGCTGCTGCTCTTTTTGCTGCTGCCGCTGCTGGCGCTGGTCTGGCAGTCGCTGCTGGACCGGGAGGGGCAGTTTACCCTGGCCTACTACCAGGCGCTGCCCAGCCTGCGCCGGGGCAGCGTCATCTTTGTGCCGCCGCTGGTGGCGCTGCGCAATTCGCTGGGGTATGCGCTGCTAACGGTGGCTGTGGCCGGGGTGTTGGGACTGTTGACGGCGACTTTGCTGATACGGCCCCTTCAACTGCGCTCAGGGCAGGCGTCCCGCTGGCGCAGCTGGCTCGATCCCATTTTCATGCTGCCGCTGGGCGCGTCGGCCGTGACGCTGGGCTTTGGCTACGTCGTCACGTTTACCTGGCTGCGCACCTCGCCGCTGCTGGTGCTGATTGCCCATGTGCTGGTCGCCTTTCCCTTTGTCGTGCGAACGCTGCTGCCGGTGCTGCAAGGGATCAAGCCCAGCCTGCGCGAGGCGGCGGCCGTGCTGGGAGCGTCTCCGGCGCGAGTCTGGCGCGAGGTGGATTTACCGATTGTGGGGCGAGCGCTGCTGGTGGCGTCTGTCTTTGCCTTTACGGTGAGCATGGGTGAATTTGGGGCAACCAGCTTCATTGTGCGGCCCAACAGCGGCTACCTCACCATCCCCATTGCCATCGAACGTTATCTAGGCCAGCCGGGGGCGCTCAACTTTGGCCAGGCGCTGGCGATGAGCACAATTTTAATGCTGGTAACGGCCGTTGGCTTCATCGCCATCGAAAAATTCCGCTATGCGGACGTTGGGGAGTTTTAGAAGCGGGGAGTGAAAAGTGAAAAGTGAGAAGTGAGAAGTGAGTTTCTGATTACCGCTCACTGATTACTGCTCACTGCTCACTGATTACCGATTACCGCTCACCGTTACGGCCGTTGCAGTCGCAGCGCCGGATCACCCAGTAAGTTCACCACCAAAATGGCTTCACGCAGGCCAGGATCATTGGCAGCGGTCGTTTGGGCATTTAGCAACGCTTCACCAATGGTGGTAACGTCCTCGTTCAGCAGCTGGACATAAAATAAATCACCCAGGGGAGCCAGGGCAGGCAGCGAGATGCGGCTGGAGGGCGCAACCGCAGCCACAATACCGCCATCTTCCACCCACAGCAGGTTTTCCGCCAGGCTGTCTATTTCTGGTTCGGTGAAAGCGCCGTTGTTGCAGGTGAAGGTGGTGTAGATGGGCGTGTGGCCGTTGTAGGCCAACATGGCAGCGTTTTCCCCGGCAAAAACCTGACCATCCCCCCATTGGGTAACATACCCTTCTCCGGCATAATTGATGATACCCACCCCTTTGGCCAGAGCGCCCATCAGGGCATAATGCATCATGCTGTCCTGGCTTATTTGCAGGGTGTTGATCTCGTAGCCGCCTGCTTGCAGCCGTCCGGCCAATGCCAAACTGTATTGAGCATAGTAAGGTTCTGCATCGTTGACAAATAAGGAACGCTGGAGCCAATCGGCACGGCCGTTTTTTTCATAGGCTATGGTTTTGGCCACCATCACCCGCAGCTGGTCGGGGGTTTGAACGGGAAAACGGCCAACTGCCATCTGGGGGAGGCCATCGGCTGCCAGGGCGTACCAACTGTCGCTGCTGGCATAACCACGACGCAGCTGCACCAGCTGCGAGGGCAGCAGGTTCTCGTTTTTTCCGTCCAGGAAGTTGTGGATGTCGTAGCTGGCATCTCCGGCCAGCAGCACAAAACGAGGTGCCGGAGCAAGCCAGTTGGCATGAGCATAACGGAGAAATTGGCGAATGGCGTTAGCATCTTGCTGCCCATAGCCAAATTCGGCATAAATCTGGCTAACGGGAACGGCCGTTACCCGCAAACCCTGTTCTGCACGGTGCGCAAGCAGCGGCTGAAGCGCCTCCATAAAAGCGGGATCGTCAGGATAGATGACAATGTAATCGGCCGCGCGATCTGGCTGACGCAGCGTCTGTTTGGCCATAAAGCTGTTGGTAAAAGTCGGCCGTATCGCTTCCCCGGCATTCAGGGCAAAGTAACGGCCGTTGGAACCACTGCCAGCAAAAAGCACGCCGCCTTCAAGCTGCGTCAGGTTGGTCAGGGCCACGGGCTGGCCGGGATCAGTTACATCGAACAACAGCAGGCTGGTATCTGCCTGGTCGATAGCCAGGGTGCTAGCGCTGCTGCTAAAGCCAAACTGCCCTTGCCCCGCTTCCAGAATACCTTCATACGTCAGCTCGATGCGATCGATATAAATCGCTTCACCGGAAGTGGTGGTATCGCCCGGGGTAGTGAGGGTAAGCACGTTACGGCCGTCTGGCTGCAAAAGGCCGCTGGGCAGTTCCACGGTTATTTCGGTGTGGCGAATGCCATCCCATACCCAATCGGTAAGCTGACGGCCGTTGAGCGAAACCTGCAAATGGTGGTCGGGGCTGCTGCTGCCGGTGGTGCTAGACCAGACAGAAATATCGAGCCGACCGCGCCCGCCGTTGGGGCGAATATTGTTCAGGGGGAAGTTCATCGTTTGGGGAGCCAGGAGCAAACGGCCGTACCACGGGTCGCTGCTGCCGGTTGTGGGCAAAAAGGTGCTGTTTTCCTCCCAAACCTGCCGATGGGTGGCCTTGTTGTCGCCTCGTCCGCTGGCAGCAGCATCTTTTTCGGCCATTGGCAGCCCTTCACCCAGGCTCAGCTGGTAAACCGTGGGGGCCATCACCGTGCTGGTAACCGCTTCGGCCAGAAAGAGCATCATATGACCCTCGTCGACGATAAAGTAGGGAACTTGTTCGCCCTGGCGGGACAGGCTGATGAGGTTGTGGGAAAAAGATGAGAGTTGCCAGTTAAACGGCCGTAAATCTTCGGTGGTAATGGCGGCAATACCGGTCTCGGTAATGGTAAGGTTGATAAATTCAGGGATTTCGCGCAGGGCGGACGGCCGTTTGCGCAGCTCACGCGCTTCTACCACCTCAGAAAAAGTGTCAACCCAAAATGTCAGCGCCGCCGCAGTTAAAAACATGATGGTCAGGCCACCAAAAAAAACCAGCATGGTTCGATAGTGGGAAGTTGCTGAGGGGGAGAAGGAAACCGTTTGGGGCATGCCTTCCTGATGAGTTTTTGGTTCAGCCATAGATTACAGTAAAAACCGTCCAGAAGAATTTATCCCGAATACATGTCTGCCCCTTATGATAGAGTCATTGTGGCAAATAGCGTAGGCGCAGCGCCTACATTCTTAGGGAGGCTTAAGGCGATTGAAAGAGCCCCTTTTGTTAAAACAGCTGCTAACGTGTTAATATTACTTTATGATGCCTGTAGCCCACGATCCAGAACTTCTCTTGCTAACAAAAGCCAAACTGTTTGAAGGTCTAACAGAAACGGAGCTGCGCATCGTGCAGCAGCACGCCACTCCCTGCGAAGTTGCGCGCCGCGAATTCTTTTTTCACCAGGGGGAACCAGCTGTTACCTTCTACCTCATTCGCCAGGGGCAAGTGCGCCTGAGCCAAATCAACCCCGATGGCAAACAGGTCATCATTCATCTATTTGGCCCTGGCGACGTAATGGCAGTTATTGTGGTGCTGAGTAATGCAAGTTACCCGCTTTCGGCCGAGGCAATAACAGATAGTTTGGCCTGGGCGTGGCGTGGAAAAACGGCCGTTTCCCTCATGCAACAAATCCCCCGCCTGGCCATCAACGGGCTGGAAATGGTGTCGCAGCGCTTTCTGGAACTGCAAAATCGGTACCGCGAACTGGCCACCGAACGGGTTGAGCAGCGCGTGGCCCGCGCCCTTGTTCGGCTGGTTCATCAACGCAATGGCTATCGGCCAGAGCAACCCTATCCACTGCTGGCCCTTACCCGGCAAGACCTGGCCGAAATGACCGGCACCACCCTCTACACCGTTAGCCGCATTTGCAGCAGCTGGGAGCAGCAAGGGCTGCTGCAAACTGGTCGTGAACAGCTGCACATCCACAATCTAGAAGAATTGGTAACGATTGCTGATGATTTACGGCCGTTGCCCCCAAATTTTTAACGTCATTCCAGATCAAACCCGTCACCTTCACTGCCTTTCTTCATTGCGCTGGCGCAAAGACGATCCATTATCACACCGGTACAATTAAGAACCTCCCTGAATGCCAGGTTTGCAGGTGCAAACCAAAAGGATTGAACCTATGGGCAATACCAAACCATCATTTTTCACAACGGCCGCTTCCCGCTGGCGACAGATATTCAGCCTGACACCATTCTGGCCCTGGCTGCTGCTGGCAGGTCTTTTTGGCGGCATCGCTGGCCTGGGTGGCTTCACCTTCGTTTATGCCGAAGGCGCATCTTACTTCTCCGACAACCCGGAAACCTGTGTCAACTGCCACATCATGCGCGAGGTGTTCGATGGCTGGAATCACGGCAGCCACAAAGCGGTCGCTGGCTGTAACGACTGCCATACTCCCCATACTTTCCCGGAAAAATATATTATCAAAGGCATCAACGGCTGGAACCACAGCGTCGCCTTCACCACTGGCAACTTCCCCGAACCGATCCAAATCACCGATATGAACCATGCTGTTGCCCAGGAAAACTGCCTCTACTGCCACGGCGACCTGGTGGTGGCAATCAGCCATGAAGGGAGCGATGAGCCAACCGACTGCCTGCGCTGCCATGCCGGAGTCGGACACGGCGATTAACCACCCCAAGCTTCATCCCTCTGTCTCTTTGTTCCTTTGTATTAAAAATTGTTGAGGAGAAACCATGAGCAATACAAACCCATCTGAACCCAACCGACGCAGTTCACTCATCCTGGTCAGCGCAGCTTTTGTGCTGGGCCTGGTCATTATGGGCGGTCTGGCCTTGCTGCTGACCAACATCCAGCAGCGCAAGTCCGAAACGGCCGAATTCCCCCTGCGCGTCGTCAATATGGATCCCAACGAGCTAGACCCCGCCGTCTGGGGACAAAACTTTCCCCGCCAGTACGACGCCTTCCTGCGCACCCAGGATGACACCATCAGCACCCCGTATGGCGGCTCGGTCCCCTACAGCAAGCTAGAAAAATATCCGGCCATGATTCGTATCTGGGCTGGTTATGCTTTTAGCATAGACCATAATGAGGAGCGCGGTCATTTCTATACCACTATCGACCAAAAGAACACGCAGCGCGTGGAGGTTGTCAGCCAGCCGGGGGCGTGCGCCAACTGCCATGCGGCCGAAGCGCCACAGCTCATTGCCGAAATGGGCTGGGAAACGTTCAACAGCACCCCCTACAATGAGCTGAAAGACCTGCTGCACGTTGGCTCTTCCTGCGCCGACTGCCACGACCCCGTAACAATGGACCTGACTCTTACCCGCCCGGCGCTGATCAACGCGCTGGAAGCAGAAGGCGTCGATTGGACCCAGGCCAGTCGCCAGGAGATGCGCACCTACGTCTGCGCCCAGTGCCACGTGGAGTATTACTTCCTGGGTGACGATAAATTGCTGACCTTCCCCTGGAGCCAGGGTAAAAACATCGACGACATCGCCAACCATTATGATGAGTACGGCTTTGCCGACTGGACCCACGCTGAAACCAACGCGCCGATGATCAAAATTCAGCATCCGGAATATGAGCTGTGGACCACTGGCCTGCACGCCCAATCGGGCGTCTCTTGCGCCGACTGCCACATGCCCTACGTACGCGAAGGGGCGGTGAAAATTTCTGACCATCACCTGCGCAGCCCGCTGACCAACATCAATCAGGCGTGCCAGACCTGCCACCAACAAGATGAGGCGCTGCTGGAAGAGCGTATTCTGACCATCCAACACCGCACGGCCGAACTGCTGCGCCGGTCTGAAGATGCCATTCTGGACGCTATCGACGCCATTGTGGCAGCCCAAGACGCCGGAGCGACGGATGCGCAGCTGGAAGAGGCGCGGTATTTGCATCGCCAGGCTTCCTTGCGCTGGGACTTCATCTCCTCAGAGAACAGCACCGGCTTCCACAGCCCGCAAGAAGCAGCGCGGGTTCTGGCCATGTCGATTGATTTTGCCCGGCAGGCCCAGCTGTCTGCCATGCAAATTACCAGTGGAGCGGCAAGTTCAGCAGAAAATTAGGGAAGAAGGAAAAAGAAAGAATGCAAAAAAGCGTGCCAGATAAAACTCTGGCACGCTTTTTTGCATTTAGTTTTAGAACGCAGGTTGTAAGGTGGGGGTTACGGCCGTTTCCAAACCAGCATGTTCAAACTGGCTGTTGTACAGCTCGGCATAAAAATCGCCGCGAGCCAGCAGCTCCGCATGGCTGCCCTGCTCCACAATGTCGCCATCCCGCATCACCAGAATCAGGTCGGCATTGCGGATGGTGGAAAGGCGGTGGGCAATGATGAAGCTGGTACGCCCCACCATCAGCCGGTCCATCGCTTTTTGAATCAGCACCTCCGTGCGGGTGTCTACCGAGCTGGTGGCTTCGTCTAGAATGAGGATTCTGGGGTCGGCCAGCACAGCGCGGGCAATAGTCAGCAGCTGCATCTGCCCCTGGGAGATGTTGGTCGTCTCTTCGTTGATGACCATGTTGTAGCCATCCGGCAGGGTATGGACAAAGTGATCGACATGGGCGGCCTGGGCGGCGGCTTCCACGTCGGCGTCGCTGGCAGCGGGACGGCCGTAGCGAATATTTTCCATAATCGTGTCGTTGTACAGCCAGGTATCTTGCAGCACCATGCCAAACCAGCGGCGCAAATCATGCCGCTTGAAGGTACGAATGTCGTGCCCTTCCACCAGAATCGCCCCTTCGTCCACGTCGTAAAAACGCATCAACAGCTTGACGATGGTGGTTTTGCCCGCACCGGTTGGCCCAACGATGGCCACTTTTTGGCCAGGCTTCACCCTGGCCGATAGGTTGCGAATGACCGGTTCGTCTGGATTGTAGCCAAAGCGCACGCTGCGGAACTCAACGTGGCCCTCGATTGACTCCAGCTGCACGGGAACGGCCGTTTCCCCAATCTCTTCCGGCTCTTCCAGGAACTCAAAGACGCGCTCGGCGGCAGCGGCCGTTTGCTGCAACACGTTGGAAATGTTGGCCAGCTGGGTCAGCGGCATGTTGAACGAGCGCACATATTGAATAAACGCCTGAATATCCCCCACCGTAATGGCGTTACGCACCGTCAGGTAACCGCCAACCACCACCACAGCCACATAGCCCAGGTTGCCAATAAAGGTCATGATCGGCATCATCAGGCCAGACAAAAATTGCGACTTCCAGGCGACGCTGTAGAGCGTTCGGTTGTACGTCTCAAACTTTTCGATGCTGCGCTCTTCGCCGTTGAACGCTTTCATCACCCGGTGCCCGCCAAACATCTCTTCCACATGGCCGTTGACGTGGCCCAGATAGTTCTGCTGCTCCTTGAAATAAACCTGGGAGCGGCTCACGATAACGGCCACCAGGCCCAGCGTCAGCGGAATAACAATCAGGGAAACCAGGGTCATCAGCCAGCTGATAGAGAACATCATCACCAAAACACCAACCACGGTAATCAACGAGGTGATAATCTGCGTCAGGCTCTGGCTGAGGGTCTGGTTGACGGTATCCACATCGTTGGTGATGCGCGACAGCACTTCGCCCTGCGTGGTGCGGTCGAAATAGCTCAGGGGCATCCGGTTGATCTTGGTAGAAATCTCCGCCCGAAAGCGGTAAGAGATGTCGGTGGAAACCCCGGCCATAATCCAGCCCATCAGGTAAGCAAACAGGGATGACAGGATGTAGAGGACGAGCATGATGAACAGAATCCGGCCAATATAGTCAAAATCTATCGAGCCCGTTCCAGCGATCTCCGCCAGGACGCCTTCAAACAGTTTCGTGGTGGCGTTGCCCAACACTTTTGGCCCCACGATGTTGAATAGGGTGGATGCCACGGCAAAAATCACCACCACGATAATTTTAAATTTGTAGGCAGCTAGATAGTGCGCCAGCTTGCCCATTGTCTTTTTGAAATTTCGGGCGCTGTCACCCTTGCGCATGGCCGCGATGGGGCCACCTTCTGCAGGACTTCCGCCTCTTTGCATCATCATGAGGACAGTTCCTCCATGCTTAACTGCGACAGCGCAATTTCCTGGTATGTTTCACAATTTTCCATGAGTTCCTCGTGGCTGCCCTTGCCCACCACGCGCCCTTGATCCAGGACGATGATTTGCTCGGCATTTTTAACGGTGGAAACGCGTTGGGTCACCAGCAAAATGGTGCTTTCCTGGGTCGTTTGGCGCAAGGCACGTCGCAAAGCGGCGTCGGTTTTAAAGTCCAGCGCTGAAAAGGTGTCGTCGAAGATGTAGATGGGCGCTTTTTTCACCAGGGCGCGGGCGATGGAAAGCCGCTGCCGCTGGCCACCGGAGACGTTGGTGCCGCCCTGAGCAATTTCAGTTTGCAGCCCTTCTGGCTTGCTGTTGACAAATTCGGCGGCCTGGGCAATGGTAACGGCCGTTTGCAACTCATCCACGCTGGCAAACTCTGCCGCATAGCGCAAATTGCTCTCGATGGTGCCAGAAAACAAGACCCCCTTTTGCGGCACATAGCCAATCTTGTCGCGCAGATCTTGCTGCGTCACCTGGCGAATATCCACCTCGTCCATCAAAATGGCCCCTTCCGTCACGTCGTAAAAACGGGGAATCAGGTTAACCACCGTCGATTTACCGGAGCCGGTGGAGCCAATAAAGGCGGTTGTTTCGCCCGGCCTGGCCACAAAGCTGATGTCGTGCAGCACATCGGCATCTGCGCCAGGGTAGCGGAAGGAGACGTTGCGAAATTCTACCGTGCCGGTAAACGCGCCGTTGAGCCGCTGCGGCTTTACCGGGTCCAGAATGATCGGTTCCGTTTCCAACACATCGGCAATGCGCTCGGCCGAAACCGAAGCGCGGGGCAGAATGATGAACAGCATGGAAAGCATGAGGAAGGAGAAGACGATTTGCATGGCGTACTGCAAAAAGGCCATCACGTCGCCAACCTGCATGTTGGCCTGGGCCACCTGCTGCGCCCCCACCCAAATGATGACCACCGAGAGCACGTTCAAAATGAGCATCATGATCGGCATCATAACGGCCATGATCCGGGCAATAAACAGGGTGTTGTCCGTCAGGTCTACGTTGGCCTTGTCGAACCGCTTTTCCTCGAAACCCTGCATGTTGAAGGCGCGAATGACCATCATGCCAGACAGATTTTCGCGGGACACCAGGTTGATGCGGTCGATGAGCTTCTGCACCAGCTGGAACTTGGGCATTGCAATCGTCACGATGACGGTGATGACGCCCACCAGCACAATGACGGCCACGGCAATGGTCCACCACATGGAGGAGCCTTTGCCGATGGCGCGAATCGTTCCGCCAATGCCCATGATTGGCGCGTAGAAAACGAGCCGCACCATGAACATGGTCACCATTTGCAGCTGGGTAATATCATTGGTGGAGCGGGTGATGAGCGAGGCGGTGGGGAATTTGTCGAACTCGGCGCTGGAGAAGCTTTCCACCTTGCGGAAAACGTCGCTGCGCAGGTCGCGGCCCACGCCAGCGGCAATTTTGGCCGAGAGGTAGCCCACGGTAATGGTGGCCACGGCCGAAAGCAGCGTCACCCCCAGCATAATGGCCCCGATGCGCAAAATGTAGCTGTTTTGCAGCTGGCCAATATCCATGCCCAGCGCTTCGTACTCAGCTTTGATTTGCAAAACGGCCGTTTGGCTAATCATCGTCTCGCCCAAAGCCGCAAAACGGTCAGCCACGCTGTCGGCAAACTGGTCGCGCTGGGATTCAGGCAGGCGGTCCAGCAGGGTAAAGGGGTCGGTACCAGGCGGCAGTTGGGAAAAGTCGAACGCGCCGGGGCCACCCATTTGGGCCGCCGCTTCAGGATCAGCCATGCCCTGCTCAAGGCCAGCGATCACCAGAAATGCTTTGGCAAGGGGCAGGCTCAGCTGCTCAATTTCCGCCTGGCTCAGGTCGTTGCGAACGTAAATCGGCTGCTCTGCCAGCAGCGGATAGGTTTCGACATATGGCTCGGCGGCGGGAGAGCCGGGTTGGATGAGGGTGTAGGCGGTGCGAACGGCCGTTGCCTCATCGTTGCTCAAAAAGAGCGACAGGCGGTTAAACGTTTCCTGACGCATCGCCACGGGCACGGGGCTTTCTACGCCGCTCTGCTGAATGCCCGTGTTCACAATCTGCGACAGGTAGTCGGGCAAAGCCAGATCCAGATTGGCCTGGGTAAACAGCAGAATGACGGAAATAATAACCATGAACCGGTAAGGATTCAGGTAACTTCTTAGTCGAAGCATAGGATTGAATCTCCTGATTTTTTGGGAAAGTGAGTAAGTGAGTAATTGGGTAATTGGGTAATTTGGTAATTGGGTGTGCCAATTACTGATCACTGCTTACTGATTACTGCCCACTGATTACTGCCCACTGATTACTGCTTACTGATTACCGCTCACTGCTCAACCGAACGGCCGTTACATGCGTCCCCACTTTTTGCAGTAGGGTAAACAAGGTTTCCTGCTCCGCTGGCGACAGGGCGCTGAAGCAGTGGTCGATGGTTGCCAGATGGTCATGGGCATGGTGGGCGACGAGATTACGGCCGTTTTCCGTCAGGCTGATGTTGAAGCGACGACGGTCGTTGGGGTCCAGACGGCGCTCGACCAGCCCCGTCTCTTCCAAATTACGGATGAAACTGCTCATCGTGTTTCGGCTCACTCCCTGCCGGTCGCTAATTTCCGACGGATTCAGCTCGCTCTGCGCCCCCATATTCTCCGCAAAAAAGAGGTGCATCAGCACCTGGTACTGGGCAAAAGAAAGCCCCGCTTCGTCGATGCTTTGCTCACGCATATGAAAAAGCGAGCGCGAAACAAAAGCCAGCTCATCCATCAGGCGAATCGTTTTGGGATCAATATCAGGATGGAAGTTCTGGATGAACTGCATCCACTTATGTCTACTTTCGTTATCTTTCAGCCAGGTTTTATGGGTCATACACTCTCACAAATAATGGCGGCGTTTGCCACCCACCTGTGGCGCAGCGCTGCCGCTTAATATTACGACGCAGAATTGTACTGCGACGAACTATTCTGTCAAGCATTAGCGTAGCGCAGTTTGGACGACGTTCACAAATACAGCTAGAATGGGCCAAAAGAAGGAGGCGTATGGCCAAGCTAAAGCTCGATCTCCATGATTTTTACAATCGTGGCGACAAAATAGATGCAGAACTCAACCGGATTGTCCAGGAAGCGCTGGATAAACGAATCGAACTGGTGGAAATTATTCCGGGTAAGGGGAGCGGCCAGCTAAAAAAGCGGGTACTGCGCTTTCTCAACCAGCCAGAGATACGCAAGCTGTATCATCGGGTGGAAAAGGATAGCAAGAATTTCGGCCGTATTTTTATTCATTTTCGGCATTGAAAGGAGTCACAGGATGTTGCAGATTGAAGTGAACGGCCGTTTCCATCAAACCTTTCCCGGCGGCCATGTCGGTGTCTTGCTCATTGGCAATATCGATAACAGTAAACGCCCCACGCCGCTCGACCAGAAGAAACGGGAGATTGAGGCCAGCTTGCGTGAGAAGTTTGCCGGGTTCTCGCGGGCAGACCTGCTGGAGCTGGAGGTTTTGCAAGCGTATCGCAACTATTACAAACAGTTCAAAAAGACGTACCACGTCCAGCTTCAGCTGGAATCCATTGTGCATAAAGGCAGGTCGCTGCCCAATGTAAGCCCACTGGTGGATGCCAATTTTGCCGCTGAGGTAGAAACCCTGGTGCTCACCGCCGGGCATGACGCCGATTTATTGGAACCGCCCATCACCATTGATGCCACGCAGGAAGGGGACGAATTCATTCAAATGAACGGCTCGCCTCAGCCGCTGAAAGCGGGCGACATGATGATGTCCGATGGCAAGGGCATTATTTGCACCATCATTTATGGGCAAGACAAAAGGACGCCAATCTCCCCTGAAACGCGCCGGGCGCTTTATGTAGCTTATGCGCCGCTGGGGGTTGAGGTTACGGCCGTTCAGCAGCAGCTCGATTTAATCCACGAGAACATATTACTTTTTGCCCCAGAAGCAGAGTTAGAGCTAACAGAAATTTATACTGCCAGAAAATGCGGTTAAGTCCGAAATGTAAAACAGAGACGTGCCAGGAACGTCTCTGTTTCATCATCGTATTCTATTTTTGTTTTACTTTAGATTTTTAGCGATCGCCATCATCTCAGCAAAAGAGAGCGTGTCGCTGTAAAGCGTGTAATTTACCCCCTCCTCGGCAGTCAGCTTCTGTGGCTGTTAGTCTAAACAAGGATTTCAGATTCATTGTCGCATTCATGGGGCATTGTACGGCGGGGGCAGAAAAGTATTACAAAAGTGGGCCATCTTATTTTACCAACAGGAACCACCGATTCAGGGACTGGGTAGGGTAAATACTTACCGTAAAGTAGGGAAATCACCTATTGAGCCATGAGAACCGCCATACTACCTTTGTAAAGCGAAAAAAAATACAGTTGGAGGGGAAAAGAGCTGCTCAAACCGTCGAATAACGCCAATCAAGCCTTTATCTTGATAAGGATCAGTTTTTTTCCTCGACTTACTAAACACGTAGTGTGGAGGTAAATACATATGTTCCTTAAAAGAAACCCAATTTTGTTAATAGTTTTTGCATTTGCTGCCTTTTTGTTTGCTGCCTGTGATGGCGCTGACACCGATGAAACAGGGGGCGGTGGTGGGTTAGCCGATGGCTACCCCGCAGCTCCAATCGAAACGCCTGTTCTTAGCCCGGTAGATGAGATGCCTCCGGCAACGGAAGAGGGTATGCAGCCTGAAATGACAGCTACTGTTGAGGACACTGGCACAGTTGAGATCACAGAAACAACGACGGTGGAAGTAACCGTCCAGGCTGGTGAGGGAATGGGGGAAACGGCCGAAGAGACATTTGTCGTTTTGGCCAGCGAAGTGATCGGCATGAGCATCCACGACCGCCAGCAGATTGGCGGCCCCGAGATGGGAACCGTGGCTGAGCTCCTTATGGATGACGCCGGTGCTATTCAATATGTCATCGTAGAACTTGCTGAAGGTTCGGCCGTGGGCACTGGCGGCACAGAATTGGCTACTCCTGCGGCGGGCACTCCCGCGGCGGGTACTCCCGTGGCGGGTACTCCCGTGGCCACAACCACTGGGCCGATCACCGACACTCCTGGACTGCTGGATATAAATACTGTTGTTGTGCCCTGGGATTCATTTACGGTCGAGCCGGATATGGCCGCTCAGGGTCCTCGACCCGTTGGCACCCCGGAAACAACGGGCAGCAACGAAAATGACACCAATGAAAATACTACCAACGAAAATGATAACGTGAACGAGAATGCGGCCAACGACAACGGGACTAACGTAAATGAGGCCAATGACAACGGGATTGATACAGTTCGGGCAGATCCAGACGCAGTGGTCCTGGTTTATACCGGTAATATTGCCCTGGGCGAGCTGCCACCTTTCAACATGCAGATTCTGGACGAGCCGGACTTTATCCTTGATGAAGAGGGATCAGAAGAGGTTGATGAAACGGCCGTACCAACCGAATACACCGACCTCTTACAAATTAGCGAATACCGGTCCTATAAAATACAAAATATTGCCGGTGAAGCGTTGGGCAGCGTTACCGATCTGCTGATCAATCTGACTGTTGGAGAGGTGGTTTTTCTTATCGTTGAGGTTGAAGGCCGAACGGTACCTATCCCATGGAACAGGCTGTTTGTGGAAGTGTCCATGGAAAACGAAACAGAAATGGAAACAATGACGCTACCCACCACAGCAGATGTATTGACTGGAGCGCCAGACATTGAATTAAGTGATTGGCGACCTTCAGTGCAACCCGAGTGGGACGCAGCTTATCGTACCTATTGGCAAAGAAATATAGGCAGCTAACTTTCAAAAATTATTGACCCGTTGATCCTGCCATAGATGCAGGATGGAGCCGGAAGACCTGGAGTTTTCCGGCTCTTTTTTTTCCTCGGCTACGTTTCCCCTACGTCTCCTCTACGCACGCTTGATCTTACCTCGAAATACCCGTAACCTTCGCAAATAAACATTGAGGTCAACACTTACTTGCCTAAATCCATCACTATATTCACTGTTTCGGTATTTCTTCTTGTCGGGAGCGGGTTTTATTCAAAGTTCACCCGGTCTACAAATGAAAGCTTAATAGGCCATGAAATGGCTGTGAGCAGCGAGCCAAGCCAGAAATCACTATCCGCGCCAGAGCGGGCTGAACCCATTACGCTTGAACATTTGCACATACGCTGGCAGATGATGCCACAAGCTGAGTATCGAATTGCGGCCAGAGTGCTGCAAAGCACACCCTATGATGATTGGCAGGCTGCCTTTACCCCCCTCGACCTGGCCCTGGGTTGGGGCAAACTTGGCGAGCCGCAGACCGATAAAGGGATTGACTGGTGGCAGTCGGACCGCTGGTATTTTTATCGGCTTCATCGACGCCTGGGCAAAATACCGCTTACCCAGGCGTACATTATTCAGCATTCAGCTAATGTACACATCATTCCGGCCAACGAGGCGGTCGCTGCCGGGCTGCGCTCCTTAAAAGCGAACGATCTGGTTTTTTTGGAAGGCATGTTGGTAAACGTGGTTGTGACTGAGGGTTACACCATTCGGAAATATTCTACTTCGCTGACGCGCACCGATGAAGGGGATGCCAGCTGCGAAATTATGTATGTTGAGCGCCTGGTTACGGGAGGATTAGAATACCGTTAGGCCGTTTCCCTACAAAATTCCTGCCTCACACTCAACCAACTCCCCACCATGCCACACACACCCCCCATCTGCTACAATTGGTCATTGAGACCAGCAGCGCAGCGGCTCACCATGCCGCAGCCAAGGTAGAAATGAACCACAACCAAAAACCGTTAGGAATCAAAAATTACGGCCATATTCCCCACCTGCCGGGCAGCCGCATGGGGCCGGGTGATCATCACTGCCACGAAGGGCAAGCCGCCATCGCCACCGAAAAAGCCCGTGACAAAAACGATGAGATTTTTGTGCAGGAAAAGCTGGACGGCTCCAACGTTGGCGTTGCCCGCCTGGGCAATACGATTTATCCACTCGGGCGCGCCGGTTACCTGGCATCCACCTCCCCCTTTGAGCAGCACCACCATTTTGCCAAATGGGCCTACGCCAATGCCGACCGCTTCCTGGCAGTCTTGCAGGACGGGCAGCGGCTGGTGGGTGAATGGCTCATGCTGGCCCACGGCACGCGATACCAACTGCACCACGAACCATTTGTTGCCTTTGATATCATGGAGGGAGCGGAGCGCCTGCCCTATGACCCATTCCTCGCCCAAATTCAGGCGCGGTTTGTGATGCCCCACCTGCTGTGGCGGGGCGGGCCGTTCAGCGTGGCCCAGGCGCTGGAGGCGCTGGGCGACTTTGGCTTCCACGGGGCGCTGGAACCGCCAGAAGGCGCCATCTGGCGCGTGGAGCGAGACATTGCCACGGGCCAGAAGGGGGAGAAAATCCGCAAAGTGGATTTTCTTGTTAAATATGTGAGGCCAGATAAAGAGGATGGTAAATATTTGCCGGACATTTCCGGCCAGCCCGCCATCTGGCATTGGCGGCCAGATGATGAAAGCGCTTATGCGCCGTGAAACGTGAAACGTGACCAGAGAGGCATCACGTTTCACGCTTCATGCCAAACCCCATGAAATCTTGAAGACCCGATATTTCTTCTCGGTAAGCCTTTTCTTTCAGGGGCGAAATTTGCCACAGGTAGAGCCATGCTATTCCACTCAACGCCCCCGTGGCAGCACCGGTGACTAACCACCGCCATGCCATCTTGTTCAAATCATCCACGCACAGGCAATTAGGCACTGCAATCACCGTACCCAATGCAGTAATCACGTATCCACATACAAATAGTAGAGGCACAATTCCCAGTAAGCGTCTTTCATAAAAACTATCACCTCTAGCACCACTTGTAACAATAAGAGCGCATGCCATCCAACCAAATATTATGGCATAGACATGGGCTCCCACTAAATACAGCAAGACAGCGACGATTAAGCCAATAGAAATTCCAGCGGACCAACGCCCTGTGAGATATTTTTCGCCCCAAACGTCCCACCATTCAACAAGAGAGATAAGAAATAGAAGTACCCCCATGCCCACAGTCAATCCAATGACTTGGCTGGAATAAACACAAACCGGATCAATACATCTAGCCTCATTGACCCACACAAAAATACCCGCAAAAGAACCAGAGAACATACTAATTACAATACCGACAAACCAGCCCAGCCCCAAAAATTCTGTGAAATCACCCTTAATTGATATTCGCATACCTGCCAAACCAATAAAAATGATGAACGTATTTATAAAAATGGCAAATACAATTCCTGCAATTGGCGGTAAACTTTTGGCCGTAACTTGAATAACAAGCATGGATAAGCCATAAGCTATCGTATAAACCAGAATAATCGCTATCCAGCGAAGTATGCTTTGCCAAGTGTTTGGCACTGCTGCAACGGCAATGCCTTCGGTTTGCTCGGGAAGCTGAGTTTTGTCAAAGATAGCCTGTTGATGGGCATCAACTTGAAGCAATTCCGGTAAATCGATTGACGCTAGTGCTTCCCACTCAAAAGTGTTCAAACTCTCGTTTTCAGGATGAGTACGGCCTATCGAATATACAGTTGGTTCAGCTAACTTTGTTTGCGATGGGGTAATTGCCTTAATAATACTGGTCAGAAGCAGCCCTATAGTGGCGAGCAACAAGAGAGGAACACATAAAAAAGTGCCAACACCAACAATAAGCAGGCAAATATCCCAAAATGTAGTGATCATATTACATCAGCCTTTTCAACCAGTCATGAACCTATTTTACAAATAATATGTGAAAAATAAATTGGGAGCTATCAATAAAGCAACACCTTTTCCCTGCACTGGCAGCGCGGTCTTTGCGCGGTGGGGTCGATGGCGGTGCCTTCTTTGAAGTAACGGCCGTATCCCAACAGTTCTAGTGGATACGGCCGTTTCGCTTTCAACAACGCAGCAACCAACATCTCCTATTCCCCCCACTTTTTCATCCCGATACAATGAACCGGATAAATATCGGAGGCTGACTTTTGGCTAGACAGCGCGGCAAGATGCCTTGCCATAGCCGGGTAAGGCAATCCGCTGCCCAAAAACCTTGGGGAAGTATTTGCCGATGATAAAAGCGAAAGGAAGGAGCTACACTTCAAATGAAAGAAAAACAGTCTATTTGGCGATTAACCCTCATTATGCCCCTGCTGATCCTGCTGGTGCAGTTCGGTGGCCAGGCACAGGCGACATCCACCATCGTGTATGATGATACACTGACCAGCGGCTGGGCCGACTGGTCGTGGGCCACGGTCAACCTGGCCGCAGCCAGCCCCGTGCACAGCGGCAGCGCCAGCATTGCAGTGACTTATACCGGCGGCTGGCAGGCATTATCCCTGGCCTATACCGGCGGCCTGGATACCAGCGCCTTCACCAAACTGCGCTTCTTCCTGCATGGCGGCAGCAGTGGCGGCCAACAAATTCAGCTGTACGCCAGGCTGGCTGGGGGCAGTAATGGTCCAGCCGTCTCCTTGCCTGCGCCCGCTGCCAACAGTTGGAGCGAGGTACAGGTCACCCTGAGCGACCTGGGCGCGACCAACAACACTCTTGTCGGCCTGGTCTGGCAGGATAGCAGCGGCAGCAGCCAACCTGCGTTTTACGTCGACGACATAGCCTTTAGCGATGGCGCACACCCGGACGCCCCGGTTTTTGGTGCAATATCGCTTCAGCGCAGCGCCGTGCTGGCTGATGGCGTCAGCGGGGTAGCCATAAAAGCCGCCGTCAGCGATCCGCAGGGCAGCGGCGACATTGCCAGCGTCACACTCAATGGCGCACCGCTGGGCCAGGGCACCATCGCCCTGTGGGACGACGGACGCCACAATGACGGGCCAGCCAATGACGGTGTTTTTGGCGCGGTGGTCACTGCGGCGGTGGGCACACCGGCCAGCGAGATCATGCTGACCCTCACAGCCCGTGACCAGGCGGGCCACACCAGTACCACCTCGGCCGGAGCGCTGGTTATTCTGGCTTCACCCGGCGGCAGCGTCCCCGCCGCCCTGCCATCCGGTCCGGCCTGGGGCACCAACCAGTGGGGTGACCATTGGCAGGCCAACAGCGGTGTGCCCTGGCAGTACGTTTACCAATACATCACCTACAGCTGGTACACCGAGGGCTGGGGCGGCAATTTTGTGGGCCGTTTTGCCCAGCAGGCCTGGGACGAGGGCTATATCCCGGTTGTTACCGTTTATTTGATGTTAGGGCTGCCGCCGGAATGTGGCGAAGGCGCGGCCTGTTACGCTGACAAACTGCAAGACGTCACCGCTGTGAGTAACTACCTGGCGGCCATTGCCGAAGCGGCCAGCCAGGCCAGCGGCAGCCAGCCGGTCATCTTTCACCTGGAGCCGGACTTTTACGGCTTTATGCAGGATGGCAACTACCAAAATGATGGAGTACCCCAGCCCGACAGCCCAGCCAACTATCCGGTGGCGCTAAATATCAGCGGCTATTCCAACAATTTAAGCGGCTTTGGCCAGCGCGTGGTCGATGTTATTCACCAGACCGCGCCCAACGCCCTGGTTGCCCCACACGCCAGCGTGTGGTCCACCGGGAAGGACACCAATACGATCCCCGCAACTGAGGTGGCCGGGATGGCCCAATCGACGGCCGCTTTTATTGAGGCGATGGGTGGGGCAAAGGCCGACCTCTACTTTGTGGAGTGGAGCGACCGAGATTCAGGCTGCGATGACTTGCCCGAGTGCAATCCGCCGCGACCCTGGTGGGACACGACCAACCAGTCGCTGCCCCGGCCCACCCGATGGGTGCTGTGGGCCAATGCGCTGTCGGCAGCCAGCGGTAAGCGGCTGATTCTGTGGCAGGTCCCCAGCGGTAACATGAGCCTGAATAACACTTGCCTGCATTACCAGGATAACCGTCCAGCTTATGCCTTTAGTCATGGGCGCGATCTGGTGGAAAGTGGCGTTGCGGCGGTGCTGTTTGGCGGTGGGGCGAGCTGCTCTACCCAACCGTCAACCGACGGCGGATTTATCCAGGCGCAAGGGGCCATCGCTTATGACCTGCCCGCTGCACCGGCTGGCCTGGTTGCGGACGCACCCACCGGGCCAATTGTGCGGCTGCATTGGATAGAAAACAGTGAACCGGACCTTTGGGGCTACCGGGTGAGTTATCAACCAGTTGGTGGTGGCACAATAACGACAGTGGATGTGGGGATTGGCAATGCAGCCAGCCTCCTGCTGCCTACCGCCGGTCAGTGGCTGGTAAAAGTTGCCGCCTACGACGCGATGGGGCAGGTTGGACCAGCCAGCAGCCCGATAACGGTAACCACCAGCAGCGACGCTGAGCAAATGTTCCTACCGGTCGTGCTAAAATGAGTCTCTTGAACTTGAAAACACGCGACGGGAATTTCACGGCCGAAATACAATTTCCGGTAAAAAAAAGCGTAGATTGACCCTCTAACTGGACGACAAAGCCCGATGAACACGGCCGTGTTCATCGGGCTTTGTCGTCTGTACCTGAACAGGTCTTGGGGAGAGGAAACGGCCGTATCCCAACAGTTCTAGTGGATACGGCCGTTTCCCCTTAACAACGATACAACCAACACCCCACCATGCCCCTTACCCCATCATCCAGTACAATTGACTACATTGAGAATGGCAGCGTGGCAGCGCTTACTTGCGCCGACGCCATGCCCCAGCCTCATAAGGTTTTTTGCTTTCCAAAGACCGTGCCAAAGCAAGGGGGATTATTTTGGTAAAATTTGAGATACTTAGCGAAATCGAAGATATTGAGACAATCGCTGCAGGTCGGAGCGTATACGTCCGGCGTCATTTGGAGCGCAGTTATGGCAAGGGTCGCTGGCGGAAAATGAAAGGCAAGGCAACAGTGCAACTTGCGGATGGTACAATCTGCGAAGCCGAGATACACTGGTTTGAAGCACACGGCATAGGTCGTAAGGATTTCAAAATCAAGAGGGTAATCCGATGAGTGATTTCGTAATCTGCATAAACAATGAAGGGAATCCAGCAAGTCTGATCCTGGGCAAAGTGTACCGCACACTACCAGATGCAGACGCGGAGCCACACAACATGCTCCGCATTGTTGATGAGGATAAGTCAGAACCTGACGGCTATCTCTATCCGGCATCAATGTTTGCCCCTATCCAATTGCCGAAAGAAGCAGAGCAGGCGCTGATGGCAGCAGGCGACTGAACTTCACCCTAATTATCACGAATTAGGAAACGGCCGTAACCCAACATGTCTGTGTGGATACGGCCGTTTCCCCCCAATAATGCTAAAACCAACGCCCCACCGTGCCACTTACCCCATCATCCAGTACAATTGACCACATTGTTGGGCAAGACAAGGCTGATTTATACAGGTTTTCTTAAGAATAAATGATGTCGTCAGTACGCAAATGGTGGGCAAAATCACTGCTTTTAACTATTTGTCTAGCAGTAATGCTAGAATCCCTGCTCTTCGTTTTTATGAGCGTATTACCCGCAACAGAAGAAACAAGTTGGCTGGATACTTTATGCTTGGGCAGCATGATTTGGATATTTATCTTGTCAACAAGCGTATCGGCCATCGCCTTTATGGGTATTGTTGCGCGGTTACCGAAACCAGAATTTAATCAGTTAGAGAAATTTACATCCTGGGGTTTAGTAGGTGGAATTGCAGCGTTTTGTATAATACCCCTTACAGAGTATCTGTTTTCCTGTTGTTATCAAGGAGACATGTATTATTTAGTTTGCTTTGGGCCTCTCCTTTTCTTGATGGGCTTCGGTATTGGCAGCCGAATGCAAAAAGGCACTTTACCACTAATCGCCATATTCCTTACACCTGCAATTGGTGGATATCTTGAACCAATTCTGGGCCTTTTACCTTCTTTAATAGTAAATCTAAGCATCATAGCTGGTGCCGTTGGGCTTATAATGTATTGGCGTTTAAAAGCCTAATCTTTCAACTTTCTTGTTGGTTTTCACCTAAAATGCTTGCTTATACAAAACGCTCGTTGGAAAACTAATCCAACGAGCGTTTTTGTGTTATCGGTACATGACCAAGCCGCTATGAGTGGTCAGCCTGGGCAGCGGCCAGGGTGAGGAGCTGCTGGATGCGCGGCAGGATGTCAGCGGGGTTGGGGTGCAGCCCTTCCTGGATGAGGGCGCTGTCGTAGAGCTGCTCGATGCTCAGGTTTACCAGCTCGCTGTCTGGCTGGTTGGCTACCAGGTGGGCCAGGTGGGCCACCAGTGGATGGCTGCGGTTCACTTCCAGGATGCGCTTGGGCACTTCGTAATCCTGGTTCAGCAGCCGCTGGATGCGGTCCATCTCCTTGTTTTGGGCATCGGCCGGGGAAACGAGGCGCACCGGGCTGTTTTTCAGCACCTTGGAGGCACGCACTTCCAGCACTTTGTCCCCCAGCGTGGTGACGCAGCGGCCGATAAACTGGTTGAACTCTTTTTCCGGCAGCGCCGTTTCGGCACTTTCCTCTTCAGCAGCTTCGTCCGTGTCTGGCAGCTCGATGTCGGCGTCGTCGATATTTTTGAACGGCTTTTCCTTGTATTCCATCAGGCCAGGGGCAATGAAGGCGTCCAAGGGATCGACCCAGTAGAGCACTTCCAACTCCCGCGCCTTGAACGGATCCAGGTGGGGGCTGTTGGCCACAGAGGAGATGGAGTCGCCGGTGACGTAATAAATCTCCTTCTGGGATTCGGGCATCCGCTCCAGGTAGGCGTCCAGCGAAATGAGTTCGCCGTTGGATTTGGAGGTGTGGTAGCGGAAGAAGGGCAGCACATCCTCTTTGGCGGTGGGGTCGATGGCGGTGCCTTCTTTGAAGTAACGGCCGTATTCCCCCCAAAATTGCTTATACTTCTCCGGCTCATTCTCGGCCAGCTTCTTCAGCTCACGCAAAACCCGCCCCTTGATCATCTTGCCCAGCTGGCGCATCAGGCGATTGTTCTGCACCGTTTCCCGGCTCACGTTCAGCGGCAAATCCTCCGAATCGACCACGCCGTCGATAAATTCCAGCCATTTGGGCAGCAAATCGGTGCAATATTCCTGAATCAGCACGTTGTGCGAGTAGAGCATCACCCCAGGGTCTTTGCGCGCCGCCAAAATGCTCGGCTCCCGCCTGGCCGGAATATAGAGCAGCGCCCGCACGTTCACCGGCGCATCGGTGGAAAAGTGGATCACCGCCAGCGGCTCTTCAAAATCCATCGTCATCTGGCGGTAGAAGTTGGTGGTGTCCTCCTGAGTGGCGTCAGACGGCTGCTTGCGCCACAGCGGCGTTTGCTGGTTGGCCTGCTCTTCGCCCACGTAAATAGGGTAGCGCACAAAATCGGAATGCTTTTTGATGATCTGCTTCAGCTTCCACGGGCTGGCCAGATCGGCGGCATCTTTTTTCAGGGTGATGTGCATTTCCGTGCCGCGATCTTCTTTTTCGGCCGGTTCGACGTGAAACTCATCGCTGCCGTCAGAAATCCAGGCGGCGGCTTTGGCCCGCTTCTTGTAGCTGCGAGAAACCACGCGCACTTCGTCGGCCACCATGAAGACGGAGTAGAAGCCGACGCCAAACTGTCCAATCACGTCATTGGGATCGAGGTTTTCATCCTGGCGCACCTTGTCCAAAAATTCGCGGGCGCCGGATTGGGCAATGGTGCCTAGATTGGTCACCAGCTCTTCGCGGGACATACCGAGGCCGCTGTCTTTGATGATGATCTTTTTCGGCTCGCCCTCAGCCACTTCGGGGATTTCAATGCGGATCGCCAGCTCGGCGTCGGGGTCGAGCACGTCCCGGTTGGTGAGCATCTCAAAATGGAGCCGGGTCAGGGCGTCGGAAGCGTTGGAGATAAGTTCGCGCAGGAAGATGTCTTGCTCTTTGTAAAGGGAGTGGACGAGGATTTGCAGCAGCTGCTTCACCTCGGCCTTAAAGCGAAAATCAGTGGTGGGGGTTTGTTCGGCAGTTGTCATTCAGGCATTCTCCTTCAAGATTTATCCGCAGATTTCACGGATTATCACAGATTTTTTGTGTGGCATCTGTAAAATTTTTGGTTATTACTTTGTGAAATTTTGGTGATTGGGTTCCGCTTGGCTGCTGAGCCGGGAACGGCCGTAATCATACCCCGATTCTGTTAGACGTGCATAAGATCAGGCGTTGACGGCCGTCGTAAATCCAGTAAGATGGAGCTGATTATCAACCCCAATCCACAACTCTAGGAGCAGCACATGAGCAGAGAAGCGATGCAAGAATCGATCAGCGGCTATTTTGCCGCCATTCGGGCCATGGACGAGACGGCGTTTACGGCCGTCTTTGCCCCCAATGCCGAAAGCCACGATCCGGTGGGCGCACCGCCGTTTAGCGGCCACGACGGCCTGCGCAAATTCTTTGGCGGCATCCGGGCCACCTTCACGGAGCTGAACATGCGGGAAACGGCCGTTTACATCAACAAAAACGAAGCGGCCGTTCATTGGCAGGCAGAGGGCGTGGGTAAAAATGGCAAAACCACTCACTTCTCCGGCATCAACCTGTTTGGCTTCAGCACCAACGGCCAAATCAGCAACCTGCGTGCGTACTGGGACCCCCGCGCCATGATGACCCAGCTCAAGGAGTAGAGTGCTGAAAAGTGAAACGTGATTCGCGTCATTCGCGGCAAATTTCTCAGGCTTCTAACGACGCAAGATGAGCGCCAGCAGGCCAAAGCTGCCCGCCACCAGAAGCAGCCAGAGGCCGTTCTGGCCCAGAAAGGTGCGCCAGGCGGGCTGAGGCGCCTGCGCCGCCAGCCAGGTCACGTTCAGCTCCGCCAGCGACATGTCCAGCGTCTGCGTCAGGCCCGCTTCGCAGCCCGCACCAGCAAGATAAACCACACCCAGCTGGCGCAGCGCCTGGTTACCAAACCGGGCCTGAATGGTGCGCAGCAGCGAGACGCTCTGCGCCAGCGCCAGCTCGGCTTCGGGGGATTCTTGCGGAAAGTTGGTACAAAGGGTGAGCAGGGTGAGGGCGCTGTTGTTGGCCACGGCTGCTGCCAGCGCTGGTTCAGCCGCCCTACCCGCCCCGGCGACCAACAGCGCCAGCCCTTCCTCGTACCAGAACGGCAGCGTCACGGTTGGGGCCAGCTGGTGCAGGCGCAAATGAACCAGCTCATGCGGAATGGATTGGCGCAAATCGGCCGCAGCGGTAAGGGGGTTTACGGCCGTTACCAGCACTACCCCCAAATCAGGATCAACATGCCCTGCCTGCAAATCCCGCCCGGCCAGCCGCAGCCCGGCCCGCAAATCGGCGGTGGCAGGGTAAATGTAGAGATTCAGGGGAGAAACGGCCGTTGGCGGCAAAATCTGGTCCAGCGTCTGGCGGCTCTCGGCCACAATCTGCCACGCCGCTGCTCCCAGGTTGGCATCGTTGCCCGTCCAATAAACCGTCACGTCCTCCTGGGCCAGCGTACGCCAGTTAAAGCGATCGTCCCGGTAGGTAAAGGTTTGTTCTGGGATGAGGATGGTTTCGGAAACGGCCGTTTTCAACGCCCACCAAAAGCGCACTTCAGCAAAAGGGGGCAGTTTGGCCAGCGACGGATCCAAATTGTAGCCCGCCACCAGCTGTCCGGCGCTGTCCTGGGTAAACCGAACCGCCACCATCAGCGGTGTATCCGCCTGGGCCACCGACACAAACAGCTCAATTTGCTCAATCTCGGTGGCAATCTGCCCCATCAGGCGAAAAGTGACGCTCTGCCCGTACACAGGTTCGGCGCTGCTGGTAAGCACAGGGGTTTGGGCAGCAGCGGGGGGAGATACGGCCGTTAGCCACAGCAGCGCCACAAACAAACCCACCAGCCAACCCAGCCATCGTTTCATGCCAAAATTGTACCCCGGCACAGGCCAGAACAAAAGGCCCGAGCTGCGGCTAAAGCCCAAGCAGTGTAATTGCCGTCGCAATTGTTAGCGGGCTGAGCAGCGTGGAAAACAGCACAATGCTGGTGACGGCGGCAGGCTCCAGATCAAACTCTGTGGCCAGGATGATGTTGAACACCGCCGGGGGCATGCTCGATTCGATGATCGAAGTGGCGCGCCCCAGGCCAGACAGCCCCATCAGCATGGCCACCAATGCGCCCACCAGCGGCCCAACCAGCAAGCGAAGGCCAATCGCTGGAAGCGCCAATCGGTAGGAAGTGAGCGCTTTGAGATCGGCCAGCTGCATCCCCAACACCAGCAGCATGACGGGGATTGCCCCGGCCCCCGCTACTTCAATGCCGCGCAGCAGCGGAAGCGGCAGGGGAATCGCAAAACTGTAGACAATCACAGCCAGAATAACGGCATACACTGCTGGAAACTGGAGCAAACGGCGCAGCGCTGCCCGCCAGGGCATCTCCCCCATCGACGCAATAAACAGGCCGATGGTGTAGAGCATGGTGGTGCTGGTGGTGTAATACACAATCGCCCTGGCCAGACCTGGATCGCCATAGCGCAGCTGGTTCAGCGTCAGACCATAGTTACCGCCGTTAACAAACATGACCACCACCATCAACGCAACAATCTCACGACGGTTCAGGCGCAGCAGGCGGCCCGCAAGATAAGCCACGACTCCCATCAGCAGCACGGTTATGACGGTAAACAGGGCCAGGCGCAGGAGCTCATCAGCGGGCAGTTGGGAGCTTACCAGAGAGGAAAAAACCAGGCAGGGGCTTAAAATATTGAGGACGATGGCGGATAACGGCCGTTTCTCCACCGCAGACCAACGCTGCAAAGCAAAGCCAAAGGCAGCTACGATGAAAATGGGCAAGATATTCTGGGTTAAAACAAAAACGATGTCGGCCAAGGCGGGGTCCAGTTTGGGAGGGGATGAGTGCGGTTCCCCCCTCCCTGGCCCTCCCCCAATTGTGGATTAAAAAATTAATTCGGGTAATAAAGTTGTCATGCTGAGGTCCTCCGAAGCATCCTGCCCGCTTGATAACCAGTGAAACTTTGGTGTGGGTAAGGTTCTTGCCATGGGGTCCTTGCGGGATTCTTCACTTCGTTCAGAATGACAACTACCTGATTATTTTCTTAAACTGCAATTGGGAGGGGGTTAGGGGGAGAGCATTATCTAATTTGCATTCCTAATCCTCAAATTCCTCTTCTTCCTCGTCTTCATCAAGCGGAAGATCCACAAAGTTTAGCTCGCCCGCCATCATCGTTGCCTCTTCCAGCGCATCCTCAACAGCTTCCAGCACCTCGTCGATTTCCTCAATTTCAGGGTCGTCCATCATGTTGGTCAGAATGAGCTGAACCTCATCACCGCCAATCTGGCCCAGGGAGATAATCGCTGCCAGACGCACAGCCAAATCTTCATCATAGGCCAGCTCTGCCAGGGTGGGCACAAAATCGCTGTTCCCAATCGACCCGGCGGCGCGGGCGGCCTCGGCACGCATCTCTTCATACGGACTTTCCATTTCGCCCTGCACCGTCACCGACCAGCGGCGGTCGGCGCTGCTGCCCATCGCAAACACGGCGCTTAGCTGGGCTGCCTGGTCGCCGTTCTCATACGCCTCTTCAATCAGCTTGTTGATGCGGGGATGGGCCGCTGGGGACAATGCTTCCAGCACAACACGACGGACGGAAACGGCCGTTTCCGGGTCGTCATACATCGCCAGCAAAGCGCTGATCAGGCCAGGTAAAATGCGCTCCGGCAGCTGTCCCCACTCCGCCATCAGCACATAATGCCCCAGCGCCGCAACCGCAGCCAGCTGCACCTGCTCATCCGGGTCTTGCTGCATCAGCCGCATAATACGGGGGATCAGCTTCAAATCGGTAGAATCCCACAGGCCATCCAGCGCCGCCTGACGGACAGGCGCAACCGAATCTTCAAAGCTGCGGATGAAAATTGGGGTGAAATCGACCACAAAATTGTCTTCAGAAATATCTGCCAGATGGCGCACAATCACCTGACGACGCTCATCGGAAACGGCCGTCCAACCCGCTTCAAACGCCGCAGCATCCTCTGCCTGCATATCAGACAGTCGATACAGCTGCGGTATGGGCAGCGGTTCGGCATAAAACAGCTCGTCCAACACAAGATCAAACGATTTTTCTTTCTCTTCCATCATGTTTACATTGACTCCAGCTGCAACGCACACTAGCGATCAGCCTGTTAAAAAATAGGGTTGACAATATCCTGCACAATAAGCAAAACCATTAACCCCAGCAAGACCAGCATTCCCACAATGTGGACCATGCCTTCCCGCTCCGGTTCTATGCGGCGGCCGCGCACCGCCTCAATGAGGATAAACAGGATGCGCCCGCCGTCCAGAGCTGGAATGGGCAGCAGGTTGGTAAAACCCAGCGCTACGCTGATGAAGGCCACCATATTAAGGATAGGGAACAAATTGCTGTTGGTAACAGAGACTTCGGCCGCCTGCCCGGCAATCTGGCTGATGCCTACGACACTGACGGGGCGTGCATCGCTGGGTGAAATCTCGCCGCTCATCAGCATGGAGGGTACGCGCACCGTCAGGGAGATGATTTGCCACATGGAAGCGGCCGAATCAGCCAGCGCTTCACCAGGGCCACGCGCAATACGCTGACCGGTGGGCGCAGCCATCAAGCCAACCCCAATCGGGCCTTCCGTGGCAGAATCGTATTCGCCGGGTACGCGGGGCACCACGGTAAGCAGCTCAGTTCCATCGCCGCGAGCCACCAAAACCCCAACCGGCTCCCCTGCCTTCCTCCGCATGATGTCGGCAATGAGGCCAGAGGACTCAGCTTTGACGCCGTCCACCTCCAAAAAAACATCCCCGGGCATAAATCCAGCCACCATTGCCGGTGAATCTGGCGCTACTTCAGAAATGGCCACAGCCGGCACCCCAATCATGAACGCGATCCAAAAAACAATTAAGGCCATCAAAAAGTTGGCTCCCGCGCCAGCCGACAGCACAAACAGGCGGGCCCGCTTGGAGGCAGAGGCCAGCCCACCGGGTATGGTGGGATCATCCTCGCCAGCGGGGCGCACAAAGCCACCCAGGGGTATCCAGTTGAGCGAATAAACAGTGCCGTTGCGCTCAGCTAATTTGAGTGCGCGGGGCGGGAAGCCCAAACCAAACTCTTCGATGCGTATGTTGGAAAGCCGGGCGGCAAAGAAATGCCCCAGCTCATGTACCAGAATAATGGGGGTTAGAACGATAAAAAAACCACCAATCGACCATAAAAATGATGAAGACATAGAGTTTTCCTAGACTATTATTTGCGTCCTGTTTTTCTTATCGTCATACAGTGGACGCACGGGCTGCATTATACGACTGGCCAAATAAGAATCGCAACCAATCTAACCACTCTCTAACGGTATGATGCTCTCTGGATCAATTGCCAGGTTAACGGTTTGTCCAATGGGGGGAAGGGTTACGGCCGTTTCCAATTCAAACTTTAGCGTGAATGGTGGCTGGTGGCTGGTTTCTATCGTAATCAGCTGATAGCGGCCCCGGAAGGAGTGTTGGATGAGACGGCCGTTTACCACATTCACCCCCTTTGTTTCGTTGCCTGCCAGGCGGGCGGCTTCGGGGCGGATGAGGGCGGGGAGGGAATGGTTAATGGTTAATGGTAAATGGTTAATGGTTGATGGGGCAATCTCCAATCTCCAGTCGCCAATCTCTACAGTGGGTGGATTTTCGGCAACCAGTTGTGCTTCGAAGATGTTCTCCATGCCCAGGAAGCGGGCGACGAAGGGGGTGGCAGGCTGGCGATAGACGGCCTGGGGCGGGCCAGTTTGTTCGATACGGCCGTTGTTCATCACCACCAGCTTGTCGGCAATGGCAAACGCTTCGGCCTGATCGTGGGTGACGTAAACGGCCGTCATGCCCTCCGGTCGCCCCAGCACGTTGCCCGCCTCCTTCAAAATCTGGCGCAGTTCCAGCATGAGGCGTTCGCGCAGGGCACGGTCCAGCGCCCCCAGCGGCTCGTCGAGCAAAATGAGCCGGGGCGCGGGGGCCAGCGAGCGGGCCAGCGCCACCCGCTGCTGCTCGCCGCCAGACAGTTCATGAATGGGTCGATTGCCAAAGCCGGCCAGACCGACCAGCGCCAGCACCTGCCCCACCCGATCTTCAATTTCTGCCTTGCCCCAATGCAGCATCCGCAAGCCAAAGGCCACATTTTGGAAGACGCTTTTGTGGGGAAAGAGGGCGTACTCCTGAAACACCATCCCCAGGCCGCGCTGATGCACGGGCTGCTGCGTAATATCCTGGCTGTCGAGGTGGATACGGCCGTTATCCGGCTCCGTCAGTCCGGCAATAATGCGCAGCAGGGTTGTTTTGCCGCAGCCGCTTGGCCCCAGCAGCACGCCAATCTCGCCCGCCTGCAAATTCAGATTAATATTGTCCAGCACGCGCTTGGGGCCATAAAATTTTTCGATGTCGGTACAGGTTAGCAGCATAGACTTAACTTTACCCGGTTTGAGGCTCATGCCAAGAGCGAGCTGCTGCCCATGGGGAGTATGGGGCAGCTTGTTCATAGACCTATGATCTGCCGGGCCAGGGTATGGGCGGCCATTTCCTGACCATCTGGTTCGTCGTAGTTGCGCAGGACAACGACGGTGAGCTGCTGGTCGGGCACGCGTTCGATGGCGCTGCGAAAACCGGTAGTGTTGCCATAGTGCCAGACGGTGCGCTGACCACGAATCAGCTCGAAAAACCAGCCAAAGCCATAGCCAAGGCGCTCCGGTTCCAGCCAAACCCCTGGAGCAAATGCAGTCTGGATCGTTTGCTGGCTGACCAACTGCTCACCGTAAAGCGCCTGATCCCAATGAAACAGGTCGGCGATGGATGAGTAAATTCCACCATCACCTAAAACAGAACTGGTCAGACTTTGGTCGCGCCGGACGTAGCCGGTTGGTGTCTGGTGGTAGCCATAAGCGCGCTGGCCAATGGTGGAGATGCCAGGTTCATAAGCCACTGTGCCGTTCATACCCAACGGCCGAAAAATGTTCTGCGCTAAAAAGGTGGCAAAAGGAATACCCGCAGCCGCTTCAACAATCAGGGCCAGCAGGGCGTAGCCCGAGTTGCTGTAGCGGTGTTGGTGGCCCGCTGGAAAATAAGGCCGCGGCTGCTTCAGCAGCAGGGCCAGCACTTGCCGGTCGGTTAGCGGCACGGTGGTTCCAAGGGGAATGAGTGGTTCGTAATCCGGCAAACCGGCTGTATGGTGCAGCAGGTGGCGCAGGGTGATAGAACGGCCGTAAGCCGGGAACGTGGGGAAGAAATCGAGTAGATGGGTATCATACCGGAGCTGGTTGCGTTCGGCCAAAATCATAATGGCCATCGCCGTGAACTGCTTGCTAAGAGAGGCCAGTCGGTAGTTGGTGGTGGGCGTAGCTGGAATACCTGCTTCCAGGTTGGCCAGACCGACAGATTGCTGCCAGAGGATCTTCCCCTGCCGAACGATTAGCACGCACATTCCGGGGTCATTGAGTTTGTTATAGGGCTGCAAAAGGTGGGAAACGGCCGTTTCCCACCCATCAGACAGCAGGCCAAAACGATTCTGAAGTGACATTCAACGATTGTAGCCTATAGGCATATCGTGAGCTGGGATCTCAAACCCGGAACTGCCCAAACGCCAAGGACCCATCACCTCACCTGATCCAAATTCGTCAACGAATAATTGGCTGTTATAATTGCCCTTCTGTTTTCAATCAAATAAGAAGAAAGAGGAGCAAGGTTGGTAGGACCCCACAGCGGCGGCTTACCAACCTTTCATGCGTATGAAATTATCGGTCATTATTTGTTGCTACAACGAGAGTGCCACTATTCAGGATGTCATTTCCCGTACACAGTCAGTCGATTTGGGCAACGGCTGGGAACGAGAGATTATCGTAGTAGACAACTTTTCTACCGATGGCACCCGCGAACTGCTGCAAAAAATAGACGATCCAGAAATCAAGGTGATTTACCACGAGCAAAACATGGGCAAAGGGATGTCCATTCGCACCGGCGTTAACAACATCAGCGGCGACTATCTGATTATTCAGGATGCCGACAAAGAGTACGACCCGGCCGAACATCCCAAATTTTGCCGCAAAGTGGAAGAGACGGGAGCAACGGCCGTTTACGGATCACGCATTCTCGGCGGCGATGTAAAATACGAATATGCCCACGCTTATCTGGGCGTGCGCCTCTGGACCTTCCTTACCAACCTGCTCTTTGGCAGCAAGCTCACCGACGTAGGCACCGGCACCAAAATGGTGCGGGCCGACGTGGCCAAATCGCTCCACCTGACGCTCACTGGCTTCAACCTGGAGTTTGAACTCACCAACAAGGTGCTGCTCAGCGGGCACAACATCGTCGAAGTACCTATCAACTACGATCCGCGAACTTACGCCGAAGGCAAAAAAATCACCGTCGCCGATGGGTTCAGGATCATCATAACTATGCTGCGCGACCGTTTGGGACTCAGCCCCACATTAAAAAAAGCCACAGAAAACAGCAAGAAAATTGGAGAAAAATCTGCGAAATCTGTGTAATCTGCGGATAAATAAATCCAGAAGTGTGACCATTTAATATGAAAATAGTAGTGACAGGCTCCATTGCCTACGATTATCTCATGTCGTTCCCCGGCAAGTTCACCGACTCGCTCGTTGCTGGCCAGCTTCATACCATTAGCCTCAGCTTTTTGGTTGATTCGCTTAACCGGCAGCGCGGCGGCACCGCCCCTAACATCGCCTACACCCTGGCCCTGCTGGGTGGGCGACCCAGCGTCATGGCTACCGCCGGGCAAGATTTTGGCGAATACCGCACCTGGCTGGAAAGTCACGGTGTTGATACGACGGCCATTGTGGAAATTGAAAACGATTTTTGCGCCTCCTTTTTTGTCAACACCGACCAGGCGCAGAACCAGATCGCCAGCTTTTACACCGGGGCAATGGCCCACGCAGGCAAACTCAGCTTTGCCGAGTACGCCGCCGATGCCGATCTGGCCGTCATTTCCCCCAACGCCCCAGACGCCATGCGCCAATATGCCACCGAATGCCGTCAGCTGGGCATCCCTTTCATCTACGACCCCAGCCAGCAGGCCGCCCGCTTCAGCGGCGAGGATCTGCTCCACGGCCTGGACGGAGCGCAGATGCTCACCGTCAACGAATACGAATACCAGCTCATCCAGGAAAAAACCGGCCTGAACGAAGCCCAAATTTTGCAGCGCGTGGGCAGCTTGCTGGTGACAATGGCTGGTGAAGGGGCACGGTTAACCGTCGACGGCGAGGAGATTCACATTCCGGCTGTTTCACCCCACACGCTGGCCGATCCCACTGGGGCAGGCGACGCCTTCCGCGCCGGACTCATGCGCGGCATGCAGCTTGGCCTGCCCTGGGCCATCGCCGGGCGGATGGGGTCGCTGGCTGCCACCTACGTTTTAGAGCAGATGGGCACCCAGAACCATTATTATTCACCCCAAGATTTCGTAGCCCGTTTTCGCCAACATTTTGACGATGACGGCGCTTTGGACATATTAATTACCTAATTACTTAATTACCCAATGACCCATCATTAAATAATTGGGTAATTGGGTAATTTTCATTGAAGGAGATAGTTACCTGATGGAATTTGATATTAAAAACCCCGATCTCGCCCCTGGTGGGCGGCTGCGGATTGAGTGGGCGTCTCAGGAGATGCCGGTATTGCAGGGTGTGTATGACGAATTTGCGCGGGAACGGCCGTTTGCCGGGATGCGCATCAGTGGCTGTATGCACGTCACCACCGAGACGGCCAATCTGGTCGTTGCCTTACAGGCCGGTGGGGCCGACGTGATGCTGTGCGCCAGCAATCCGCTGAGCACCCAGGACGATGTGGCCGCTTCGCTGGTGTCCCACTACGAAATCCCCGTTTTCGCCATCAAAGGGGAAGACAACGCCACCTACCATAAGCACATTCAGGCCGTGTTGGACCACAAACCCAACATCATTATGGATGATGGCTCCGACGTCACCAGCACCATCCACAAAGACCGCCGCGACGTGATGGAATACGTCATTGGCGGTACGGAAGAGACCACCACCGGGATTGTTCGCCTGCGGGCAATGGCCGCCGAGGGCAGACTGGAATTCCCCATGATGGCCGTCAACGACGCCATGACCAAGCACCTGTTCGACAACCGGTACGGCACGGGCCAATCCACCATGGACGGCGTGATTCGGGCGACCAACTACCTCATCGCCGGTAAGGTGGTGGTGGTGGCGGGCTACGGCTGGTGCAGCCGGGGCATCGCCATGCGGGCACGGGGGCTGGGCGGCAACGTCGTTGTCACCGAAATCGATCCGCTGAAAGCGCTGGAAGCAGTCATGGACGGCTTCCGCGTCATGCCGATGGTAGAAGCGGCCCCGATTGGCGACATTTTTGTCAGCGCCACGGGCAACATCCACGTCTTCGACCGCCATCATTTTGAGGTGATGAAAGATGGGGCGCTGCTTGCCAACTCTGGCCATTTCGATGTGGAAGTGAACAAAGATGCCCTGCGCGACCTGGCTATGAGTGAACCAAATCGGGTACGGCCGTTTGTGGACCAGTATACGATGAAAGACGGCCGTAAACTCAATCTGCTGGGCGAAGGCCGCCTCATCAACCTGGCCGCCGCCGAGGGGCACCCCGCCTCCGTCATGGACATGAGCTTTGCCGGGCAAGCGTTAAGCGCCAAATTCCTGTCCGACAACAAGGGGAAGCTGGAAAACAAGGTGTACACCGTCCCCGAAGAGATCGACCAGCGCATCGCCAGCATCAAGCTCCAGGCGATGGGCATCCACATCGACACCCTAACCGCCCGTCAGGAGAAATACCTGAACTCCTGGGAAGAAGGGACATAAGTAAAAAGTAAAAAGTGAGAAGTGGTCAGGTGTCTTGGAATATCTGACCACTTGCTCACTTGCCTGCTCGCAAACTCGCCCACACTTCATGAAAAAGCTCCCCCCGCTGGATTTTCTGGTGCAAAACCGCACCGGTTTTGTCAAAGCCGCCCGTATTTACTCCAATGTGGTCAGCCCGCCGGTGATGTTTGCCGTAATAGGGCTGCTGTTTGGACTAGTCGCGCTGCCTGGCTGGGCTGGCTTTTTGTGGGCGGCACTCTATGGACTGCTCGTCTCTCTGGCTCCGATTTTGGTAGTGATTTTTCTGCTCAAAACAGGCCGCATTGCCGAACTGCACATGAGCAACACCCGTGAGCGCAATATCCCCTATCTCTCCGCTATCTTATTTGCTGGCATTGCTTACGCCCTAATCGTGGGTTTTAATGGGCCAGATCTGCTGCGCTGCCTGGCGCTCTTCAACGTCATCGAGCTAACGGCACTGACCCTCATCAATCATTTTTGGCTAATTAGCCTGCACGCTACGGGCGCGATGGCCAGCGCCATGCTGGTAGGGCTGGTCTTTGGTTGGCCAATCAGCCTGCTAATCGGTGGGCCGCTGGTGATTTCCGTCTGCTGGGTGCGCCTCTTCCTAAAGCGTCACACCCCTGCTCAAATTGTGGCTGGGCTGGCCCTTGGCGCAGTTGTTGTTCTCGCTCTTACACCCTTTGGCTGTTTCGTCGCCTAAATAACCCAAACTTCTCAAGCGCAAGCCCACAGCCAAATGTTTACTCCTTGGGAAGCGCTGCCAGGGCGAAATAGGCGGGGCGCGGCGAGCCGTCGGGGCGCAGCAGGCTGTAGCCCGATTCACTAAAGGCAGGGCCGATCCAGGGGGCAAAGTTGAGGTTCCAAAGCATCATCGGGCCAACCCAGGGCCAGGTGTGGGCCAGCTCATAGGCGCGTTGGCTGTATACCGCCTGCTGCCATTCGGAAACGTTGACCATAAATTCTGCCTCGGCAGGGGGTGCCGCGTCGAACCTCTCAAAGCTGCCCCAGCCAAACTCCGTTACCCACAGCTGCTTGTTCGTGATGCCAAATTCAGTAAGCAAATCGCCATAATCGCGCAGGGTGTCCTGAAAGAAGAAGCTGGGGTGGTTGTTGTGGCTGGGAACGGCCTGCCCTGAGCCTGCCGAAGAGGCCGTATCCGGTCCCTCAAACGTACTGTCTGGCGGGTTGGCCCACCCGTAAGGATGCACGCCAAAACCATCCACAAATTCGGCCACGCCCGCCGCCAGCATCCCCCGGAAGTAGACCCGGTCGTCAATCGCCATCATGCCGTCGTTGATGCCCGTCACGGCGGGTGCGCCGCTGATCACCAACGCCGCCACATCACCAGCCCGCACCCCGGCTGCCCCGGTTCGCATCAACGCGACCAACGCCGCCGCATCGAGCGGCACACCGTTCCACTCTCGCTGTAAATTTGGCTCATTCCACAGCTCGTAGGCCGCCACCCGCCCCGCATACCGCTGCGCTAGAAACTGCATAAATTGGCGGTACAGATCGCTGTCCCCCGGTGGGCCGTCTAGCTCCGTGGTGGGGCGGCTCCACTCCGGCGCTTTGGCCACGCTCAGCATCACCTGGATATTGTTTGCCTGGGCATTGTTCACCAACTGATCCAGTTCGGCCAACAGCTCGTCTGAAAATTGGTCGGGAGACGGCTGATACAGCTTCCAGGAAACCTGAACCTTCACCCAACCCACACCCAGTTCATTAAGCTGCGCCACCAGCGACGGCACATCCACACGGTGCAGATAGACCTGCACCCCAATATCATCCCGGTTGAGCGTTGGGCCGGTGTATGCCGGATGGGAAGGGGTAGGGCTTAGGGTTGGCATTAAGGTGGCTACGGCCGTTTCCGTGGCGACGAACGTTGGTTCAGACAGAGTCGCAGCGGTGGGAGGGGGCGTTTCGGTAGGAGAGGCGGTGGGAAGGGAAACGGCCGTAGCCGTGACTGCAGGCAGATCCTCCCGGCAGCCAATCAAGCCAAACAGCATCAAACCAAAAAAGAGAAGACGCATCTTAAATACCTGTCAGGGCAGGAGGTCCTATCACCCCGCTTTTTGCAAGTTCGTAAGGCAGTTTGTAAGCTTGAGAACGTAGTGTCACTAATGTTGCTCTAGGAAAAAAGTACTAAAAATTTAGCGAAGATATTGTCGGGAAGAGCCTTCTTTGTTAAATGATTATCCACCACTGATCCATATAACATAGGGCATTCTCGGTGCCAAGTAAAAATCGCTAATTAAGCAAATTAACGGGATATTTTTTTATTGTAGTGACTGGAGATGAAGTAGAACTACTTGTGTCATAATTAAATTATGTGATAAAGGGTGAGTCATCGCAGCCATTCATTCTTCTCTCCTAGTAACCCAAAAGTAGTGGGCGGATTTCATAAGGGTAGCGTTTGTGCTTGCAGAGGTGTCACTTGCATTCAGATCAGGGTTTTTCAAAGTCGTAAACACCAGAACAAAAAAACCTCAACTCGCTAAAAAACAAATAGAAGTTCATATGAATTATATCACGCTTGAGAATAATGAATTTTCAGGGACTGTTTTTGACGTTGGCGAGTTCTTGCAGTAATTCGACCTGACTTTGGAAAAACCCTGGCATTCAGATATGTTGCGTTGACATAAAGACGGATTTTGTGGGTGGAGAAATGACAAATAAAACCGATCAATGGTATGCGTTATATACTAAGCCCAAGGCTGAATATAAAGTCGCAAATACCTTAGAACAGTCGGGGTTGGAGATTTTTCTCCCAGAGATACGTTCAAGAAAAAAAGATAAAGTTGTAAAAACCCCATTCTTCCCCTGCTATCTATTTATGGCAGCCAATTTAGATGAGGTAAATTCCTCAGCATGGAAATGGACACCAGGCCTGCGCCACATTGTGACTAATGGCAATAACCAGCCTATTCCGCTGCCGCCTGAGGTTATTCGGCTTATCAGAACAAAGTTAAAAGAATTAAACACCCAAGTTGAAAAGTCAGTCGCTGCTGGCACCTTCTTTGAACAAGGCGATGCAGTACGCATAACGAACGGTCCCTTCCAGGAAATGGTAGCGATTTTTGAAGGGCCAACCAATCCGAGTAGGCGTGTGCGCGTGCTTTTAACAGTTCTAGATTATCAGCGGCGAATTCAATTGAATGCCACGGATATTGAAAAGATTTTGGACCACACTCAAGGTGTAAAAAAGCGGCGACGACGCACTCGCGGTCGTGGTCGTCGCATCAAGCAGTAGATTAGTTGTAAAGGAACAAATGCTTCCTGTTGTAGCCATCGCTCCGGGAAACATATATTACGATTTACTTCGGATGTTTATTCATCCAGAGGCGGAGCTTGCCTTATAGGCACAAGAGTTTTTTTCTCGGAAGGGTGATGCGAGCCAAATAACAAACTACAATTCAAGATATTAATAAACAGAGGAGTTAGATAATGCCAAACAAACGAGTGCTTGTTACGGGCGCAGGTGGATTCATTGGTCATCATTTAGTAACATTCCTTAAACGTGAAGGCTATTGGGTACGAGGTGTCGATGTAAAGAAGCCCGAATTTGCTTCAACTGAAGCCGATGAATTTGAACTGCTTGATTTACGCCGTTGGGAAAACTGTTTGCAAGCTACCAAAGATATTGACGAAGTGTATGCTTTGGCCGCCGATATGGGCGGGATGGGATTTATTTCCGCAAACCACTCCCAAATTTTGCACAACAACATCTTGATTAATGTTCACACCATTGAAGCCGCCCGTGAAAATGGTGTCAAACGTTACCTGTTCACTTCCTCCGCTTGTGTTTATCCTGAGTACAAGCAAATGGAAACCACTATAGCGCCTTTAAAAGAAGAGGACGCCTACCCGGCACAACCACAGGATGCCTATGGCTGGGAAAAACTGGTGACTGAACGCCTTTGTACCCACTATGATGAAGAACACAATATGGATGTTCGCATTGTTCGCTTCCATAATATCTTTGGTCCCTTGGGCACCTGGGAAGGTGGTCGTGAGAAAGCACCTGCCGCCATGTGCCGCAAGATAGCGATGGCCAAACAAACGGGCAATTCCGAAGTGGAAATTTGGGGTGATGGAGAACAGACTCGTTCCTTTTGCTACATTGATGATTGCCTCACGGGCCTGCACAAACTGATGCGTTCCGACTATGCCGAACCCCTCAATCTTGGCCAGGATCGCATGGTTACAATTAACCAGCTGGCCGATATTGTGGCAGACATCGCAGGCATCGAAATCGTGAAGAAGCATATTGATGGCCCGCAAGGCGTACGCGGCCGTAATTCTGACAACAATCGCTTACGAGAGGTTCTCCATTGGGAGCCGGAAATCCCTCTTGAAGCTGGATTAGCCCAAACCTACCAGTGGATTGAATCCCAAGTAAAGCAGAAGCTCATGGCTGAAGAGTTATCCACAATGGCAGCCGATTAATCAAACTGCAATCTAAGCAGCCATTCGCCAATTCCATATTTTATTTGCGAATGGGCACTAATGGGAGACACATGTGGCCCAAAATTCGGAAGCGCTGGCACAAAAACATATACAGTTTGGCACGACAGATGTTCCTGAAATATTGATTGAACCGTCTCATGGCTGGGTTTCTCTGAGGCTTCGGGAACTTTGGGAGTATCGTGAGCTAATCTATTTTCTTGTATGGCGCGATATCAAAGTACGTTATAAGCAGACTGTTCTGGGGGCAGCCTGGGCAATCATTCAGCCACTTATGTCGATGGTGGTGTTTAGCATATTTTTCGGGAAGTTGGCCCAGGTTCCTTCCGATGGCCTGCCTTACCCTATTTGGAATTATGCGGCGATGGTGCCGTGGCAATTTTTCGCCAACAGTTTGGGTAACTCATCCAACAGTTTGGTTAGCAATGCAAACATGATCAAGAAGATCTACTTTCCGCGATTGGCGCTGCCAATTGCGGCCGTGTTTGCCGGAATAGTGGATTTTGCGTTGGCTTTTAGCGTACTCATCATCATGATTCTATTTTATGGAATCGTTCCCACAGCCAATGTGATCTGGCTGCCATTCTTATTATTGTTGGCGCTAATTTCTTCACTAGGAGTCGGGTTGTGGTTCTCCGCTATGAATGTGCAGTTTCGCGATGTGCGCTACACAGTGCCCTTCATTACCCAGTTGTGGCTTTTTGCAACCCCCATTGCTTATCCCAGCAGCTTGTTAGCTGAACCCTGGCGGATATTATACAGCATCAATCCTATGGTTGGTGTGGTCGAGGGTTTCCGTTGGGCCATGCTCGGCACAGACACTGCGCCCGGGTCAACAATAATTGTCTCCTCCCTGACAGCTTTGATTTTGTTGATCAGCGGCATTTATTATTTCCGTCGTATGGAAAAAACATTCGCAGATGTGGTTTAATTTCTTATGAGTAATATTGCTATTCAGGTAGAAGGGATTGGAAAAAAGTACCACATTGGGAAAAAGCAGGCACGATACAGAACCATTCGTGATACCTTCACCGATGCGCTTAAATCGCCCTTCAGGCGCGCAGGCAACCTGCTGCGGGGCCAAGCATCAGGTGCGGCCGAATTGGATGAAGCCATATGGGCCCTGAAAGACATTTCCTTTGATGTGAATCATGGCGAGGTTGTGGGCATTATTGGCCGAAACGGTGCCGGTAAAAGCACACTGCTTAAGGTTTTCTCTCGCATTACTGAACCAACTGAGGGCCGGGTGTGGGTGCGAGGGCGAGTTGGGTCGCTGCTGGAAGTAGGCACCGGTTTTCACCAGGAATTAACGGGCCGGGAAAATGTGTTTTTGAATGGCGCCATTCTGGGCATGAAGAAGGTGGAAATTGAACGAAAGTTTGATGAAATTGTAGCCTTTGCTGAGGTAGACAAGTTTATAGATACGCCTGTCAAACATTATTCGAGCGGCATGCAAGTTCGCCTGGCCTTTGCCGTAGCGGCACATCTGGAACCTGAGATTTTGGTGGTAGATGAAGTGTTGGCCGTAGGAGACGCCCAGTTTCAAAAAAAATGCTTGAAAAAAATGGAAGATGTTGGGCAGCAGGGTCGCACGATTTTGTTTGTCTCTCATAATATGTCTACGATTACGCGACTCTGCGACCGCGCGATTTTGTTGGATGGGGGTCGCCTGGTTGAGGATGGTCCATCTTATCAGGTGGTGAGTACGTATCTAACTTCTGGATTGGGAACCACCGCCGCTCGGGAGTGGACGCATTCCCCTAACCAGCCGGGGGCAGATGTTGCTCGCTTATGTGCGGTGCGTATACAAACGGAAGATCGCCAGATTTCAGGGGCGCTTGATATTCGGGAGCCGGTGCTGGTAGAAATGGAATACGATGTCATTGAACCGGGGTATGTTCTGCTGCCCAATTTTCATTTCTACAATGAGGGCGGTGTTGAAATTTTCCCGGCTGTGGACCTTGATCCAGAGTGGCGTCAACGACCTCGACCGGTAGGGCGCTACACAAGCACTGCCATCATTCCAGGCAATCTATTGGCAGAAGGTACTTTTTTCGTCCGCTCGGCGCTGATTACACTTAATCCGGTTGTTAAGATTCAGTTTAATGAACCAGATGCTGTAGCCTTTCAGGTTATTGATTCTCATGACGGGAATTCTTCCCGCGGCGATTATGTGGGTTCTTTATCTGGCGCAGTACGGCCGCTTTTCCAATGGCGCACCGAATATGTTCCAGCGCACAGCAAAAATGGCACCCAGAAGGATGTAACATGATCGTCGATGCCCGCTCGCTGCCGGAAAATGAGTTGATCGAAGCAGATATTTGTATTGTTGGTGCCGGAACGGCCGGCATTACCCTGGCCCGGGAGTTGATTGCGACAGATCTCAAAGTGCTGCTGCTGGAAAGTGGCGGGCTTGAGGCTGACCGGGATACCCAATCATTGTACAAAGGGGCCAATGTTGGCATTACTTACTTTGATTTGGACAAGGCAAGGGCTCGTTTATTTGGCGGCTCCAGCCATCGTTGGCATATTGAGATCGGGCAGAATGAGATGGGGGTGCGGTTACGGCCTTTTGACTCCATCGACTTTGAAGAAAAAGAGTGGGTGCCCTACAGTGGCTGGCCATTTGACAAAGCCCACCTGGACCCCTATTACGATCGCGCCCAAACAATTTGCCAAATCAACCCACCGGCTTATGATGTGGCTGAATGGCAAGACCCAGAAAAACGGCCGTCCCTACCCTTTGTCAATGGTGATGTACAAACAATTATTTACAAGATTGGCTCGCGACGGCCGTTTACCCAAAAGTACGTCAAAGAAGTCACAGAAGCCGCCAACATTACCTCACTGATGCAGGCCAACGTGCTGGAAATTGAAACCAATGAAACCGGTCAAATGGTTTCCCGGCTGCGCGTCGCCACGTTGCAGGGCAACAAATTTAAAGTGACGGCCAGGCTGTTTGTATTGGCGGTCGGTGGCATAGAAACGCCCCGCTTGCTGCTGCTTTCCCGGCAAACTCATGCCAACGGGTTGGGCAACCAGAACGATCTGGTTGGCCGTTTTTTCATGGAACATCTTCACTTTTGGTCAGGTGTGTTTGTACCAGCAACGTCAACCCTCCTCAAAAAGACGGCACTTTACAACAGCATCCACCACGTCAACCGGGTGCCTATCATTGGGAAGCTGGCCCTGAGCGAGCAAGTGCTGCGGCGCGAGAAGCTGCTCAATCAAAACGTCCAGCTCATGCCCAGCTACATGAGCGAACTCTTTAATTACCTGCCAATTTCGGGGAACGCCGCAGGCACCAAACTAAACAACATCTATCGCAAGGTGCGGGGTGGAATCGGCAAGGCTTTAGGCCGGGAAATAAAAGTTTTTCGCCTGGCCAATATGACCGAACAAGTTCCCAATCCAGACAGCCGCGTTTCGTTAATGACGGAAAAGGATGCGTTAGGACAAAACCGGGCGCAGCTCGATTGGCAGGTAACGGAGCTGGAAATTCGCAGCGCCATTCGCACACAGCAACTCATGGACGCTGCCCTGCGCCGCGCCAATCAAGGCCAGATCCATATTCAAATGAAAGCGAACGAACTGCCAAAAAATCTACACGGAGGCTACCATCACATGGGGACCACCCGAATACATATTAATCCCAAACAAGGTGTGGTTGATGCGAACGGCCGTATGCATGGCCTCTCCAATTTATACATCGCTGGCCCCTCCATCTTTCCCACCGGTGGGTATGCCAATCCGGTGTTGACCATCGTGGCGCTCACCGTCCGGCTCGCCGATCATATCAAGGCGCAATTTGTAGAGGGGCGCAGCCAATGACACGCTGGGGCCTGGTTATCGACCTGCAAAAATGCATTGGCTGCGAAGGCTGTATTGATGTTTGCAAAGAGGTGAATTTTTCACCTGATGGTGCATCGTGGCGGCAGGTTTTTTCTTACCAGGCGGGTGAAGGCTTTGCCGCGCCAAGCTTGAGCCTGCCCATGAACTGCATGCATTGCAGCCAGCCCCCCTGCCTGGAAGTTTGCCCCACCACAGCCACCTTCCGCCGTCCCAACGGCATTGTCGATCTCAATGACGAAATCTGTATTGGCTGTGGTTATTGTGTGGTCGCCTGCCCCTATTTTGCCCGCACCATTGCCGAATCAGACCGTTCGCTCAATCTGACCTTAGGCGATGACCGCAGCAAAAGCAAAGTAGGCATCGCCACCAAGTGCAATTTTTGCTTGCCGCGCATCGAGCAAGGTTTTGCGCAGGGTCTGGAGATTGGTGTCGCGCCCGCAGCAACGCCGTCTTGTGTGGCTTACTGCACGGGCAGTGCCCTCCACTTTGGCGATTTTAGCGATCCCGACAGCCGGGTTTCTCAGCTCATTAACCAGAACGAAACGTTTCAGCTTCAAGAAGATTTGGGCACGGGTCCCTCTGTTCATTATCTGGTAGGCAAGGCGGTAGAAGAGCTGCCAGGGAAAGAAGAACTGGAATTAGTGCCACCAAGCCAACAAACCGTCTGGCGTTGGCCAGCTGTGATCAATTTTCTACTGGGCAGCATGGCGGCTGGACTGTACGTATCCGGCTTCGTGGCCGAAATGACAGGCTTGACCGTTAGCAGCTTCAGCTGGCTGGCTCCCTTGCTGGTTTGCCTGGGATTTGCCTCTTTAACGCTGGAAGCCGGCCAGCCGTGGCGCAGCCTGAACCTGTTTCGCCATCTACGACGTTCCTGGATGTCTCGTGAGGCATTGGCCGGCGTATTCTTTATTTTGCTTGCTTTATTGGGTTGGTTTGTACCGCATTGGGTGTTTGGGTGGGCTACGGCCGTTTCCGCCACAATCTTACTCATCAGTCAAGGCTTTATGGTTTATCGCGCGCGCGCCGTCACCGCCTGGAACACGCCACTTATGCCCGTTCAGTTTATCACCTCCGGCTTCGCCGCCGGAGGCAGCCTGGCTTTGCTCCTGACGCAGCCTACAGAAAGCAAATTGCTATCCCTGTTTATCCTGGCCTGGGCTATTTTAGACTTGATTATCTGGCTGCTCTACCTGTACCGACCCAACACCGACGCCTTCCGTAAAGCAACCAGACCTTTACGACGCCAGCCCTCGCTGCTGCTCACCTTATGGTTGGGCCGACTGCTGCCGGTTCTTTTGCTGCTAGGAACGGCCGTTTCAAACCAAAGCGCCATCATTGCCCACACCGCTGCCCTACTGATTATCTTGGGACATGCTGCCCAAAAAGCCGGCCTTATCCTACAGGCAGGCAGCCTGCGCGGCGTACAAATGAAACGACGCAAACCCCTCAAGGACGCCTCCAGTGGATTCGCACTACCACATTAATACCAAACGAAAAAGCGCTTGGGCCAATCGCTGGATTCGCTTTTGGATGCGCTTTGCCGGTCTCAGCCCATTTGGCCGCTTTGCCACTCGCCTGGCCGCCTGGGTTGCCCCACCCCACAAAAGCCAGGTACGGTTGGCCAAAATGAATCCCAAAGGATTTATTGCACCCTCAGCCCAACTTTATCATTCAGATTTGCATCTAGGGAAACATGTTTACCTGGGCGACCGGGTAATAATTTATGAAGGCCATAACAGTGGGCCGATTCACATTGGTGACCGCGTCACGTTTTTACGCGACACAATTGTAGAAACAGGAGAAGACGGCAGCCTCTCCATTGGTGCAGACACCTTTATTCATCCCCGCTGCCAGTTAAACGCCTATAAAGCCAAAATCCAGATTGGCCAGGGCGTGATGTTGGCAGCCAATTGTGCCCTGTACCCACACAATCATGGCATGGCCAAGGGCCAATCCATGAAGGAACAGCCGCTGGAAACAAAAGGGCCTATCATCATCGGTGATCATTGTTGGTTAGGCACAGGTGTTGTGGTTATAGGCGGGGTGACAATTGGCAATGGAGCCGTAATCGGAGCCGGTTCTGTGGTAATTGACGATATTCCAGAAATGGCCATCGCTGTGGGCACACCGGCCCGCGTGATTAAAATGCGCCAGGAGCAGTTGCCAAATGATTAAGCGGATTCTAAAAAAGGCTCAAAACGTTGCCCTGCGCAGCTGGTTAGGAACGGTGACTCATGTGGCAACGCAGGAAAAAGTGGCTGCGCTCACCTTCGACGATGGCCCTCATCCAGAATTCACGCCACGCTTGCTGAAAATTTTGGAACGTCATCAAGCTAAGGCCACATTTTTTGTGGTGGGCAAAAGCGCCCAACAATACCCGGAACTTCTGCACCAGATGGCCAGCGCCGGGCACGCCATTGGCAACCATACCTGGGACCATTCCTCGCTGCCACTGATTCGCGGCCAGGAACGACGGGCTCAAATTCGTGCTTGCAGCGATGTGTTAGCACCCTATGGGCAACGCTTGTTCCGTCCACCTTTTGGCCACCAGAATCTGGCCTCCCGCATTGACCTGTTCTTGCTTGGGTACCAGGTAATTACCTGGAACCTGATGGGTATTGATTGGCTCGATCATGATGCAGCGTGGCTGGTAACACGTCTTAACCAGGAAATCCGCTCCGGCAGCATTATTTTATTGCACGACGCTCTTTATCAATTTCCGGAAAAACGGTTCGCCGATCGCACCCCCACTCTGGAAGCGGTTGATATGCTTCTAGAGCAGCTTGGGGATACGTATCGTTTTGTCACGATTCCTGCACTGCTTAAATATGGCAAACCGAAGCGACGAATGTGGTCCCGAAAGGCAAATGCAAATTGGCTAAATGAGCTGCAAGAGTCAGAGGGCCGGGCGGCCAGACAATACACACCGTCCTGAAACCATTTTTCTTTCGTGCCGACAGGGTAAGGAGTGATTGAACATTTTTCAGTTTCGTAATAACAGTCAGAAGGCAGGTAGATAATGAAGGTTGTTATTTTGGCTGGTGGTTATGGCACCCGCATTAGCGAGGAAACAGGCGTCAGACCCAAGCCAATGGTAGAAATTGGCAGCAAGCCCATTCTCTGGCACATCATGAAAATCTATTCCTCGCACGGACTTAACGACTTCATTATTTGTCTGGGTTACAAAGGGTATGTGATTAAGGAATACTTTGCCAATTATTTCCTTCATATGTGTGATGTGACCTTTGACGTGAAACAAAACAAGGTAGAAGTACACCAAAACAATGCAGAACCGTGGCGCGTGACGCTGGTTAATACGGGTCTTTCCACCATGACAGGGGGGCGCATCAAACGGGTACGCGATTACATTGGAGATGAAACATTTTGTCTCACGTATGGTGACGGGGTCAGCGATGTAGATATGAGGGCGTTAATTGCCTTTCATCAGGCAGAGAAGGCGCTGGTTACGCTTACGGCCGTTCAACCCCCCGGCCGATTTGGCACCTTCAACCTCAATAAAGACCAAACTAAAATCACCCATTTTCGCGAAAAACGAATCGAAGATAGCGCCTGGATTAATGGCGGCTTCTTTGTAGTCGAACCAGAAGCGCTGGACTGCATAGCCGATGACAGCAGCGTTTGGGAAGCAGAACCCCTACAGCAAATCACCCGAAATGGCGGTCTGGCCGCTTATCGACATCAAGGTTTTTGGCATCCGATGGATACATTGCGCGACAAAAATGTGCTAGACGATATGTGGCATTCAGAAAATCCACCGTGGAAGGTATGGTCATGAGGAAACCTAACGAATTTTGGCGCGGCAAAAAAGTGCTGCTCACCGGGCATACCGGCTTTAAAGGCAGCTGGCTTTCCTTATGGCTGCAAAAATTAGGGGCCGAGCTTGTTGGCTTTGCCCTGTCGCCGCCCACAGAACCGAGCCTGTTTGCAGCAGCAAATGTGGCGGAAGGCATGCAGTCGATCATTGGTGATGTGCGGGACGGCAAGCACCTGCTAGAAGTGATGCGCACCCACCAGCCAGAGATTGTTTTTCATCTGGCTGCCCAGCCTTTGGTGCGGCAATCATACAAAGACCCCATCGAAACAATCTCCACCAACGTGTTAGGCACGGCCAACGTGCTAGACGCTGTGCGGCAAACCGACAGCGTCCGGGTGGTGGTGAGTATCACCAGCGACAAATGTTATGAAAACAAGGAGTGGCACTGGGGTTACCGCGAAGTCGATGCGCTTGGTGGCTATGATCCCTACTCTGCCAGCAAGGCAGCGGCCGAATTGGTCATTGCGTCTTTCCGGAATTCTTATTTCTCGCCAGCCACTTACCAACAGCATGGCGTGGCCGTGGCCAGCACCAGAGCCGGCAATGTGATCGGCGGCGGCGACTGGGCCCTGGACCGGCTGCTGCCCGATATTATGCGGGCGATTATGGCGGGGCAGCCTGTCCTCATCCGCAGCCCCAAGGCGACGCGCCCCTGGCAGCATGTGCTGGAACCACTGAACGGATATGTGATGCTGGCGGAGTGTTTGTGGCAAGATGGCCCCCGGTTTGCCAAAGCCTGGAACTTTGGCCCCCACGATGAGGACGTAAAGCCAGTTTCATGGATTGTGGATTATGTGACAAAAGTTTGGGGCGAAGGTGCCAGTTGGCAAATGGATGGGGCCGATCAGCTCCACGAAAACACGTTTCTAAAACTGGATTGTTCTCAGGCAAAAAACTTGCTGGGCTGGTCGCCCAGGCTTGACCTGGCCACCGCTCTTGCGTGGATTGTGGAATGGTTTCAGGGGTATCAGCAGCAGCAGGATATGCGTGCCCTGACTGAGAAGCAAATTAGTCGGTACGAAAGCGAGGGAAGATCATGATCTTTACAGAGACACGTTTACCGGGCGCTTACATTGTTGAACTGGAACCTATCCATGACAATCGTGGCTTTTTCTCGCGGGTTGTTTGCCGTCGGGAATTTGCTGCTTTTAACCTGACAACGGATTTTGTGCAGACCAACGTCACCTTCAGCCCGGAAAAGGGCACGCTTCGCGGCATGCATTATCAGATCAGGCCACATAAAGAAGTCAAGTTAGTGCACTGTCCACGGGGCGCTATTTATGATGTCATAATTGACATGCGGCCCGATTCGTCTACTTATTTACAGTGGCTGGCGACGGAAATTACGGCCGAAAACCGCAAAATGCTTTATATCCCCGGTGAATTTGCCCACGGCTACATGACCCTGGCGGACAATACTGAAGTCTTTTACCAGGTGGCTCAATATTATGCGCCGGAGTATGAGCGGGGCATTCGTTGGGACGATCCCGCTTTCCAGATTGAATGGCCAGCGGTATCTGAACTGATTTTGTCGGCCAAGGACAAAACGTGGCCCGATTTTATTCCAGAGCCCAACCCAAACGGCCGTATCCCCACCAATGCCCTCCACTCCTGACGAGGCTCTGACCGGGTTTCTCGCCGATACGTGGTGGTTTGCCCTGACGCAGCGGCTGCCAGAGGACGCGTTCAAAGCATTGGCTGAGCAGCGCGTAAAGCAGGGATTTACGGCCGTTCAGCTTGTTGTCGGTATTCCCCCGGAAGTTGGCCCCGAAAACGAAAATGCAGCCAGCCCGGTTGGCATCCCCTGGACCATGACTGGCGCGTTTAACAACCAGTATCTGGCCTTCGCCCGGCAAAGAATCGAGTTTCTCAACCAGCACGGCCTTCGCGTGATTGTGTACGGTGCCTGGGGTCACCAGATCGATTGGTTGGGCCTGGCAGGGATGACGGCCTGGTGGCGCAAAATCATCGAGACCGTTGACGATCTGGATGTGATTTACTGCCTGACCGGGGAAAGCAATTTGTGGGTATCGGGTGAAGCGCTCAATTTGCTGCCGGATAAAACTACAACTGATTTCCCAACCAGCCGATTGCGGGAGTGGTTGGGGCAGCTGCCTTATCGGTTGCAAACCTGGCTCATAGGGGGCATACAGGGGTTGAAACGGCCGTTTCGAGAGCAAAAGCTAAACCAACGCCGACAGCTGTGGAGTCAGATTCTAGCAGACGTTCAACAAACTACCCGTCGCCCCATCATCATTCACACCCTTCCCCAGGAAATCAGCGACGACGTAGTGAACAATCCGGAATTATTGGCAGCCACCACCACCCAGACCGACCACAGTGAGGCTATGCGCCCCCAGCTGTGGCAGCGCCCCCTGGCCCATTCCGGCAAGCCGTTCATCAATTTGGAGCCCTGGTACGAAGGCATCCAGGGCACATTTGGGACCGACGATCAGCTGTATGCTTATTGGGTAACTATGTTGGCTGGCAGCCAAAGTTACTGCTACGGAGCACACGGTATCTGGAATGTGGGGGATGGGCAGTTTTTGGCCCAGTGGGGCACCCAGACCTTTGCCGAGGCAATGGCATTGAATACGCCCCGGCTGTTAGGGTTATCCCATCAACGTTATCTGGAATATGGCTGTGCAGCGGGCCAATCATTTTATGAAGCAAAAGAAAATCAATTAGTTACTATTGGCCGAAGGAACCGGGAGCGGCTGGTTCAGTTTTTCCCAGACGTTGCCCAGGTAACGGCCGTTCCCGAAGGGCAGATTTGGCTGCCGCAGCAGGGTTGTTGGGCCGATGTTCTGCCAGACAGCGGCCAGATTGTCATCTTTAAAAAATTATGATTATTGTTGACACCGCACTGGCCAAACGCCAGAAAGAAAATAATCCGATTCGTGTGGGCCTGGTGGGTGCCGGTTACATGGGCCGGGGAATTGCGCTGCAAATTTTAACGGCCGTTCCCGGCATGGAGTTGGTTGCTATTGCCAACCGCCATCTGGCTGATGCCCGGCAGGCCTATGCCCAGGCTGGCGAGACCGAGGTGCAGCATGTGGAAACCAGGGCACAGCTGGAAGCTGCCATTGGCCACAAGCACTATGCCATCACCGAGGACGCCTTACTGCTGGCCCAATGCGAGCGTATTGATGCCCTCATTGAAGCCACGGGGACGATTGAATTTGGGGCGAAAGTGGTGATGACGGCCGTTTCCCACCACAAACACGTCATCATGATGAACGCCGAACTCGACGCCACTTTGGGACCTATCCTCAAAGTGTATGCCGATAAAACAGGCGTGGTACTCACCAACTCCGATGGCGACCAGCCAGGGGTCATCATGAACCTTTACCGTTACGTGCAGTCGATTGGCTGCCAGCCGGTGCTGGCGGGCAACATCAAAGGGCTGCACGACCCTTACCGCACGCCCAAAACCCAACGCGCCTATGCTGAAAAGTACAAACAGAAACCACGAATGGTGACTTCTTTTGCCGATGGCACAAAAATTTCCATGGAAATGGCCGTGGTAGCCAACGGCACCGGCTTGAAGGCGGGCCAGAGGGGCATGTATGGCCCGCATTGTGACCATGTCAATGAGACCCCAAATCTTTTCCCGCGCGAACAAATGCTAAACGGCGGACTGGTGGATTATGTGGTGGGAGCACAGCCTCCGGCGGGCGTCTTTGTCATTGGCTACAATGACAATCCACTCCAGCAGCAGTATCTGAACTATTACAAGATGGGTGAGGGACCGCTGTATGTTTTTTACACGCCTTACCATTTGTGCCATGTGGAAACACCGCTTACCGTGGCCCGCGCCGTTCTATTTGGCGATGCTGCCCTGGCGCCACTGGGCGGCCCCGTTTGTGAGGTGATCACCATCGCCAAGCGCGATCTAAAGGCGGGAGAGGTGCTGGATGGGATTGGTGGGTTTACTTGCTATGGCGTGCTGGAAAACCATGAAGCCAGCGCCGCCCAACACCTGCTGCCGATGGGTTTATCTGAAGGGTGTCGTCTTAAACGGAACGTGCCGATTGATTGTGCTTTGACGTATGCAGATGTAGAATTGCCAGACGGCCGTTTGGCCGATCAGTTACGCAGCGAACAAGAAACCCACTTTGGCTTAAATTAAATTATTTAGAGAGATTTCATGAAGGTGGCACACCACTACGAATGAAAATCAGCAGATTGCGCAGATTTATCAGATTTACCTCTCCGCGTCTCTGCCGTTAAACTATTTTCAAGGTAGGTATAACAGATGGTACGGCCTGCATTTACCTTTGATTTTAATTTTTCTAAGCGCCTGAATGTGCCTGCGACTGCCAAAACCTTGCTGCTGCTTTCTTTTGCTGTTGCGGCCTTGCTGCTCACCCCCTCCCCCGCCCGCAGCGCCGTGCCTCTCACCCAAATCGCTTACTGGAAGTTTGACGAAATACGCAGCGATACTTTCAGCGATTCGGTTGCCCTGCTTGACGGCTATTGCACCGACGATTGCCCGGTCTCCGTACGCGGCGTAAACCGCGCCGCCCAACGATTTGACGGCACTGCGGGCATCGAGGTTCCAGCCGAGGGAGAATTTGCCTGGGACAACCGCGCCGAATTTAGCATTGAGTTTTGGGTAAAAGGAGAGCCCGGCCAGACGTGTGCCACAGTCGATGAAGTGATGGTAGGCTGGGGTGATCAGAATGTGGGTGGCTGGTCGTTAGGCTGTGCGGCGGAAAACGGCCGTGCCCAATTCTGGCTGGGGGACAGCCGGGGCAACAACGTTGTGCTGGAAAGTAACCGAGTGATTACAGACGGCCGTTGGCACCACATTGTTGGCATCCGCGATGGCTTAAATGATGTGAATACCCTGATTGTGGATGGGACGGACATCACGTCGGTTGCTCAGCGCTTTTCGGGCACGTTTGGCGAGGGAACGGCCGTGCTCCACATTGGCAAACTTGGAACCGGCGCCGGTTTTGTGGGCGCGCTGGATGAGGTAAGCCTATACGAAGGCGTGCTGCCCGAAACAGAAATTTTGCCCCATTATTATCTGGCAAGACCCTATGGCGATGGCTGTGGTACCACAGTTAACATTATGCCTCTGGGCGATTCCATTACACGAGGATACGGTACTGGTACAATTCCCACAAATCCTGCCTTTAACTATGGTTATAGGTTTGAGCTCGATAACTTGCTAACGGCCGCAAATTATAACTTTGATTTTATCGGCAATCTAAATGACGGGGGGCCAAGCGGCAAAAGCTTTGATTACGACCACGAAGGGCACGGTGGCTTTCGCGCAGATCAGATTGCCAATGAAGTAAGCAATTACCTGACGCTGAATCCCCCCGAATTGATCCTGCTGCACATTGGTACCAACGACATCGCCCAAGGAAACGGCCCCAGTGCCGCCGATGTGAACGATATACTGGATGAGATTGATGCGTTTGACGAACACATTACGGTCATCCTGGCCCTGATCGTGGACCAGAATCCATCCGAACCGCAGGTAGCTACATTTAACACCAACTTGCAAACCATCGCCCAAAACCGCATCTCCAATGGCGACAAAATTATTTTGGTGAACCAAAACACGGCGCTAACCTACCCGGGCGATATGTACGACAAGCTACATCCCCAGGAGTCCGGCTACAACAAGATGGCGGATGTCTGGTTTAATGCCCTGGAAAATATCCTGCCGAACTGCACCACGCCGATCATCACGTCCACTCCACCAACGACCGCTGCGGTGGGCCAGCCCTATGTCTATGATGTAAACATTGCAGGCGATCCGGCGACCACATTTGCGCTAACAACAGCTCCCAGCAGTATGACCATTAATTCAACAACCGGACTCATCTCCTGGACGCCCGCGGAAAACCAGCGGGGAATCCATACCGTGACAGTGAAAGCCACAAATACGTTCGGCACAGATACACAAACGTTTATGGTGACCGTACCACACGAGCTATTTTTACCCTTTATCAATAAGTAGCGGAGGTTTGCTTTGTCAAATAATCATGCCACCCCACAAGCAACTATGAAAGCGGCCGTTGTCGTCCCCATGTCCAATCGGGCAGAGCTAACGCCGGATGAAGCACTGTCCCTGAGCCACCTGACACATTACCTGGGCCGTTACGACAAATATCTGGTAGTGCCTCAAACCCTGCAAATCGCCGTGCCCGAATTCCACCTGGCGCGGTTCGACAACAACTATTTTGGCAGTGCCGCTGCCAATACCCGGCTCATGCTCTCCACCAGCTTCTACGAACGCTTTCAGCAATATGAATACATTCTGGTTTACCATCTCGACGCGCTGGTGTTCTCAGACCAGTTGGAAAAATGGTGCGATAGAGGCTTCGATTACATTGGCCCTCCCTGGCAAGAAACGGCCGATACGCCCTGGGTAAAAGAGCCCGGTGTCGGCAATGGCGGCTTTTGCCTGCGCAAAGTGTCGAGCTGCCTGAAAGTATTGAATTCTACAAAATATGCCATTGAACCGGACCGCTACTGGGAAAAATACTGTGCCGCTAATTCCCGCTTCAAACAGCTCGCCAACCTACCGCGAAAATATTTAAAACAGTTAAGACTGTTTAACAGCGTCAAACGAGAAGTCTCCAAATTCCATAAAAACGAAGACATTTTCTGGGCAACTCGAGCCACCCATTACTACCCTGCCTTCAAAATTGCCCCGGTGGACGTGGCTCTGCAATTTGCCTTTGAAGGCGCACCTCGCGACTGCTTCAAAGAAAACAATAACACCCTGCCCTTTGGCTGCCACGCCTGGCCCAAATACGATCGCTCATTTTGGGAACCGCATTTACTCACCCAACAAGAATTAGCTGTCCAGATGCAAATGTAGGTGAAGTATGATATTTATCGCCTTGTATCTTTTTTACAGTCTGGGCCTTTTAGCTGTAATGGGATTACTCACAGGCAAATTTCTCAGCAAACTTTTCTCATTACCTTTGCCCCTCACTTCACTGGGATTTAGCAACACGCTGCTGCTTGGCATCATCAGTCTAACAACGATACTTTCATATTTTTCGCTCTTTTCGCCGATAAATGTATTGGCTCATTTGCTTATTCTCTTGAGTCTGGCCGGTTTAACGTTTTTTAACAGAACCTATATTTTCAGTGCGGTAAAAGCAACCTATGGCCAGCTTCGCCAAAACAACTATTTACTGTTTGCTGGCGGCATTTGTCTTTTGGCAGGGATCGTTTTCGCGTCGGGCCCAGTGAAGTCGTATGATACCGGTTTGTACCATGCGCAATCTGTCAAGTGGATCAATGAGTATGGCGTGGTACCAGGGCTGGGTAATTTACATTTCAGGCTGGCGTTTAATTCTTCCTGGTTGGTATTTAGCAGTTTTTTCGACATCCTGGCGTTCGAAGGCAAATCTTACCATTTGGTGAATTTGATTATTTTTGTGATTGGTGTCACGATTTGCCTGAAAGGATTGGCAGACGTCATCAACAACAGTATCAAGATCAGCTCCGTCATCCGCAGCCTGCTCGTCCTTTATTATTTTGCTCGCTATAAAGAGATTGCCTCCCTTTCCACAGATTTTCCAGCCACTTCTTTACTGTTTTTTACCCTGATTCTAGCCGTGGAGTTTGTGGAAAAGCGTCTGGAACAAGATGGTATAAATTCCACCCCTCACAACATATCAGGGGAATCGGGAACAACTTTTTTTTTGTCGTTCTATTTGCCGCCTTTGCGCTGACGGTCAAACTTAGTGTTGCCCCAATTGTATTATTTCCACTTTTGCTTTTCTTGATCAGTCGGCAAAAAAGCTTCCATACATTCGCCTTAAGCACTATTCTTGGCCTCATCGTTCTGCTGCCCTTTTTTATGCGCAACCTCATTTTGTCTGGGTATCTGGTTTTTCCCTTTCCCGGCATAGATTTATTCAGCTTCGATTGGAAAGTACCTTACGAAAATGCCTTGTCCATTAAGGAGCAGACCAAGTACCTGCTCTATGTCCCCGGTTTGAGTGACAAACTGGTGCCAGACGTGAGGTTTACGCAATGGCTTGCAAATTGGTTTGAAATACATATCAAGGGAAATATTGAGCTTACCGTTTATTTATTGGCCTCTCCGCTGCTTATGGTTCCTTTTTTACTCATTTGTTTCTCGGGTAGTAGATTCAAAAAGTACGTTTATGTATTAATGATTCAGGCAATCCTGGGCGTCGGCGTCATTTTCTGGCTGGCTTCGGGGCCTGTTCCCCGGTTGGGGGCTGGCTGGATTCTGAGTTTTGCTATTTTCCCCATTGCAGTGGTGCTGCATTTTGCCCTGACGATTAAGCCACGAAACGGCCGTTTCCTCAAACCCAGCTATCTGGCCTATGCGTTACTGCTTTTCTTTTGCTTGTGGCTTGTTCGGGTTTCTGGTTTTCGGGCGCGTCTGATTGGGGAAGATTCTCATTTAATCTGGACGATTGAGCCACTGCCAGAAGCTGAAGTGCAAGTTGTGGAAACGGCCACTGGGATTAAACTCTTTATGCCTATCGAAGGTGATCAGGCCTGGGACAGCGCTCTGCCCAGCACGCCCTACATTAATGACAATCTTGAGCTGCGAGGCACAACAATGATGGAAGGCTTCCGAGTGCGCCATCGATGATCAAGTATTGCGCAGGGATAAGGAACTTATGAATTCTCCAACACTCAATCAATTACCAACACCACCAGCCGATAAAACAGGTTGGCCCTGGACAGAAACAAGTTCTGCGCCACCTGACAACGATTTAGAAATTTCTGCCTGGCCGCGAATCAGCATCGTAACGCCATCCTACAATCAGGGGGAATACATCGAAGCGACAATTCGTTCGGTTCTGTTGCAAGGCTACCCCAATTTAGAGTATTTCATCATGGATGGTGGCTCCACCGACAAAAGTGTGGCCGTCATTCGCCGGTATGAACAGTGGGTGACGCAGTGGGTGAGCGAGCCGGACCGGGGACAGTCACATGCTATTAACAAGGGGCTGGAGCAAGGCTCTGGAGAAATATTTGCCTGGCTGAACTCAGATGACATGCTGCTGCCAGATGCCCTGTGGCGTATTGCCGAGGCCTACCGTGAGCAGCCCGAAGCAGCAGCCTGGGCCGGCACCTGCCATTTGGTTCGCACTGACGGCCGTATCATCAAATCGGTAGCGCCCAGAGGATTGAATCGCGATAGTCTGGCAGACTGGTTTTATGGAGGCTTTTTCTTTCAACCCTCCTGCTTTTTCTCCGCCAGAGCCTGGCAGGCCATCGGTGGCGTGGATGAGTCATTGAACTTTGCCATGGATTTTGATCTGGCCTTGCGTCTGGCTGAGCAGGGCGAATATGTTTTACTGCCAGACGCGCTCTCTGCTGCCCTGATTCATGATGAGGCCAAAACACAGGCCCTGCGCCCAGAGATGCATGCCGAAATCATGTATGTGCAGATCAAGTATGGTTATGACGACCTGGCCTTTAAACGGCTGCGGCGGTTGCTGGAAGCCACGGCTGAGAAAGAACGGCGTCGGTCTCGCCTGACAGTTCGCTTGAAGCGCAAGATGCGCCGGATGTTTACCAAAAACAGAAGTAATGCGCAGTACGTTCAATTTCTTCCCAAAGCACAAATATCCAATCAAGTGAATGGTTAGCATGCAGTTCGATGAAAAGCAGGTGACCGACCTAAATATCAGCGTGGTTATTCCTACCTATAACCGGGCCCATCTTGTGACGCGGGCGGTAAAAAGCGTCCTGAACCAGACCAAACCGCCAGCGGAAATTATTGTGGTTGATGATGGGTCCCAGGATGACACGCGGGAGCAGTTGGGTCCATTTGAGACGCAGATACGCTATATCCACCAGCCAAACCAGGGCGCAGCGGTAGCGCGAGATAATGGGGTCAAGGGCGCATCGTCGAACTGGGTGGCGTTTTTGGATTCTGACGATTATTGGGAACGGCCGTATCTCCAGCACATGGCTCAGGCAATGGTGGCCACTTCAGAACGAGCCCAGTTCTACTTTGCCGATGCCAGTGTGACACCTTCATACGGCGCCGACTCCTTTTGGGCGTATCGCGACTTTACGATAGAAGGAGAATACGAATTCCGCGAGGATGCGACTGAATGGGTCATGATGCCGGGTCAGCCAATGCATTTGATAACAAGCATCATAAGTCGAGAGGCGTATTTTGCCTGTGGCGGCTTTTGGGCGCCGCTGCGATATCGTGACGACACGCATCTTTATTTTAAGCTAGGGCTTAGCGGCCCGGCCTGTGCCGTAGCTTTCGTCGGCGCAGCCTTTACGGAAGATGAGGCATCGGAGAATCGTTTGACCCCCGCGATGGCGCGAAAGTCCATACAGGGATACGTCTACCAGATCATGATGCTGGAGGATTTGTTAGCGCGGAATATCACGCCATCGGTTCGCCGCAGATTGCAGCAGCGGCTAGCCAAAGGACACTACAGCCTGGCTCGTCTTTATTTGGGAAAAGGTGAATGGAAAACGGCCGTTTCGCACCTCTGGTGCAGCTGGCAAATTGAGCCCAAAGTTAGCCAGCAGCAAATTTTTCGCAAGTTCATGCATTCGTCTTAATTTACAATGGGTAAACCTCTCAACGTACTCTACTACAACACATTTTTGCCCATGAAAATGGGCGAAGGGTTGGTGTCGCGCCAGTTTCTAACGGCCGCTTCCCAACTCAATGGCTGGCAACTCACCACCATCCCCAGCGTGACGCCAGCGATGTTGGCGGAGAGCAATGTATTGGACCGGCATAAAGCTGGGGCAAAAAAAAGGCAGCGCAGCAAAACATCGGCGACCTTGCGCAAAAGCCTGCGTCGCCTGAAGTCGCCTATGAGCCGCGTCCCTATCGCGCCTTACCTATACACCCGAAAAATGATGCGGCAGGTAACGGCCGTTCTGCAAAACCACTCCTTTGACGTGCTTGTGCTGCACCTCTCCCAGCAAGATCTGAAAACGTTGGCCAATGTGGTCAGGAAAGTCCATCTGCCGCTAGTTTTGCGAGCCCCAGCGCCTTTTGCCTACCAGGCCGATCACGTGCTGCAGCGCCACATGAGCCGGGCCGACCGCCAGCACGAGCAGGTTTTGTACGAAACGGCCGATGCCATCCTGGTCATCTCTGAGGGCATGAAGCAGCTTTTTGTGGAGGCAGGCGTAGCGACCAGCAAAATCCATGTGGTGCCCAACGGGATCGATCTCCGTGCGTTTGCTGCCAGCGGAGCCGGTGGGCAGGCCGTGCGCCAGCGATTTGGCCTTGAGAACCGCAAAGTGGTGGGCTACGTTGGCGGCTTTTGGCCGGGCAACGATCTGGACACGCTGCTGCAAGCCTGGCAGCGGGTGGAACAGGCCGAACCGGACGCCACTCTGCTGCTGGTGGGCTATGGTCCAGACCTTGGACAAGCGCAGGAACTCAGCCAAACCCTTGGCCTGCAAAACTGCATCTGGACCGGGCGGGTGGATTTTTCCCAGGTGCCGGACCACATGGCGGCCATGGATGTGGGCGTCGGGCCTTATACGCAGGAAGCACTGGCCTTTGTCTCGCCGCTGAAGGTGATTGAGTATACGGCGATGGGCCTACCCGTGGTAGCTACACGCGGTGGCCAGATTGCCGAATTGGTTGAAGACGGCCTTTCCGGCCTCCTGTACGACGCGGGCTGCGAGAAGCAGCTGGCCGACCAAATCTTGAACCTGCTGGCCAACCCAACAGTGGCCAACGAGATGGGCACACAGGCCCGCCAAAAAATCCAAACCTGGCACAGCTGGGAAAAAACAGCCCGGAAAGTGCAAGCCATTTGCGGCCAGGTGGCCAATTTACGAAATAGAACCAAAGGCGGTTTGCGTGAAATTTAACCAACAACTGCCCAATATCATCCTGCTGGTCATGGACGCAGGTCGGGCTGATCATCTCTCCTGCTACGGCTACGAGCGGCCAACCTCACCCCATATCGACCAGATTGCCACCGAGGGCACCCTGTATGAAAAGGCCATTTCTGCGGCGGTGTGGACGGTGCCCAGCCATGCCTCGTTGTTTACGGGCATGTATTTGTCGGGGCATGGGCTGCGCGGCCGTAATTTGAAGCTCAGGCAAGACATTCCCACCATGGCCAGCTTTTTAGGCGCTCAGGGCTACAACACGCTGGCGCTGACGGCCAATGCCCTGATTGGCCAGGCCACCGGACTGGCGCGCGGTTTTGCCGAGCTGAAAGATGTGCGCAATGTTTTTCAGGGGGAACGGTTATCTCGGTTGAAGGCTAAGGGAAATGCTTTGTATCGACGGCTGTATTACGGCGGTTCCCCCCACAAAAACAGCTGGTACGATAGCGGTGCCTGGCGGCTGAACTATGAGATGAAACGGTGGATTCAGGGGCAGAGGAATCGGCGGGAAAAACGGCCGTTTTTCATCTTTGCCAACTACATGGAACCACACCTGCGCTACGATCCGCCCCGCGCCTTTCGCCGCCGGTTTTTGACCCCGACCCAGGAGCAGCGCTGGCGGCAGGTCAACCAGAACGCCTGGAAGTTTATGAGCGGCGAAGTGGAGATGCGTGCCGACGATTGGGATATCCTCATCAGCCTCTATGACGCCGAACTAGCTTATCTGGACAGCCGCATCGGTGAGCTTTACCATTTCTTGAGGCAGAATGGGCTGCTGGACAACACTGTCTTCATCCTCACCTCGGATCACGGCGAAAATTTGGGTGATCACCAGCTGATGGATCACCAACACTGCGTCTACGAGACGCTGGCCAGGGTGCCGCTCATTATTCGCTATCCAGAGCACTTTCCCGCCGGGCTGAGGGCCAAAGAGTTGGTGCAGTCTGTCGATCTGTTGCCGACACTGGCGGAAATTATTTTAGCTCAGGCCGATCCTGCTTTGGCCAGGGTGCAGGGCCAGAGTCTGCTGCCTGCGGCGCCGAAAACCACTGCCCGCGAGTTTGCGGTGACAGAGTATCTGGCACCGCAGCTGCATTCATTTCGGCGCGAGGGGGTTGAGTTTGATCCCAAGCTGTCGCGTCAGCTGCGCGCCATTCGCTCTCAGCGCTACAAATACATCTGGGCATCCGATGGCGAAGATGAGCTGTATGATCTGGAAGCGGATCCCGGTGAGCGTTGTAATGTGATTGAGCAGGAGGGAGAAACGGCCGTTTCCCTGGCCAATAAACTCCAACAGTGGCTAGACCAAAACACAGTCCAGGCCGAAGAAGCGACTCGACTAGACGAAGCCGTCATCAGCCGCTTAGAAGCTTTAGGGTATATCTAACATGGCCCCCCTTAAACTTTGCCTGGCCACCCAGCTTTATCATCCGTACTACGCCGGAGGTGCCATGCGCTATCGTGGCTACTTGCCAGGATTCAGAGAGCGCCAGATCTGCACCGAGGTTTTTACTGGCACACCCAGCCAGGAACGAGTAGACAAGTTCAGCACCGATCAAACCAGACAAGATATTCGCCCTGGCCAGCTTCTGCCGGTAGAGGAAGACCAACAATCAGCGGTTTACCGGGTCCGGCTGGCAGACAACGGCTCGTGGCGGCGGGTGATGCAGTACGGGCAGGCGCTGGTCAACTTTTGCCAGCTGCCAGAGACCAGGCCGGATATCATTCAATTCCTGCCTCTGCCGCCGTGGAGCGTCCCGGCGCTGCAAAAATTACGTCGCTCGGGCATCCCGCTGGCCTACGCCTACAATTTAATCAACAGTCCACAGACCAGCCTGATGGGACACTTGAGACACCTGGCGGCGCAGCGGCTGCAGTTTCCGCTGCTAGATTGCACAATTGTGCAAAGCAGCATCATGGCCCAGGCGCTGCGCGACGAAGGTTTGACGGGTCGCATTGAGATCATCCCCAACGGCGTGGATAAAGTTCGGTTTTGTCCGGCAAGGGATACGGCCGTGCGCACCAAAATTCGGCAGTCGCTGGGCATCAACCAGAATGCACCTGTGATTATTTATGTAGGCGCAATTGAACCGCGAAAGGGATCAGATTTGCTGTTTGCTGCCTGGGCCAAGCTGGCACCAGAATTTCCTCAGGCGCATCTAGTTTTGGTCGGGCCACGGCTTGATTTGACAGATACTGGCCTGTCCCACTTTCAGCAAAGGTTAGAGGCCCTCATCCAGGCTTCTGCCAGTGCCGACCGGGTGCATTTTGTGGGGCGGGTGGAAAATGTAGAGGCATATCTTCAGATGGCCGATCTCTTTGTCTTTCCTTCTCGCAGAGAAGGGTTGCCCAACGTCGTGCTGGAGGCAATGGCCACCGGCCTGCCGGTGATCACAACACCTTTTGTTGGCCTATCGGCGGAGCTTGGCCAGGCTGGAAAACATTACCTTCTGGCGGAGCATGATGCGGATCATTTGTGCCAGCTGATCAGGCAGGTTTTGTTGGAGGATGTGCGGGGAGAGCAGTTGGGGAGGAACGGCCGTAACTGGGTTGAAACTCATCTAGGCATCGAGACTATCCTCGATAGATATGCCGAACTTTATCGTGAACTGGCAAATAAATGACATTACCCAATTTCTTAATCATTGGCGCCGCCAAATCAGGCACAACCTCGCTGTACCGGTATTTGGGTCAGCATCCCGAAGTGTACGCCAATGTCAAAGAACCCAGCTACTTTGCCCTGGCCGGTAAGCAAATTGAATATGCCGGGCCGGGAGACCAGCAAGGTTTTGTCCGGCGAGTCACAACCGACCGGGCAGCCTATGAAGCATTGTTCGCTGGTGTGACAAATGAGAAGGCTTACGGCGAAGCTTCCGTTTTATATCTTTATGACCGAGAAGCCCCAACCCGCATAAAGGGGACCATTCCCGATGTAAAATTAATCGCCATCCTGCGGAATCCGGTAGAACGTGCTTATTCAGGTTACCTGCACATGCGGCGAGACGGCCGTGAACCACTCGCCAATTTTTCCGATGCTCTGACCGCCGAAGCCTCGCGTATTGCGGCCAGTTGGGAACATCAATGGCACTATACACAGCTTGGTTTCTACCATACCCAACTCGTCCGCTACTTTGCCTTATTTCATCCTACTCAGATTGCGGTTTATACTTACGATGAGCTCAAAGCATTTCCCACGGATCTAATGAAAAAGGTTTTCCGCTTTCTGGAAGTGGATGATGCTTTTATTCCAGATTTTTCGATCAAACACAATGTGTCCGGCACGCCAAAGTCGAAAGCATTGAACAGGTTTCTCATTCGGCCTAATCGCCTAAAGGATATCGTAAGACCCCTTTTACCTCGAACCGTCCGGCGATTTTTAGGTCTAAAAGCCAAACAACTCAATCTCGCTGCAGAAAATAAGCCAGAAATTTCACCAGAAACCTATACCTATCTGAGCAATCTCTACAGGGACGAAATACGGGCCTTGCAACATTTAATCGATAAAGATCTTTCACACTGGCTGCAAAACTAAAAACATGTCGGAAAAAATCCCCTTCATTTTTTTAACCTCTCATGCATTTTCTGGCTCGACATTAACGAGCTTTTTAATGGGCATGCACCCTGAGGTAGCCACAGTGGGTGAGCTTACCGGACCGGCGCGCCGTCTAGATTTGAGCAATTACCCCTGTTCTTGCGGGAAACTGTTTCAAGAAGACCCTTTTTGGCAGGAGGTGGCAACGGCCGTTAATCACTACGGCCTTTCCTACTCGCTGGATAACTACCTGGATACGCGCTTTGAATTAAGCACAAATTCTGTTTTACAAAGGCTGCTTGCCGGCTCATTTCGCAGCACCTTCCTGGAAAAGTTCCGCGACAAAGCCATGTTTACATTATGGCCTGATCAAGTCCGCCGCCTACAGGAACAAGCCAGACGAAACGAACTGTTCGCCAGAGCAATTTTAGACGCCACAGGTAAATCCATTTTTCTGGATACCTCAAAAGATCCCATGCGGATTCGTTATCTGCAGTTGGCACCCCAAATTGACCTGCACGTGATTCATTTAGTTCGAGATGTGCGCGGTGTTGTGGCTTCAATTATGAGCCGGCACCCGGAAATTAATGTAGAAGGTGCAGTTCGTTCCTGGATCGCGCGCGAGAAAAATATTCAGCGCCAGCTCGAAGCAGTCCCACCCGACCGGCAAATGCAACTGCGTTACGAAGACCTGGTTACCGATACGCTTGCCACTTTAAATAAACTTTTGGTTTTTTCTGGGGCTGCTCCCCTTGAGAAACTGGGCGACTACCGCGAATCAGAGCACCATATTTTGGGAAATCGCATGCGCAAGCAGCACTCCTCAGAAATAAAATTAGACGAAAAATGGCGTACAGCCCTATCAGAAAGGCAGCTACAGCTAATTTCCCAAATGGTCGGTGTTCTCTAACGTTACATCATACGCCACCACTTTTAGGAGTTCTTATCCTATGGCAGAAAGCAAAATACCATATGTTTTTCTAACATCCCACGCCTTTTCGGGGTCAACCCTCACAAGCTTTTTATTAGGTTCCCATCCAGACGTTGCTACAGTGGGCATGTTAACAGGGCCGGCAAAGCATCTGGACCTGACAACCTATCGCTGCTCTTGTGGTAAGCTGTTTCAGCAAGATCCATTCTGGCAGGATGTCACCAGGGCAGTGAATCAGTATGGCGCTCCCTATACTTTAAACCAGCAGTTGGGAACCCGCATCGAGCTTGGTTCAAATAGTCTGATTCGCCGCCTTCGCACAGATTCTTTGCGCAGCAATGCCCTGGAAAAATGTAGAGATTGGCTCATGTTCAACTTCTGGCCGGGCCATAAACAGGAAATGCACAGGTTAGTTCAGCGAAATGAAATCTTTGCCCGGGCTGTTTTGGATGTGTCTGGTAAACCAATTTTTCTGGATACGTCCAAAGACCCTATGCGCATTCGTTATTTACGTCTTTCGCCTCAGATTGATTTATACGTCATTCACCTGGTGAGAGATGTGCGCGGCGTTGTTGCTTCCATTTTGAGCCGACGTTCTGATATGAACGTGAAACAAGCGACGAATCATTGGTTAGTTGCAGAACACAACATTCGGCGACACTTGAACAACGTGCCGGAATCCCGCCAAACTCTGGTTCGTTATGAAGATGTAACGGCCAATCCTTTGGAGACCCTAAATCGACTGTTCACTTTTATGGGGGTCAAACCGCTGGTAAAAATGGTTGATTATCGTGAAGCAGATAATCATATTTTAGGCAACAAAATGCGTAAACAAAGTACTTCAGAGATCAAAGTGGATGAGCGTTGGCGGACTGTTTTGTCAGATAGCCAGCTCCAGTTAATCAACCGAATAACCGGGCCAAAAATAAGGATATGGTTAAAAACAACCTGAAAAACGCGCTGCTTTAGGATTCAGGTACTAGTGCAGCACTTGAACTTTAAGAAAAAAGCTTCCTATACTACTGACCAGTAAATTTTATTGGTTGAAATAACAATTGAGCAGGTATAGGAAGAGTTAAATGAATATTATAAGGTCGGTTCTTTACCAAAGAACCTCTCGATCCCATGCGAATGTTATGCTTAACATAGTTGGTTTAATTATTGTTATCCTCATCTCCTCTTTCAACATTCATGCCCAAACAACAGCGACTTCATACTATGTTGCACCTGATGGTAATAACGATAATCCCGGAACTTTTGCCCAACCGTGGAAAACAATTGAATACTCGGCTAACAACAATCAGGTAAAACCTGGTGACACAGTTTATATTCGCGGCGGTACTTATAACGAGTATGTGCAACAGGGTATATCTGGTGCGCCGGGCAACCCTATCACTTATAAGAATTATCCAGGGGAAACGCCGGTGCTTACCGGGGCTGGTACCTGGCGCTGGCACATTCTGGAACAAAGCCATATCAGAATTATAGGATTAACCTTCCGTAACTTCCAGAAGGGAGCTATTCAGATCCGGGCTAGAAATGACAGCATCACAGATATAGAAATCTTGAACTGTACTTTTGAAAACCAAAGCCCTCTGAACAATAATGGCGCGAAAACAATTCACGTCACCACCACAGACACTGACCATCTGGTGACGAATGTGACTATTCGGGGTAATCACTTAGAAAATGTGGATACAGGTGATCATCCTGCCATCCAGGTTGCTGGTGATTCACACTACATTCAGGTCGTAGACAACTTTATTAAGAACACCACCAGTATTGCCATTGGCGTTGCCGGGCGACCAGATATTGACCAACCAACAAATGTCATCATAAAGGGCAATGAGATCACGGAACATGGCTCTTCTGGTAAATTTTCTGCAGGTATTTACCTGGATGGCGCTGGTGAAAACATTATAGTAGAAGAAAATGTCATTTACGGGGGTCAGCAGGGTATTAAAGTCAGTCTGGAACCCACAGCAGCCGGGCTTGTAACAAAACACGTTATCGTGAGGCGCAACTTACTCTACAACAATACACAGATTAACTTAAAGTTGGGTGTAGGGGATAGCAATGATAGCTGTAGTCAGGCCGGGCAGCTTGAAGAAAGTGTGGCCATACACAACACGGTATTCAACTCCTTGACAGGCGTGACGAACAATCGCTTTGGCTGTGGTGAGAGTTTACGTTGGAAAAACAATATATTTGTCGATGCAAGCATCGGTACGGGTTTTCAGTACAAATCGAATGATGATGATACAACCTTGTCCAGTACCTGGTTGATGGATTTCAATCTGTTCTACAATACCAACAGCGATGGCTACTATCGTTGGAGTGGCACTACATTTGGCTCGTTGGCCAGTTTTAAAGCTGCCAGCGGTCAGGACGCTAATTCTTTTGAAGGGAATCCACAATTTGTTAACACAAACGTGTGGGATTTTCAACTTGAGGCAAATTCGGCGGCCAGAGACACAGGCGGTGGCTTGGCATTTACCAGTAGTGCAGGCAGCGGAACCGTTGTTCCTGTGACGGAAGCCTGGTACTTCACCGATGGGCTTGGTCTACAGGAAGGGGACCGCATTCGCATTGGCGACAATGATGCCGTTACGGTAAAACATGTTGACTACGACAACAACACCCTGACTGTTGATCAAACCATCTCCTGGAAAAACCAGGATAGCGTCAGCTATGAATACAAAGGAAATGCGCCAGATATTGGTGCCCTTGAATTTGTACCTAAGTTTGATTTGAATGGTTCTCCGGGGGACAAAGAGATTTATTTAACGTGGGAAATTAGTGAGGAGCTGCCGCCAACGGCCGTTTTACAACTTCAATATACCGGTCCCCAGGGCACACCACCTTCGCCTATAACCAACATTCCGCTGGACATTCGCCAGTACGTGTTGACAGGCTTGGAGAATTATATCTTTTACGAAGTTACACTTATAGCCTTGGACAACGGCACCCCAATTCTCACGGACACTGTAAAAATAATGCCTACAGACATTTTTTCGTTTTTACCAACCCTCGTTAAAAGTCCGTAAAGAGTTTCAAATTGGAATCCCTTTGGGTAATTTCCCAGAGGGATTCCCCCCCAATTTGTAGAAATAGATAATTTAAGGAAATAGCTTTATGCGCAAGATTGCCTTCTGGTTAGCACTCGTGGTTCTTTTTACGATCCCTTGGGAAAATTCTGTCATCATAGAAGGTGTTGGCCGAATTGCCCGTGTTTTAGGGCTAATTGTTGCAGCCTTTTGGTTGGGCACGGTTCTGGCCACGGGGAAGTTTAGACAGTTACGGCCGTTTCATTTGCTCATTTTTCTTTACTTCTTCTGGAATGGACTCACCATTTTGTGGAGTTCAGACGTGAGTGGAACCATGGATCGTATTTCCACTTACGTCCAGCTTGCTGGCTTCTCCTGGCTGCTTTGGGATCTCTTTACCACCCGAGAAGCTGTTCGGGCCGGATTGCAGGTTGTTGTGCTGGGCTCCTATGTCTCAGTCATTGATACAATCTCGAACTACATTGCCGGCATCTCTCGTGGGAGTACACCTCGGTATGCGGCCTCGGGCTTTAATGCCAATGGATTGGCTCTGATTGTGGCGCTTAGCTTACCAATTGCCTGGTATTTAGCCGTTTCCGCTACCGCCGATGGCGATAAAAAGAAAAAAATCCTCAGTATTGTCAACTATCTATACTTGCCCCTGGGCGTGTTTGCTGTGTTATTGACGGCGAGCCGCACTGCCCTAATCGGCATGGTGCCTACGCTCTGGTTTGTTTTAGGTGCTTCTACCCGTTTGCGGCTTTTCGAGCGGTTGATCATATCGTGCTTTCTGGCTGGCGCTCTCTACTTTTTGCAACCGCTTATTCCTGAGACCTCCATTGCCCGTTTAAGCACGACAGAGACGGAATTAACTGAGGGCGATTTAAGTGGGCGTACGCTTATTTGGGATGAAGCGCTACGTGTGTTTGAAACAAACCCACTGATTGGCACCGGCAGCGGTACATTTAAAGCGGCCGTAAATTTCAAAGACAAGTCGGCGCACAACACCTATTTGGCCATATTAGTGGAATCTGGCGCTATTGGGTTTGCCCTATTTGCGCTTGTAGTGGCCGTCAGCGCATGGCACGTAAAGGAGCTGCCCAGGTGGGAATCCATGTTTTGGCTGACGATGCTGCTCACTTGGGGTATTGGCATTACCACCATGTCCTGGGAATTAAAAAAGCAGACCTGGCTGTTGCTTAATATGATAGTGGTGCATGCGGCTGTTTTCCGAGAGCCTGCTGTCTTGATCCAAAAAAACACGCCGCTGCATCCACGTCAACCCACCAAACCGCGCGTAGCTGAATAGTTTGTCACCCAATTGATTTTCTATCTGCGCAGCCCCGTATTCCTCCTAATTTAGAAGGATCTACACTTTGATTGCCTTCATTCACATTCACAAAACGGGCGGGACAACCCTGCAATGGATTTTACGCAGTTCGTTGGGTCCACATTACTGCGAAGTAGAGCCACTCACCATCGAACAACCTTTCCGGCAAATACCCTGGATGGCTCCAGCCACGGTGGCTGATCTGGACTACATCGAAACCTTGTATCCTCGACTGGCTGGCATTGGTGGGCATCATATTCAACCCCACATGCAGCTGCATAAGAAGTATCCGGGAATTCAATATTTCACCTTCATGCGCGACCCCATCAAAATGCGGGCTTCTATGTATCAGCATGGCGTCAATACGCTGGGTGAAGAGAAATGCATCTTTGAGGAATGGCTCCAGGAAGAACAATCCCGCAACCGGCAAACAAAAATGATTGCGGGAACGCCCGATGTTAACAAGGCGATTGAGATCATTCAGCAGCAGCAAATATTTGTAGGACTTACCGATAGATTTAATGAATCTTTACTGCTCCTAAAATCGGTAGTGAACCACTTAAACATTTCCTATAAGCGGATGAATGTGGCCTCGGGAGAAACGGCCGCAAAGCGGCTGTTGGCTTCGGAAGATGCCCGAACCATGCTCCAGGAAGGCAATGAAGCAGATATCGCCCTCTACGAATTTGTTCAACAGGAATGGTACCCGCACTTCCAGCGAGAATACGGCTCAAGGCTGGCAGAGGACCTGGACCGGTACCAGGAAGGTTTAAAACAGTATGGCCATCGGCAAGTCTCTTTATCCTTTATGAGCAAGCCGAGGCTTTTTAAACTGCTGCTGCTGTTGGATATGGAACCGTATAACGGCCGTAACGTCACCCTCTCCTTGCTCAAAAAATATCTACTTTACCGCTCCAGGGTAAAGCTTGACCGCAAAAGTTTACAGAACGCCTCGTAACCCGTCCAGTAAATACACTTTCAGCAAAACAGAAAACAAATGACACCTGTAAAAGTAATGTTCCTGGTGGATCGTTTAGGACGCGGTGGCGTGGCCCAGGTCGTCACCAACGTAGCCCTCTCCATCGATCGCAATAAGTTCACCCCCGTTGTTTGCGTCACGCGGGATAAACCCGCCTATGGCCAGGACGAACTGCTGCGGCAGGCGGGCGTATCCATCATTGAACTTAAGCGAAACTCCCGGCTGCAAATCTCCCCCTGGAAAGTTCTGTGGCAGGCCCTGGAGGATGTCACGATTTTGCATACACACTTAAGCGGTTCTAACTTCTGGGGGCGTCTTTGGGGCAGCCTGCGGCGTGTGCCCTTCATCATTACCCAGGAACATGCGCCGGCCTACGAAAAGAAGTGGTTTGAGCACCTGGTTGACCGTTCGTTGAGTCCCCTCTCGGATCGCATCATTTCCGTATCAGAGTTTGATCGGAAAAAGTACATTGAGCTGGAGAAAATTCCACCGGAAAAAATCGAAACGCTTTATGTGGGCATAGATGTTGACAAATTCTCACCCCAAGTGCCCCGGCCGTTGGCCAAACATCAGGTCGGTGTTCCGGCCGACAAGCAAATCATCTCGGTGGTGGCACGATTATTTCCCCAGAAAAACCACCAGGGCTTTTTGGAAGCGCTTGCTTTGCTGCCGCCAGAGCTCCTCTCCACAGTACACTGCCTGCTCATCGGCAGCGGCCCGCTTGAAGCCCAGCTCAAAAACGAGGTTAAGCGGCTGGGTTTGGCAGAAAAAGTTTCTTTTCTGGGAGAAAGAACAGATGTGCCCGCTCTTCTGACAGCCAGCGATATGCTGGTTTTGCCATCCCATTTTGAATGTTTGCCCAGCGTCATTTCTGAAGCGATGGCGGCGGAATGTTCAGTGGTGGCAACGGCCGTTGGCGGCGTTCCCGAAATGCTAGAAGGCGTTGGCTGGCCAATTGTGCCCCCGGGCGATAGCCAACAACTGGCAAAGGCCATTACCTGTGTGCTGGAACTATCTGAAGCCGAGCGGCTGCATCACATCAACCAGGGCAAAAAAGTCGTGCAATCCTCCTTCAGCAAAGAGCAGTCCGTTCTAAAAACCCAGCACCTCTACGAGACCTTACTGGCTCAGGCGAGCCGTTCTTAGAAGGACACAAATAATGAAGCTAAAAATCCTCATGGTAGGGCCTGGTCAGGGTAAACCTGGCGGCATTCTGGCCTTAACCGATGCGTTGGTGCCTGTACTTGAGCAGGAAGTTGAATTGCTTTATTTCCCCACAGTCCAGCGTTTTGCTAACGCTGAAATGGGTCAGATTTCCCTGCGAAATATTAAACTGGCACTGGACCAATACATCCGATTTGGGCGGTCCCTTTACCGTTTTCGTCCTCACCTGGTTCATATCCACACCTCTCAGGGACTGGGCTGGTTGAAAGATACGTTTTACATAGCGGTCAGTAAATTATTCGGCCGTCGCCTGGTGCTGCACGTCCACGCAGCCGAATATGACCAGCTTGTTAGCAGTAAATCGCGCCTGCTGCAAACCTACACGCGCTACATGATGAATCGGGCAGAGGCCGTCATCGCCGTTTCCACCGAATGGAAAAAAGCGCTCAGCCACATTGTGCCCACGGAACGTATTCATCCGTTTCGTCCCTGCCTGAATGTGGCGGCTTACAGGCCTCAGCACGAGCACCGTCCAGGTGAAACCGTGAACGCGCTCTTTTTGGGGACCGTGGGAACACGTAAAGGTGCTTTCGACCTGATCGAAGCCATGCAGTTTATCCCGGCACACAGCCCCCTGCATTTGTTGATTGCGGGCGGTGGCGAAAAAGACGGCGACCTGGACAAAGCCAGACGCCGCATTGAGGAACTACAGCTAGAAAATAGATGCGAACTTATTGGAATTGTTCAGGGACAACAAAAAACCGAACTTTTGGAAAAGACCCACCTCTTTGTACTACCCTCTTACAATGAGGGACTGCCTTTTGCAATTATTGAAGCGATGGCCGCCGGGCTGGCTATCGTGACCACGCCGGTTGGAGGAATCCCTGAGGTGGTTCAAGATGGCAACAATGGTTTTCTTGTCTCACCCGGCAGCCCAGAAGCTTTAGCCGACTGCCTCCTACGCCTGACGGCCGATGAAGAGCTGCGAACAAAGATGGGCAAACGAAACCGTCAAATTGCTTGCCAGGAGCTGGATGTAAAGCCCTACACAAAGCGGCTTGTGGCTTTGTATGAATCTGTGGCGATGGTGAGGGGCACCAATAGCTCTTTGGGTCAGGCCCTTAACCCTGAACTTCAACCAATTTTCTCAGAAGAAGAATAAACAGGCTGCTTATGCTCGCTTTTGTTCATATAGAAAAGTGCGCCGGGCAAACGGTGCATTGGATACTGCGCAGTTCCTACGGAGCGCGTCACTGCGACATTTTGCCCTGGCAGGGCTATAACGTCATGGCTCCCCTGGACGGATTCACTGCCAGCGATTTGCAGCGCCTTAAAGCCGTTTATCCCAAACTGAAAAGCATCGCCGGGCATAAAGTACGCGCCTATACAGACTTAAACAAAGCTCAGCCCGATGTGAAATTCTTTGCCCTGGTGCGTGAACCGCTCCGGCGGCAGGCCTCTCACTTTCAGTTTTTAAAAGACAGGCGCAAGCTGACCATCGATTTTGAAGAGTGGGTACACACCAACGATTGGGGAGCAAACTGGCAAACCCGTATGCTCACTGGCACGGATGACGTAAATGAGGCCATCCGCCTGATTGAGAAAAAGCAAGTTTTGGTCGGATTGGTTGAGCATTTTGATGAGTGGCTTTTGCTAACAAAAGGGTTGTTGGTCAACGATTTAGATATTTCTTACCAGCGCAAAAACGTTGCTTCAGACAAAACACTGGCCAACCAACTGCTTGAAGATAAACGTACGCGGACCATTCTGGAAGAACAAAACAAGGCAGATCTTGAACTTTACAACTATATAAAGCACGAGCTTTATCCATCCTTTAAAAGGCAATATGGTGCACGACTGGAGGCAGATCTCCTTCAGTTTCAAAACAATCGGGGGAATTTCCACAACAGTCGTGTGGTGCAGTCACGACTGTACCGGAATTTGATCTACATGCAGGCTTTGCGCTGGCATCGGCTGCGGATGCGAAAATCGATTTTTGAAGTCTTTGCCCCGCAAAAATGGCATTTCCAAGAATCACGGCGGGTACCGCGTGATGAGTAAAGAAAAAGGATTGTAGCAGGATGCATATTATTCTTTATGTTTTGGACGCCTTACGTGCCGACCATGTAGGTTGTTATGGGTATGAACGTGAGATCACGCCAAACATTGACAAACTCGCTCGTGAGGGCGTGATATTTGAGAATTGTTTTACTTCGACCACCTGGACCCGCCCGGTGGCGGCTTCTCTGTTAACCGGTGCCTATCCTGCTGTTCACAAGGCGCGCTCTCGGGACAATATGTTCTCTGTGAACTTGAAGCGTTTGCCGGAGATGTTGCAAGAAGCTGGTTTTAAAACGGCCGCTTTCAACACTATGGGCAACATCGCGGGGGAAATCGGTTTCAGCCGGGGGTTTGACCACTACTTTGACCTCTTTCGCGAGCCGGCGCTTATTGCCAAACGGCAGAAGCTAAACGCCGCTAAAGAAGGACTCCTGCATACGGCCGAAATAGAAATTGCGCTGCCGCTGGCTGAAGATATCAACGATTACCTGCTCCCCTGGCTGGCAGAACGCCAAGAGCAAAATACCTTTAGTTTTGTCTGGTCAATTGAAACCCATGAACCGTATGACGCACCTGAACCGTTTCGTCGCTATGCCGGGGCACTGCGCAAACCAGGCGAAGGGGAAAGCGACGACATTCGCAGCGCGGGCCAAGCGGACCGGGAGCGGCTGCTTAATTTATATGACGATGGCATCCTCTACAACGATCACTGTATTGGGCAGATGGTGGCGCAGATTAAGCAGCTGGGCATTTATGAGGACACCCTGTTCATCATCCTGGGCGACCACGGCGAGGCGTTTTATGAGCATGGGTTTTACACCCACGGCCATCCGCCATACGATGAGTTGATTCATGTACCGCTAATTATGAAGTTCCCTCATGGGGCGTTTGTAGGACAGCGCGAAGCGGGTTTGGTGGAGCTAATTGATGTTGTGCCGACGGTAACGGCCATTGCCAGCACCCCCCAAAATCCAGAAACCAACCGCTTTATTCAGGGTAAAAACCTGCTGCCTCTCCTCAAAAACGAGTGTAAGCAGGTTAGAATCCACACCTTCTCCGACACCCAATCGCTTTCTATTCATAACCAGTATCTTTCTGTGCGCAGCCAGGAATGGAAATACATTCAAATAAGGCAGCCAACACGGAACCGCCAAACATTGCTGAAAACAGTCCAGCACATTCTGGCCCGTGGGCTGTTGTGGGATATTCTGCGACGGCCGCGTCACTTCTGGCACAGTTATTTCCGCAACAGCAATGAATATTTGTTTGACCTTCAAAATGACCCCGCAGAACAGCATAACTGCATCACTGAACGCCCAGAGATAACGCAGCAGCTGAGGCAGGTTTTGGAGCAGTGGCTGGAGCAAAATGAGCACTTGTCTCAGCAGCTTAATGATGAACCATTGACCTACCATGAAAGCGAAGCCCTGCAAAAACATCTAGAAAAATTGGGCTACTTATAAATCTGGCGATTGGGTTCAATCTGACAATTAATTTTGAGGAAGCACATGAGGAACAAGCGTTTTGTACTGCTGTGCCAGCATTTCTATCCCGAGATGGTTTCAACCGGAATGCATATGACTGAGTTGGCCGAACGGCTGGCTGAGCTTGGATGGCAAATTACGGTTTACTGTGCCAGGCCTAGCTGGGGTTCAGAGCATGAAAGCATTAGCCAGACGATGCGTTACAAGGGCATTGAGATCATTCGTGTGGGCACAGTTGGGGACCAGAAGAAAAACCTTTTTTCCAGAGGTCTGTTTGCGCTCTCGTTTTTGTGGGGGGTTAGCGTGCTGCTGGGGCGTCAGCGCAAACAGTTTCCAGCCATTGTGGTTACGACCAACCCGCCTTTCCTTGGCCTGGTAGGCTGGCTTTTTTCTTCTCTTTTTCGGATGCCTTACCTGCTCATTGTTTATGACATCTATCCCGAAATAGCAGTGAATCTAGGGGTTTTGTCGCCCCAGTCACTCATTGCAAAGTTGTGGCGCCAGGTAACACATTTGATCTTTCGCAAAGCGGCCGTTTTGGTCGTCATTGGCCGGGATATGGAACGCATTGTCAGGCGGAAAATTCCGGATCATCTGCACAATCGCATTATCCTCATACCCAATTGGTCCGATGAAAAGCGGGTGAAGCCGGTGCCGAAAAGTGAAAACACCTTTCGGCGTGAACAAAACCTCAACAATGATTTTGTGGTGCAATATGCTGGCCGCATGGGAAGAACGCATAATCTTGAACCAATCATTGAAGCGGCCCGCCAGCTGGTTGAGGAAAAAATACTCTTTCAATTCGTAGGCGATGGGGCAAAAAAGGCAACCCTTCAGCAGCTGGCAGCTGAATACAAGCTGTCTAATGTGCAATTTTTGGCCTACCAGCCCATGGAATGCCTGGCCGAAATGCTATCTGCGGCCGATCTGGCATTGGTGTGCCTGGATGAAGAATTCACCGGACTGAGCGTGCCCAGTAAATCCTATGGGATCATGGCCAGCGGCACGCCCATCTTGGGCTTTGTTCAACCAGATAGCGAAATTGGGCAAATGATTGTGGAAGAAAAGTGTGGCCTGATTTTGCCCGACCCAACGGCCGAACAAATTTCTCATACCCTTCGCAGCTTTATCCACAATTCTGGTCCGCTGGCCGAAATGAGCGCCGCTGGCCACAAAGCATTTCTTAATAAATACACCCTATCTCACGCAGCGCTTGCTTATGATGCCGCTCTTTCCAGGATGGTTGATTAGCGCTTAAAGACGTTTGATAAATTCAATTTCAGTTGCCAGCTTTCGCTCGCTCGATTACTTGCCAGGGAGGAACTGTACAATGAGCTTGTCCTCAAATAAATCAACACCACAAACAATTCCCAACAGTGCCATCAACCTCAGTAAAATGTACACGATCAAACTGCCCTTCTCTGAACGAAGGCTGTTGCTGTTCATTGTGGATACAGTTTTGATACTGGTGGCTATTGCCGGCGCTTTTTTGCTTTGGCAGCATACCGCCGGAATCGGCTACGACAGCGCACATATGGTTGAACGTTGGTACTGGTTCCCGCTCATGTCGATTGGCTGGGCTGCCCTGGCCTGGCTGAATGACCTTTATGATATTCCGACATCGTATCGCAAAACGTTAACGGCCGTTCGCGTGGTTGTCACCAGCATTCTGGGGTTTCTACTCTATCTGGTCGTCTACTTTGTCAGCCCCCAGGCTTTGCCACGCCTGCTTATCGTCTTTTTCCTGCTGCTGGTGATGCCGTCTGTGATCCTGTGGCGGTGGCTTTACTCAGTGGTATTTTTTGCCCCATCGTTTCGCCATCGAGTGTTGATCATCGGTGCCAATTCCAGAGGCACAGCTATTGCTAAAGCGCTGAAGCAAGAGCCGCTCACAAACTACCAGGTCATTGGCTTCCTGGACAATAATGTTAGCCAGCTCAATGAAACAATGAGCGGTGTTCCCATCCTTGGCGCCGAAAAAGATATCCTGAGCCTGGCCAACGAGTTGAGAATTCAGGAAATCGTTATTGCTATAGAGAAAAATTTGGAACGGCCGCTTTTTGCGCAGCTGGTAGAATGTCAAGTCCAGGGGATAGAGGTGTCTTGGATGCCCGATCTCTACGAAAGAGTTTGCCGAAGTGTTCCCATACAGCATGTCGATCCCGCCTGGGCCTTAAACGCAATGCAAGGCCCCCCTTTAATTAGCCGTTTTCAACTTGTCGTCAAACGCCTGCTCGATCTGATTATTGTCTTTCTTGCTGCCCCCATCTTTTTGCTGCTCATTCCCTTAATTGCCCTGGCCATCAAATTAGACTCACCAGGGCCAATTTTTTATAGCCAGATCCGCTGCGGGCGCGCTGGTAAGAAATTTAAAATATTAAAATTCAGAACCATGGTTACTGATGCCGAGAAAGATGGTAAAGCACGCTGGGCCAGGAAAAAGGATCCGCGGATTACCCATGTGGGCCACTTTTTGCGCAAATCACGCATTGATGAATTGCCACAACTCATCAATGTTCTGCGCAATGAAATGAGTCTTGTCGGTCCCCGTCCCGAACGCCCCGAATTTGTGGAAACGTTAGAAAATCAAGTTCATTTTTATCGCACCCGTCTAACCGTAAAACCAGGCATTACAGGCTGGGCCCAGATTCACTACGATTATGGCAATTGCGTAGAAGATGCGCTGATAAAGCTTCAGTACGACTTTTATTACATACGTTACCTGTCAGTGGTGCTGGATATATACATCCTGTTTAGAACCATCGGCGTCTTGCTAAAACTTAAAGGAACCTAACTGTAGGCAATATTGGGGCCGGAACTGATGGTTCATCGCCCCATTTGCCCATATCATTTCTGTAAAAAATTCTATCAATAATGGTAACTACTAAGCCTCTCTGAAGATTGGGCCAATTTGTGACCGCCACTGCCCCCATTACCAGAGAAAATTGGCCCAATCTGGCTGAGTAGTTTCCAATAATGTACGCCTGATCACGTAAAGGAATGAAGGATGAGCCTTATAAAATTTATGAAACGATGCAGGCGATCTGGAGGAAAGCATGGCTGATTTTGTTGAATTACGTCAATACGCAATCATCGTTCTCAAACGATGGTGGGTACTGTTTTTGGCACTCGTTTTCACCCTGGCCATTGGCTATGGCATCACCCAACGGCAAGAACCCGTTTACAAGGCAACTGCCAGCATTCTAGTGGGTCAATCCCTGCAAACGACAAATGTCAGTACCCAGGATTTTCGCACCAGCGAGGAACTGGCTCAGACATATGCAGCCCTGGCCCAACGCCAGCCCGTATTGCAGGGCACGGTGGAAGCACTCGGGCTCAACATGAGATGGCAGCAGTTGAAAGGTGCCGTCTCTGCCAAACTGGTTCCCAATACCCAGCTGGTAGAAATCACTGTAGAAGCCAGATCACCAGAGGAAGCCAGAATCATTGGTGATGAAATTGCCAATCAGCTGATTCTGATGAGCCCCACTGCGTTGCAAAATCAGGAGCTGGCAGGAGCGATCCTGTTTGTAGAGGAGCGAATGTCCAGTTTGCAAACAAATATTAAGGAAGGTCAGGCACGATTGGAAGAGCTTGAAGCCACAGATGTGACGCTCCTTTCCGCCGACGAAACAGCTAGCTTGCAGCGGGAAATCACAACGGTAACAGGATCGATTTCTGAATGGGAAAGAAACTTTACCCAGCTGCTAAACTTCCTGGAGGGCAACCGCTCGTCCAATTACCTGGCTATTGTAGAGTCGGCCCAGCCTAGCTTCTCCCCGATACGGCCCAACGTGCAGTTGAATATGGCTGTAGCTGCGGTAATTGGCCTGGCTTTGGGTCTGGCACTGATCTTTGTTTTGGAGCATATGGACGACACATTGAAGTCTCGAGATGATTTAGGCAAATTAATTGGCTTGAATCCCCTGGGGGCTATTCGTGAGATGAAGGAGGAAATATATAAAAATGCGTTGATTACAACTCGCAAGATGTTTTCGCCTGAGTCTGAAGCCTACCGGATGATTCGGAGCAACATCCAGTTTATGTCGGTTGACGAACCAAGCAAATCTTTTCTGGTAACCAGTGCGGTTCGTGGAGAAGGCAAGAGCACCGTCGCAGCAAATTTAGGTGTGGTAATGGCCCAAGCTGGGTATAATACCATTGTTGTGGATACAGATTTACGCTGCCCGGTTCAACAAGAGATTTTTCAGCTGCGAAATCCCAAAGGGTTAACCGACCTGCTGCGCGAGCCTGAGCTGAAAGCGGTGAATTACCTTGAAAGCACTCAGGTTCCAGGGCTGCGCATACTCACCAGTGGTGTGCTGCCGCCAAATCCTTCGGAAATGGTGGGGTCACAGCGCATGAAGCAAGTGATGGCTGAGTTAGCCGAAATTGCCGATGTGGTCATCTATGACAGCCCACCAGCTGTAATCGTGGCCGACGCCTCCATTTTGTCTGAGCGGGTAGACGGAACTGTGCTTGTGATCAGGGTTGATAAAACCCGGCGAGAAGTTGTTCAGCAGGCAATTTTTAATTTGCGTCAGGCGGAAGCAAACCTGTTTGGTGCAGTGCTAAACCGGGTCTCTAAGAAATCGCACAGCTACTACTATCATGGTTACTACTACAAAAGTGGTTCAACCGACGAAGCTGATGAAGAGACCGGTTTTAGCAGACTGCATCGTTGGGCGAAGCTGTTACCGTTTGTGAAGTAGGTATTTATGTTTACCCCAAAACAAATTTTAGTGACAGGCGGGGCCGGATTTGTGGGCTCACACCTGACGGCCGTTTTGGCAGCTCAGGGAACTCAGGTTCGGGTGCTGGACAACTTAAGCAGTGGCTTTCGTGAAAATATTCAAGAGCTGGATGTTTCTTTCATTGAAGGGGACGTTGCGGATTTTGATGTGGTGCAAGCGGCCGTTTCCGGCTGTGACATCGTTTTTCACCAGGCGGCCCTGGTCAGCGTTCCCCAATCGCTTGATGATCCCCAGCTAAATCATCGTTCTAATGTCACGGGCAGCTTCAACGTGTTTGAGGCTGCCCGACGGGCCGGTGTGCGCCGTGTTGTCTATGCTTCGTCAGCGGCCGTTTATGGAAATGCAGCCACGCTGCCTCACAAGGAAACGGATCCGGTTAAGCCCTCAACTCCCTATGCGGCCGCCAAGTATATGAGCGAAATCATAGCCAAAACCTACACCCTGGCTTATGGGCTAGAAACGGTGGGGCTGCGCTACATGAATATTTTTGGTCCGCGTCAGGATCCCTCCTCGCCCTATTCAGGTGTGCTATCTATATTCTGTCGGGCCGCGCTTAACCATGAACCTTGTACCGTTTACGGAGATGGTGAACAAACGCGCGATTTTGTATTTGTTGATGATGTTGTACGAGCAAACCTGCTGGCAGCTCGATTGCCAACAGAGCGTTTGCCCGGTACACCAGTTTTTAACATCGGCCAAGGTAGACAAACGAGTCTCAACCAAATAATAGCCATGCTTGGCCAAATAGTTGATCGTCCATTAACAATTCAGTATCAGGTAGAAAGAAGAGGGGATATCAAACATTCCGTAGCCGATATTAGCCTGGCAGAAAGCCTTTTAGGTTTTGCACCTCAAGAAAAGACAATTTCTGGATTGCAAAAAACATTGGAGTGGTTCAGATCGCGATTATAAATACACAAATTAAGTTGGGTTTTCAGGGTTTTGCGGGGTTGACACCATTTGTAGGGGCGACCCTTGTGGTCGCCCTCGACTGGGCGGGCACAAGACCCGCCCCTACATTGACAGATACCCCACGAAATCCCACAAAGAGCCAGTAAGTTAAAAAGCCCAGCCGATCTCACAAGGAGACCGGCTGGGCTTTTTTTCTGAGCTTGGCAAGCATAGATAAGGAGTGTGTCAGTCACCAATGAAAATACTTTGCGTAGACGTCGGCACCGGCACCCAGGACATCCTGCTGCACGACACCGACCTGCACCCAGAGAACGGCTTCAAGCTCGTAGTGCCCTCCCCCACAATGATGGTGCGCCGCCGCCTGCAGGCTGCCACCCGCGCCGGCCAGCCGGTGCTGCTCACCGGCCTCACCATGGGGGGCGGCCCCAGCCATTGGGCCGCCGAAGACCATCTCAAAGCGGGCGGCACGCTGTACGCCACCCCCACCGCCGCCCGCTCCTTCAACGACGACCTGGATTATTTGCAAGAAAAAGGCATCCAGCTGGTCAGTGAAGATGAAGCAGCCAAACTGCCCGACGACGTAATGCGGCTCACGCTGCGCGACTTCGATTTTGCCGCCATCGGCCGGGCGCTGGGCGAATTTGGCGTGGGGCTGAACGATCTGGCCGCCGTCGCCGTCGCCGTCTTTGATCACGGCAACGCCCCGCCAGACGTTTCCGACCGCAAATTCCGCTTCGACTACATCGCCGAGCGGCTGCGCCACAGTCGCCAGCTCACCACCTTCGCCTTTGCCGCGCCAGACATCCCGCCCATCATGACCCGGATGCAGGCGGTGGCCGCTTCGGCCAGCGATCTGGACGCGCCGCTGCTGCTCATGGACACCGCGCCAGCGGCCGTAGCGGGGGCGCTGCTGGATGACGGGGTGGGGAACGGCCGTTCCCCTCTGCTCGTGGCCAATGTGGGGAATCTGCACACCCTCGCCTTCCGCCTGGGGGCAGACGGCGTGGGCGGTACCTTTGAACACCACACTGGCTTTCTGGACCAGCCCAAGCTGAACGGCCTGCTGGTCGCCCTGGCCGACGGCACGCTGCGCAACGAAGATGTCTACCACGACCAGGGGCACGGGGCATTGATCATCGACGAGCAGCCCCACCTTTTGCCAGATGAAGGGGCTGGCGTCATCATCACCGGACCGCGCCGCAGCCTGATGGCCGGTTCGCCGCTGCGCCCCTACTTTGCCACCCCGTTTGGCGACATGATGGTGGCGGGTTGTTTTGGGCTGTTAACGGCCGTTGCCGCCAAATTCCCCCAATTTACCGAACCCATCTGGGCCTCCTTGCAGGGTGGGCAGGGCCGGCCGCCCTGGGAACTTTAGCATTTGAACCATCCCAAAATTCGGCATGGTTCAAAAAGTAGAAGTTGTCCTTTACAAATTAGTTCGAAGATTGTCATGCCTTCGACAAGCTCAGGACAGGACTGAGCGGAGTCTTCGGCCCTGAGCGAAGTCGAATGGGGAAGCATCCCGCTTACACAGAGGAACGGGATGCTTCGGAGGACCTCAGCATGACACGCTTTTTTGCTAGATTTGTAAAGCACAGATTGCCTGAAATGAACCATGCCCAAAATTCTTGTTCAGCGTGCAAGCATCTGGCTTGTAAGGTATTAACTGCGAGGACAACAATGAAAGCAGCCGTCTTTGGTGGGGGGTCCAGCTATACCCCTGAACTGATCAACGGATTTTTAGAACGGGCAGACAGCTTCCCCCTAACCGAGCTGTGGCTGATGGATATTTTGCCAGAACGGCTGGAAATTGTGGGCAAATTTGCCCAGCGCATGGCCGCGGCCAAAGGGTCGCCGTTTCAGGTACACCTCACCACCAACCAGCAAGCGGCAGTTGCGGGAGCCAGCTACGTCACCACCCAGCTGCGTGTCGGCTGGATGCAGGCGCGCCGCGAAGATGAATATTTGGGGCGGCGGCACGGCCTCATCGGGCAGGAAACGACCGGCATTGGCGGCATGGCCAAGGCGCTGCGCACCATTCCCGTCATCCTCAGCATCGCCCACGACATGCAAACCCTGGCCGAGCCAGGCGCGCTGCTGGTCAACTTCACCAATCCGGCCGGGCTAGTCACCCAGGCGCTCACCCAATATGCTCCGGCGGTAACGGCCGTTGGCGTCTGCAACGCCCCGTTCCACATGAAAATGGATATAGTAGAAGGGCTGGCCCAAATGGGCGTCGTTGTGGAGCCAGAGCGGGCCCAGCTGGACACGCTGGGGTTGAACCACCTCACCTGGCATCGCGGCTTCACCGTCGATGGCGAAGATCTCTGGCCCCGCGTGCTGGCACAGTACCTCGCCCAGCTGAGGCAAGCGGCAGAGCCAGAATGGCCGCCCGCCCTCATCGAATCGCTGCAAATGATCCCCAACTATTACCTGAACTACTTTTACGACACCCGGCACAAGCTGGCCGAGCAGGCCAACTGGCCGCCCTCCCGCGCCGAAGCGGTGATGAAAATCGAAGCCGAGCTGCTGGCCCAATACGCCGAACCAGACCGTACAGAACCGCCGGACGGGTTGATGCAGCGGGGCGGGGCGTATTACTCCACCGTCGCCACCCAGCTGCTCAACGCCCATTACAACGACCTGAACGAGCAGCACGTGGTGAATATACCCAACCAGGGGGCGGTTGCTGAATGGCCCGCCGCATGGGTGCTGGAGCTGCCCGCTCTGGTGGGGCGAGACGGCCTCAAGCCGCTGCCCGCCCGCCCGCTCCCCCCGGCCGTCTTTGGCCTGATGCAGCAGGTGAAACTGTATGAGCTGCTAACGGTGGAAGCGGCCGTTCACGGAGACCGCAGCGCCGCCTACCAGGCGCTGCTCACCCACCCGCTTGGCCCGGCTGCCGACCAGGTAGCAGCGGTGCTGGACGATATGCTCAACACCCATCGGGCCTATTTGCCGCAATTTTTCAAAGGATAACACTGGTATGAGATATTTTTTGGGGGTAGACATTGGCAATACAAAAAGCCACGCCCTGATTGCCGATGAAAACGGCCGTTCCCTCAGTTTAGGTGTGGCTGGCCCCGGCAGCTGGGAAGCGGTCGGTTGGCAGGCTGCCCGGCAGGTGATGCACCAGATTGTCAACCAGGCCGTGACCGATGCTGGCATCCCCAAACAGGCTATCGCCGGGGCCGGATTTGGCTGCGCAGGCTGCGATTGGCCTGAAGACCGCCCCGGCCATGTCGCCATAATCGACTCCTTACAGCTGTCTGCCCCCTATACCCTGGGCAATGATACGCTGGTGGGCCTGGTCGCCGGGGCCAAAGCGGGTTGGGGGCTGGTCGTCGTGGCGGGTACCAGCAACAACTGCCGGGGACGGGACAAAAACGGCCGTGAAGGGCGGGTCACCGGGAATGGCTCCTGGTTTGGCGAATACGGCGGCGCGGCCGAAATTGTCACCAAAGCGGTCCATGCTGTGGCCGCCGCCTGGACGCAGCGCGGCCCGGCAACCGCCCTCAGCCCCGTTCTGATGGCCCAGGCGGGCGCCACCGATGTGGCCGACCTGCTGGCCGGTCTGGTACGCGAACGGTACCGGCTAACCGCCGCCGCCGCTCCGCTGGTGTTCGAACTCGCCGGGCAGGGAGACCAGGTAGCCCAGGAAATTGTGGCCTGGGCCGGGCGAGAGCTGGGCAGCCTGGCGGTGGGCGTCATCCACCAGCTGGCGCTGGCGGCAGAAACGTTTGAGGTCATTCTGTCCGGCAGCCTGTTCAAGGCAGGCGAGCCGCTGATTCAGCCGATGCAGCAAACCATTCACGCCGTCGCGCCACAGGCCCGCCTGGTGCGCCTGGCAGCGCCGCCGGTGGTGGGTGGCGTGCTGCTGGGCATGGCGCAGGCGGGACTAAACCCCACCGCCTGCCGCGAGTCGCTTTTGCAGTCAGCAGCGGAAATTGTGGCAGGGGAAAGGCGGGAAGCATGACAATCAACTTAGGAATTTCCCATCAATCATTTCCACTATCTGCGTTAATCTTCGTCCTATCAGCAGAGAAATCGACTTCTCCGACAGCCTGCTAGAGCGCCGCAAAGGCAGCGGCGGCCGCGGCGATGGTGGCCTCAATCTCCACCTCGCTGTGCCGGGTAGAGAGAAAGCCCGCTTCAAACTGGGACGGGGCCAGGTAGATGCCGCTGGCCAGCATCGCCTGGAAGTAGGCCGCAAACCGAACTGTATTCGCCTGGCTGGCGGTGGCCCAATTGGTCACCGGCCTGTCGGCAAAAAAGAGGCCAAACATGGTGCCCACCCGGTTTGCCTGAATGGGAATGCCTGCCTCAGCGGCTGCCACAGCCAGCCCGCTCATCAGCTGAGCGCCACGCGCCACCAAATTTTCCCAAACTCCCGGCGCCTGCAAACCTTTCAGGGTGGCAATGCCGGCCGTCATCGCCAGGGGATTGCCAGACAGGGTGCCCGCCTGGTACATCGGCCCCAGCGGGGCCACCAGCGCCATAATGTCGCGGCGGCCGCCATAGGCGCCAACGGGCAGCCCGCCACCAATCACCTTGCCCAGGGCGGTCAGGTCAGGCTTAACGTTGTACAGGGTTTGCGCCCCGCCAGGATGTACCCGGAAGCCGGTCATCACCTCGTCAAAGAGGAGCAGCGCCCCGTCGTTGGCCGTAACGTCGCGCAGGCCAGCCAGGAAGCCTTCGCCGGGCGGCACCAGCCCCATGTTGCCGCTGACCGGCTCCACAATCACGGCCGCAATCTGGCCGGGAAATTGGGCAAAGAGCTGCTGAACGGCCGTAATATCATTGTAAGGAGCCACCAGGGTATCGGCCGTGGTGGCCTGGGGCACGCCGGGGGAGTCTGGCAGCCCCAGCGTGGCCACGCCAGAACCGGCCTGCACCAGCAGCATGTCGGCGTGGCCGTGGTAGTTGCCCTCGAACTTCACAATTTTGCTGCGTCCGGTGTAGGCGCGGGCCAGCCGCAGGGCGCTCATGGTCGCTTCGGTGCCGGAGTTGACAAAGCGAATCATCTCGATGTTGGGCATGAGCCCCATAACCTGTTTGGCCAGCTCGTTTTCCAGCGGGCTGGGCGCGCCGTAGCTGGTGCCGTGGGTAACGGCCGTTTGCAAAGCCGCCACCACGTCGGGATGGGCATGGCCCAAAATCAGCGGTCCCCAGGACAGCACGTAGTCGATGTAGCGGTTGCCGTCTACATCCGTTAGATAGGCCCCCTCACCGCGTTCAATAAACAGCGGCTGGCCGCCCACCGCCCGAAACGCCCGCACCGGCGAATCGACGCCACCGGGCAGCAGCGTCTGCGCTTCCGCAAACAATTCAATCGACTTCTGAATATTCATCACGTATTCTCCCTATTCACTAATTGTCATTCTGAGCGGAGTCTTCGGAGCGAAGAATCCCGCTTACACCAGAGGAACGGGATGCTTCGGAGGACCTCAGCATGACACGCTTTCTTGCTAGATTTGTAAAGCACAGATTATCTGAAATGAACCATGCCACTAATTGTCATTCTGAGCGGAGTCTTCGGAGCGAAGAATCCCGCAAGGAGCACATGGCAGGAGCTTTAGTAGAACCAAAGTTTCACTCGTTAAGCGGGCGGGATGCTTCGGAGGATGCTTCGGCAGCCTCAGCACAGGCTCTCAGCATGACAAGTCTACTTACCCTGTCATTCTGAGCGGAGTCTTCGGAGCGAAGAATCCCGCAAGGCGCACATGGCAGGAGCTTTGGCAGAACCAAAGTTTCACTCGTTATCAAGCGGGCGGGATGCTTCGGCAGCCTCAGCACAAGCTCTCAGCATGACAATTCTACTTACCCTGTCATTCTGAGCGGAGTCTTCGGAGCGAAGAATCCCGCAAGGGGCACATGGCAGGAGCTTTGGTAGAACCAAAGTTTCACTCGTTATCAAGCGGGCGGGATGCTTCGGAGGATGCTTCGGCAGCCTCAGCACAGGCTCTCAGCATGACAAGTATAACGGCGTACTAACGCGCGGTTGTTTCCCGGACGTAGGCCACAAGCCGCCGGACAGTGTCGGTGGGGACGGTGGGGAAGATGCCGTGCCCCAGGTTGAAGATATGGCCGGAACGGCCGTTTACCCGCCCCAACACCTCATCCACCCCGGCCTGCACCGTCGGCCACTCCGTCAGCAGCAGCACCGGGTCCAGGTTCCCCTGCACCGCCCGGTCGTAGCCCACCTTCTGCCAGGCCATGTCCAGCGGAATGCGCCAATCGACGCCAATAACCGTCCCGCCGCAGGCTGCTACCTCATCCAGATAGAGCCCCGTGCCCGTGCTGAAATTAATGGTGGGCACGCCCGCCTTCTCCAGCTCGGCAAAAAGCAGCCGGTTGTAGGGCTGCACGTAGCGCACATAATCGTTCAGCCCCAGCGCCAGCCCGGCCCAGGAATCAAACAGCTGCAGGGCCGAGGCTCCCGCCTCCGCCTGCTTGAGCAAATAATCTGCCTGCACCGTGGCCAGCTTGCGCATCAGCATTTCCCATGCGGCCGGATATTGCACCATTAACGCTTTCGTCTTCTCATAATTTTTGCTGCCGCCACCTTCGATGGCGTAGCTGGCCAGGGTAAACGGAGCGCCGGCAAAGCCAATCAGGGGCACGCCGCGCGGCGTCAGTTCGGCCGCCACCAGCCTGATGGCCGCCAGGGTGGTGCCCATATTTTCTTCGGCGGGCGGCGTTTGCAGCCTGTCAATATCGGCAGCGGAACTGATCGGGTTATGAATGACCGGCCCTTCCCCTTTGGCAAACTCCAGATCCAATCCCATGCCCACCAGCGGCGGCAAGATGTCGGAAAAAATAATGGCCGCGTCCATGCCAAAGGCATCGATCGGCTGCAGGGTGATTTCGGCGGCCAGTTCCGGGGTGCGGATGACCTCCAGCATACTGTGTTTGGCGCGAATGGCGCGGTATTCGGGCATGTAGCGCCCCGCCTGGCGCATCAGCCAGATGGGCGTGTGATCCACCGGCTCGCGGCGGCAGGCGCGGAGGAAATTAGATTGTTGAAGTGTGTTTGTCATGCGTTACCTTTTTAATCTACCCTCCCCCTCCCCCTTTGGGGGTGGGCTTGGGTGGGGGAAATCCGTAAGTTATTAAATTTCTGTTCCTAACCATTAACCATTATTTAGCGATCTGGCTGCGGCCATGGCGTGGTAGGTGATAATCAGATCGGCGCCGGCGCGCTTGATACTGGTGAGGGTTTCCAGCACGGCCTGCGTCTCGTTTAGCCAGCCGTTGGCGGCGGCGGCCTTGATCATGGCGTATTCGCCGCTGACGTTGTAGGCGGCCAGGGGCAGCTCCGGGAAGCGGTCGCGCAGCTGGCGAATGATGTCCAGATAGGCCAGGGCGGGCTTCACCATGAGGAAATCGGCCCCTTCGGCCACGTCCAAAGCGGCTTCGCGCAGCGCCTCACGGCCGTTTGCCGGGTCCATCTGGTGCGTTTTACGGTCGCCGAACTTGGGCGCGCCGTCGGCGGCGTCCCGAAAGGGGCCGTAGAAGGCGGAGGCATATTTGACGGCGTAAGACATGATGGGCAGCTGGCTGTAGCCCCCGGCGTCCAGCCCGGCGCGAATGGCGGCCACCATGCCGTCCATCATGCCGCTGGGGGCTACAATGTCGGCCCCAGCTTCGGCGTGGGAGCGGGCCACATCGACCAGCACGGGCAGCGTTTCATCGTTGAGCACCGTGCCGTGATGGTCCAGCAGGCCGCAGTGGCCGTGGTCGGTATATTCGCACAGGCAGACGTCGGTGATGACGATCATCTCCGGCAGTTCTTGTTTAATCGCCCGGATCGCCTGCTGCACAATACCGTCTGGGGCAAAGTTTTCCCGGCCAACCGGGTCTTTGTGGGCCGGTAGGCCAAAGAGCAGCACGGCGGGAATGTTTAAAGCGGCCGTTTGTTCCGCCTCACGCACCGCTTCATCCACCGAGAGCTGGGCGATGCCCGGCATGGAGGCGATGGGGTTGCGCACCTTACGGCCGTGGGTCACAAACAGCGGGTAGATGAAGTCGGTAGCGTTCAGCTCCGTCTGGCGCACCATGCGGCGCAGCCCGGCAGAACCCCGCAAACGGCGTGGCCGGGCTGTGAGCCTGGGGATATTTGTTGGGGAATTTTGTTCAATCATAGTCATTAAGTGAGCGTCTAGCAGGCTGTCGGAAAAGTCTGTTTTCTTTTTATATGGGACACAGATTTTCACAGATTAACACAGATTTTACTCAATTTTAGGTCAAAATCTGTGTCCATCTGTGTTCATTTGTGTCCTATTTTTCTTTCTCCGACAGGCTGCTAGAAATAGCTTTCCGGGCATGGTTCATTTCAGGCAATCTGTGCTTTACAAATCTAGCAAAAAAGCGTGTCATGCTGAGGTCCTCCGAAGCATCCCGTTCCTCTGTGTAAGCGGGATGCTTCGCTCCGAAGACTCCGCTCAGTCCTGTCCTGAGCTT
>JBGTCV010000036.1:0-51177 GCA_041748655.1 Promineifilaceae bacterium (SeqCode) | reverse complement strand
GCAGGCGCAGCCGCGTCAGGCTGTCGGGCACCGGCTGGGGCACGGTGCGGCTGCCTTCGGCCCGGCCGCCCACCTGGTTGAAATGGCTGCCGCCCAGCTCGGCGCGGGTGTCGCCCACGACAAAAATGAAGTTGCCCGCCTGCTTCAAATCCATCGTCACCGTTTTGCTCACGTCCGGCACCATGCCCATTGCCGAAATGAGCAGCGTGCCGGGGATGGCGTGCTTTTCGCCGTCGGCCCCGGTGTATTCGTTGTTCAGGCTGTCTTTGCCGGAGATAAAGGGGGTTTGGAAGGAAACGGCCGCATCAAAACAGCCCTGCGCGCAGCGCACCAACGACCCCAGCCGGTCCGGCAAATTGGGATTACCCCAGCAGAAATTGTCCAAAATCGAGACCTGATCCGGGTCTGCGCCCACGGCGACGACGTTGCGCATGGCTTCGTCCACCGCCGCCCAGGCCATGGCGTACGGATCGAGGTCGGTGTAGTTGGGGCAGATGCCGTTGGATAGGGCGATGCCTTTTTGAATGGTTAATGGTGAATGGTTAATTGTGAATTGTGAATTTTGGGGGACGAGGACGGTGGCGTCCGATGGGCCGTGGTTGGCGACGCCGGTGAGGGGTTTGACGGCCGTTCCGCCCTGCACTTCATGATCATAACGGCGGATCACTTCTTCCTTGCTGCGGATGTCGGGGTGGGCCAGGAGGGCGAGGAGGCGTTGTGACAGCGTGGCGTCTGTGCCGGGTGGCAGGGTGAGGGTGGCGGGGTTGATCGGTTCCCATTGGGCGGCCATGTGGCGGGGGGGGAGGCCGTCGTGGAGGAAGTGCATGGTGAGGTCGCCGACGAGTTGGTCGCCGAAGTAGATGTGGAGACGGCCGTCTTCACCAAACGTGCCCAACTCCACCAACTCCACATCCTGGCCATCGCAAATGGCTTGCAGCGTGGGCAGATTGGCGGGCGGCACGGCCAGCACCATGCGCTCCTGCGCCTCGCTCAGCCACAGTTCCCAGGGGCGCAGGCCGGGGTATTTGGTGGTGATCGCTTGCAGCTGCACCGTTGCCCCCAGCTTTTCGGCCATCTCGCCCACGGCCGAGGAGAAACCGCCCGCGCCGCAGTCGGTGATGGCGGTGTACAGTTTGGCGTCGCGGGCACACAGCACCACTTCCTGCACCTGTTTTTCCATGATGGGGTGGCCGATTTGAACGGCCGTTCCCGCAATCTCACTCGTGGCCACATCCATCTCCATGCTGGAGAAAGTCGCCCCGCGCAGGCCGTCCCGCCCCGTCCGCCCGCCAATGGCGATGATCAAATCGCCCGGCTGCGGCTCCGTGACGTGGCTGCCGTGCGGCAAAATGCCCACACAGCCGCAGTAGACCAGCGGATTGGCCGTGTAGCCCGCGTGGTAATGGATGGAGCCGTTCACCGTGGGAATGCCCATCTTGTTGCCGTAATCCTCAATGCCGTGAATCACGCCATCGGCGACGCGGCGGGGATGCAGCACTCCGGCGGGCAGCGCTGCCTGCGGCAAATCGGGCGGGCCAAAGCAAAGCACGTCAGTATTGGCGATGGGGCGTGCGCCCACGCCCAGCACGTCGCGTACCACGCCGCCTACGCCGGTGTTGGCCCCGCCAAACGGCTCCAGCGCCGACGGGTGGTTGTGTGTTTCCGCCTTGAAGGCCAGGTCAAACTGGTCATCAAAAGCGACAATGCCCGCATTGTCCACAAAAGCAGAGCGCACCCACGGCTTGGCCACCTGCTCAGTGGCGGCGCGGATGTAGGTGTTGAGCAGCCCGTCGATCGTTTGCCGCTCGGCCCCGCTGGTTTTACCCGGCAGCGGCCCTTCGTAGTCGATAATTGCTTTGAACGTTTTGTGGACGCAATGCTCGCTCCAGGTTTGGGCGATCATTTCCAGCTCCACGTCGGTGGCGTCGCGGTCTTCCTGCTCGTAGTAGGTGCGGATGGCCTGCATTTCGGCCAGATTCAGCGCCAGCCGCCGTTCCTGGCTGATGGCCAGCAGCGCCTCATCGTCCACGCTGCGCACGACGATTATCTCGACTAAATCGGCTGTAAGCCGATAGCCGTCTCCTTCGTGGTAGGCAAAAAAGGGCGGGCTGATCGGCTGGTCGATGACGAAGCGCTGGATGACGGGGTTAGCCAGCAGTTCGGTAGCCAGCCGCTGCTTGTCGGCGTCGTTCAGATCGCCTGCTAGCTTGTACCGCTGCCCGGTGGCGACACGCTCCAGCCCGGTGATGCCCAGCAGCTCGGCGGCGCGGCGCAGGTTTTCGGTGGGCGGGTCGGTGACGCCGGGGAGCAAGGAAACTTCAATTGTGAATGGTGAATTGTTAATGGTTAAGGGTAAATGGTTAATGATAAATGTTTCGGTGACGGGGTCGGTGAGGAGTTCATGGGCCAGGCGTTCTGCGTCGGCGGGGGTGAGGCTGCCTTGGAGGAAGATGAGGCGGCTGGGGTGGCAGGTGGTGAGGCTGGTGAGGCCGAGCTGGTGGGCGGCCTGGACGAGTTTGGTCTGGTTGGTGGCGCTTTGCGGGCTGATCTGGATGCGGTAGGTGTGGTGGGTAACGGCCGTATCTTTTTCTTGCTGCATATCTCTCCTCGAAAATGGGACACAGATGAACACAGATTTTTATCTGCGTTTATCTGTGTTCATCTGTGTCCAGATCATTCTTTTTACGTCTTGCAAAATAAAAACTCCCCATCTGCGTGTAGGCGGGGAGTTGTCTGAATTTATCCGTTATGCGGTTGGTTGACCTGCTGAGAATTTGACCACAAATGCATTATTATACATTGGTGGCAAATCGGCCGTTGGGTATGCCGCAGCAGCAGGTTGTTTCCCTGCCAGCGGCACACGAGCAACAAGCGGTTGATCGATTTCATCATGCCCAAAATTTTACCTCACCCGTGGCGCTGGCGCATTGTTCAATTTGCACAAATCAGGCCGGTGGGTGGCGGCGAATTTAAGTAACAAACGAACAGGGAGTTTCCCCGCGTGAATCTGTGTGCTCTGTGGCAAAAAAAAAGGGGAAACGGCCGTACTAATGGTTAATTGTGAATGGTAAATGGTTAATTGTTAATGGGGGATACGGCCGTTAGCCCAACCTTGGAGTACGTGCGGATAAATTCCAGCGCCTGGGGCCACAATTCTTTATGCGCCGGATCAAACGGCCGCATCGGCTCGTGCCCCGCCTCGGGGAAGGTGACCAGCTTCTTGTGCGGGCCGGGCAGCGTTTCGTACAGCCTATCGATGGTGCCGGGCTTCACCGCCGGGTCGTGCCCGCCGCGAAAGATGATCGAGGGGGTGGTGAGACGAGGCCAGAGGGTACGGCCGTAATCCGCCATCTTCACCATTTCCACCAGCGAGGCGGTGGGCACCCGGCTCACCTTGGGCAGCTGGTTTTGCTGGAAATCAGGATCGTCAAAATTAATCGTGGGATCAAAATCGAGCACCCGCTCGCGCACCAGCTTGCGCATACTGCGCATTTTGTGCGGGTAAAACCAGGGCATCACAAAACGCAAAACTTTCATCCAGTTCAGCCGGTCATCGGGCGCTTCATAGATGGGGGTCAGCATGATCAGGCCGCGCACCTCCGGGTTTTGCAGGCAGAGGTTGGCCCCCAGCACGGCCCCCATCGAGTGGCCCATCAAAAAAAGCTCGTCGCACAGGCTTTTGGCGGTGGCAAATGCTTCCTGGGCTTCAGCCACCCACGCGCGCCGGGGGATTTTGTGCAGCTTGTCGGGGTGATGGCCGTGGCCGGGCAGCAGTGGGCAGTATACCGAAACACCATGCTCGGCCAGATAGTTGGCCATCGCGTGGGAACTCAGCGGGCTGCCCAAAAAGCCATGCAGCATCAGGAGACCGATACGGCCGTTGCCATTTTCAACTCTGGCTAACTCGGTATAGGCTCGGCGTTCGGCCGGAACATCATAGTTGGGGGCAAATGGCATGGGAGGTGTCCTTTTATGGAATGAACCAAACCAATTAAGCGGTCGCATGTCGTGTTAGATCGGATTTGTTTCTGCTCAGGTCAGAAGTATATTGAGAAGCGAAGCGCGTGGCAAACGGGGAAGCGAGGGGAAGGTTATTTCAAAACGGTCAGCAGGGAAAGGGAAACGGTGAGGGCGTGGCTCATAATATTGATGCGGCCGTCTAGTAGCGCATAGCGCAAATCGGTGAGCGGAATCCATTTGACGGCGTAGGGCATTATTTGTTGTGGAGATGGTTCAGCCACCTGGCGTGCCTGCTGGGCGCAAAACAGGGAGCCGACGCCCAGCAGCTGGCTTTCATCAATGGCATGGCTGCCCAGGTAGGCCCAATGGCCGGTTTGGTAACCGGTTAATTCCAACAGTTTTTGCTGAACGGCCGTAAACGGATCTTCATCTGGCTGCAAATACCGGCCCGGCATCAGCCAACGAACACCCCCAGCCGCTTTTTGCCCTTCCAGCACCAACGCTTGCTTCGCCTCATTCAATACCAACACATTGACATAATCTAGCGTATAAAACGACTGCACATCGCGGTTTTTTATACCGTTTGGCTGGTGATGTTTTTCCATAGCAACAATGATGTGGTACAGGAATCTGCCTACTGAAAACAGAGAGCATCTCCCAGACCCATAGGCTCCAACGGGATTTTGAAGCGTTTCATACCCAACCACAACGGATGGCAGCCTTTCCGGCCTGGCGTCCCACCCCGGTAGCAGGGATCAACTTCAGGCAGTGTAAGCTAGAAAATAGGTCAGCACAATAAGCCAATCTCGCTATTACAAAGCAGCGCAGATGCAGGTAAAAGTCTAAAAAATAAATGAATTTATTGGCCACCGAAGCAAAAATGCTAGACAGAACAAAGGGGCTAGGCTATACTATCCCCTGCTCAACGTATGGCAACCGTCAGCTAAAAATAGATATTTTACCCCGCAAAGAGCGGGGTTCTTTGGTTAAATTGCTTCAATTGACTTGTACCGCTCGACAGGCCTTCCGGCAAACTGCATGAAGCGAGCACAAATTTCCACAGCAATAAACCAATTTTATATTTTACCGTGTGATATTCACGTGCAAGGTACGTATTGTTCACGCATGGAGAGAAGACAATGACACATGATTTTAATGATGCTGTCTACTTAACCGAAGAAGGGTTACAAAAAATCAAGGAAGAGTTGGCTTATCTGAAAGGTGAAAAGCTGGAAGAGCTGGCGATTAAATTACAAGCTGCCATTTCTCAAGGCGATCTAAAAGAAAATGCTGATTATCATACTGCCAAAGAGGAGCAGGGCTTTGTAGACGGCCGTATCAAAGATCTGGAAGATTCGCTGCGTCGGGCCAAAATCATCCAGGATGTTGGCCCTGCCGACAAGGTGCGCGTGGGCCACACCGTCACCGTGCTGGAGCTGGATGAGGGGGAGTCGTATGAGGCAACCTACCACATCGTGGGGGCGCATGAAGCGGATCCGGGCAACGGCCGTATTTCCAACGAATCCCCCATTGGCCGTGCCTTGCTGGGTGCCAAAAAAGGGCAAACCGTGGCGGTGCAAACCCCCGGCGGCCAAATTCAGCTCAAAATTCAAACTATCGCCTGATGGGATAATAATTTGACTTGGTAACGGCCGTTTCCTGCGGGAAACGGCCGTTTTTTTATGCCTTGACACCGCTCCCCTGTCTTTGCTATCATGCTGCCTCAACTTAACATACCAAAAGCAATGAAGGGGACAGGTTGGCAGACCCTCTGACTGCCCAGAGAGCGGCACACGCGCTGCAAGCGCCGCCAGCAGACTCAGCCAATGACACCCCAGAGCTGATCGGTGAACCGTAATCAGTGATCAGTAAACGGTAATCAGTTTTGACTGATAACCAAATACCGATTACGGATACCAAGTAGCCAACTTCGGGAGCGCCCGTTACAGCGCCCAGGCTTAGGCAGTTTGTAAATTTACACTGCAAGCCGCAAGAGGTTGGCGTCTGGAGCATCTCCTGACACCAACAAATTGGTGGTGGCACCACGAGCGCAATAATTGACGCCCGTCCTCCAACGTGAGGGCGGGCGTTTTTTTATGCGTTGGGCAGCGTTTTTGGCAGCCCATACGCAGCCCTCGTCCTCCAAACTGGGGACGGGGGCTTTTTTTATTCGACCAACCTCCCGCAGGTTTTACCCAAGATGGTGGTTCTAAATGGAACCTGCGGGAGGTTTATGAGACGACAAGGAGGTCTTTATGAACACAATCAGAACAATAGAAGCAGGCAGCTACGTTGGGCAGCAGGTGCGCCTGATGGGCTGGCTGCACAACGTGCGCCGCCTCGGTGGCGTCAACTTTGTCGTGATTCGCGATGGTTGGGGCACCCTCCAGGCCGTCACCGAAAGTGAGGCAGACCTGGCCCCCATCGCCGAGCTGAATCTGGAAAGTGTCATTGTGCTGACCGGCGTCATCGTGGCGACGCCCCAAGCGCCGGGCGGTGTAGAGCTGCACCAGCCACGTATCAGTGTGATCACCCCGGTAACGGAGCCAGCGCCGGTACCCTTGCAGCAAAAACGGCTCAAAGCCGGGCTGCCGACGCTGCTGGACCATGCCGTAGTGGCCAACCGGCATCCGCTGCGGCGGGCGGTGTTTCGTCTGGCAGCCGGGGCCATGGCCGGCTTTCGCGCCACGCTGGCAGCCGAACATTTCACCGAAGTGCAGACGCCCAAAATTGTGGCCTCCGCCACCGAAAGCGGAGCGAATGTCTTTGCCCTGAACTATTTCGAGGGGCAGGCATTTTTGGCACAAAGCCCGCAGTTTTACAAGCAGATCATGGTGGGGGTGTTTGCCCGCGTCTTTGAGGTGGGGCCGGTTTTTCGCGCCGAGCCGCACGACACGACGCGCCACGTCAACGAGTATGTCAGCCTGGACGTAGAGTTTGGCTTCATCGAGAACCATTTTACGGTAATGGGACTGGTGCGCACGGTGCTGGCGGGGATTTTTGAAGCGCTGGCGGCCAACTATGGGGCGGAGCTGACGCTGTTGCAGGCAAATCTTCCCACGGTCCCGGCGGAAATACCGCACATCCATTTTGCGGCGGCGCAGGAGCTAATCTGGCAGCGGCACGGGGTGGACGTGCGGGGCGAGCCGGACCTGTCGCCGCAGGATGAGCGCTGGCTGGGCACCTGGGCGCAGCAGGAGCACGGCAGCGACTTTTTGTTTGTGGTGGGGTATCCGATGGGGAAACGGCCGTTCTACACCCATCCCGACCCGCAAAATCTCGCCTACTCCAACTCATTCGACCTGCTGTTTCGCGGCACGGAACTGATCACTGGTGGGCAGCGGCTGCATATTTATGCCGACTACCTGGCAGCGCTGGTCAAAGCTAATCTGCCCATCGAACCGTTCGAGACATACCTGGAAGCATTCCGCTATGGTATGCCGCCACACGGCGGCTTCGCCATTGGGCTGGAGCGGCTGCTGATGCAGCTGTTGGGGCTGCCCAATTTGCGGCTGGCGACGCTGTTCCCGCGTGACCAAAAGCGCCTGACACCGTAGGAATTGATGGTTTACGATTTTAGATGGACGATTGAACAGGGTAGCCGCGCTTTCTTAGCATGATCACCTGGAAATGCGCGGCTGCTTTTTTATTAGAAAGCTATCCTGAGCAATATGAAACTCCAGCGCTAACTTCCAAAGAAAAACCGCCAGATACGCTCTTTAACGGCAATCGTTTCGTTTTCGGTGGCGTAGGCTTCCCGCTGCGCATGAATGTTTTGCATATGTTCTTGCATCATCCTGGCCAATTCATCAACCAGTTCAGGCCTGGCCTGGATAATTGGCTGATATTGACGCTTGCCAATTTCATAGACGGTGGCGCTTTCCATCGCCCGCACGGTGGCCGTGCGCGGTGCCCCGGTTAACAGCGACACCTCCCCCACGACATCCCCTCTACCCTTGATGTCAATCACTTTATCAACGCCATCGGCCTGCCGAATGAGCACTTCCAACCGACCAGCTCCAACCAAAAAAAGGGAGGAGCCTGCCCGCCCCTCTACGATGATTCGTTCCATCGGGCCCAACACAATCTCGCGGGCTGTATTGGCCAGCTGATGCCGCTCTTCTGGGGTCAGTACTCGGAAAAGTGGCAGTTCCGAAAGCAGTTCATAGATCAGTTCCGAAGAACCTTTGAATTCTGCTGGAAGTTTAACAATGGTTTCTAATGAATCTGTATAGCCATCTCGGCGCTGCAAACGTTCCACTTGCCCGGTTTGTTTTTCCATATACGCCTGCAACAGGCTTACTTGATGAGGCACACATTCTTTTCCGGTAAAGTCCATCAGGCTGTGGTGCTTGGCCCACTCCGCAACCTCATTCATCGAAGCCCGGTATTGGCTGCAAGCGGATGCAAACAGGCCATCCTGATCGCCAACAAAGTTGGTTATCTGTTTTAGCGAGGTTCCCGTAAGGGCGGTTTTCCCCTTTTGATGCCAAAGGATAATCTCTTTCAGCGTGTTGTCTAGAAAGCCCAGCTCAGGGAAAGCATCATTCGTTTTGCGCAGTACCGCTCGCTCTGCATCACGAAAAACTCTGTGCCACGTTTCCTGGGCGTTGTACTCGTTCTTTCCAGCCAGGGCAATGGCATGTTTCAAATCATCGTGATGGACTTGTAGAAAGGCTAATGTCGCTTTTTTCTTTTGCAGCAAATTCATGCTGGAAACCGGGCCAGTTTGCGGCAGGCCAAACTTTGGGAACGATATTTCTCGCAGTTCCCATACTTTGCGCCAAGCTTTAGGATTGAGACGATGGCGAATCTCGGCAAAAAAGGGATGCTGTTCGTAAGCGGCCCGCTCCGCCGGGCTGAGCAAGTCGCCGACGTCTTCTTTAACGGCTTCAAATATGCCAATACAGGTAAGCAGTTCCAGATACAGGCCGACGCGCATCAACCATTTGGGATCGGTCAGGTGGCGTTTTTTATGAACAATATCTTCAACTAGAGCATCTGTGTAAAGGTCCGCTTTGTCTGAACCAATTTTCAAGACCGGAAACCAGGGATGGAAGGAAACATCTAAAGAGTTCACCCCTGCTCTTCGAGCTTGTTGTTCTGTGTCTGGTTTTAGCAGACGTTCGACAATACGCTGGTACAGGGAGCCATACCGCCGGGTATCACAAACGTCCAGCACAGTTTGGGCAGCGGCTATGGGCACCCCGTGATGAGTCAATCGAATAGAGATATGCACAATCTGGGTGAACAAATGGCCAAACGTAAAGGGGTCCGAGCCATCGGTTGCCGTTGCCCGAATTGAGGGATCCAGTTCGTCCCAGGCCCACGCTACGGGCAGAAAATCCTTTTCAGGTGACAAAGCCACCACTAGATTGTGCCCAGCAATATCTCGCAGGGAGATGGGGTGAAGGGTGGGATTCTCCCCCCGCACTTTTTTGAAGATCATCGGTTCGATGGGGCGCTTATTCCAACCTGGAATTGGATAAGTTTGCTGAGAGTTGTCTGTCCCGGCAAAAGAAAGGGTTACATCGAGAGTGAGAGATTCACATTCCTCGGCACTGTATTGTTCCAGCCCCGTTAGCTCAAACAAGATATAGGTTTTGTTTGTTTCGGGGTCTGAAAAGTTACAGATCATGCTGGTATTGTCGCTGGAACCCAGGCCAGGGTGGGCGGCTTCATCAATGGGACGACGGCCGGTGATGAATGAGACGATGCGGCAGGTGGGCAACGTTTTTTCGGGCGCATGCTGTGCTTTATGGCAAAGGGTACGGAGTAAACTTGTTTTTTGTTCCAGGTCCAGGCCAAGCACGTCTGCGTTGAGGAGGTGGAGGAATTGTTGGAGGAAATCGGCTTCACGCATGGTTCAGCGTCCTTGTTTATGTTGTGGTCAGCTTATCGGTATCCAGATATTATGATCGGTTTGGGCTAATCGAGGCAACACTTTTGGATTTTTGGTAACTTTTACAGGTGCATTTGGGACTTTTACCTAAACCGCTTTTGTCTGTTTGTTTCCCAAACCCATAGCGGTTTACGTTTAGCAGAAGGCCTTCAAAACGTTGAAATCAGGTATTGGGTAGATGAGTGATTATGTAAAATTGGTTACGGCCGTTCAACAAGGCAACCGTTCCGCATTTGGCCAGTTGGTGGTCCAGTTTCAGGACATGGCTTACTTCACAGCCTATGGTTTTCTGGGCCAGCAGCAGCAGGCACAGGACGCGACGCAGGAAGCATTCTGGGAAGCGTACCGCTGCCTGCCCAGCCTGCGCGAGCCGCAAGCGTTCCCGGGCTGGCTGCGGCGCATCGTGCTGAAGCAGTGCGACCGGCTGACGCGAGGCCAGCGAGCAACTTTGCTGGCGCTGGATGACGCCCCGGATTTGGCCAGTGACCTCACCGGTCCGGAAGCGATGCTGGAGCAAATGCAGCGACAGCAGGCGGTTCAGGCAGCCGTGAATAACTTGCCGGAGATTTACCGGGAAGTAACGAGGTTGTTTTATTTGAACGGCCGTTCCTACCAAGAGGCCGCCCATCAACTGCATCTGCCCCTATCAACTGTAAAAAAGCGTCTTTACGACGCGCGACAACAGCTCAAGGAGAGTATAAGTCCCATGACAAGCAAAGCATACCGTCCTTCACAAGACGACAAATTTAGTAATCGCATTACCTTTTTTATTGCCCTCAAAAACAACGATCTGCTGCAAATCCGGCAGTTGATCCGGCGCGATCTGGATCTGCTGATCACCCAAACGGAATGGGGCGTGGCTTCCGATGGATGGCACTGGCCGCTAGGGATCACGGCGCTGCACTGGGCTGCGAGCACAGGTAACCAGCCACTGGCCGCCCTCCTCCTGGAAGCAGGCGCGGATGTAAATGTGTTGGATCGTGGTGGCAACACGCCGCTGCACCAAGCAGTTCACATGGGTCAGACGGCCCTGGTTCAATGGTTGCTGGAACATGGTGCCGATCCACAAATTCTGACGCCGCACAAACAAGCAGCTTTGCATAAGGCAGTCATCCGCAACCGGCCTGAAGTTGTGAAGCTGCTGTTGGATTACGACAGTGATGCGGTAAGCAAGGACAGCCAGGAGCGCACGCCGCTCGACTGGGCCCAACTCAAAGGATTATCCGCCATCGTTAAGCTGCTTGGAGGCACAGAAAATGCAGATGCACCCATCATTCAGCCAACCAAAACAATGCGGATTTGGGAAACGGGCCTCAAAATCATCGACCTGATTGCCCCTTTCAAATGGGGTGGGCGCAACGGCATTTTTACGCCGCTCTCCGGTATTGGCATCGATGTGTTGGTAGGAGAATTGATGCAACGAATGGCTACGGTTTACCAGGGCAGAACCGTCCAGCTTGTGCTGGAACGCGGTGAGTTTACTGCCCAAAGCCGGAGATGGCAGTGGCGTAACTGCGGCGTTGAGGCTTACGTGGAATTAGTCACTGGCATAATGACCGATTCAGCTGCCCGCAAGCAGCATCTAGCCGCACAAGCCGTGAAGCAGGTGCAGGCGCTTGCCGCGAGTCAGCCCGTCCTCTTCGTCGTCGATACCGGCATCATCCCCACCGAGGGCGTTATGTCAACTTTTGCCGTGCTGGATGCGCTGGCCAACGTGACGGTGCTGTATGACGGCATCGAGAGCATTGGTGCGGAACCGGAAGCGCTGGCTGATTTGGATACGGCCGTTACCTTCGATCGACTCCGTGCCGGGGAGGGTTGGTGGCCCGCCATCGACATGCTGCGCTCGTACAGCCATCATTATGAAGATGAGGCACATGCGGCTTTGGCGGAAACGGCCGTGCGCCTGGCTCGCCGCTACGCCGATTTGCATCTCATCTACCACAATCAGGGCATGGCCGGGTTTGACATGGCCTATTACGGTGACGCCGAACGCGAGGCGATTATTCGCGGGCGGCGGCTGCACCGCTTCCTTTCCCAGCCGCTCACGGTGGCCGAGCCGTGGTCGGGCACGCCTGCCGCCTATGTGCCCCTGCCGGAAACGATGGCCACCGTAAAGGCTATCCTCAACGGCGAACTGGACGAAGTGCCGGAAGAGCAACTCATGATGATTGGCCAATGGAGTCCTGTTTGGACTTAGGGGCTGAGATTGGTCCAATCTGCAAGATTGGACCAATCAGGAATCTCAAGGCAGAGAGCAAAACATGGTAAAAATAGAAGATATTCTGCAGATGGCAGCATGGTCGGTGTGTGCCTTTTAAGCCAGTCAGAAAGCGACGGCCTAGCAGGCTGTCGGAAAAGTCTGTTTTCCTTTTAATGGGACACAGATTTTCACAGATTAACACAGATTTTACTCAATTTCAGGTCAAAATCTGTGTCTATCTGTGTGCGCAACTTGCGCCCATCTGTGTCCTATTCTTCTTTCTCCGACAGCCTGCTAGGGCGCTATGCTGTTCACATTTATGTTGATCCTGAACAACAGCGCCCGGGCATTGGCTCTGCGCCTTATGAGGATGCGCTGGCGTTTGCGAAGGCAAAAAGGAAATATCCATAGAAATTCTTCAAGCAGAATAAATTTCTCGAAATCCTCGTTGTTTGGCAATGCTGGCTGACGTACGGCTGTATCCATGTTATAATGCCCGCTGACCGATAGGAACATCTGAGCTATGGCTAAGAAAAACACGAGTACGCGCAAACCGACCAGCCGTAAAACGGAAGCCAAAACCCCCACTACTCGTGGTGGCACGGGCAAGCGTACGCCCCGCAAAAAAACGACTACCACGCGCACGCGCAAAAAAACCAGCCAGCCCATCAGCTTCAATGTCGCCCAAAAAGCGCTCATGGTGGGCATCCTTATCATCTTTATCACCGTGATTTTGGTGCTGAGCCTGCTGTCGCCCAACCAGGGGCAGCTCACCACCGCGCTGGCGGGGCTGATGCGCCGCAGCTTTGGTTGGGGCGGCGTGATACTGCCGCTCATCACCGGCGGCGTGGGGCTGTATTTGGTGCTGTGGGGCATGGAGCAGCCGCCAGCGCTGCCCGCCTACCGCCTCACCGGAGCTGGACTGCTCTACCTGGCCTTTGAGGGCTTTGCCTCGGTTACCCTGCTGATGTTAGACAACGAATTTTTTGATCCCTGGGTGATTGCCCAGGCGGGGAAAGGGGGAGGGTATCTGGGTGGCTTGATCGCCACGGTGCTGATGACGGCCGCTGGCAACCTGGGCGCTGTTTTTACCCTGACCGTGCTGGCCATTGTGGGCACCATTTTGGTTTCTGGCGTGACGCGAGAAGATATGGGGCATTTTTTGCAGGGGTTGTTCCAGAAACGGCCGTCTCAACCCATCCCCGCCAGCCGCACCACCAGCCGCGATATTCCCCTCAACCCAGGCCGCCAGCCGCGCCCCCCCGTTACCGAACTGGTGCAGCCGCGCCTGATTCCCGATCTGGCTAAAGCGGCCGCGAGTCCGACCCCGGGCCAGGCGGAAACGGCCGCTGCCAAATCAGAGCCGAAACCGACTGCCCAACCTGCCCGCGCTGGCCGAGGTACACGCGGTAAATTTGCCCCAGAGCCAGCCGAGACGCCCACCATTGTGACACCGGTATTTTTGGGCGGCAACGGCCGTTTCCCCCAACCCAACTGGAAACTACCCGCCGTCAGCGAAATTTTAGAATCGGGTACCGACCTGGACCCAAGCAGTGCAATCATTCGAGAACAGGTGGAAATTATCGAGCACACCCTGGAAAGCTTCGGTGCACCCGCCACCGTGGTGGAGATCAACCAAGGGCCAACCATTACCCAGTTTGGCGTGGAGCCAAGTTTCATCGAGATGCGCGGCGGCAAGCGAACCAAGGTGAAGGTGGGCAAAATCGCCGGTCTGGCCGACGATTTGACGCTGGCCCTGCACGCCCAATCGATTCGTATTCAGGCCCCGGTACCGGGCAAAGGGTACGTGGGCATCGAGGTGCCCAATCCGGCCAAGGCGCTGGTTTCTTTGCGGGACGTGATGGAAACGGCCGCTTTTGGCAAGCTCAAATCCCCCCTGCGCATTGGTTTGGGGCAGGATGTGGCCGGGCAGCCCATCGTGGCCGATCTGGCCAGTATGCCCCACCTGCTCATTGCCGGGGCCACTGGGTCCGGTAAATCGGTCTGCGTCAACGCCATTATTGCCAGCCTGCTGCTGCTGAACACCCCAGAACAGCTCAAAATGGTGATGGTCGATCCCAAACGGGTGGAGCTGACGGGCTACAACGGCATTCCCCATCTGGCCGCCCCGGTGGTGGTGGAGATGGACAAGGTGATTGGCGTGCTGCAGTGGGCCATGCGCGAGATGGACAATCGGTACAAAATGTTTGCCGAGGTCGGGGCGCGCAATATTGTGGATTACAACAGCAAGACAAAACGGAACAAGTCGATTGAGCCGCTGGCCTACATTGTGATTATCGTTGATGAGCTGGCCGATTTGATGATGTTGTCGCCCGAAGAGACGGAGCGAGGCATTACCCGGCTGGCGCAGCTGGCACGGGCCACCGGGATACATATGGTGATTGCCACGCAACGGCCGTCTGTCGATGTCGTTACTGGTCTGATCAAGGCCAACTTTCCCGCCCGCGTCGCCTTTGCCGTCGCGTCCAGCATCGACAGCCGCGTCATTTTAGACTCGACCGGTGCGGAGCGGCTGCTGGGGCAGGGCGATATGCTCTACCAAAGCCCAGACGCCGCCGCCCCGGTGCGCTCGCAGGGCTGCTTTGTGAGCGATGGCGAGCTGAACAAGCTGATTGGCTACTGGCAGGCAGCCCGCCGCTTCAACGTGGTCTCTGCGGCCGACAGCGTGCAGCCCAAGCCAGTCGATATTCCGGCTATGTCGCTGCCTACACCTGCGCCGCCCGTGATGAAACCAGCTGAAAAACAGGCCCCGCCCCCCGCCAAACCGACCACGGTTGATGCCCCGGTGGTGAATATGGGGAAATCGGCGGCGCAGCCGGTTGAAGAAGATGCTCCCACGATTGTGAACCGGAAAACGGCCGTTTCCGACCCCAAACCGGAACCTCCGCGACCGACGCCCCCGGCCCCCGCCAAACCAGAAACCAAACAGCAGCCGTTGTGGGAAGCGCTGCAAGAGATGGAAAACGAACCATCGCCCGCGGCGACTGATGACGATCTGCTGCCGGAAGCGATTGAGATGGTGCGCAAGCTGAACAAGGCGTCCACCTCGCTGCTCCAGCGCCGCTTCCGCATCGGCTACACCCGCGCCGCCCGCCTGATGGATGCGATGGAGGAGATGGGCATTATCGGCCCGCCCACCGGCACCAGCAAGGCGCGGGAAATTGTGGGGGAAGATGAGGCGGATGAGGCTGTTTTCCCCGAAGACGACGCAGAATTCCCCTAGAACCTGTGCCCACATGCACAAATGGCACGTGGTCACCTGTCCTCATTCACAAACCGCTGCTCCGTTTCTGCCTTTTGCCAGATTGGGCTATAATTTCGGTCAGTCAACCCATCCATAAACCTTTTACGACCAGAGCAGCAGCATGGCGCAACCTCCCAAAACCGAATTGCTCACCCAGATACGCGATCTTATCCATAACCATTTCGATTTGGAAGAGCTGCGCGAACTTTGCTTCCGCCTGGGCATCCGTTACGACGATTTGCCTGGTGAAACCCTGTCCGCCCGCACCCGCGAACTTGTGCTGCGTCTCGACCGGGAACGGCGGCTAGATGACCTGCTCAATTTTTGCGCCCATTTGCGGCCTAAAACTGAGTGGCCAGACCTGTCTGTCCCCGTTGACCTGGAGGCCGCGCCGCCGTCCGCCGCACCGGAGCGCAACCCCCGCCAGATTTTCCTCAGCCACGCCCGGCAGGATGCCGACTTTGCCCATCAATTGGCCAACGATTTGCGCCGCCACGGCTGGGAAATCTGGCTTGCGCCGGACAGCATCCGCCCTGGCGAAAAATGGGTCGATGCCATCAACCGGGGATTGGCCGAAAGCGGCGTTTTTTTGCTCTCCATCACCCCCGATGCGGTCCGTTCCAAATGGGTCAACAGTGAAACGAGCGTCGCCATTGACCTGGAACATGAAAACGTGCTGCGCTTCATTCCCCTCGCTGTTAAAGCAGCCGATCTGCCCCCACTCTGGCGCACTTACCAACGGGTTTCCTTCCAAAGCGATTACAAAGCCGGGGTGGAGGCGTTGTGGCAGGTGTTGCAGCCAGAGGTGATGGCCGAACTGGCCGGGCTGTACCGGCAGCTGCAAGCAGCCCTGGCCAACAGAGAGTGGCAAAAAGCGCAAACAACGGCCGTACAAATCACTGTTTTGTACCCCGATTACCGGGATACAGATGACCTGTTGGCTAAAGCCCGGCAGGCCACCGCAGACGAAGAGGCGCAGAGAGTGAAAGCCGACCGGCTGCTCCTCCGTTTGCAAACGGCCCTGGAGGCCACCGACTGGGACACAGCCCTGGAACTGGCGCGGCAAATTGGGGCGCTGGTTCCCAATTACCGGAATGTAAACCAGTTGGCGGAGCAAGCCCGGCGCGGCCAACGCCAAAGCCAGCGCGACGCCCAAATCCGCTGGCTGCGCCGTATCCCGTTTTGGGGCCGGGTTGGCGGCGCATTGGTGGGGATGTTGGCCTTATTCTTGCTTTTCGAGGGCTTTGGCGACAGCCCGACAGCCACGCCCAGCCGCACACCGCCCCCAACTTCCGTGGCTGAATTGCTGCCGATCATCACCGCCGACAGCCCGACAGTTATGCCCAGCCACACACCATCCCCAACCGTTGACCCCAACTTGCCGCCAATGGCTGCCCAATTAGGCAGCGAATGGACGGGCCCAAATGGCATGGTGCTGGTCTATGTGCCGCCGCCGGAGGCGCCTTTTGTGCTGGCAAGCGGCGTAGACGCCCCTACAGAAGGGTATTGGATTGCTAAATACGAGGTGAGTAACGCCCAATACCAGTTGTGCGTGGCTGCTGGCGCTTGTGAACCGTCAGCCTTTGCTGAAGATGATAATTTTAACGGGGCTGAATATCCTGTTGTGGGAGTTTCCTGGTTTGATGCGGCCGCTTACACCACCTGGTTGAATGAAACGGGGGCAGTTAGCGGCGATTGGAGCCATGCTTTACCCACCGAAGCGGAGTGGGAATATGCGGCCGTTGGCCAGACGGGGACAGATTATCCCTGGGGTGCTGAATTTGACGGCGCACGGCTTAACTTTTGCGATACCAACTGCCCTCTCTATTACCAAGATACGGCCTGGGATGATGGCTACGCTTACACCGCGCCGGTGGGCAGCTACCCGGCAGGCGAGAGTTGGGTGGGAGCGTCTGACATGAGTGGCAATGTGTGGGAGTGGACGGGTTCCTGGTTTAACGAGGAACAAAATTCTCGCGTGGTGCGCGGCGGCTCGTGGGTAAGCCTCCGTTTAAACGCACGCACGGCCCTCCGCCACGGCTACGTTCCATACCACCGCCTCGACCTCCGCGGTTTCCGGGTGGTGGTGGGGGTTCGTCCCCCATCTCCATGACCTCTGTCCACTTTTCCTGGCGGGCGAGCGGTAGCGGAGTCCCGCCTCTTCTCGCGCGTCAGCGCGATTAAATTTTGCAAGGAGATTGGGCCAATCTTTAAGATTGGCCCAATCTTGAAAACATAGCCGCTCTTTCACAGTACGCAAATAATCGTTAATACTCATGAATGCTCAATCATTAGCCAACAAATCAAGCCTTGCCTGCAAATTGCGTGCCATTTGCACCATAGACGCCCATTCAACATAGTCCATACGGTCATCTGTCTGGCCCGCCTGAAACCGCTGGTAGAACTCGTCAGAAGAGAGCTTGTAGGTTTCCTCGAACTGACGCATCTCTTCCTGTAATTGGTTTAACTGTTCCTGGCTGTGCTCTGTTTCATAGCGCAGCAGTTTATCCAGGGTGCGCGTCATCACTTCACTGGCCTGCTGCTGCTGATACAAACTGGCTAACTTCTGCAATCGCGTAGCAACACTATTGTTGGTTAACACCTCTATTTCACTCATATGTGCCATCCTTACTCAGGCTGCTCATTCTGTCGAACATCTTTACCATTGATAGTATACTGTTTTTGCGCCGTGTACTCCAGATTTGCAACCCTACGGCCGTATCACCACCGGCAAATAAACCCGCATCTCCCCCAGCAGGGGGCCGCCCGGCGCGCCCAGGCCGCACCAAAAGCCGCTGCACAGCGTCGCCCCGGCCATTGTCACCGCCCCGGCTGCGGGTTGGCCTACGGCCGTATGCAGCGCCAACCCTCCGCTGGCCACTGCCCCACCCCCACCGCTCACCTGGCTGCGCGGCAGCAGTTCCCCCGCCGCCAGCGCCAGCCCTATCCCCAGCAGCAGCAGCCCAATCGCCGCCCCTGCCGCCCATCGCTGTTTCCATTGCCTGCCTGTCATCATCCAGTTCTCCCAGCAGAAGAGGAGAGATTGGAGATTATGCAATCTCCAATCTCCAATCCCTAATTACACGCCGTCGCTGTTGTTGTCCCATTGCTCACCGCCGCGTAGGTGCCCAGACTGTAGCTGTGAATGCAGCGCAGCCCGGTGCCCGCACCGGTAGACTTGTTGCCCACGTAGCTCATCCCAGAATTGGCCAGCGAAATACTGCCCGTGCTGGGCAGCTCAAACAAAAAGGCGCCAGTATTGGAGCTAGCCTTGACGCTGCTGTTTTGCACCTGGGGATTGCCATTTGTGTACAGACCAATGCCGCGATGGCCGCCGCAAATGTAGGTGTTGCGCACCATCGGCGAGGAATTGCTCAACTGCATCCCAAAGCCAGTGCCGCTGTTGTCGTTGCAGTTTTCCAGATTGCTGGCCGAGCCGCCCATGAGGCTGCTGTTTTCGATAAGCGCCTGAGGGAAGCCGCCGCTGATGTTGACGCTGCCAAAACCCGCGTTGACGCTGGTGCCAAAACCCGTCGCCCCGCCGGCAAAGAGGGTGCTGTTACGAATCACCGCCTCGGCGTCGTTCCAGTAGGCGGCGTAATGCCCCACGCCACCCGCGCCAATCGCTTCGGCGACCACGCCATCGACAACGGCCGTTCGCGTGCTCAAGGCGCTGTACAGGGCAATGCCAAACGTGCCCGTGCCGGTGTTGCGCACGGTGATCTGGCTGATACGGCCGTTATCCAGCAAATCCACCGTCGCCGCCCCGTTGTTGGGCGAACCGCCGGTACGCGCCGAGGTGATGACCGTCACCAGCGGCCCGCTGCCCAGCACATGGACGTACGCCTTCACCGTCACCAGCTCCGTTTCCGTGTAGACGCCGGGCATCACCCGCACCAGGTACGGATTGCTGGCCGAAGCGTCGCCGATGCTGTTCAGCGCCGCCGCCACCGAGCTGTAGTCGCCGCCGCTTTTGGCCACGGTGATGACGTTGTCGTAAGCCACCCCCACGTTGTCGATGCCGTCGGCAAAACCGGCGGGCACGCCCGTCAGGCCGCTCCACGGGGCGGATGAAGCCACATCGGCCTGCATAGCGTAGGGCACCGCCGCCATCTGCTGACGGGGGAAGGTGACAAAACCGCTGCCCGTATCCACGCTGCTCTGCAAGTAGCGGATTGCGCCGCTAAAATCGGCCGCATCCAGTGGACAGCCTGCCGTGCAAGAACCGCCGCCCAGCAGCACCGCAAAGTAACCATTGCTCACCGCCACGCTGCCGTGGCTCTCTGCCCAGATGGGTGAACCGCCGCTGCTGGCGCTGTACAGCCCAAACTGCATCGGGTAGCTGCCATTGGCCACCGGGCTGCCGCCGCTGTCGGTGAGAAACCCTTGGAAGCTAATGACGGAAGGGGCGACGGCCGGAGCGCTGGGGGCGTCTGGAGCAGGAACGGCCGTTTCCGCCAGCAGTCGTCTGCCCCCCAACACCAAAACCATCCCTAAAACCAAACTGCAAAACGCAATCAACCAACCTTTTTGTTTCATCGTTTACCTCCAAGGAACTGAAGCGTGAAACGTGAAACGTGAGAAACTTCACGTTTCACGCTTCACGTTTCACGTTTCTACTTCACAATCATCGGCAAAAACACCTGGTCAACGTACTCAAAGAGGGCAAAGGTGGTGGCTGGGGGTGTTTCGACCGTACACGTCAATGTATTGGCTGCCAAATCCCGCGCACATGTTATGCCGTTACTGCGCCACTGGTTGCCGTCCCAATACAGCAGGCGCAGCAGCGCCTCATCCAGCCCGCTGATGTCGCTGTTGCTGTAGGTCACGACAAACGTCAGGCGCTCACCAAACCGCCACTCGCTGTCTGGCGCGGGTTCCTGGTAAGCGTCCAGGCGGAAGGCGCGATTGGCAAAACGGCCGCTTACCGGCAGCGGGTAGCTCAACGAATCCAGTTCGGTATAGGCCACCTGGGTCGGGGCAAAGACCGAGCCTTCGGGAATGGCCACCAGGTTGCCGCCATACGCCACGGTTTCACTGATCCCTGGTGTCACCGTTACCAGCACATCCACCAGGCGAGTATGCGCCACCTCGATGCCGCTGGCGCTGTGACCGCCATTGGCCGTCACGCTGTAGGTCTCGTTGCTGAGGTCGGAAACGGCCGTTACCACCACACTCACTGCCGCTTCCGCCCCGTACCCGGCCAGGCTGGGAATCGTCCAGCGCACCTCATTCCCCACCAGCGTGCCGCCGCTGAGGTAGGTTGCCCCGGCGGGCAGGCTGTCTACCACCTGCAGATTGGTCGCCGTTTGCGCCCCGTTGTTGCGGACGGTTAGGGTGTAGGTGATTGGCTGGCCGGGCAGCGCGGCAGGCGGGGCAGTTTTGCCAATTTCCAGGTCTGGGGCCGTTGTGGTGCGCAGGCTGGCGCTGGCGACATCGGCCAGAAAGCCGCTGCAATGCTGCGCCACCACGTTGACCGGCTGCGGACCCGTTTCTGACCAGTTGAAGGTGGCAACGGCCGTACCCTGGCCGCTCACCGGCTCGGGCGACCAGGTGTAGCTGACCCCAGGCAGCCCCATCGGCACAGTCGCAGCGGTAAACTGGTAATCGGTGTTCACCATGCCTGTGCTGGGGCCGCTGACAGCTACGGCCGTTAGCGCCGTAGTGCAGCCCGGCGGCAGCACGTAAAACGCCCCCACTACGTCGGCATCCTGTATCTCGCCGTCGTCATTGTTTACCGTAAACTCCACCATGTATCGCCCTGGGGCCAGGCTGCCAAAGCTCACCGTTGGGCTAATAATCACCGTTTGCCCAGAGCCAAAAAAGATGGTGTCGGCCATGTGCAGCGTCACCGTGTCGGTAACAACGATCTCTTCCGGCTGCCCCCACTGCCCGCTGACCAAGGGACTGATGCCAATCTGTTCGCCGCTGCTGTTGAGCAGCGAGAGGGTGCTGGTGGGGCTGCCTTCGGTAAAGCGCAGCCACAGTGCCGTCTGGTCCGACACATCTTTCAGGCGAATGTCGATGTTTTGCATCACCCGCCAGGAGCTGATGGGATGGGTCCAGCTGATGGCGAAGGTTTGCTGCACCCCCACAGGCACGCTGCTGTCTGGCAGCGGCGAGAGCATTTCGCTGACGCCCAACGGTTCGGCCGTAATTTGGAAGCTCTGCCCAAACGACGTGCCGCCCCCGGGCGTGGGGTTATATACCGTCATGCTGTATGTCCCCAACGTGTTGGTATCGGTGGCATTGACCCAACCCCAGATGAAGGTAGGGCTGCTGTAGGAGGTGGGCCGGTTGCTCCCATTCCAGCGCACCACCGAACTGGGCAGGAAGTTGTTGCCGGTAATGCCTACCCAGAACCCGGCCGGGCTGTTGATGGTGGCCGAGGTGCGGTTCATGCTGAGCAGCGTGGGCACGGGGTTAGACAGGTAAGTGCCGGTAGAGACCGTCAGCTGGTAACCGCCAGAGCCAGACCAGCTGTTGGCATAGATGGTGTAGCGTCCTGTGTAGGGCAGGTAGACGGGATCGATCAGAGCATTGGTGCCCCCACCGCCGTCGTTATTCAGGGCGACCAGATTGCCGTATGGGTCAACCAGCACCAGAAATGGGTCCAACGTGCCGGAAAGCCGGATCATGCTGAGGCGCAGCCGCTGGTTGGCCGTGCCGTCAAAGTAGTAAACATCGGTGTAATCTGTGCCGACGCCCACCGTGCCCACCAGGGTCTGCCCCAAAACAAAGGTGCGGTAATCATCCTGATCGCAGCCGACGAGCTGGCAGGTGGCGGCATACACGTCCAGCCGCCGTTTGGTCACAAACCCACCAGGGCGGGCGTCGGTGATAAATGGCCCAGTACTGGTCAGGGCGTTGATCATTTGGGTCACGGTGGCGGCGGGTGCGGCCGAACGCATCACGGCCAAAGCGCCAGCTACATGGGGCGCAGCCATAGACGTCCCCTGTTTGTAACAGCGGCTGCTGACGGGGGCGATGCCCGGCCCGCAGTTGGTGGCCCAGGTGGGCACGGCCGAATTGATCAACCCCCCAGGCGCAAACAGGGTCATGATGTTGGCCGCATTGCTGTAGTCTGGCACCAGGTTTGCCGCCATTGGGCCGGGCGTGGAGGTGGTCGCCCCCACACTCACCGCATAGGAGATACAGGCAGGCGAGCCGATATTGCCCCGATAGCCGTTGTTGCCCGCCGAAATAACGGTGGTGATGCCTACCAGGCGCAGATTGTTAATGGTGGTTGTTAGCGCCGCATTCAGGTTATCGCAGTTGCTGGAATAGGCGCCGCCGCCCAGACTCATGTTGACGGCGGCAATGTTATAGGTGGTGCGCAAGGCAAGGACGCGCTGCAACCCCAATATCTGATCAGACGCATAAGAGAAGGTACAGGGAGACGGCCGTCCGCTGTTGGCGCATGGCGTTAAGGTACTGGGGGGCGCGCCGGCCACATCTGTATACCGTGAGAAAACCTGGATGCCGATGATGTTGGCCTGGGGCGCTACCCCGGCCACAATGCCCGCCACGTGGGTACCGTGATCGTAACCCGCTACAAAGTTGGCCGGAGGGTTGGCCGCGCCGGTGCCTGTCTGGCTGCTGCTGCCGTTGGGGCAAAGCGTGGTAGACAAGTTAGCCGCGCTGGTCGTGGAATAACATGCCTCAGACACAATTTTGCCGTTCAAATCGGGGTGGGTGCGGTTGATACCTGTATCCAGCACAGCCACCGTCTGCCCCTGGCCACGATAGCCCAGGTTGTTGGCGCTGTCTGAACGAATAATGAGGCTGCTGCTGGGAGTGTGGGGCGCGTAGGCTTCGTCTTCGTAGACGGCCGTTACCCCCTCCGTCTGGTACAGCGCCAGCAGCCCGGCCTCATCGACCCACAGGGCCATGTAGGGGATGTAGGGGAACTGCTTGACGTTTTGGATGGGGTACCCGGAGAGTGCGTTGAGAACGGCCGTTTGCGCCTGGCGAATGACCTCTATCTGCTGCGCCTCATCCCCCCCCTTCAGCGCAAAATCCGGCACTTGCAGCCCTACAATAACTGGAATGAGACCAGTCGTTTGCACCATTTCAACCAACCTTTCGTCCGGTGTCGGTTTTGTTACCGGTGCGGTGTTGGCGCTAACGGCCGTTTGCCGCCAGGGCAAAATCACTGCCAGCACCAATAAAGGTACAATCAAGAACCACAGATTTTTTAACTTCATCATCAGTCTCCTTTTTTATGGGTACGGCCGTTTGCCCTACCACAATCACCGATACCGTTGGCAGCGGCCGCGCCTAATCGTCACTCGTCTCATTTTGTTCTCCTGTTGGAAAATGCCGGTGGAGAAAGGTCCAGAGGTCGGCAGGGGTGTAGAACTGGTGGCGCTGGCCGGTTTGGATATGCTCAACTTCGGCGTGGTAGCGCCGGAACACCCCGTCTGCCGTGCCCAACCCATCGGCTCCGTTAGCCAGCCACAACCGCACCAGGTAAGAGGTGTACTGCACCGTTTCATTGCTCATTGGGTTGCAGTATAGCCGGGGGGTGTCCGCAAATTGTCTGCAAAAAGAGGGTGAATAGAGGATTTTTAGTCCGGCGAGAAATGTCCGGTAACAGGGGCGGCGGCTGGCTTCAAGTAGACAAGCCAGAGATACGTTCCAGAGGCATGATTATGTTGTGCTGATGGCCAAGAGTGTACAAATTATGACTTGCTGGAGATGGCACCGACGTAAACAGCTATCATAACCATGGCTCCCCCTACCAGCACCGTTGCCGTGATCGGTTGGTCGAGCATGAACACCCCAAGAACGGCCGCAATCACCGGCATTCCGGCAACGGCATAAACGGTTGCTGAGGCGGTCAGTCGCCTGATCACGTAGAGGAAAAGTTGGAAGAGCCCTACAGACCCGAAGATCACCAGCCAACTAACGGCCAGCAATGTCTGGGGTAAGCGTGGTAAGGCCCAAGGTTCACGCAGTAGGAGCGAGCTTACGATGAGGAAGATTGTTCCGGTTGTCATGCCGATGGCGTTCATGTTGACGGGATGTACATCGGGGAAGGACTTGGCGACTACGCTGGAGGCGGCCATAACCATTGCGCCGAGGATGGCGGCGAGCAGATAGGAGTAGCTGAGGTCACCGCCCAGCGCACCCAAGGACAGCACCGCGATGCCAGCAATCACCAGAATGCTTCCCAAAATCCCGCGCAGAGTGAAACGCTCCTGGCCAAGCAGGACTGCGATTGCCAGGGTGAATAGAGGGACAGCGGCAACGATTACGGCCGTTGTCCCGGCCGCGAGACCGACCAGCGAGTAATAGAGAAGTGCGTAAGCGACGCCAAAACCCAAAAGGCCATAAAGCGCCGCGCCTGCAGCGGATCGGCCACGCGCCAGGGGTATGCGCCAGGCGCGTGCAATCAAGAAAAAGAGCAAAGCCGCCAGCGCGAACCGAAGGGCTGCGCCAAAAAGCGGTGGCATTTCTTTGTTGCTAAAGCTGACTGCGATAAAGTTTGCACCGCCAATAACGACCGTAGCGGCAAACGCGGCATATGTTTTGAGCGCTGAATTCTGATTCATAACTCTCTCCATGGTGATTGCATCTGGTGTTTGGGCAGTTGTTGGCCTGGCGTTCATTTTAATTGGGATGGTCTCAATCTGTAAAGATCTCAAATGATGGGATGTGGCACAAATTGAATTTTGACCGCTGCAAAATCTGGTTGAGCCGATGTTTTCCAATGTCTCTTGTCCCGGTGGGTTTCTAGATGATTAAGACGTGGCAATTTGGCGGTGGAGAGGAACGTTATCCAGGAAAGCCTGGCGTAAGACGAGGTCATGGAAGGCAGCTACCTGACTCTCTAATTCAACCCTGGCAGCGTACAGGTCAGCTGGGTCGTTGCTGATTTGATAGCGAGTCCAATGCAGGCGCAGGTGGTAGCGGGCGATGTCGGTGGGTGCCAGGTGAGTGGTGGCTTCGGCAACGGCCGCTGCCGCCCCTGCCCTATCTCCCACTGCCAACAGCGCCTGGGCCAACAGCAGCAGCACATCGGCATCATGCAGGCTGACGGCCTGCCGCCACCAATCGACCGCCGGTTGCAGCACCGCCAACGCCGCCGCCGCATCAGCCATCAGCAGGTGATATTCAGCCACGGTGCGTGCCCAGGCAAGATACGGCCGTCCCAACCCCAACTTTGCCGTATGCAGCCCACCCAACAGCTCACCGGCTTCCACTAGTTTCCCGGCGGCCAGCAGCACCCGCCCCAGCCCCACCCGGTGCCAGATGCCGTAGTCGGAGTCGGCGGGCAGCCCTACTGATTCGCTGAGGGCTACCAGTTCGCGCAGCGAGGCAATCGCTTCCTCATGCTGGCCCATGTTGCTGCTGTACAGGCCGTAGTTGTACAGCACCGCGCCGTAGGCCCACGGGTCGGCCAATGTCTGGTAGAGATCGCGCAGCGGCCGTAACTGTTCCCGCGCCTCCTGCCAGCGCCCCAGGTAGGCGTTGGCTTCGCCCAGTTCGCGCAGGGCATCGGCAAAGGCGGGGTGCGGCGGGCTGTCTGGCCGGTATGGGGTGAGAGCCAACGCCGCTTCGGCGCTGGCGCGGGCGGCGGCACACTGCCCCTCGCCGCGTTGGGCAAAGGCCAGGTGGCAGAGGGATTGGTATAAAACGGCCGTATCCCCCACTTCTTTGGCCAGGGTACACGCCATTTGCAATTGGGCCAGCCCCTCACGTGAGCGCCCCAGGGCGTCGGCCAGGTGCCAGCCGATGGTCTGGCGCAGACGCGCCTCTGCCAGCCGGTCCCCTGTTTGTTCCGCCAGGGTTAGGGCCTGAACGGCCGTTGACTCTACCCGCGCAAAATCAGATTGCAGCACGTAGAGGCTGATCTGTGCCTCCAGCGCCTCTAACCGGGCCGGGATGTTGTTGGCCGCGTTGGCCAGGTGCAGCAGCTCGGCGGCGTCGGCCTGCCAGGCGGGGATCTGCACCAGGGTGCGGTGCAGCGTCAGCCGTTGGCGCAGCAGCGAGCGGCGGGCTTCGTCTGGCTGGGGCAGGTGGGGCAGCAGCGCAAACGCGTTGTTCAGCAGCGTGAGGGCCACTTCGTAGGCGTACAGGTCTCGTGCCTGGGCGGCGGCGCGTTGGGTGTGGGTAACGGCCGTTTGCCATTCCCCGGCAGCGGCAAAATGATGGGCCAGGGCGGCGGCGTTGTTGGGTTGAAGCTGGGTCAGCGCCTCCCCGGCACGCCGGTGCAGCAGCTTTTGTCGCCAGGGGGTGAGGGTATGCAAAACGGCCGTTGGCAGCAAGGCGTGGGGAAAGGCCAGCGCGGATGTTGCCGATTGGGCATTGTCGATTTGCAGCAGTTGGTGGGCCAGCAGTTCGTCCAGGGCATCGGCCGTTTCTGGTTCCGTGCGACCAGAGGTGAGCTGGAGCAGTGTCTCATCCAGCAGCGGGGTGAGAATGGTGGCGGCTTCCAGCAGCTGGTGGGCGATAGGGCTGAGATGTTCCAATCGTGCCTGAATCGCTTCCCGGACGGAAGCGGGCAGCGGTAAATCGGCCGGGGGGTGGGCCAACTGCTCCGTTTCTTGCAGGTCGCGCAAAATTTCCAGGATGAAGAACGGGTTGCCAGCGGTGATGGTTTGGATGCGTGCGGACGTAGTGGCGGCCAGCGGCGGGGCTGTATTGGGCGCTAACTGCAACAGAAGCTGCTGAACGGAAACGGCCGTTAAGCCAGTGAGTTCTATCATTGCCAGCCGTCCGACGCGGCCAAACGCCTGCCGCAGCGGCGCTAAGGAGCGGGCATCGGCCGCGGGCGTGGTGGCAAAAATGGTGATCTGGATGTGCGCCCACTGCCCGGCGATAAATTGCAGCCAGGCCAGCGTCGCCTCATCGGCCCACTGCAAATCATCCAGACAAAGGGCAACGGGGCCAATGGCGGCAAAGGTGTGGAACGTCTGCCCCAGCGCGGCAAAAAGCCGCGCCTGGGCCAGGGTAGGCGGCGCGGTTAGCGGCGCTGCCAGCGCGGGAAAGTGTGCCCGCAGGTCTGGCAGCAGGGGCAGTAGTTCGCTGAGCCAGTGGCTGGGAACGGCCGTCCACAAATCGGCCCGGTGCAGGCTGGCTCGCAGCGCCTGAATGAGGGGGTGATAGGGCAAAGATTGGCCGCCGGGGTAGCTGCTGCCGCCGAGAATAAGCCCTGGCTGCCCCGTGACAAATTCGCGCAGCAGCCGTGATTTGCCCATGCCCGACTCCCCGGTGATGAGAATGAGGCCGCCTCCGGGCAAACGGCCGTGTTTAAACTGGTTGTAAGCCATCTCCATCTGTGCCAGCGCTTCCTCTCGCCCCAGCAGCGGCAGTTCAAGCGAGGGCAGAAGTGGCAGGCTGGGTGTCGTGATTGTCGTCGGCTGGGGGTGGAGGGCGGCGCGGGTTTGCGGCAGCGGGCTGACGCCCAGTTCACGCTCCAAAATGAGAGCGCACTGTTCATACTGGCGCAGGGCGGCGGTGCGTTCGCCAACGGCCGTATACAGGGCAATCAGGCGGCGGTGCATCGTTTCATCGAGGTTGTCGGCGGCCAGGTATTGGCGGGCGTAGGGGATAGCGCTGGCGTAATCGGCAGCGGCCGTACAGCGAGCCACCAGGTTGGCCAACAAAGCCAGGTGCTGTGCGGCGAAATCGTAAGTAGTTTGCATCTGCCATGCTTCGTATTCGGCAGCGTCTGGGAGAGAAAACCCGGCCATAAACGGGCCTCGGTAAAGGGTGGCCGTTTGGGCGAGAACGGCCGTGTCTGTCGCCGTGCAGTCCCGCGCAAATGCGTCACTGTCGGAGGTAATGAAGGTAGGGTTGAGAGCGGCCGTTTCTTCGCTGAGCAGCAGCATGTGGGAGTGTGGCAGGGCGACCCGCAGGCTGGACAGCAGGCGAGTCAGGGAACGGCGGGCAGCGGCGTCTGGTTCATCTGGCCAAAAGAGGAAGGCGAGATGCGCCCGGGAAACAGGTTCCAGCTGTGCCGCCAGCCTGTAGAGCAAGGCGCGCAGCTGGCGGCGCGGCAGGGTAAAGGGCTGCCCCTGCCATACAATCTGGCATGAACCAAACAGATAAATCTCCATTGGGCAGATTGTAGCAAAATTAGCGGTTGGGGGATTGCGTAATTGAGTAATTGCGATTGCCCTATTCCTGCCAAAAGTGATGGACAAAATCGGCAAACGTTCTATGATCAAGGCCAAAACAACTGGCAAGAGCGGGAACATTTACCAATTACTAATTTACCTAATTACCCAATTACATGCCCCTTTTCGCCTTCAAAAAGGTTTTCACAATGACACATCTCCAAGGACAAGAACGCGCACAGTACGTGCAAAGCATGTTTGCCCGCATTGCGGGTCGCTATGATTTAATGAACCGGCTGATGACTGCTGGACAGGACATCAAGTGGCGACGCTGCGTCATTCAGCAAGCCAATTTGCCGCAAAACGGCCGTCTCCTCGACATCGCTACCGGCACGGGGGACATCGCCCTTGAAGCGCTGCGCCAGGTGCCCGGCTTGCAGGCCGTGGGCGGCGATTTTACGGTGGAGATGATGCAGGCGGGCAAACAAATCCCGGAGCGCCAGCCGATCCAGTGGGTCGGTTCAGACACTCTCGCGCTCCCTTTTCCCGATAATTATTTTGATGCCGTCACCTCTGGTTTTCTCATGCGCAACGTCATCGACGTGCCGGGCGCATTCCGTGAGCAGATGCGGGTGACGAAGCCGGGCGGGCGGGTGGTGGTGCTGGAATCCAGCCCACCGAAGCGGAATTTGTTACGGCCGTTTATCCTCATCCACCTCAACACCATCATCCCCCTGCTGGGCAAGCTGCTCACCGGCGAGTCCGACGCCTACCGGTACCTGCCAGATAGCACCCAGCAGTTCAAAACCCCGGGCATGCTGGCCGACATCATGCGTGAAACCGGCTTGCAGAACGTGGCGTACAAGTTGTTTATGTTCGGCACCGTGGCCATCCACACCGGGCAAAAGCCGACCGATTAATAATCGGAGTTAGGGCCATCGTAAGCAACTTTCTATAAAGTTTGCCAGTGGCGAGTGGCCAGCCTGCGAGTAAAAGGTCCACTCATCACACGCAAACTGGCAGACTGGTAGACTGGCAGACGCACTAACTGGTACACTCGCAAACGAAAAATGTCTAATTCTCTACTCAAACTCACCCAAATCTCACCCCACGTCTGGATTTTGCCGCGCCACCCGGATAAAAACCGGGTACAGGCGACTGTCGGCGTGGTGATGACCGCTGACCAAACTATCCTCATCGATGCGGGCAACAGCCTGCACCTGGCACGGCAGATGCAGGCCACGCTGGCAGCGATGGACGCGCCGCCAATCAGTCATGTCATTTATACCCATCACCATTGGGACCACTCTTTTGGGGCCTGTGTGTACGGCGTGCCCGTGGTTGCCCATCGCCTGAGCCACCACTTTTTAACCCAGATGCGCCAGGAAAACGTGGGTGAAAGCTACCTGCGCACCAAGGTAGAGCGTAATCCAAGGCTCATTTTGGAATGGACGGCCGAAGATTGGGCACAGTTTGAAATTGTTTTGCCGGAAATCACCTACGAGGAGCGCGACCGCCTGCAATTTGGCGGTGTATCACTGGAGTTGGTTCATGTGGGCGGTGTCCACGCGGCCGATTCTACCGTCATCAAGGTGGTGGAGGATGGCGTTATGTTTTTGGGCGACTGCTACTACCCGGCCCCCGGCTACGAAAACCCCGCTGACCAGATGCTGGATATGGCGATGCTGTCGGACCTGCTAGACGAAAAGGTCAATACGTACATCGATGGCCACAATGCGCCCATGCAAACGCCCCATGTACGCCGCATTTTGCGCTCACAGGCGCTCCTGGCTCGCCTCAATGAGACAAAGCCTTAATACTTTTGGGCAAATTCTTGCCAACTGGGCAATATTGATCTAACATGGTCAGTCGCTGCCTCTCGTGGCAAAATTCTCAGGGGCGCAAAATAACAATCCAGATTGATCCCTATTTAGCCAATTAGTCTGGAAATCTAAATTTGTACAAGGAAGGAAAAAATGGCTTACAGTTTTACAAATTCTAAAGACCGCACCTATTATTTACATCGCAAAGACACTACGTTGAAAAACGGCCGTACCCAAACGATCTACTTCTTCGCCAAAGAAATCAAAGATGGTTCCCTGGACGCAGTTCCGGATGGGTATATGGTTTCCGAAAGCCGTAACGGACTGCCCGTCCTCAAGAAAGCTGGCTAAGGCTCGGCTTTACGGTTGAAAATGAAAAAGCTCCAACGATTGGTTGGGGCTTTTTTGTTGGCTTTTAGGGGAATGGGTGAACGGCCGTTTACCCAGACATATTGCCCCGAAAATCCAGGTAAAATCCTTGCCCGCCAGCCGCTGTCGTGTTATATTTCCTCTCCTAGCCCGCCGCGCGGGCTATCTTTATGTGAAAATGCAAGCAATATTTGCAGTTGACGGATAACATAAGCTAAAAAATTCGCGGGTTACGGCCGCTGGAGATGGAATTATGTCTGATTTGCTACTGAAAACTTTTGATAATGAAAAAAACGAGGCGCTGCCTGAACTGAACATCGGTGATGATGTCACGGTTCATGTGCGCATTAACGTGGGCGAGCGCAACGAGCGATCCCAGATTGTGCGCGGCACGGTCATTCGTCTGCGGCGCAGCGGCAACAACAGCAATTTTACGGTGCGCCGCATCGCTTCCAACGGCGTTGGCGTAGAGCGTACCTTTTTGCTGAACTCCCCCCGTATTGAAAAAATCGATGTGCATCGTCACGCTTATGTGCGTCGGGCGCAGCTGTATTACTTGCGCAACCGCACGGGTAAATCGGCACGTCTGCGCGAAAAGCGTGTTTTTTAGGGATTGAAACTTCACCGTGTAACGGCCGTATCACCACAATTTCCCGGTGTTCGCTGTATGCGGTTTAAGTGGTGTCGCCAAACCAGATTATTTATCTGGCACCAAAAACTGGGTGAAAGCATCATAGCTTTCACCCTTTTTTGTTACCTGTTTTCTCGTAACAACCAGGTACAATGGTAAGCGTTCAGCCTCTTTTGAATAGGACACAGATGAACACAGATTTTCACAGATTTTGGATGGTTTTAATCTGTGTTCATCTGTGGGAATCTGTGTCCCTTTTCTTCTGGGGTGAACGGTTACGTACAAGGCAAACAAAACAATAATTCTTTGATAATTTGGAGACAGGCATGAGCGTTTCGACACGCAAACCGTTAATTGGGTGTACAACCTACCGCAAATTTTCTGGTCAAAATCCGCCAATTGATATTTTGGGCCTGATGCCTTCGTATCTGGAGGCTATTGTGGCCGCTGGCGGCGTACCGGTGATGATTCCACTGGGCCTTAGCGATGAGGATTTGCAGGTGGTGATTCAGCAGATGGATGGCATTTTGCTGCCCGGCGGCGGTGATATTGAGCCGGGTGTCTACCAGGGGCAGGGGCATCCCACGGTGGGTGGCATTGATGAAGATCGGGACCGGGTAGAATTAACGGTGGCGCGTACGGCCGTTGCCCAACAAAAACCGCTCCTGGCCATCTGCCGGGGCTTGCAGGTGCTCAACGTCGCCCTGGGCGGCTCGCTTTGGGAAGATGTGGAACTGCTGATGCCCCAGGCAATGCATCATGAACACGTCAACAGCCATCCGCGCAACTACCTGGCCCACGCTGTCACCATCGAACCGGATTCTTTGTTGGCCCGGCAGCTGGGTCGGACGGAAACGGCCGTAAACAGCCTGCATCATCAAGGTATCCGGCGGCTGGCCAATGACCTGCGGGCAACGGCCGTTGCCCCCGACGGCCTCATCGAAGGCATCGAAGTTATCGGCCATCCGTATGCCATCGGCGTGCAGTGGCACCCCGAAAACCTTATCCACAACGTACCGCACATGCTGGGGCTGTTTCAGGGATTGGTAGAAGCGGCTTCTGAACCGGTAATCAGTTATCAGTAAACAGTAAACAGTAATCGGTAAACGGTTCACCGATTACTGATTACCGAATACCGAAATGACCCAGCAACCCATCGGCGTATTTGATTCAGGCGTAGGCGGTCTTTCTGTGCTGCGCCATTTGCGGGCACAGCTGCCTGCGGAGCAGTTTGTCTACCTGGCAGACCAGGGACACGTGCCGTATGGGGCGCGCTCGGCCCAGGAAATTGTTCAGTTTAGCCAGGGCATCACCCAGTTTTTTCTGCAACGCAACGTGAAGGCAGTCGTGGTGGCCTGCAACACCGCCTCGGCGGCGGCATTGAGCCTGCTGCGACAGCAGTTTGCCCTGCCCTTTGTGGGCATGGAGCCGGCGGTGAAGCCCGCTGCCCGCCAGACGCAGAGCGGCAAGGTGGGTATTTTGGCCACGGGTGGCACGTTTGCCAGCGATCGTTACGCCCGGCTCACGGCCGAATATGCTCAGGGGGTGTCGGTTTGGGAAGACCCATGCCTGGGGCTGGTGCCAGAAATTGAGGCGGGGCGGCTGGACAGCCTGGCAGTGCACCACATTTTGCAGCAGGCGCTTGAGCCCATGCTGGCGGCTGGGGTGGATACCGTCGTGCTGGGCTGTACCCATTATCCCTTTGTGCTGCCGGTGGTGGAGCGGATTGTGGGAACGGCCGTTGCCATCATCGATCCCGCACCAGCCGTAGCTCGCCACACGGGCGTCGTGCTGCGCCAGCACAACCTGCTGGCCGACGGTACCCAAACTGGCAGCGTGCGCTTCCTCACCACCGGCGCAGCGGAACCATATGCCCGGCAGGTAGAGCAGCTGCTGCATTTAGAGCATGTGGGGGTGGAAACGGCCGTTTGGCACGGGGATCGATTGTCGGTAATCAGTAACCAGTAATCAGTAACCAGTAATCAGTGATCCGCTACTGAACACTGACCCACTGACCACTGACTTACTGACCCACTGAACACTGACCCACTGATCACTGCCCTACCGATTACCGTTTTTTTTCGTATAATTTCTGTGTGAGACGACGAAACCCGGAACGCTGGCGAGCCATTGAAGGCCGATTGGGGCGCGAAACGACCATCTGGTTGGCCACCGTGCGCTTCGACGGCCGTCCCCACCTTGTCCCCCTTTGGTTTATCTGGCTTGATGGCAAAATTTACTTCGCCACCGGCAGCGACACCCAGAAGTTTGTCAATATGTACCATAACCAGGCCGTCTCCCTCTCTTTGCCCGATCCACAAAGCGTGGTCATCATTGAAGGCGAGGCCCATGTGGCCGACCGGAGCGTCGTGGAGACGCTGGCCGATTACTTTTACCACAAGTACGAGTGGGATTTTCGCTACGACGACAGCGCCACCTGGCGGCTCATCGAGGTGACGCCGTTCAAGATTTTGGCCTGGGGGGATGGCTACGAAGAAATGGAAGGAATCCGACTGCTTTAGAAACTGTTAACAAAAGCAGGCCTGATTCTTACGAGAATCCTATTATTAGCGGGTAAAGTAACGGCCGTAAATTACCGCAAGTGCGTTAGAATCTAAAAAAGTAGCTACCAAGCCTCTGTGGGATATCACCGCAAAGAACGCAGAGAGCGCAAAGTTTTTCTCTTATCTTGGTGTCCTTTGCGCCCTTCGCGGTTTGTAGTCACCTAAAAAAATGAAAACGCGAAATCTGCGGTTAAATGGAAAAATAAGGAAATAAACATGCGATTTGACAGATTCACGGAACGTGCCCAGGATGCAGCCGCCAGAGCGTATGAACTCACTCAGGAGTACAATCATACCCAGGTCGATACCGAACATCTTTTTTTGGCGCTGCTGCGCCAGGACGACGGCGCTGTTCCTCAAATGCTTGAACAGCTAAAAATTGATGGTGCCGCCCTTCAGCAGCGCATTGAGGAAGAGCTGCGCAACAGCCCTAAAGTATCCGTCTACGGCGGTGGCGTGGGGCAGATTTTCTACACCCCCCGCATCCGTACCGTGCTGGAACTGGCCCAGGGGGAAGCCAATCGGCTAAAAGATGAATTCATCTCCACCGAACATCTTTTCCTGGCTATTTTGAGTGAACGCAACACCCCTGCGGCACGCATTCTGCAGGAGTTTGCCATCACCCGTGAGCGGGTGCTAAACAGCATTCAAGAGCTGCGTGGCGGTGCCCGCGTTACCGATCGGCAGGCGGAAAGCCGCTACCGTACGCTGGAAAAATACAGCCGCGATCTCACCCAGCTGGCCCGTGAAGGGAAGCTGGACCCCGTCATTGGACGAGATGATGAAATCTTGCGGGTGGTGCAGGTGCTGAGCCGTCGCACCAAAAATAACCCGGTGCTTATTGGCGAAGCGGGCGTGGGCAAGACGGCCATCGTGGAAGGATTGGCCCAAAAAATCAACAAAAATGACGTACCGGAAAACCTGCTCAACAAAAAGGTCGTTTCGCTCGATTTGGGCGCGATGATTGCGGGCAGCCGCTTCCGGGGCGAGTTTGAAGAACGCCTCAAGGCGTCGATGGAAGAAATTCAGCGGGCACAGGGGGAGATCATCCTCTTTATTGACGAGCTGCATACCGTAGTAGGCGCTGGTTCGGCACAAGGGGCAATGGACGCCAGCAACATGCTGAAGCCTGCCCTGGCTCGTGGCGAGCTGCAATGTGTGGGGGCCACTACGCTGGATGAGTACCGCCAATACATTGAAAAAGACAGCGCCCTTGAGCGCCGTTTTGCCCCTGTTTTTGTAGATGAACCTTCGGTGGATGACACAATTGAGATGCTGCGCGGCCTGCGCGGCCGTTACGAGCAGCATCACAAAGTAACGTATGCCGATGATGCGCTGGTGGCTGCCGTAAAGCTGTCGCAGCGGTATGTGATGGATCGGCGGCTGCCGGACAAAGCGATTGATTTAATGGATGAGGCGGCGGCGAAGCTGCGCGTGGCGCTGCACACGCTGCCCGCCGACCTGAAAGCCCTCAAGATGGAGCTGGACAAGCTCACAGCCGAAGAGGAAGAAGCACACACGGTTCGTGATTATGAGCGGGCGGCAACGGTGCGTGCCGAGCGGCTGCGTCTGGAAGGCGAGTTTGCCGCTGCCCGCGAAAAGTGGCAGTCGGAAAATGAGCTGGATGAGATTGTGACTGAGGAAGATATTGCCGGGGTGGTGGCTTCCTGGACGGGCATTCCGGTGACGCAAATGATGGAAACGGAAGCCGAGAAGCTGCTGCAAATGGAAGAGCGCCTGCATGAGCGCATCGTGGGGCAGAATCGGGCCATCGAGGCGCTGTCTGACGCGATTCGGCGCAGCCGGTCTGGCATGAGCGACCCACGCCGCCCGATTGGCTCGTTTATCTTTTTGGGCAGCTCTGGTGTGGGCAAGACGGAACTGGCCAAGGCAATGGCCGAATTCCTTTTTGATGATGAGGATGCCCTGATTCGGGTAGACATGAGCGAGTACCGGGAGCAGCATACGGTGAGCCGCCTGTTTGGGGCGCCGCCCGGGTATGTTGGGTATGAGCAGGGTGGCCAGTTGACGGAGCAGGTACGGAGACGGCCGTATTCCGTCGTGCTGTTCGATGAAATTGAGAAGGCTCACCCGGATGTGTGGAATGCGCTGCTGCAACTGCTGGATGACGGCCGTTTAACCGATGGCCAGGGGCGGCTGGTGAACTTCCGTAACGCCGTGATCGTCATGACCAGCAATGTGGGTACCTCCTTTGTGAAAAGCTCCGGGGCGCTTGGTTTTGCCGGTACGCAGAGCGGCGATGATGCCACTGACCACAAACGGATCGAAGAGGCCCTCAGGAAAACGTTCCGACCAGAGTTCATCAACCGGATCGACGAGATCATCATCTTTGAGCCACTAAGTGAAGCGCACGTGGTAGAAATTGTGACGATGCAAATGAAAGAGGTGCAAGAGCGCCTGTCGGAGCAGGGTGGCCTCTCCATTATTCTTACCGAAGCTGCGCAGCGTTGGCTGGCCAAACAGGGTTTCGATGAAGATTTTGGCGCTCGACCGCTGCGCCGTGCTTTGCAGCGCTTTGTGGAAAGCCCGCTGTCGGTGAAGCTGCTGCGGGGCGAGTTTAGCGCCGGTGACATGGTTCATATCGACGAAGTAGATAATCAGCTGGTGTTTCAGCGAGCCGAAGATGCTTCGGTTGATGTGTCGCAGTCGGTGGAAGAATCGCTGGATGCGTAGACAAAAATCTGTGTCCCATTTCTGAAATTACTAGACAATATCGGAAATAAGAATTGAGATTAACGCAGATTTCGTAGATTTTTTGCCTTTAATCTGCGAGCGCCATTTGCGCCAATCTGCGGATTATTTTTTGACATAACGTTAATTCCAATAATGTCTACTTTATACGAGTAGTCATCTGTTTGTAACGATCATTTTCATCAGCCACTGTCTGGATCACTGCCTCTGAAGATAGTTTGCAGTAAGTCGGGGGCGTATTTTCCGGCCTGGTGGCTGGTGAGGCTGCGGCTGTGGCAGATGTCCTGGTACAAACGGCCGCTTTCTCGCCATCTTCTCTCTTGTGTCTCAGGATTCATCTCAATCAGGCCAAAACGCTGCGTCCAGCCGCGATCCCACTCAAAGTTGTCCACCAGGCTCCAATGATAGTAGCCCATCACCGGGTAGCAAAAGCTGAGCGCCCGCCACACCTCGCGCAAATGGGTCATGAGGAAAGACGGCCGTAACCGGTCATCCTTATCCGGCACCCCATTTTCCGTAATGTAGATTGGCTTTTTGTACGGCAGCAGCGCCTCAATCATCTGGAACAGCCCGGCGGGGTAGATTTCGCCGTAGTTGCCATCGCTCACCACCGCGCCTGGTTCCCACCGCTGTGAGAGCAGCCCGCCAAATGGCGGAAAGTTGACATAAAAGCGCGTATAGTAATTCAGGCCGATAAAATCGAAGCTGCCTGCCAGATTGGGAATGGTGCGGCGGCCGACGGGGAAGTAGAGACGGCCGTTTGCCATCGAATCCAGCCACATCCCATTTAACAACCAACTCAACCGCCCCGCCCACCAGCGGCTCACCGCTGAGCTGCCGGGGCGGGCCTGCAAGACGGCCATGTTTTTAGCCACGCCCACCTGCGCCTGCGGCAGCTTTTCCTTAATTGTGTGGTACGCCGCCGCATGGCAGCGCAGCAGGTTGGGAATGGCACCTAGCGCCCCGCCCCAGCCGCTCTGCTGGCCCGCCGGGAAAACTTTGGCCAGATAGCGCATAAACACGTAAACCATCGGCTCGTTGAGGGTGATCCACTTAGGGATGAGGTCGCCCAGCACATCCACCACTTTGGCCGTATACCGCCGGAAGTAATCGACCACCACTTCGCTGCCAAAATCTCCCTTTGCCACCAGCCAGAGCGGATTGCTGAAATGGTGCAGCGTTACCATTGGCTCAATGCCCCGGTTATGCATTCCCTGCAAAATTTCCCGGTAGCGGCCCAGAGCGGCATCGTCAAAGACGCTCGGTTCTGGCTCGATGCGGCTCCATTCCAGCGAGAGGCGGTGGGCGTTGGTGCCCATCTCAGCCGCCAGGTCCAGGTCGGCTTCGGCGTTGGCCCACCAGTTGCTGGCCAGCCCAGATTTGTGGTTGTGCAGGATACGGCCGTCTCCCTGCTCCCACGTCCACCAATCGCTGTTATTGTTATTCCCTTCTACCTGAAAAGCGGCCGTTGCCGTCCCCCACAAAAAATCCGGCGGAAACAACAGTTGTGCCTGTGCCATACCATACTCCAGTTCGTTAGTCAGCGTACCACCCACTGCTCACTTTTCACTTTTCACTGCTTACTGATTACTTCTCCCTCCTTCCTTGCGTCATTATGGCACGAGCCTGACGCCAGTGCCAAATTTTCTCACAGCAAGCAAAATCGTAACGATTGCATAGACAATACTCCTATTTAAAACCCGCACACACGGTAATCTTTGTGTAAAAATTACCTGCTTGCTATACTTGCCCACGTGCGGCAATCATCATTTTACCAGCAGTAAGGCAGCTTTGGAGGCTTTCGTGAGAGACTTAGTCCCACTAAGCAATTATTACTACCCTAACAAGATGGGACGCATCATGTTAACATCGCTCGAAGAAGTCATGGGGCGCAATGGCTTAAATGCCCTGCTTAATCTTGTTGAGCTGCACACCTATATTCAAAACGCTCCCCCAGATAACCTGGAACGCGAATTTGATTTCGCCAATATCAGTAACATTAATCGCGGCCTGGAAGAAATTTATGGCCCACGAGGCGGGCGTGGGCTGGCCTTGCGCAGTGGTCGGGCCATCTTTTCCCGTGGGCTGCGCCAGTTTGGCGCATTAGCAGGTGTCAGCGATTTAGCCTTTAAAGTGCTGCCGCTCAAAACCAAGCTCAAAATTGGTATCCCAGCTGTAGCGCGTATTTTCACCCAGTTCAGCGACCAGACCAGCCATGTAGAAGAAAAAGACGATCATTTTTTGTACACCATCGACCGCTGCTCCATGTGCTGGGGCCAGCATTCAGACAGGGCCATTTGTTATATAGCGGTGGGCATTTTGCAAGAAACCTTGCGCTGGGTAAGCGGTGGACTGGAATTTCGGGTCGATGAGATTCAATGCCACGCCGCAGGCGATGAAGCCTGCGTGTTCAAAATCGATAAAGAGCCGATCAAATAATCACAGATACTGTCTAAAAAACCTGACAGGTCTGTACCAGACAGTTCGGCAAACCCTGACAAATACCGTCTGTTGGGTTTGCCCTTAAGTAAATGTTATGAACGATGCCGAAAAGAAAAGTCAAACAATCTTCATTGTTGAGGATGATAATGATTTAGCCGAAATGCTCCGGGCTTATTTCCGCGTGCAAGGCTATCTTGTAACTGTTGCCTCACGCGGTCAGGATGCCGTCGGGGGCATCTCTGAAAATGTGCCAGATGTGGTGGTGCTGGATATTCGTCTGCCGGATATTGACGGGTACGAAGTGTGCCGACAGCTGCGCCGCTCGCGCAAAACGCAGCACATTCCGGTTATCTTTCTCACAGAAAAACGAGAGCGCGAAGATAAGCTGGCTGGTTTGGAACTGGGCGCAGTGGATTACATCACCAAGCCGTTTGATATTCAGGAACTGCGGCTGCGGGTGCGCAATGCGCTGCGTCGGGCGCAGATGAGTACGCTGCTGAATCCGGTCACGGGTCTGCCGGAAGGCACGCTGGTGCGGGAACAGCTGGCTCAACTGCTCAACCAGGCTGATTGGGGCGTGGTGATGGCGGGCATTCGTGGCCTGAACAAGTTCCGCGACAAGTTTGGCTTTGTGGCTGCCGATGATGTGTCGCGGGCGGTGACGCTGATGATTGCCAATGCAATGCAGGAAAGCGGCGGCGGCGATGCTTTTGTGGGCCATGCGGATTCAGGCGACTTTGTAATTTTAACGTCGGCGGATCTTTGCCAAAAGCTGGCGGAGCGCTGCAAGGTGCGGCTGCACCCCTCGATTCAATATTTTTACCCGGCGCTGGAACGGCAGCGGCTGCATGAGCTGCCGGAGTCTGAGCGGCTGACGGTGCATGTTGCGGCCGTTTCTTCTCTTCATTTCCAGGGCAGCAGCATGGAAGATCTTTTTGCCACGTTGGACAAACATCGGCTTTAGGTCTGGTTCCCGTTTTTTATCCCCCTCACAGTTTGATACAATTTGCAATAACTATTGCTAGAAGTTCAACTTCTTGGAGAAGTTGAACTTCTTTTTAATTATGAAACGATTTCGCACTGATTTTCTGTTCTTGCTGGGCTTTTGGCTGCTGCCGCTGCTGCTTTTTGGCAGCGTGACGCTGGGCGGGCAGACGATGCTGCCAGTGGACAACCTGTACCAATGGGCGCCCTGGGCCGCCTACGCCAGCGAGTTTGGCCTGACGCAGCCGCAAAACCCCCTCATCAGCGACCTCATCATCCAAAACTATGCCTGGAAACAGTTTGTTCGGGAGACAATTTTTGCCCGCGATATCCCGCTGTGGAATCCGAACCTGTTTGCCGGGGTGCCATTTTTGGCGGCGGGGCAGCACGGGGCGTATTACCCGTTTAGCCTGCTGTTCCTCATTTTGCCGCTGACCAAGGCGTATGGCTGGTACACGGTCAGCCAGATCTGGCTGGCGGGGGCGTTGATGTATGTTTACGGCCGTATCCTCCACCTGCGCCGCCCCTCTGCCTTCATTGCCGGGCTGGTGTTCCAGGGCGGGGCATTTTTGGTGATTAGTGCGGCCGTTTTCCCCATGATCAGCGGGGCGGTGGTGTGGCTGCCCTTGTTGCTGGGCTGCATTGAGAAAGTAATCGGTAATCGGTATTCAGTAATCAGTAAACAGTATTCGGTAAACGGTGAGCAGGATTCAGTAAAAAGTGAGAAGTTAAAGAGTACGACGTTTTGGTGGGTTGGGTTGGGGGCTGTGGCGCTGGGCTTTCAAATTTTGGCCGGGCACATCGAGTTTACTATTTACACGCTCCTTGTCATGGCCGCCTACGCCGCCTGGCGATTAGGTACTGTATGGTGGCACTTCCGTTCACCGATTACCGGTAACCGATTACCGCTTACTGATTACTGGCTACTGAAAACTGGCAGTTCTCTCGCGGCAATGGTCCTCCTCGGCCTGCTGCTGGGAACGGTGCAGCTGCTGCCGCTGTATGAACTGGGGCAGGTCAACTTCCGCCAGGAGTCGGCCAGCTTTGACGAGGTGATGGGCTACGGCTTTCCGCCACGGCGGGTGCTGACGTTGGCGCTGCCTAACTTTTTTGGTAATCCAAGCCACCACAGCTACACGGATGTGTTCAGCGGCGAAGCGGTGGCTCTAAGCCAAAATTATTATGGTGAGCCCAAAACCAACACTGAATGGGGTATCAAAAATTACGTCGAAGGAGCGATTTATTTGGGTGTTTTGCCGCTCTTTTTGGCGGCGATTGGGGTAATTGGCGGCTGGCGGCGGCGCAAGGCACACGTCGGTTTCTTTGCGGCGCTCAGCTTTTTTTCGCTGGCGTTTATTTTTGGTACGCCGCTGTACGCCATTTTGTATTATGGCCTGCCCTTTGTGAACCAGCTGCACACGCCGTTCCGCTGGGTCTTTCCGCTGTCGCTGGCGGTGGCGGTGCTGGCGGGGTTTGGCGTGGAAAGTTTGGAGAATTGGCGGGTTGGTGTGCCGGGGGATTTTGACGCAAAGGGGCAAAGGGGCAAAGGGTTAAAAGGAAAAAGAAGCTCCTTTGCGCCTTCCATCGCTTTGCGTTCCTTCGACCTCGCTCAGGACAAGCCTTTGCGTCAAAAACTTTATCTACTGCCAGCCGTCGGTGGGATATTGCTGCTGGTGGGGTTGGCGGTGTCGTGGGGGATGTACGGCCGTTTCCAACCCCTCATCGAGCGCGTATTTCTGGGGCTGGCGGGGGCGCCGTTTGCCTTTGCCGAGGCGACGGCGTTTTACAGCTACACCTTTTGGCAAGTTTTGACGCTGGGATTGGTGCTGCTGGGTGTGGCTGGCGTGTTTTGGTTGAGTGGGCGGGGAGGAAAACAGCCGACCTGGATCAACGCCGCCGTCATCCTCATCATCATAGATGTCTTCCTGGCCAATCGCGGCTTTAACGCCAGCAGTGATCCGGCGCTGCTCGACTTTAAGCCGGAGATGGTGCAGTGGCTGGAATCACAGCCCGGTCACTGGCGAATCACCAGCTTTGCCCCCAACGGCGACAAACCGTTTAATGCCAACACCGGCTGGCTGTTCAATCTGCCCGACGTGCGCGGCTACGATTCGATCATTCCCCGGCAGTACACGGCGTACATGGCGGCCATCGAACCGCAGAATGAACTGCCGTTCAACCGCGTTCAGCCCATCGTCAACTGGGAATCGCTCAACTCGCCGCTGCTGGATGTGCTGGGGGTGAAGTACGTCATCACCAGCGAGACGATTGCGCTGCCCAAGTTTACCGAGGTGTGGCAGGGGGAGGGGGTGCGGATTTATGAGAATACGGCCGTAGCTCCCCGTGCGTACACTTTGCCCTGGACGGCAACGGCCGTTTCCGCCAATCCCCTCACCGCCATGACCACCCAATACGACCCGCGCCAATTTGTGAATGTAGAACCTGGAAATTGGAGAGCGGAGAGTGAACCAATCTCTGGCAGTTACCAGCCAGCCGCGATCACCACCTACACCAACCGGGAAGTTGTGCTGGAAACGGCCGTCTCCGAACCCAGCTGGCTCATTCTAAACGACAGTTATTTTCCGGGGTGGAAGGCCTGGATACGGCCGTCCGCCAATCTCGACGCCGAAGAAGCAGAAATATCCGTCACCCGCGTCAATGGCAACTTCCGGGGCGTTTTGCTTCAACCCGGCGACTGGCAGGTGCGCTTCCGCTACAGCCCGACCAGCTTTCAGCTGGGCGCATTGGGCAGTTTCATGGCCGGGATCATTTTGCTCTTTGGCGCGGTGGTTTGGGGCTGGCAGCGTTTCTACCGGCCCGATGGCGGCCAAAGCGTCACCCGCAGCCTCGCGAAAAACAGTTTGGCTCCGATTGCTCTGAATCTATTCAACAAATTGATCGACTTTGGCTTTGCCGCCTTTTACCTGCGGCTGCTCGGCCCGGCAGGCTCCGGCAGCTTCCAAACGGCCATCGTCACCGCCGGGATTTTTGACATTGTGGCCAATTTTGGCCTGGACATCCTGCTCATCCGCGACGTGGCCAGCGACCGCGACAAAGCGCCCAACTACCTGCTCAACACCACCGTCCTGCGCCTGGGGGCGGCGGCGATTGCCAGCCTGCCCGTGGTGGCCATCATCGCCACCACCAACCTGCTCGGCCAGACCAACGCCCTCACCCGGCCAGAAATGTTGGCCACGGCGCTGATCATGATCGGCATGGTCTTTTCCGGCATGTCCAAAGGCGTGACCGGCCTGTTTTACGTCCATGAAGAAGCCGAAGTGCCCAACGCCATGACCACCGTCACCACCATTCTTAAAGTGGGCTTTGGTGTGACGGTTTTGCTGATGGGCTTTGGCTTTGTGGGATTAGCGGCCGTTTCCATCCTCACCAACGTCATCACCCTCAGCCTGCTGCTGGCGATTGCCCTGCGCCGCTACACCCTGCGCGGCCCGTGGCGGCTCGACTGGGCGCTCCAGCGGCAGATGCTGCACGCTGGCTTCCCGCTCATGCTTATCCACCTGCTGCAAACCGTGTTCATTTCGATTGACAGCTACCTGCTGCGCGTGCTGCTGCCCAACGGGCAGGAGGTAGCGGGCTGGTACAGCAGCGCTTACAAATGGTTCAACGCCCTGCAAATTGTGCCCTCGTTCTTCACCCTGGCGCTCTTCCCCATCATCTCGCGGCGCATTACCGAATCCATCAACGCGGCGCGGCAGATGTATGCCCTGTCGCTTAAGCTGATGCTGCTGCTGGCGCTGCCCGTCGCCGCCGTGACGCATTATCTGGCGGTGCCTCTGGTGCAGCTTGTGGCCGGGGCCGAGTTTTTGCCCGCCGGGGCCATAGCCCTGCAAATCGTCATCTGGTCGATTCCGCTGGGCTGGTTGAACAGCGTCACCAACTACGTGCTCATCAGCCTGGGGCTGGAGAGCAAACAGCCGCGTGCCTTCACGGTGGCGGTGTTGTTCAACATCATCGCCAACCTCATTTTTATTCCGCGCTACAGTTATGTGGCGGCGGGCGTCACCACCATTTTGTCCGAGCTGGTGCTGCTGGTGCTGTTTGATTATTATCTGCGGCAGAAGATGGCGGGGATACAGTGGGGGGCGTTGTGGGGACGGCCGTTTCTCCTCACCGCCCTCATGTTTGGCGGCATGTGGTTGGGCGGGCAGGTTCATCTCGTCGTCGGGCTGCTCATCGGTGCGGTCATTTATCCGGCCGGACTGCTCCTGCTGGGCATTATCGGTGCGGAAGAGCGAAAAGTGCTGGGCAACATCCTGCCCCACGGCATCGCCCGCCGCCTGCGATTACTTAAATTGGACGCGGATTAACGCGGACGAACGCGGATTTTTCCGCGCTTGTCTGCGCTCGTCCGCGTCCCTGATAAAACATGGATATTCAGCGAATACAGCAAATTGAAGCGTATGCCGAGAAGATGTTGACTGGCCCGTTTGTGGTGGAGGTGTTTCGCATTGCCCACGAGATGTCCCATGTGCGGCGGGTTTACGCCCACGCGCTGCGGCTGGCGCAGGCGGAAGGTTATCCACACCAGGATCGTGTGGCCGCTGCCGCCCTGCTGCACGACATTGGCCTGCCTGTGGTGGACAAGCGAGGCGATCATCCCAGGGTAGGTGCCGAACTGGCGGGTCAGTTTTTACAGGAAAACGGGCTGTTTGCTCCCGCTGAGATTGCCGAAATTTGCGAGGCGATTGTGTATCACGGCCGTTTAGATGGCACCACGCCCCTCATCCACATTTTATGCGATGCCGACAGACTCGATGTACTAGGGACTGTAGGGCTCATGCGCGCTTTCACGTCGAAAGCGCATCTGCCAGTTTACCTGCCAGAGCATCCACGCGGCGAAACGTGGGGCTTCACGGCTGATGATTTCACGGAGCGATTTCAAGCAGGCCTGGGCATGGGACCAACGATTCTGGATCAGATCAACTTCCAGATAAGCTGCTATGAAAATTTGAGCACCGAGACGGCAAAGGAATGGGGACGGCCGTTGCGCGACACCATGCGCCAATTTGTCAGCCAGTTTGCTGAGGAAGTAGCGGGGAGCGCGGCAGGATGAATCGTTTGCTGCGCCACCAGCCCGTCTGGGCCATGACCGTCCTGCTGCTGGCCGGGGCGGCGCTGCGGCTGTTTGGGTTGAACAACCTCTCCCCGCCCGGCATCACCCACGATGAGGTGGCCAACTGGCTTATCGACCGCTCCATTTTGGCGGGTGAACACGCCATCTACTTCACCCGCGCCTACGGGCATGAGGCGGGCTTCCACTACCTGCAAACCGGCTTCGTTGCCCTGATCGGCGACAACGTGTTGGCGCTGCGCCTGCCTGCGGCGTTTTGCGGCCTGCTTGGTGTGGCCGTCACCTTCGCCCTGGCGCGGAAGCTGTTTGGCAAAAATGTAGCGCTCATGGCCGCAGGATTGCTGGCAGTGTTGTTTTGGCCGGTGTTTTACGGCCGTCTTGCCCTGCGCGCCATTTCCCTGCCATTAATGGCAGGGCTGGCGGCGTATTTTTGGTGGCAAGCGTGGGAAGCCGACGCCCACAAACAAAACAGCCGGTTTGTTCTGGCCGGTTTCTTCGCCGGTCTCAGCCTGCACACCTACATGGCTGCCCGCGCCGTACCGATTTTTTACGGACTGTGGCTGGTTTACCTGTCGATTTTTCATTGGCGCGACTTCAAGCGGCGGTGGCGGGGCATTGGGCTGTTTGTGGTGCTGTTTGCCGCCGTGGCCGCGCCGCTGTTCATCTTCTTGCAAACCACCCCCGGCGCAGAGTTCCGCATCAGCGAGGTGGACGTGCCGCTGCAAGCGCTGCGGTCTGGCGATTGGCAGCCGGTGCTGCGCAATGGCCTGAAGCTGCTGGGCATGTTTGGCTTTGTGGGGGATCCGCTGTGGCGCGAGGGGGTGCCGTCGGCTCCGGTATTTGAGCCAATTGTGGCGCTTTTTTTTTATGCGGGGCTGCTGCTTTGCCTGTGGCGCTGGCGGCAGCCGCGTTATGCCTTTTTGCTGCTTTGGCTGGCAACGGCAGTTACTCCCAGCCTCGTCACCATTAACGCTCCCAGCCACATCCGCAGTATCTTGATTTTACCTGTACTCACCGTGCTGCCTGCCCTGGTTATGCACAGATTAGGGCAGTTATCCACAGTTATCCGCCACTTATCCACAAGAAGTTCCAAAATTTTGCTCTTGACGCTGCTTTTGTTTTATGCTGCCCGAACATCTGTTTTACAGTTCCAGACGTGGCCCAACGGCGGCGACGTGCCGTTTGTCTGGCAGGCGGCGTTTACGGAAATGGCGCGGTATCTGGACGGCCGTTCCGACCTCACCGCCGCGTCGATTGCTGGCTGGTCCCCCAGCACGATGGACAGCCCCACGATGACCCTGCTGCGCCAAAACGACGATTTGCTTTTGAGCCACTTTGATCCGCAGGAAGGCACGCTCATTTTGCCTGCTGCGGAACCGGTGGTGGTGTTACGGCCGTCTGAACTGCCGCTCGATCCGTTTTGGGAAAGGCAGTTGCAGGGTTGGGGGGCAGATGTGGAGAGAAACGGCCGTTTCACCAGCTACACTTTACCTTCCCAGCCCTCAATTCAACTGGCTAACTCGCTGGATGTTCAGTTTGGCGAAGAATTAAGTTTGTTGGGGTATGAATGGCTCGATGATGGGGGATTGGTGCTGGCGTGGCGGGTAACGGCCGTTCCCACCGCCCCGCGCCAACAGTTCAGCCACAGCCTCGCCGCCGACGGCAGCCAACTGGCCGACACCTACCGTTTTGATGCGCCTGACCCACAAGGCATCTGGTTCCCCCATTGGCAGCCCGGCGACCTCATTTTGCAGCGCCTCAGCCCGCCCGCGCTGGACGAAGCCACGCAGCTCCGCCTGGGCTGGTTCGACCCCACCACCTGCACCCCTGGCCCGTGCCACAATCTGCGCACGGATCAGGGGGTGGAGTTTGTGCTGCTGTTGGTGGAGTAATTGGGAAATTTGGTAATTTAATAATTGTTTAGCATTACTTGTTGTGCTAGTATTACCGTATTACTTAAGTGAACATGGAGGTTGGTATGCAAACGGCCGTTAGCAAACTTACAAAAAAATATCAAGCCACAGTCCCTGAACAAGTAAGAAAAAAACTAAATCTCAAGGCAGGGGATGTGATTGCGTTTGAAATTGAAGGCGATGTTATCAAGCTCAGAAAAGCAAGACCAATTGATATTGAGTTCAGCAAAGCCCTCGTTCCTACCCTGAGTGAATGGGAATCACAGCACGACGAGGAAGCGTACAGTGACCTATAAACCATTCGATGTTGTTGTCGTGCCATTTCCATTTACCGACTCTGCCCAAACAAAACGAAGACCAGCCCTGGTACTGTCACAAAGCACAAATTTCGGTGAAAAGATCGGTCATTCTGTATTGGCAATGATTACCAGCCAGAAAAACGAACCGTGGCCCCTGGATAGCGCCATACAAAACCAAAAGCAGTCTGGCTTAACAGCTCCCTCCGTTGTGAGAATGAAGTTGTTTACGCTTGATAACCGTCTTATCCTCAGCAAAATTGGCCATCTAGCAAAACAAGATCAAGACCTGGTCAAACAAAATCTCTCCCATCTCTTTGATTACCTGTAGGTTATGGGGAATTGAGTAATTTGGTAATTGTGTAATTAGGGAAACGGCCGTAACTTGCAAGCCACGTTGCAAGAATTTTTTAAGAGGATGGGTAAATGTTACGCAAAATCCGAGACTTCTTTCGCAAAAAGCCCGCAGCAGCACCGCCCCCTGAAGATCCGCTGGCAGTGAAATTTACCGACTTCTTCACCGAATACGCCCAAAACCCGTCACCTGATTTAGAGTATGAAACGGTGGGCTTGGTAGAAGATCAGCGCGTGGGAATGTTTCAGAAGCCTAACCATATTCATTACAAGGAAAAGCTTGGATTTAGCACAGAATTCTCCAGAATTTTCCAGTTACTTGAACCGACAGTTGAAGTAATCTTGGCGCGCATTGCAGCCAGCGATGAAATCCTTTGGCTGGATAACCATCTGAATAATCAGGATTTCGAGAAATTTCTAATACTTGAAGAATTTCTTAAGCTGCTGCCAACACAACCAACAGAATTTGCAACCTTGTTTACAGAGTTAAAGTTGAGTTATCTTGGCAGACCTAAGCTAATTACAAAAGCCTCACAAATAGCTCCCTCAAAAGAACGGTATGAGAAACTTTGGTCATATTCGGAAGCATGGCAGCAAAAACTTTTAGAAGATGCCAAGCTCATCGAAGAGCTTGATGATCGCATTTTTCCACCCCGTTGCAATCCAGCGGAGGAAGGATATTCCCTTACGTTTTTTGTTTGGACAAAAATTTTGGGCCGTCTGTTTCAAGTCGAGGGTGAAATCAATCATTCAGGAACAGTTCAATATTCCTTAACGCTGCTTGTGAACGGGATAGGTGATGCTTTTACACCACGTTAATTGATTGGATTTGGGGAACTATTGGCCCATCGTCCAAGGATTAATCACTATCAACCCCGAAATATCCGTGAAATCTTTCTCATTTCGGTTGGCTAGGCGTAAGCCACCTGCCAGGGCAATGGCGGCAATTTGGGCATCTTCGACAGTGATGAAACGGCCGTATTCAAGCGCAGCTTCCCCTCAGGTTTGTTGGTGGGTTGTTGCGGCAAGGAAGCCCATCTGGGCGGCGATGCCAGAGGTTGCGCCGTTGTTTAAGATTTGGTTGAAGGGTTGTTCCCAGCCATATCCAGCCAACAGCCCGGCCAGCAGGCGGTGCCAGGCAAGCCACGCTTCTCCCTGGGCAGCGGCGACCAGCCAGGCGGCGGAGAGTTGGGTGGTGCGAGGTACGGCCGTTTCTACTACAATCTTCGCCATTTTTAGCACTTCCGCTTCTGGTCGCGTAGCCCACAAGCCCAGCAGCAGCCCCAGTAAAAAATCGTCCCCTGCCGGGGTAAGGCCTGGACCAAGACCTGCCAGTTTGAAAACGGCCGTTTCCAGTTCTGCTGCTTCTGTTTGGGCGATGGCCTGCTGTGCGGCGCTGGTTGCGGCATAAAATTGGTTGGCAAACTGGGTCGGGCTGCCTGCCGTGAGCCGATCTTGCTGTTGGTTTACGGCCGTTTGCAGCGCGGGCAAGATGGCCAGCCACTGTTTCTGCTGTTCTTGTAATAAAGACCAGGGTGGCGTGGGCTGCCACACCTTTGCCGGGCGCAAATCAATTTCTAATGGGCCGAGGTGCAGGCTGGTGGCGGTTTTGCGAATGGAGTCCTGGGAGGAGATGATGGCAGGAAACGGCCGTTCTCCTGCCACCACAAGCGAAAATGGCCCCGCGCCAATGCTGCCTGGCACTATCGAAATAATGGCACCGGTGGCGTCTATCAAGTTGAGGGCGTGGTCGAAAATGTGCAGCAGGGAAACGGCCGTTGGCTGTTGCAGCCACTGCTGTACGCACGGTGTGAACGTTACTGCCGAAACCTGCCAGCTTTCCTTCATCCCGATATTGTAACCCAATCCGCTGCTGTCAATTCGGCAAAACAAGCTGTAACCACTAAAATCCAGGCGGTATGAAGATTTACGAACAGGTTTTGAACCTGCTAGACAGCAGCGGCATCGCTTACGAGCTGCACGAACACGAACCGGTGCGCACCGTGGCGGAGGTGGAGGCCAGGCTGCCCTTTTTGCTGGACAAGATGCTGAAGACGGTGGCGTTTCGCTTGAAAGACGGCCGTACCATTCTGGCCGGTCTCAGAGGGCATGACCGCATCGATTACCGTCAATTAGCCGCCCATTTTGGCGTTAATCGACGGGCGGTTGCCAGCATGTCGCCGGAAGCGGTAGAAGCGGAGCTGGGGTTTGAGGTGGGGGGTGTGGGGCCATTTTCGTTCTGGTCCGACGTGTTTGTGCTGCTGGATGAGAAACTGGCCGAGGTGGGCACCCTCTACTGCGGCAGTGGCAAAAACACGGTCACGCTGACCATAAAGTTTACCGATTTACTGCGTGTGTGCGGCGGCGAAATGGTGAGTCTGGCCAGAACGAGTGAATAGTTTGACACAGTTCTGTGTATAAATAACAGGTAATTGGGTAATTGACGCAAAATTACCCAATAACTTCCAGGAGTTGTGAGTGCGAAAAAGTTTAACCATCTCCATGCCCGCTTTTAACGAGGCCGAAAATATCCCCGGAATGGTAGCGGATCTGCTGCGGGTGCTGCCCCGGCTGGTGGACGAGTTTGAGGTGATTGTGGTGGATGATGGCAGTCGGGACGATACGGCCGTTGTCATCCAACAGCTCGCCGCCCAGCATTCTGAACTGAAATTGGTGCAACATGGGGAAAATAAGGGGTACGGAACGGCCGTTCTGACCGGACTCAGCCACGCCAGCAAAGAGCTCGTCTTCTTCACCGACGCCGACCGCCAGTTTGATTTGTCTGAGATTGAAAAGCTGCTGGCGAAAATTGAAACGGCCGATCTGGTCGTGGGCTACCGTGCGCCGCGCCGTGATCCGTTCATGCGTCGCCTGAACGGCAAAGGCTGGAGCTGGCTCGTCACGCTGCTCTTTGGCTACACCGCCCGCGATATCGACTGCGCCTTCAAGCTGATGCGCCGCACCGTCATTGAGCGGCTGCAAGATGAGATTTCCTCTGGAGGGGCAACCTTCAGCGCTGAATTTTTGGTGCGGGCCAAACAGGCGGGCTTCAAGATTGTAGAAATACCGCTTAGCGGGCATCGGCCCCGCGTGGCGGGAAACCCATCGGGCGCCAATCCGCGCGTCATTGTGCGGGCGTTTAAGGAGTTGGTGCAGTTTCGTTTGGGCCTGTGGCGGGAGGCAAAGTTGCCGGTTAAGGCGGATGTGAAGTCTGAGCAGGGAACGGCCGTTTAAGATCAGTCGCAGCAGGATGACAAATGGATAAAACATTCAGATCGATTTCATACCAGACCCTACTTACAATCATTTCTGTAGCCTTGATGCTGGTAATAACGTTGGTGGTTTTCTGGCACAGTATGGGGCAAACGCTATCTCCACTAGGGGCAACTGATTTTCATTCGTATTGGTATCATGGCCATTTTGTGCGGCTGGGGGAAAATCCGTACAGAGCTTTTTTTGATGGTTCTTTGGGATCTCATGGGGTTGACAGCAAATATGGGGTCAGGCAATAAAATGCTGATACCCATTCAGGTCAAGCCACAGACGGCGAAACAAGCTATCAACGCGCGTGAGACCATAAGAACGTCTCGTGATCGTTTT
>JBGTCV010000035.1:0-34560 GCA_041748655.1 Promineifilaceae bacterium (SeqCode) | reverse complement strand
GAAAGCGGAGAAGTCGGCCAACCCCTTGAGTGACAGGGTTTTGGTGATAGCCGCTGTCAGCGTGGTTTTGCCGTGGTCTACGTGACCAATCGTGCCAATATTCACATGCGGTTTTCCGCGCACAAATTTTTCTTTACCCATCGTTAATAAACCCTTGTTCCTTATTAATTTATCTAAATTTGTTATGCTAATTTAGACTTTCTGAGGCAAGCTGTCTTGCAAGGAAGGTGTTGTGGCGCTTGCCGTTTTCACAACAATACCCCGCCATCTTGCCAGTTTACACAAGATAGACGGGGCAGAGAGCCCACGATGGGACTTGAACCCATGACCTCATTCTTACCAAGAATGTGCTCTGCCAACTGAGCTACGTGGGCAACTCGGTGATCAGTGTTCAGTAAACGGTAATCAGCAAGATGATCCGGATGGTGATTTTGTAATTACTGTTAACTGGACACTGAAAACTGGAAGGTGGGCCAGGTAGGACTCGAACCTACGAAGGCTATCGCCAGCGGATTTACAGTCCGCCCCCTTTGCCACTCGGGACACTGACCCAGAAATATGCTATGTGTTAAACTGAAGCACGCAGCTCAAGCCGACGATGGGACTTGAACCCATAACCTATGCTTTACAAGAGCATTGCTCTGCCAATTGAGCTACGTCGGCACGTATCTCATGTATGAAACTGTTAACTGATTATAGGCAAGCCACTTCTACTGCTCAATGAGCAACCTCAGGCGGGTAAGTATAACATTTGTGTTTTTTTCGTCAAATAGATTTTGAATGATTTTGGATTATTGGGCAATCGTTTGGGTTTATAGTTGACAGAAATCGGCATATTTTCCAGGTGTTTCGTTATAATAGGCATGGAAATGTTTTTTGAGCGTAGTTTTGGGAGTTTGTTATGGATATTTCGGTAAGTCGGTTAAACGGCCGTTTAGCTTCAAAGTTGCCTCCAGAATTGCCGTTAGGGCTGGTGTTTGTAACGGGGATAATTAGCCAACTGCATGACGATAGCTTTGTGTTGGCGGAGGGCGCACACTATTTACACTGCCGGATTGTGGGAGAAACGCAGCTGCGGGTAGGGGATGAAGTTCGGGCCAGCGGCCATTTGATGTTTGATTCTGGCCGTTTGCAATATTTTTTGTTGGCGCGAGATATTGAGGTGATCAAGTCGGAACCGTTGACGATTTTGGCCGATAGCCCGCAGCAGGTGGTGGAGAGTGAGGCGTTACTGGCGGCGTTGGCGGCGGTGAAAGCTCGGGCAGCGGCTGCGCCAATCGACGCGGGTGAGAAGCTGCCGGTTTGGGTGCGGAAGCTGGAACCACCGGAGTTGCGGGGCGAGTCTGGAGAGGAAGCGGGAGATACCACATCGTCTGTGGCAGGGCGAACGGCCGTCCTTGACGAAGATCTGTTGGTGATGCTGTCGGCGGCGATGGATAGTGAGGAGGAGCTGGAGCTGACGCCGGAGCTGTTGGCACCTTACGTGCCGGAAGCGCCAGTGCGGGAGTTGGTTGAGGAATCTGCCGGGGAAATGGGGGCGGATACGGCCGTAGCTGTAGCCAATCTGCCCACAAGTTACCGCCCTGCCAATCGGGAAGAGACAGATTGGCTGGTCATTTTGCTCATCATCAGCTTTTTTGTCTTGACGATTGCAGCCATTGTGACCATTATTCTTCTGATTATCCAATAGGCAAGAATCTGTCCGAAAGAGGCACAGAATGCATGCAGAGGGGTTTATGTCTGATTTGAATTCTGCCGGGAAGCCGATAACGATTTTGTGCCTGGCCAGCTATTTTAAAGGCAGTACATTTTTGATTGCTGCGAAGCAGGCAGGCTGCCAGGTGGTCCTGGCGACGCGGGACAAATTGCAGGGGGAAGCCTGGCCGTGGGAAAGTATTGATGAAGTTTTTTACATGCCACAGCTTTCGACCCAGCCAGACATTATTTATGCCATTGCTTACTTTATGCGCGGGTGGTCGGTGGACCAGATTGTGCCGCTGGATGATTATGATGTGCTGACGGTGGCGGCGCTGCGGGAGCATTTTCGGCTGCCAAACATGGGGGAGACGGTGAGCCGCCACTTCCGCGACAAGCTGGCGATGCGGGTGAAGGCGCGGCAGGAAGGGTTTAGGGTACCGGAATTTACGGCCGTTTTCAACTACGACCACCTGCGCGAATTCATGGGCCGGGTGCCGCCCCCCTGGCTGCTCAAGCCGCGTGCCGAAGCGGGCGCAATGGGCATCAAGCGGATGGATCATGCCGAGATGCTGTGGCGCAAGCTGGATGAGTTGGGGGATTTACAGTCGTATTTTTTGCTGGAGCAGTTTGTAGCGGGCCCGGTTTACCATGTGGACGGGATTGTGTGGCAGGGCAAGGTACTGTTTGCCACGGCGCATCAATATTTACAGCCGCCGCTGGACGTGGCGCACGATGGCGGCGTGTTCGTAACACGCACCATGCCCAGAAAAGAGAAAGAAACGAAAGCGCTGATCAAGCTGCACAACAAGCTGATTTTGGCCTTAGGTATGGAACGGGGTGTGGCGCACACGGAGTTTATCAAGGGGCAGGACGGGGAATTTTACTTTTTGGAAACGGCCGCTCGCGTGGGCGGTGCCAATATTGAGCAGTTGGTAGTGGCGTCCAGCGGGATTAATTTGTGGGCGGAGTGGGCGCGGTTGGAAACAGCCGCTCTGCGCGGGAATGATTACCAGGTGCCAGAAGATAAAGGCGAATATGCCGGCGTGATGATTTGCCTGGCGCGGCAGGAGTGGCCCGATTTGTCTGGCTACCAGGAGCCTGAGATTGTGTACCGCGTTCACAAACAGCAGCACGCCGGGCTCATCGTCGCTTCCCCAAGACATGAGCGCGTCGAGCAGCTCATTCACGACTACAGCCAACGCTTCGCCCAAGACTTTTTGGCGGTGGCTCCACCTCTGGATACAGCCCCAACTTAGTCAGTAATCAGTAATCAGTAATCAGTAATCAGTTTTCAGTTATCAGTTTTCAGTTTGTAAACAGGTTGATTTTACGGATTACAGACCCACTGATTACTGACCGACTGATTACTGACCCACTAATCACTAAACCCCATGCTGCTGCCGGTATTCGGTGATGAGATTGCGGATGATGCGCTGGCTGGCAACGGCCGTTTCCACCGGTTCTTTGAGACTGGTTTTGTAGGTTTCGTTCATCTGGTGGGCTTTGCTGACCGTGCCGTCGGCCTTGGGCATCAGGTCGTTACGGAGGGGGTTGATGAGGCTGCGATGCAGAGCGGTTTCGTTGTTTTGGTCTCGGTTGAGCCAGACGTTGAGCGGCTGCGTGACGTTGGTGTTTAGCCCGCTGATGGTGTTGGGCGTCTCCATGAGCAGATCGGTGATGGATTGCATGACGGTGGTGGCGGTTTGGCCAATGCCGAAGGGGAGCCACTTTTTGACGCTTTCAAACCAGTCGGTGAGCATTTGCAGGAAGGGACCGACCCGATCCGCCGCCTGGGCCAACATTTGCTCAACTACCTGAAAATAGCGCTCAATTTTGCTGAGATGATCGATGAGCCAGAGACGGCCGTTGTCCAGCACCGGCACCTGGGATTCAAAATTCTCCAGCGCCTGCCGACCTCTCTGGATGCTTTCCGTCAGGGTGGGCATTTCGGCCAGCATCGTTTCAATGTTGCCGGAGAAGGTGGTGAGGCCGTTTTGTACGGCCGTTTCCACATCCACCGCCTCAAACTGCTCATACAGCGCCACAAGTCCCGCCAGAATCCCAATTTGCTGATTGGCCTGCCCCAGTTCCAGGGCAATGGTTTCACTGCTGCTGGCGGCGGAATGATTGTTGGTTTGCAGGTTGGTGAGTTGGTTCTGGGCGGCGTCGAGGGCGGCTTGCAGGCGGACGTTTTCCGCCTGGGCCGCAGCCAGCCGGGTGAAGGTGTCTGTGGTGGCGGTGCTGTTGGTGGCGGAAACGGCCGTGTTCAGCGCAGGCAGCGCACTGTTTGGGGCAGAAGTGGTGATGGTGGTGGTGGCAGGCGAGGATTGGTTATAAATGGCTGCGCCGGCACCGGTGGCCGAGGCGGCAACGGCCGTTAGCGCCGCAGCCTTGATAAAGTTTCGACGGGTTACAAGCTGGTCATCCTGGTTTGTCATATCCATTCTCCTGAAGCAAAAGCAGGAAATTTGCAGTATATCCTGCAAAAATCCCTCGCTTATATTCGTGCGCCCAGAAAATTGGCTTAACAAACACCTGACGTCCGGTTTGTGCCAACTCTGCTATTTTAGCACGAATGTTCTGATTTGATCAATCTCCTTGTAGGAGAGAGACACCATTGTTGCGAATAAGACACACATTTGGGTGCATAAACAGAAATAAGTGACAGATGGCAGGTGGGTGAACGAACAAATGTCTTTTGCAGCCTGCAACTTGCCACTACATAGTAAACAGCAATTTTCTGAGAAACAATCTGTCGTATTTGCGCTTACTCAGGTTTGCTGTAGCCGAGGCGTTTGAGCGCTTTTTCGTTGTGCCGCCATTTGGGCTCGACTTTGACCCATAGTTCGAGGAAAACCTTGCCTTCAACCAACTCTTCCAGCTCTTTGCGAGCGGCGGCTCCGATCTGGCGCAGCTGGCTGCCTTTGGTGCCGATGATAATCCGCTTGTGGTTGTCGCGCTCGACAAAAATGTTGGCGCTGATGTAGATAACGCCATTTTCGCGCTCTTTGAACTGGTCTACCTGTACGGCGACGCTGTAGGGAATTTCATCCCGCAGCTGCAACATGACCTGTTCGCGGATGAATTCGGCGGCCATGTCGCGCACGTAGATGTCGGTGACCTGGTCGGCGGGGTAGTAGCGGGGGCCTTCTGGCAGGGCTGCTACGATGAGGGTGAGGAGTTCGTTACGGCCGTTTCCCGTTATTGCCGAGAAGAAAATCCAGGCTGCTTCAGGGGCCAGGGCGCGGTACGCTTCGGTGTGAGGCATGACATTTTCCGGGGCAGTGATGTCGCTTTTGTTGATGGCTAAAATGACCGGAATGGCTTCATCCAGCGCTTGCAGCTGTTCGGCGATGGCCTGGTCGCCAGGGCCGATCGGTTCGCTGCCGTCTACCAGCCAGAGCACCACGTCCGCTTCGTTGAGGCTGTCAACGGCCGTTTCTACCATAAATTCGTCCAGCTTGTGGCGCGGCTGCATCAGGCCGGGCGTGTCCATAAAGATGATCTGGTATTCGGCCGTGGTGAGGATGCCCAACTGGCGGCTGCGCGTGGTTTGCGGCCGGGGTGAGACGATGTTGATCTTTTCTTGCAGCAGGCCGTTGATGAGCGTGCTTTTGCCCACGTTGGGGCGGCCAATGACGGCCACAAAGCCAGAGCGATGGTTTTCGTTGGTGTCGTAGCCAGAGGGAATCGGGTCTTGATCGTTCATAGTTCCACTGTAATTGGGTAATTAGGTAATTGAGTAATTGGGTATCCAGCTAACAATTACCCAATTACCCAATTACATCTCACTTATCCTTCAAAATGCGCCCCAGTTCTCGCCGGGTGAGCCCCACGCGCTCGTCGCGCAGCAGGGGGAGGCGGATGCGGGCACGGCGCAGGTCGTTCAGGTCCAGCCGGGCTGTGATGAGCGCTTCTTCGTAGTACGGGCCTTGTTTGAGCAGGTTGCCTTCTGGGTCAAAAATAGTAGAGCCGCCGTAGAAGGTAACGCCATCTTCAAAGCCGGTGCGGTTGGTGTGCAAAATAAAGTTGGTAAACATGCTGGCATATGCCTGGTTGATATGTTCCACCCAGCGGGCGCTGCCAATTTTTTGCTCGGTGGCCAGGCCGCGCCCTGGTGAGGCGGAGGTGAGAATGAGCATATCGGCCCCATCGAGCCAGAGCGTGTAGGCGGCGCTGACGTGCCAGAAATCTTCGCAGATGAGGATGCCGACGCGGCCAAAGCGAGTGTCGAAGGCGCGAAGATGGTCGCCCCAGGCGAAGTAGCGCCCTTCATCGAACATGCCGTAGGTGGGCAGGTACACTTTGCGGTGCAGATGGACAATCTCGCCGCCGGAGAGGTAGGCGGCGGAGATGAAGAATTTCTGGCGCGTATCTGCCTCGACAAAACCAACGACGAGGTCCATGCCTCGGCTGGCTTCTAGCAGACGGGCAAAGATGGGGTTTTTATAGCTGGGCTGAATGGCCAGGCTAAAGGCGAGATCGTGCAGGCGGTAGCCAGTAAGCGACAGTTCGGGGAAGATGAGCAGCTCCACACCACTTTCGGCCGCCTCTTCGATGGCTTGCAGGTGGCGTTCCAGATTGGCTTCCAGGTCGCCGAGTTTGGGGGTGATTTGGGCTAGACCAACTTTGAGTTTCATAGAAATAGTTTGTTAGTGGTTAGTTGCAGGTGTGCAAGTTGCAGGTGTGTTTGTAGTGTAAGTTCACCAGCCACTAGCCACTTGCCTACTTTTTAGACGGCCGTATTGTAACAGCATCCCACCCGCAATGGCGAAAAGCAGGGCCAGCCAACTGTCCAGCCGCCAGCCCAGCAGCAGGGGGGCGGCGTCGCCGCGCAGGAAGGTGAGGCCAAAATGGACCAGGTTGGTGGCGAGGAGGGTGAGGGGGAAGATGGCGGGGTTTGCAAGTTTACCAGCAGGCCAGTAGGCAAGTGGTGTTAACAGGAGCAGGTTGAGGCCGATGCCGAGCAGTTGGGTCTGGTAGCGCACGGCGAAGACGCCGAAGCTGTCTGGCAGGTTGGCGGCGAATGGCCCCAGGGTGGTTTCGGTGCCGTAGGCGCAGCCTTCGGCCCAGCAGGCGGCCCAGCTGGTGGCGCTGAGCAGCAGCAGGGCGGGGGAAAAGAGGGTGGCGTAGGGCAGAAACGGCCGTTTGCCCCACCGGCACCAGAGCCAAAGCCCGAACAAAACACCTGCCAGAGCGCCATACGGAGTTAGCCCGCCTTGCCACAGGCGAAAAAGTTCAGACGGCCGTTCCGCAAAATAGCCCCAGTTCAGCCCGATAAAGCCGAGCCGCGCCCCCAGCCAGCCCGCAAAAAGCGTGGTTAGCGCGGCGTCTTGCCAGCCGGGCAGCGGCTTTTGGACAGCTTGCTTTTGGGTGATGAGCCAGCTTGCCATGAGGCCGAGGGTGAAAACGGTCGTATAGCTGTACACAAAAAATGGGCCAAGCCTGGTCAGGATAGGATGCATCTATCCATCATATCAAACTGGCGGGGCGGGGCAAACCCGGTGGGTCACTATAATTACCAATTAACTAGTTGAGCCTGCGAAGATTCACAAGATATGAACTGGTTTGCTAGATGACAATGCTATAATGCAAAAGAAATCTCTGTTAAAGTGATTTTCGAACGACAAGCGTATTTTGAACAACGTAAATCCTATGATGACACCTGTTACCAGGCTGTATTTTTCTGCATTTATCATTATCAGCATGGAGCTAATGCTGCTGGTGTATGTGTTAATGTTGCAGCCTAAGCTGCGCAGCAATCAGCTGTTTGCTGTGTATATGTTTGCCCTGGCAGTGAGCAGCTACAACATTTTGGTTGCCAGCACTGCGACAGATGTGGCCACTGTTTACAACGCTTCCGTGGTGCATTCACTGGCCACTATGATGGCGTCGCCGCTGTTGTGGCTGCTGGTGCTGAATGCTTTTATTCCCCAGAGCCGCCTGACGTATTGGGTAACTTTCCCCCTGCTGCTGGCTGCAATTGTTCCGATTGTTTTGGGGGCGCTAGATTGGTTCACGACGTCCCAGCTGCTTTTTAAATTTGAGGCAGCGCTGTACGTTGGGGGGTATGTGCCTGTTAATGAAGTGTTAAACGGCCGTTTCAGCCTCCCCATTTACTTCGTTTACATCATACTGTTCAACAGCCTTCTGGTGATTCCCATCACCTGGTTTGCCTTTACCCGCAAGATTCCAGATCGGTTGCGCCGCGCTGCCCGAATCCTGCTGTTGTTAACGATTTCTGTCGCCTTTTTATATGTGCCGCAGTTTAATATTTCGGTAGCTTTGCGCAATATGCTGCCCTCCTTTTTGGCAGCGATAGGGGCCGCCTGGGTGGTTAGTACTTACCGTTTCTTTTCGCCGATGGAGCTGGCAATGAAACAGGTGATCGATACGGTTACCATTGGGCTGCTGGTGTTTGATGAAGGACTGCGTTTGTTGGATGCCAATGCCTTTTCTGAGAAGGTGCTGCCTATCCACCTGCCGCAAGATATACCGCACCTTACCTTCCCAGAGCTTTTTGACCGGCTGATGCCTCTGGTTGCAGACCCGGCAGACTTGATGCAGCTGCAAACGGCCGTACGGCATAAACCTGAACACGCCTATCAGCAGGAAATTGTGCTGGAAAACGGCCGTTCCCGCGACAAAACCTGGCTGCTGTTCACTATCCGACCCATTTACGACAGCAACAACAGCATCTATCTTGGCCTTTCATGCTCCGTTGAAGATTTAACCGGTGAGCGCCGCAGCCAGGATTACATTATCGAAGCTCACAAGGCGATTGAGCAGTACGCGTACAATCAGGCTTTACTCAACGACATTACCCAGGCTGCCCTGAGCGGTAACGATCTGCATGCTACCCTGACGCTGCTGGCCAGCCGCCTTGCCGGCTTGTTTAAGGCCGATCATTGTTACATTTCTTTGTGGGATGAGGAAACCAAGCAGCCAAAACCGGCCGTGGCCTATGGCATCAATACAGAATCCTATACTTTGGAAAAACGGGAACCAGATGAAACCTCAATTTCTGTGGATGTTTTTCGTCTACGGCAGGCGCTCGCCATCGAAGATTTACTCCATACCACCTATGTTAGCGCCAATAAACGGCGCGCGCTGCCCTCAAGAGGTATTTTAGCCCTCCCCATGATTGCCGCTGAGCAAATGCTAGGAACGCTGTTGGTTGGATTCAAGCAGCCGCGTCAATTTACCCCGCAGGAGGTGAAGTGGGGAGAACAAATTGCCCGGCAGCTTGCCCTGGCCATATTTAAAAATCGCCTGTTAGCCTCTGAAAAGGAACAGCGTGTGCTGGTAGAGGCACTGCAGGCGGCAGGACAAGCAATGACCAGCACGCTCGATTTCGATCAGGTGATGGACCGCATTTTGGAGGAAATTGCGCGTGTGGTGCCATATGATCTAGCCAATTTTGCTCTGGTGAATAAAGGGGAAGCCCACGTCGTGCGCCGGCGACACTTTAAGGATTACGTGGCGGATCCGGTGATTGATCGCCTGGTCATTGCCGAAATGGCTTCTTTGCAAACAATCTTTGAGACAAAACGGCCGTTGCTCATTTCCAATACCGCGAAATCAGATAAATGGGTACCAATAGGCGGGCAGGTCAAATCATGGTTGGGCGTGCCCCTGGTTGTTGGCGATGAGCTCATCGCTTTTCTGATGGTGGATAAATTAGAGGCTGATTTTTACCAGCCCCGGCATGAGGCGTGGTTAACCGCTTTTGCCAGCCAGGCCGCCCTGGCCTTGCAGCATGCCCGGCTGTTTACCGAAATTCAGCGACGTGTTACAGAGCTGGAAGCCCTTAGTAAGCTCTCGACGGCACTGCGCTCGTCAGAATCGGTGCCCGTTATCTTACAGACGGTTTTGTCTGTTATGGTGAGCCTGCTGCCAGCCCGGGTGGGAGTCGCTTTTTTGCTCAACGAGGCAGAAACGGCCGTAGTCTCCCAGGCGAGCTATCCGGCCGATTTTTACCCCATGGGCATTCAGCACGCTTTAGGTGAAGGCATTACCGGCTACGTGGCGCAAACCGGGCAAATGTACACGTCCAAAGACCTGACCCAGGATCCAAAATGGCAGCTGCTTTCCGATGAACCCGAAACGATTCGTCAGCTCCGTTCCGCCATTGCGCTGCCACTCTTCAGCGAGGAGGGTCTCCTGGGCGTCATTCATCTGGGCCTATATGCCGTTTATGAATTTGCCGATGACGAAATTCGCACCCTGAAAGCAATAAGTAACATTGTAGCTGATGGCTTGCAGCGCATTCAGGTCATGCAGACCCTGGAAACACGAGTGGCCAACCGCACCCATGATCTGGAAACGGCCAACGAGCAGTTAAAGGAGCTAGATAAGCTCAAAAGCAAATTTATCGCCGATGTTTCCCACGAATTACGTACCCCTATCGCCAATTTGAGTATTTACATTGATTTGTTGCAGCGGGGCAAGCCTGAAAAACAGGTGCGTTATCTCTCAATTTTGCAGCAGCAAGCCAATCGCCTGACCAGTCTGGTGGAGGCAACCCTGGGTCTGGCTCGACTGGAAATTGGCAACCATAATTTGGCGCTTGGCCCAGTGATGCTAAACAAGATTGTTGAAGATATTTTGCTAGGGAACCAGGCACGGGCAGAGGCATTTGGCCTAGAGCTTGTCAGCCAGCTCGCGCCAGATTTGTTACCAGTCTTGGGTGATCAAACCCAGCTGGCGCAGCTTGTGACCAATCTGGTTGCCAATGCCATTAATTACACCCAAAAAGGTGGAAAAATTCGCGTAGAAACCTTTGCCAACAGCCCAAAGAGTATTTGCCTGAAGATTTCAGACAACGGCATGGGCATCTCTGAAGCAGACCTGCCTCATCTGTTTGATCGCTTTTACCGTGGGCAGGGAACAGGTCAATCTAATATTCCAGGAACCGGCCTGGGGTTGGCCATTGTGAAAGAAATTGTAGATTTGCATCAGGGTGAAATTGAAGTGACGAGCCGGCTGAATGAAGGCAGTGCTTTTTTGGTACAATTGCCCATCTATCAGGCAGATGCTTCCATTACCGATCTGGCCTAGAGATTTTAGAATTTAATCGAAGCAGGTAAAGAGATGCAGCAAGCACGACGTTTCCTGACGGCCGAATGGCGTTACCTGGTAATGTTGAATTATCATATCGAGCCGGAGCTGTTACGGCCGTTTCTCCCCCAAGGCACCGAACTGGACAGCTGGCAAGACCAAACCTTCGTCAGCATTGTTGGCTTCATGTTCCTGAACACCCGCGTTCTGGGCCTGCCCATCCCCGGCCATCTCAACTTTGAAGAGCTGAACCTGCGCTTTTACGTGCGGCGTAAAGGGCCAGAAGGGTGGCGGCGCGGCGTCGTCTTCATCAAGGAGCTGGTGCCTCGCCGGGCCATCGCTACCACCGCCCGCCTCCTGTACAACGAAAACTACCTCTCTGTTCCCATGCGGCATGAAATTGTGCGTGGCGAGGTGGAAACGGCCGTTTCCTACCAGTGGCGTTGGCAAAAAGCATGGCATTCGGTACAAATAAGGGCGCACGGCCAGCCCCAACCGCTGCAACCTGGCTCGCAAGAAGAATTTATCACCGAACATTACTGGGGCTACGCCCGCCAGCGAAATGGTGGCACGGTGGAATACCAGGTAGAACATCCCCCCTGGAACGTCTGGCAAGTGGCCAACTATCAGTTCGACTGCGATGTGGCCTCGCTCTACGGCCCAACCTTTGCCCCCGCCCTGCAAGCCACCCCCGCCTCCGCCTTCCTGGCCGACGGTTCGGCCGTCACCGTGCGGCAGGGCGTCCGAATCAAGTAAGGGTGGCGGGTGGTTGTTGCTTTGTGGCTCGTGAATGGTAACAATCAGCCACTAACCACCAGCCCCTAACCACAGGAGAAAAAAATGATACAGCAAGAAGTTCTGATGCAGCCCCGCAAAAAAATCGCCCTGGTAGCCCACGATCATAAAAAAGATGATCTGCTCGCCTGGGCCAAATTTAACCTGGATACCTTACTCCAGCATACCCTGTTTGCCTCTGGCACGACTGGCTGGCTGCTGGAAACGCAACTGGGGCTGGAGATTACCAAGCTCATGAGCGGCCCGCTCGGCGGTGACCAGCAAATTGGATCCAAGATTGCCGAGGGGGAGATCGACACGCTTATCTTTTTTTGGGACCCGCTGCAAGCCCAGCCCCACGATCCGGATGTGAAGGCGCTGCTGCGGTTGGCTACCGTCTGGAACATCCCCGTAGCCACCAACCGCACCACGGCCGATTTCCTCATCTCGTCGCCGCTGATGCACACCAGCTACCCCCGCCAGCTTACCGATTACGAAGAGTACAAGCAGCGACTCAGCTACCTCTACGACACCGACCGTACAGAATAAGCGTTATTTTGGTTGGCTGGATCATCTGACAAATCCAAGTAAAATCACTAATCAAAAGATGTGCGTGGTTGGCAGCTAGCTGCTTGAACCAGCCACGAACCACCAGCCACTTTTACCCAGGAGATGATGATGGAAATTGAAGTAGTCCAACTAGACCCCACCACCCAAAAAACACCCCCCACCGACGATTTTGGCTTTGGTAACAAGTTTACCAACCGGATGTTTAGCCAAAAATACAGCCCGGAGCAAGGATGGCACGACGCCAGGATTGGGCCGTACGAAAATTTTAGCTTGCCGCCGTCAACGGCCGTATTCCACTACGCCCAGGAAATATTCGAAGGCACCAAAGCTTACCGCCGCGACGATGGCAACATTAATCTGTTTCGGCCGTGGGAAAATATGAAGCGGTTCAACAACTCCGCCCGCCGTATGTCGATGGCGGTGGTGGATGAAGAAGAACATCTCAACGCCATTATCAAGCTCATCGAGCTAGAACACGACTGGGTGCCCAGCGCCGAAGGAGCCAGCCTCTACATTCGCCCCACCATGATCGGCATAGACCCTGCCCTGGGGGTACACGCCAGCAAAACGTACCTTCATTTTGTCATTGTCGGGCCGGTGGGCGCTTACTTCAAAGGCGGTTTCGACCCTGTTTCTGTTTATATTTCCGACACCTACCGCCGGGCGGTACGCGGCGGCGTAGGTGAAGCTAAAACGGGCGGCAACTACGCCGCCAGCCTGTTTGTGGGTGAGCAGGCCAGGCAAAAAGGCTACTCCCAGGTGCTCTGGCTGGACGCCATCGAAGGGCGCTATGTAGAAGAAGTGGGTGCGATGAACATCTGCTTTGTCTACGAAGGTAAAAAGATTGTCACCCCGTCGTTGACTGGCTCCATTTTGCCCGGCATCACCCGCAAATCGGTCATCGAGCTGGGGCGTGACCTGGGCTACGACGTGGCCGAAGCGCCGGTAGACGTCCACGAGATGCTGGCCGACGTGCAAAGCGGCAAAATCACCGAGGTGTTTGGCTGCGGCACGGCTGCCGTCATTGCCCCGGTGGGCGCTTTTGGCTTCAAAGAAGAGGTGTACGCCATCAACAACAACCAGTCGGGGCCGGTGGCCAAACATCTGTACGATGAGCTGACCGGGATTCAATACGGCCGTATCCCCGACCGCTTCAACTGGACCTACACGATCGAACTGAGCTGACACCATTTGAGAGCTATTTTTGCCTCCTGATAGTTTCTGACGGCAAAACGGGATGATACTCGAAGCTGGATTCACAATTGAATCCAGCTTTTTATTTGCTCTTGATATGTAATTGGGTAATTAAGTAATCAGGTAATTACTCAATTACTCAATTACTGGAGATTCTGTAATGCGTGAAGTAGCTATATTAGGCGTGGGGCAAACGGCCGTTCGCGAGCAGTGGGACCAATCCATCCGGCAGCTGGCCGTGGCGGCAGGCCGAGCTGCCATGCAGGATGCCGGTGTGGATCAGGTAGATGCCATCTACGTCGGCAACATGACCAGTGGCCTGCTCAACCAGCAAATGCAGCTTGGTGCCTTGGTAGCCGATCATCTCAACCAGCACGGCGCAGAAGCGGTCAAGATGGAAGCCGCCTGCGGCTCTGCCGGCTCCGCCATGCGCCAGGGCTTGTTGGCCGTCGCCAGCGGCGAGCTGGACGCCGTTCTGGTCATCGGCGTGGAGAAAATGACCGAGACGGTGTTCAAAGAGACCACCGCCGCCCTCACCACCGCCGCCGATGCCGATTACGAAATTATTCACGGGGTTACCTTTGTGGGGCTGAACGCCCTCATCATGCGTCGTTACATGCATGAATACGGCTACCATCGGCCCGATTTTGCCCCCTTTGCCCTGAATGCCCACAGCAACGGGGCCAAAAACCCCAACGCCATGTTCCAGGAGCCAATCAGCCAGCGCATTTACGATAAGGGGCGCATCGTGGCCGATCCCATCAGCCTGTTTGATGCCTCCCCGATTGGCGACGGCGCGGCGGCGCTGCTGCTGGTTCCGGCCGAAAAAGCGCCCCAGGCGGTGCGCGTTATAGGCTCTGCTTCCGCCACGGACACGCTGGCGGTCCACGACCGGCACGATCTGCTCTGGCTGACGGCGGCGGAGCTGTCGGTGCAGCGTGCCTATGCCCAGGCGGGCGTGGGGCCAGCCGACATCGATCTGTTTGAGCTGCACGATGCCTTCAGCGTGATGGCCGCCCTGTCGCTGGAGGCCACCGGCTTTGCCGAGCGAGGGCAGGGGGTGCGCCTGGCGCAGGAAGGGGCAATTTTCCCAAACGGCCGTATTCCCATCTGCACCATGGGCGGGCTAAAAGCACGCGGCCATCCTGTCGGCGCAACTGGCCTCTACCAGCTGGCTGAAGCCACCTTGCAGCTGCGTGGTCAGGCGGGCGCGGCCCAAATCCCCGACGCCCGCATCGCCATGACGCAAAACATCGGCGGCAGCGGCGCGACGATTGTGACCCATATTTTGGAACGGCCGTAGGGGGTGTTCAGTAATCGGTAATCAGTATTCGGTAATCAGTATTCGGTAATCACTGACCACTGGCTACCGTTCAACTTCTTACAAAACTTCTGACAAGGCTCGCGGGCAAGTAGGAAATAACTCCTAATTGTCCGCTTTTTGCTTCTTTTTTACTGCCTCGTTTTACGCAACCGTTACAATAAGCGATGTTGAAAACTGCCCCTCGCAAAGCCTCATCTGCGAGCAAAAAGGGAACTTTGTGATACATTTAAACCGCAAACATCATGCCCAGGTTTCGCCCCGCCTGCAATCTGTTTTGCAACAGATTGTGGATGATGTTGTCAACCGCCTGGGCTGTTTGGGCGCGATTGCTGCCACTGTGGAAAACGACATGGGGTTGTACGTGCGGGCTTCTGCTTTTACCGTGCCCCACGGCCGTTTACAGCAAGTATTTGCCCAAAGCCACGTCAACTTAGAACCCGGCCAGGCGTTGATGTATCTCAACAATGCCCACCACCGCTACAACCTGGGCGTCAGTGCCGTCAACGGGGTAAGCGCCAACGTCACCACCGAGCCTGGCCAGCAGCATCTCCTCTCTGAACGGCTGTATGATTTATTACGGCCGTTAACCGACCGCGCCACCGCCGACGAAATCCAGCGTGAACTCAACATTACCCAGGTGGTTGCCGTACCGTTGGTGGTACAAAAAGAGGTCGTGGGTGCCATCCTGGCCCTGACCCAGGACAGCTTTACCCCGCGAGACGCCGATTTTCTGGAGGCGTTTGGCAATCTGGCCGCCGCCGCTGTTCAGAATAATTACCACCTCACGGCGATGGAATCATTGGAGCGCGTCATTTTCGGCCTGCAAGCCCGCATGACAGACGAGACCCGCGTGCTGCAAACGGTGGTCGATGCCGTGGTGGAGGAGCTGGGCTATCAGGGAGCGATGGTGGCCACGCTGGAAAATGGTAATTCGCTGCCCGTGCGGGCCTACGCTCTGGACGATACCCCCCAAATTTTGGCCCATCTGGAGCGCAAGGCGGGCATGTCGCTGCTCAGTCCAAAATCGGTGGTCTATCTGGACAAGCCACGCTACCAGGCTAACCTGAGCGTGCGGGCCGTTAAAGGGAAGGATGGTGTCGCTAAAAAGTTCCTTGCCTCCGATCATTTGTATGATTTGTTACGGCCGTTTGTCAGCAAGGGTTTGGCCGATTTTGCCCAGCGCATGTTGGGCATTCGGCAGGTCATCGCTGTCCCCTTCTTTGTGGAAAACGAGGTGGTAGGCAACCTGTTTGTCGCCTCCCGACGCGACCATTTTACCTCCTGGGAAACCTCGCTGCTCACCACCTTTAGCCAACAGGCCGCCGCTGGCATTCGTAACGCCCGGCTTTACCGCGAGGCTGAGGAGCAGCGCCATATTGCGGCTGTGTTTGGCCGTATGGCCTTCAGCGCCACGGCTTCCGTGCATGGTTTGGGCAATCACCTCAGCATCATCAGCACCTATTTGCAAACGTTACAAAATCTGGAGGAATTTTCGGATAGCCAGCAAGAAGAGTTGGCCAGCATCAACGCTAAAATGGTGGATCGGGTAGAAAAATCGCTGCTGCTGCTGGAAAATTTGCATGAGCCGTGGCAGCAAACGGCCGAAAAAGCGGTAAACGTGAACAGCTGCTTGCGGCGGGCGGCGCGCGAGCTGCTGCCGGAGTGGCGTATCAGTGGGGAAACGGCCGTTGTCGAAACTACCCTCACCCTGCCCAATAAACAATGTCTGACCCTCATCCTCGATCTGGCAGAAGACCTGCCCGCCATCCATACTGCCCCAGACATGCTCACCGAAGCTCTGCGCGTCATTCTAAAAAACGCCTACGAAGCCATGTTGGCCCAGAATCAACCGGGCACGCTGCACCTCATCAGCCGCCTGCAATCTCCCAACCGCCTGCAAATTATTGTGCGCGACACAGGCGTTGGCATCCGCCCGGAAGATATGCCCCATATTTTCGAGCTGGGCTGGAGCAGTAAAAAAGGGGCGGGCATGGGCTTTGGCCTCTTCTGGACGCGCGACTTTATCCACGGCCTGGGCGGTATAATTTACGTCGATAGCAAACCTGGCCACGGCACGACCTTCGATATTTCCCTTCCCATCAATCCCTAACCTGGACAAGCCAGAAAAAAATTAACGCAAAGGCGCAAAGTATGTAAAGATGCAAAGAAACCCTTTGAGGCGTTCTTTGTGCCTTTCTTCCTTGGTTCCTTCGTATAAATAACGCTTAAATAACATTTCCTGCTACTTGTTCAGTTATGGCAAGTTTGATACACTGCCCACCAACATGATGAATCGGTGGCGTTGGCTTTTTTTACTGCTGGTAGGGAGTTTGCTGATCGGGCTGTTTGGCGCGGGTAGGCCAACGGCCGTTTTCAGCCAAACCGTCTCCGGGGAAGGGGAAGCCCACATCTACGGCAATGTACAGCTCGATCTGCTCCTTTCCCGCCCCGCCGGGCAGCCGGGCGACGTCATCGATCTCACCGTTACCCTGACCAACCACAGCCAGGCCACCATCTCCCCCGCCGTAGATTTGCAGCTGCCGCCGGGCGTGCGCCCCGCGACGATGCTTTTCCCCGCCGGACTTTCCCTCAATTTGCAGGCCGGTGCGCTTAACTGGCTGCCCGTCACCCTGGCCAACGGCGGAACCAACACCTTCAGCCTGCCGCTCCGCCTGGATACGGCCGATATTGCCACACCCACCCAGCAAGTTACGGCCGTTCTGCGCCACAACGATCAGGAACAGACCGCCGCCGCTGCCTTGTGGATTGGCGTGCTGCCGCAGGTGAGCAGCATCATCAGCCCGCCGCAGGTTGCCGTGGGGCAGCCGTTCCAGCTGCGGGCCGTCACCGCTGGCTCTGGTCCGTTTGCCCAGCTGTGGCATTTGGGCGACGGCCGTCGCGTGGAAACCAAAGACCCGGTGGTGCTGTTTTCTGCCGCCGGTATTTATGAGGTATCGGTCGAAGTGAGCAATCCGCTGGGAACGGCCGTAGAGCGCCATACCATCTCCGTGGTGCCCCATCCCGCCGCCCAGTTTGCCGTCAGCGACGCCACCGCAGGCGTGGGGCAAACCATCACCTTCATCAACCAGAGCGGCGGGGCTGGCCCGCTGACTTATACCTGGGATTTTGGGGATGGGAATACGGCCGTAGACGCCACCCCGAATCACACCTACACCGCCCCCGGCACCTATCTTGTTCACCTGACCGTGCAAAACGCCTTTGGCCAATCAGAAGCGTACTGGCCTGTTACCGTGGGTTTGCCGCCCAGCGCCGATATGTTTGTGCCGGAGCGCATTCCAGCCGGGCAGGCGTTCCAGGTGCAGGGCTTTGGCGACGCCTCGATCAGCCGCTTTGAATGGAGCATGGGAGACGGCCGTTCCTATGAAGGCCCGGTGGTAGAGCACAGTTACAGCCGTATGGGTGATGTCTACGTCACCCTGGTAGCCAGCAACGATTTTGGCAGCACCCAAATCGGCCGTTGGCTGACGATTGATCCCGGCGTTTTGCACCTTTATTTGCCCATCATCATGAACTTGTTGGGGCCGTATGACCCTGCTTTACCTGAAAATTCGGTGGGAATTGATTTGCCCGAAGTGGCTTTGGAAGCCCCCTTCGTTTTGCGCCCGATGGCCGTGCCGCCCGGCAGCAGCCCTGCCGAGCAGCTGCTGCTCTACATCAACGAAGCCCGCCGCCAGTTTGAGCTGGCCCCGCTCAATTTGATGCCACAGCTCAGCAGCGCCGCCCAGGAGCACGCCATCGACATGGCTCGCTTTGCCTACACCGGCCATACCGGGGCCGATGGCTCTACCCCAGCCGAGCGGCTGATGCAGTTTGGCTACAGCGGCGGCTATGCAGGCGAAGCGACAGCGTGGGGCTTTGAATATCCCCATCAGGCCGTCGCCTTTTGGGTCAACAGCCCGGCCCATCGCCGCGTCATTTTAAACGCCGCCGCCACCGAAGTGGGCGTTGGCTTCTCGTTTGACTTCAATTCACCGAGTATCTGGTATTGGACGGCCGAATTTGGCAACCAGTTTGCCGCCTCCGATACCCCCATCTTGCGCGTGCAGGAACCCGCCGCCGAGTTTGAGGCAATGGTGACCAGTTTGGTGACGTACAGCTGGAACTGGCCCGCACCGCTGGCTCCCGGCGAACAGTTTGTGCTTTACCTGCAAACCAATCGGGGTGATTTCCCGGTAGCTGCCGTCAGCCAGCCCACGCTGGGGACGCGCTACGCGGTGCAGCTGGCGGCAAACGATCTCACCAGCGGTGCAGCTCGCTTGCAGGTGAATCCGGGTAACTACAGCTGGCAAATCCGGCTGGAAGATGGCGGTACGGCCGTTCAAAGCGAACCCCGCCCCATCACCTTTACCCTTGACCCAGATGCGCCTACCCCGACGCCTACGCCTACCACAACGGCCGTTTCGCCCACACCCACACCCACGCCGACCCTGACGCCAACGGCCGTTCCGCCCCAAAGCACCCCGCGCCCACCCATGCCCACCTCCCCCCCGCCGCTAATTACGGCCACGCCGGATCAGTAACAGTCCTAGAAGTGCGACGCACTTACAAACGACATTGTTGTTGCTCACTATTCTGGAAAAAGTGCGTCGCACCTGACTTTTTACTCAAACAAAGGAACCCCCATGTACAAAACCCTCATCGACGCAGAAGCCCTGGCTGAAAACATGCATAGGCCCGACTGGGTGATTGTGGACTGCCGCTTTAGTTTGGCGGATACGGCCGTTGGCTACCAAAATTACCAGATCGCCCACATCCCCGGCGCGGTTTATGCCCATCTGGATAATGATCTCAGCGGCCCACCTGTGACCGACCGTGGCAGGCATCCGCTGCCGGTGCCGCAGCGGCTGGCGCAGCTGTTCAGCCGCCTGGGCATCGACGAGATGAGCCAGGTGGTGGCCTACGACGATGCGGGCGGCATGATTGCGGCCCGGCTGTGGTGGATGCTGCGCTACATGGGGCATGACGGCGTGGCGGTGCTGGATGGTGGCTGGCAGGCGTGGCAGGCGGCTGGTTTGCCCACAAAATCGGGCATCGAGCGGAATGATGCGGCCCAGTTTAGCGGGCGACCGCAGCCCAAATGGGTGGTGACGCTGGACGAGGTAGCCGATCAGCCGCTGCTCGTCGATTCACGTGGCCCGGCCCGCTATCGCGGCGAGCTGGAACCGCTGGACCCTCAGCCAGGGCACATTCCTGGCGCTCTTAATTTGCCCTTTGAGAAGCAGCTGGATGCCAACGGCCGTTTCCGCCCCACAGAAGAGATGCGTGCGGAGCTAACGGCCGTTCTCGGCCACAAATCAGGCCCGGCAGCGACGTTTTACTGTGGTTCCGGGGTGAGCGCCTGTCTGAACCTTTTGGCGATGGCGCATGTGGGGTTGGGAAACGGCCGTCTCTACGTTGGCTCCTGGAGCGAATGGAGCAGCGACCCGGCCCGGCCAATAGCCACTGGGGAGGAGTGAAGAGTGAAAAGTGTCACACCATTTACTGCCCACTAAATACTGAACAGTGAACACCGATCACCGCTCAACCTCCACAACTACCTCATCCTGAGTAGCCAGCTCCATATTGCCAATGGTGCGGGCCACGTTTTCTATGGCAACGCGCTGCTTGCGGTACAGATCCGATTCGCTCATCGCCAGCCGCCGGGCGACGTCCCGTACCCGCTGCCCCTGCACGAACTTTAGCTCCAGAATGTTGTACAAAATCCATCCAGCTGTGGTCATATTGCGTTCCCCATCCGGTTTTTGCAGCTCGATGGCGTTTTTCAGGATGGCCCGCAGCGCTTTGGTCGGGTTGTTTTCATGCTCCGTCATCGCCTCCTGCACAATGTGCAGTCCCATCAGCGGGCTGGTGGTAAGTTTGGGACCACCCCAATAATGGGTCAGGGCATCGCGCACCATCATATGGAACTCTGGGTCTGTCACCATAGCGGTTGTGTTGCTGTCCTGCGCCAGCACGGGCAGGCCGCCAAAGGTGGCATCGCTGCGCCGCTGCTGAATGGCGGTAATTTGGGGCAGCAATCCTTCCACGGTGGCAAACACTTCCTGCTGTAAAATGCGGTCTTCCAGCGCCTGAGAGGCTTGATGCAACAGCCTGCTGAAAATCGTTTCCTCTTCTTTGCTCAGGTCCGGTTCTTCACCCCTGGCACGGATACCCAAAATGCCCAACACGACATCATGCTGGCGGCTGTGTAACGGCCGTATCCAATAATTTCGCCACACAAAAAAGTCGCCCACCGCTTCGACTGAATCCCCCAAACCGTTGCTGCCGTTTTCATTCGCCTGGGCCAATTGACGCCAATCCGCATCCTGTAAAATCTCTTCCGATTCGGCCAGTGACCCCACGACGGCTTCTACTTGTGGCCCATCCGGCGTAATTGCTGCCACAAATGAGGTAGGGGTGCGCAGCGCCTCGCAGGTGGCAGCCAAAATGCTCTCCAAAAATTGCTGCAAATCGCGAGTAGTCAGCAGCCGTTCACTCAGCCGCTGGATGGTGCGCACGTCTGGGTCATCGTTGAGCTGGAAGAGGCGCTCCAGGGGCTTTTTGTAAGCATGAATTGCCCACTCCACCAGCATCACCGTGGCCACCAGGCTAAAGCCCAGGGCCGTTTCCGCCGGTAAGCCTAAAATAGGGCTGCCTCGACTCACCAGCACATAGACCAGCAGAACGATGCTGCCCGCCAATGGCACCCGCGCCATAAATTTAAACAGCCGCACCCGCACCACGCGGTCTGGCGAGGCGGTGCCAAAATAGGCCAGATGAGCGGTCAGAACGCCAAACATCAGCCCCACCACCAGATTGCCTAAAATAACAATCGGCCACAGCCAAAGGGGAATAATATCCTTTCCTTCACCGCTCACGACGAGCAGATAGGGAAAAACACCCAGCGGTGCAGCCATATACGTCACCAGGGTAGAACTCATCCGTTGGCGCGTGGTACGGGTAATACAGCGCTGCCGTGCCCGCCAGACATTGTAGAGGCTGAAAACGGCTACCAGCCAGAAATAGATGGTAAAAACTGTAAAAATTGGACCCGACTCCAGGTGAGGAATGGTTGCCATCTGGTTACTGGGTGAGTTGGTGACTAATAAATCGCTGAAAAGGGCGAATCCCAGGAAAACAATCCCGCTGAGGTAGCCAAGGGGCACCAGAAAGCGCCGTCGGTTGGGCAGGGCGCCGGTGGTGGAGAGCAGGGTGGATGAGAGGTGGAATTGGGCGGCAGGCACCAGGGCAACCCCCACCCACTGAAAGCGCAGGAATCCCTCCACCGAGGCAGAGACGATGGTGCGGCTGACCAGTAATTCGGCCAGGTAGGCAATGACCACAAAGATGATGAGGGCGCAAAAGGCACGAATCACCGGTTCTTTAAGGGCACGGTCCAGGTTGTAGAGCACAACGGCCGATCCGAAAATAACGATGACCGCTTCTAAAATACCGTTCAGCAGGGCTAAAAAATCAGGAAGTTGTTCTAACATACAGGTGAAAGTGTTGTCTATATTGGCGGAGGTAGATTTCTGACACCAGTACCTCTGGTAAAAATGTCACTTTATGCCCGTTGCCAGTATAGAAAAAATGATGCGGAAAACGGCCGTCTATCTACCCATTCATCAGGCAGGTCTTGGTGAAGGCGGTAAATCTAACGATGGTGGCTTTTTCCAGTCTGATTCCGTTTTATTTTTACTTTTAGCAGATGTTTCAGGAGCCAATGGCGGTGTGTTTGATGAGGATGGCGGTAAGGACTCCCCTGTAACCAGTGCTAAAAATTCCTCGGCATCTAATGTTTCGCGATCGAGCAGTTCGCGGGCAATCATGTCCAGCTCTGGCCGATGTGTTGTTAAAATTTCGGTGGCACGTACGTACTGCTCATCAATTATTTGGCGCACCTCGATATCAATTTTTTCGGCAACAGCGTCCGAATAATCCCGCTGTTCAGAAATTTCTCGCCCCAGAAAGACCATTTCCTGCTTTTGACCGTAAACCCGTGGTCCCAGGGTTTCGCTCATGCCCAACTGTGTCACCATGGTGCGGGCCAACTGCGTCACGCGCTGCAAATCATTACTGGCGCCAGAGGTGATTTCGTTAAATACGATCTCTTCGGCGACGCGCCCGCCCAGCAGGCTGGCGATTTGGGCTAGCAGATGGGTCTTGTTGGGCAAGTTGGTATCGTCTTCCAGGTACCAGGTGAGGCCCAACCCCATACCGCGTGGCACGATGGTGACTTTGCGCAGCGGCAGGGCGGCGGGCAAATAGTGACTTACCAGGGCGTGCCCGGCTTCGTGGAAGGCAATAATCTCACGCTCTTCCGGGGTGATGACGCGGCTTTTGCGCTCTGGTCCCAGCTGCACGCGCTCAATCGCTTCGTGGAACTCGGCCATGCCAATGCTTTTTTTGTTGCGCCGGGCGGCCAGTAGGGCGGATTCATTAACCGTGTTTTCGATGTCTGCACCCACAAAGCCCGGGGTGGCGCGGGCCAAAATGGCGATGTTGACGTCGGAAGCGATTGGTTTGCCGCGAATGTGTACTTTGAAAATGGCTTCTCGCCCTTTGTAATCGGGGCGGTCGATGACGACGCGGCGGTCGAAGCGACCGGGGCGCATGAGGGCGGGGTCTAGAATGTCTGGTCGATTGGTGGCGGCCAGAATGATGACGTGGGTATCCGTGCCAAAGCCGTCCATCTCGACCAAAATCTGGTTAAGGGTTTGTTCTCGCTCGTCGTGAGAGCCGCCCAATCCGGCACCGCGCTGCCGCCCTACGGCATCAATTTCGTCGATGAAGATGATGCAGGGGCTGTGCTGCTTGGCCTGCTCAAACAGGTCGCGCACGCGGCTGGCACCCACGCCGACGAACATTTCTACAAATTCGGAGCCGGCAATGGAAAAGAAAGGGACGCCTGCCTCGCCAGAAACGGCTTTGGCCAGCAAGGTTTTGCCAGTACCGGGACTGCCAACCATTAAGACGCCTTTGGGAATGCGTGCCCCAAAATTAACAAATTTTTCGGGCTCTTTGAGGAATTCGACGACTTCTTCCAGCTCTTCCTTGGCTTCTTCAGCGCCAGCGACGTCGGCGAAGGTGACGGTAGGATGGTCGCCCGTGAACATGCGGGCGCGGCTTTTGCCGAAGGAGAGGGCCTGGTTGTTGTTTCCCTGGGCCTGGCGGAAAACGAGAAAGATGAAGGCGATGATGAGAACGGCGGGTAGGAAGATGCCGATGACGTTGAGCCAGCTGCCCCAGCGGCCCGGGCTTTGGTAGGTGATGGTGAGACGGCCGTCTCGATAATGTTCCTGGTTGATGCCATAGGAAGAAAGCAGCTCTTCCAGGGAACTGACGCCGCTGATTTGGGAAGTGGCAGGTGGGGTTTGCTCATTGACGTAGGTGATGGTGATGGAACGGCCGTCGCCATCCACCACAATCTCGTCTACTTCATTGGCTTCAATTTGCTGGGCCAGCTGGCTGATAGAGATTTGACTGGTGGGGGTCGTGCTGGCGCTGTAGCTCCAGACAATGGACAAGATAGCCACGCCAATGAGCAGCGAGACAAACCATCGGGTCAGTTTGGTTGAATTCATGAATAAGCCTCCAACGGGAGCAATCTGCTATGGACAATGGCACCCTGATGAATCTGATAGCCCAAACAGGCTGGATGTTGAATAGGGTTCCAATTGTCTGAAATATCAGTATAACAGAAAGAAAATGGCATGGCGAGAGGGGATAGGTTCGTTTGCCCGTTAGCCAACCCAGGCGCGAAAGACCAGGTACCAGAGGGGAATCAGCCCCAGAAGGGCCACTACAGCAAAGATACCGAGGGAAACGGCCGTCCAGTCCATATCGACGGCCGTTTCTGCCTGAGCCCCGACGTTTACCGTGCTGGACTGGGCTGGTTTGGGCAGAGGACGCATGGGGGGTCGGGTGGGCGTTTCACCCTCTTCTGGCTGGGGTGGTCGCTGGAAGATTTCTGTTTTTTGTTCGGCTACCGGGATGGCAGGTGTTTGTCGTGTAGTAGTGACCAGGGGCGGGTAGATGGGGCCTGTTTCTTCCTGGCTGCGCTGCCGGTAGGTGCTTATAATGCGGCCCAGCTGCCCGGCGGTGCGGTACCGTCCGGCAGGCTCTTTGGCCAGCAGCTTGTTGACAATGTGGGCCAGTTGGGCAGGAATGGCCGGGTTGAACTCGCTCACCAGCGGCGGTGGCGTGTGCAGATGTTTCAGCGCCATGGCCGTGTGGGATTCGGCGGCAAAGGGGAGCCGCCCGGTGAGCATCTCGAACAGCATAATGCCGATGGCATAGACATCGGAGGCGGGGGTGGGGGCATCACCTGCGGCCTGTTCCGGCGCAAAATATTGCGGCGTGCCCCAGACCTGGCTCACCTGCTGCACCTGGGTTGCCCCGCTGATGGCGCGGGCAATGCCAAAATCGGCCACTTTCACCTGTTCATCCACCGTCACAATAACGTTTTGCGGCTTGACGTCGCAGTGCACCAGGTTGGCGCGATGGGCGTAGCCGATGCCGTTGCACACCTGAATGACCAGGTCGAGGGCGCGGCTGATAGGCATCGGTTCTTCTTGATAGCTGCGAATCAGCTCTTTGAGCGTCTGCCCTTCCACATATTCCATGACGATGTAATGTTTGTATTCGTCCTGGCCAATGTCGTGGACGGTGACGATGTTGGGGTGGGCCAGATTGGCGGCGGAATACGCTTCTTGCTGGAATCGTTTGAGGAAGCCGCTGTCGCTGGTGAAGCTTTCGTGCATCACTTTAACAGCGACAATGCGCCCCAGGGAGCGGTCTTTTGCTTTATAGACGACAGACATACCGCCGCTGCCTATGCGTTCCAGGAGTTCGTAACGGCCGTTTAACACCACACTTTGTTCACTCATGCCTGCATTTTAAGGGTGTTCTCCTTTGTTGGCAACAGTTGCCACTTTGACCCAAGTATGATAGCATTTGCACCGCTTTTATGGCGGGTGTAGCGTAGTGGTTAACGCGTCTGGTTGTGGCCCAGAAGACCGTGGGTTCAAGTCCCACCACTCGCCCCACAAAAACCTCCCGACGGCCATCCTTCGGGAGGTTTTTCGATCACCTTTGCGCCCGTAGCTCAATGGATAGAGCACTTGGCTTCGAACCAAGGGGTTGCGCGTTCGAGTCGTGCCGGGCGTACTAATTATCTCTATGCCAGTTTCGCTGTCCAGAAAATACTCGTATCCTTCTCTTTTGCTGCCTTTGAAGGGAAACTCTTAATGAAACGCTGTCCTCGTTGCAAGCAATTAAAAGAATTGGAAGCTTTTTCTTGGCAAAATAGCAAATTAAATGTGCGACAAAAGCACTGTAAAAGCTGTATGAGTTATTTCTCTAGAAAACACTATGCTGAAAACCGAGAAAAAGAGCGTGCCCGACTTGCTAAAAACCGAGAAATATCTAGGGAAAGAGCGAGGAAATTTGTCTGGGCTTATTTAAGTGAGCATCCTTGCATGATTTGCGGTGTACAGGATCCTCGGGTTCTTGAGTTTGACCATATTGATCCCACCCGTAAATCAAATGACATTTCGCGAATGGTTAGAGATGGTTTCGGAATCGAAAAAATTGCGGCGGAGATTTCGCTTTGCCAAGTGTTGTGCGCTAACTGTCATCGAAGAAAACATTACGAAGTTGGAGGTTGGTTTACAAACTGACAGACAGTTAAAAAAAAACTTTTTTTAGATGCTCTGTCAAAGGTGTTTATATTGCTCTGGACTCACAAACCATTTTGATGTAAATTGGGAACTGGTCAAACAATTTCATACCAAACAGGGAGCTGGGGAAGCCTGGCTGAGAGGGTGACCGTTTTGTCACCGACCTGCGAACCTGATCCGGGTAATGCCGGCGGAGGAATTGCTACTTTGCTTTTATGAAGCCATCCGGATCAGGGTGGCTTTTTTGTTTTTAGCGTGAAACGTGAGGAGCGTGCGTTCACGTTTCACGTTTCACGCTTCACTGGAGCGAAGCTTATGGCGCTGTTGATTTTTGCCAATGGCATGATGGATGAGGTGGAATGGGTACGGCCGTATCTCGACCAGGCAACGGCCGTTTGGGCCGCAGACGGGGGCAGTAAGCACCTGTTTCGGCTGAACCATTTGCCAGACCGGGTGGTTGGCGATCTGGATTCGCTGCTGCCAGAGCTGCAAGATTGGCTCGCGGTGGGCAATGTCCCGTTTGAGCAGCATCCGCCTGAAAAGGATGAAACCGACCTGGAGCTGGCGCTGCTGCTGGCAGTTGAGCAGGGCGAGCCAGAAATCTGGCTGTTTGGCCTGCTGGGCGGGCGGCTGGACCAGATGTTGGCCAATATTTTCCTGATGAGCCATCCGGCGCTGCTGGGTACAACCGTCAAGTTAATAACGCCTACCGAGCAGGCGTGGCTGGTGCGCCAGCAGACCGAGATTGTAGGCCAGGTGGGCGATCTGGTTTCGCTCATTCCGCTAAACGGGGATGCCCAGGTGGCCAGCACCACTGGCCTGAAATGGCCGCTGACGGCCGAAACGCTCCAGTTTGGCCAGGCACGGGGCATCAGCAACCGGCTGACGGCCGAAAAAGCGACGGTGATTGTAAAGAGCGGGCTTTTGCTTTGTGTGCATACAAGAGAATAAGTGTGAGTGGCTGGTGGTTTGTGGCTGGTACCAGCCACTAACCACCAGCCACCATAAAAAAAGGAGTCTCTGATGAAACGTTTCGTATTATTTTTACTTTTGTGGGGAACGGCCGTAACTGCCTGTGCCCCCTCTGATCCAACCGTGATTACAATGATGTCCCACGACAGCTTCGCCATCAGTGAGGAGACGATTGCCGCCTTTGAAGAAGAAAACGGGGTGACGGTCGAGCTGCTGCCCGCTGGCGATACCGGCGCGGCGCTGAATCAGGCGATTCTGGCCAAGTCAGCCCCGCTGGCCGATGTTTTCTTTGGGGTAGACAACACCTTCATGGGACGGGCGCTGGACGCGGGCATTTTTGAGCCGTATGCGTCGCCGCTGCTGGCCCAAATTCCCGATGAGCTGGAGTTGGATGCTGAAAACCGGCTGCTGCCGGTGGATTATGGGGATGTTTGCCTGAACTACGACAGGGCGTGGTTTGCCGAGAACGAGCTGTCGCTGCCGCAATCGCTGGCGGATCTGGCTGATCCACGCTACGAAGGGCTGCTGGTGGTGCAAAATCCGGCCACGTCCAGCCCTGGCCTGGCCTTTTTGCTGGCCACGATTGCCGAATTTGGCGAAGAAGGCTACCTGGATTTCTGGGCCGATTTGCGGGCCAATGGGCTGCTGGTAACAAATGGCTGGGAAGAGGCGTATTACGGCAGCTTTACCGTGGCGAGTGATGGGGAACGGCCGTTGGTTGTTTCCTACGCTAGCAGCCCGCCCGCCGAATTTATCTACGCCGATCCGCCCGTAGCGGAGGCGCCCAGCGCCAGTCTGGTGGGGCCGGGGATGTGTTTCCGCCAGATTGAGTTTGTGGGGATTTTGGCTGGAACAGAGAAGCGGGAATTGGCCGAAAAATTGGTCGATTTTATGCTGGGTCAGGCGTTTCAGGAGGATATGCCGCTGAATATGTTTGTCTATCCGGCCAATGAAAATGCGGTTTTGCCTGCCGAGTTTGTGGCATGGACGCAGGTGCCGGAGGAAACGGCCGTTTTCAACCCACAAACCATCGACGCTAACCGGGAACGGTGGATTGAAGCGTGGACCGAAGTGGTGCTGCGTTAAGGTTCGGTACAGCCGCCAGGGAAATGATTATTCGGATCGACGTAAATGGGCGCTGTTAACTCTGTGACCGTGACATCATCCACAATGCGAAGGGATTGATTATAGGCAGAGCAGCGGCGAGCAATCACAAAATGGAAAAACGGGCCTGGGCCACGATAGGTTGTGGCCTGCCCGCCGGGTAAATCAAAAACAAATACCGTGTAATCGCCAGTCTGATTACTACCATCGATGTAAGGTTGAATGGTGAGCTGACAGCGCCAATCATCCCCGATATATTCACAATTGCTGATCAGGCCGGGCGTCCAGGCAACTTTCCCGCCGGTGGTCGCCACGGCTGAGGTCGCCGTCGCCGTGGGCACAGGCGAGGGGGTGGGGGTATTGGTAGCAGGCAAAAAGGCGCGGAATTCAAACGTGATCGGTTCGCCAAAAACGTTGTCATCTTCGTCCACCAACTGCCAGGTGCTTTCATAGGTGTCTGGTGAATTTGGCCCTCTGAATGGGGCCGTCAGGGTAATTCGTGCCCCAGCCGCCACAGCCTGCGTCACCGGAATGGGATCGCCGCTGTAGCCAAATGTTTCACCCTCCACATATTCCCACTGTAGATTGGCGGGCCAGGGGCAGGTGCCGCTGTTGCGCAGCACCCAGGAGGCGGTAAAGTTAGACTGGATGGTAACGGCATTGGAGGTAAAGCCACTGCGGTAAGCGGAGATAAGCTCAACCGCGCCTTCACAGCTGAGCAGGAATTGGGCGGTAGCGTCGGCAGTGGCGCTGGCGGTGCTGGTTGTGGTGGGTGTTTGTGAAGCAGTTGGGGTTTCGCTGGGTCTGGCAGCTGCGGTTAGATCCATAACGACCTGAGCCAGGCTGGTGGCTGCCAGGTCGGGTGGTTCGGTGCTGGTGTTGGTGGCTGTTGGTTCACCAGTATCGACGATTTCGGCCAGGGCGGGCGGGGTGGCGGTGGCATTTGCGCCGCCCAAGACGCCGCTGGCAGCCAAAATGCCGCCAACGATGGCCAGGAGCAGTATCCCGATGGCAGGAAAAAGCCAGACGGGTCGTTTTTTGGGCTGCGTGGTGGGGGGGGAAACGGCCGTTTCCGTCACAGGCGCCATCACCTCAGTTTTGGCTGGCGTAGGGTGATCCAACTCCATTGGCGGCAGTGGCACAACCGCTGCTGGCTTCCTAGCCGTGCCAGACAAATCCACTGCTCGTAAAGCCGCTGCCAGCTCTCCTGCCGATACGAACCGCTCCTCTGGTGATTTAGCCATCGCCTTCAGGATAATTTCCTGCAAGCCCCAGGGAATATCTGGAATGATGCTGTCTGGATATGGCGTTGGGGTATTTACATGCTGCATCACTACCGCCAGCGGCGTATCCGCATCAAACGGCAGGCTGCCCGTCACCATCTGGAACAGCATCACCCCCAGCGAATAAATATCTACCCGATGGTCGCCAGATTTACCGAGTGCCTGTTCTGGTGACATGTAGGCGGGCGTTCCAATTAAGGCACCGGTTGCTGTAAAAGCCATCGACTGACTGCCAATTAGCTTGACGATGCCAAAATCCGTCAGGACGGCACGCCCCGTGTCTTCATTGAGCATGATGTTGGCGGGCTTAATGTCCCGATGCACCATTTCTCGCTTGTGGGCATAGGCCAGGGCATCGGCAATTTGGGCAATCATTTTAACCACATCTGCCAACGGCATCCGCTCTCCCAGGCGAGCCAACGCTTCCAGGCGTTCTTTCAGCGTGCCACCCCGAACGTATTCCATCACCAGGTAGTAGCTGTTGTCACCATACAGATCAAAATCGTATACACCGACAATGTTGGGATGATTTAAGGAAGCCATCGCCCGCGCTTCGCGCTGGAATCTGTTCAGAAAATCTTGATCAGCCACTAAAAAGGCATGCATAAGTTTGATGGCCACAAATCGGTCCAGGTTTTCCTGGTACCCCTTATACACTTCGGCCATGCCACCGCTGCCAAGCTTCTCTTTAATGATGTATTTGCCGATTTTTTTACCGGTTAACGTATCGCTCATAATGTTGGCTGTTGATCAGGACTTGTCTGGTAAGGCCCGATTAATTGATAGATTTAAGGATTCGTCTTGTAGAACGATTGCGTGAATCGCTCTCTGGGCGATTGACTAAACACCCTTGTGAATGTCGTTTCTTATGGCAAGTATACCCAGTTTTGAAATTACTGAAAATGGTATCGGAGCTGTGTTACGTGCCGGAAAAAGTGTCCTCCTCTCGTTTACTCCCTTGAATTAACCCGATTTAGATATAGCTGTATCCACAAAAGCTTTAACCAGATAAATGGGAGGCTGATTTATATGATGTAATGATGATCTGACTGATGGTCTTACGAAATATCTGTATTGGAAAGTTTAATGTTTGTAAAGGAGCGTATGATGTCTGAACAAAAGAAAGCTTTGGCACTTCATAGTGAGGCGGCGGCAATGACCTGCCCGCCGCGTGAGTGGGAACGTGACAATATTTGTGATGTTTCTATTTTGACCTATCGGTTTACCTTGCGCATTGGGGATGTGCCGGTGGAATGTGTCTCTCGTTATCGCGTGGAGCGCTGTACCGAAACGTATGTATTGAGCGACTTGCTGCATTCCACCACGCTATTTCCTGGTGAAGAGGTGTTTATGTCGGTGCGCAGCCGGCATTCTGTATCCCGCTTTACCGAAGACAAGTCGTACTCAGCCTCGCAAGTTTCCCGCTCTTCGGACCGTATCTGGATGGAAACATTTAAAGATCTGGCGACCGATTTTGACCAAAGCACCAGCTCCAGCCTGACCACCAGCGCCCATTCTGAATTTTCCCAGGGCAGTGTGAGCGGTGGCGGCGGTATCAACATCGGTATTGCCAAGATTGGCGCGTCCGGTTCATATACGAAGGGCAGTTTCGATGCCAACTCCAGCCAGGAATTTGTGGGTGAGCTGCACCAGCATTTGCGCTCCAGCTTCCACCAGACCAACCAGGTGGCCCGCGACTCCGCCTCGGTGAGCCTGACGGAGGTGAACAGCCACCGTGAGGTGACATCTGAGCTGAACGACGAGCTGAAGGTGAACACACGCCGCTTCAAGAATATCAACAGCTGCCACACAATGACGCACTATTTTTACCAGATTGCCAAGCGGCAGCGGGTGAAGATTGAGCTAATTGAGCGGAGCTGTCGGGCGGTGAATGATCAGGCGGATACGGCCGTTATCATGAAACCCCTCGCCCTTTCCTTAGCCACCAACCAGGTTGTGTCGCCAGAAGTAAAAATCGGCACCAGCGACGGCCCGCAGTTTGCCGCCATTGCCGCTGTTCCAATTGCCAACGTGGCCAACCGCGACCAGCTGACGCTGCAAAATATCAATCGCATTTCCGCCACCGCGTTCGACCAGGCCGCCCAGACCCGCGCCGAAGCCGTGGCCAAAGCCGATGCCCTGGTAGCCAATCTGCCCGCTTTCGAGCCGTTCGAGCGCGTTTCCATCATTCCTACCGAAGCGCTGTACGTGGAAAGCGAACTGGGCAGCTGCGCCCTGTGCGAACCGTACGTAGTGGCCCAGCACGAGCTGGAGCTGGAGAGGATGACGTTGGAAAACCGCAAGCTGCGCCGTGAAATCGAGCTGCTGGAGCAGTACAAGGATTACCGCTGCTGCGACCACGAGCACGATGAACCAACCGAAGATGAGGGTGGGCCGCGCGGCGGACGCTAACAAGATGAATGTAATTGGGTAATTGAGTAATTTGAACCAATTACCCAATTACTCAATTACCAAATTTCTTCCCCGTATTGGTAAACAAAAAAACGAGCTGTAACAATCAAGGAGACAAACTCATGGCAATTACAATGCAAGGCAACTGGACAGTTAAAGTTAAAAGCAAAAATGCCGCTTTCCAGCAGCGATTCATCATTCAGGGCAGCAGCAACGGCAAGGATGGTGTGTATGATGGCGTCGTCAGCACGGCGCCGGTGCAGGTGGATGGGGCACAGTGGACCGTTTTGATTCAGCACAAGCCGAGCGGCAAAGGTGCCACCTGGCAGCCGTCGGCGATGCGGTTGGGCACGCCGGTTCGCAGCGGCGGGCAAATTGTGCTGGACGTTTTTTCCAATGACAGCGGCGGAGATGCTGACTATGATGATCTGGTGCTCACCTGCGGCATGGCGGAGAGCGCCAGTGAGTACGTGGTGTATGGTAAGGTACGCAGCTACCACGGCTTGTGCGGCTTCAACCCGTGCTTTCCCTGGTTTGTGGTTGACACCTGGTCGCAGCTGAAGGCGCTGCTGAATTACCAGGCGGTAAAAGAGGCAATTGCTGCATTTTATCCAGACCGGCTGCAAAAGCTGGAGAAGTATCGCTACCTGCCACTGGAGGAGCTTGGCCCATTTACGCCGATTATGCTGCCAACGGCCGTTCCCCCCCAACCCACGCTCGATCAAACCTTCAGTCGGGCCAGCCAACCCCAATTAGCCAGGGTTGCCGCCAGCAAAATTAGCCCCGATGTTTATCTCGACCTGGGCAAGCTGCGCGACCGGCTGAAATGGTACTGCTCTGTCAAAGACCAGGCGGGACTGCTGCTGCGCTTTCAGGAGTACGACCGCACTGGCGCAGAGCTGGCGGGTGGCCCCTACACCGGCGAAGGCGAGCGGGAATTTCTCGGCCTGGCCGTGACCGACGAGGTGGGCAGCTACATCTTCCGCTTTAGCCGGGATTTGGGCGATATTGTGGATGAGCTGGATGATGTGGTAGCGGGCGGCCCCGATCTGGCCACGCAGCTCCAGCCCGATCTGCTGGTGCAGGTGATGGGTGGTGCAGGCGAAACAGACATCTTGTTCGAGACGGGGCTTCACGCCGACATTCCCAATTTGCGCCGGATCAACCTGTGTATCCCGGAACATCTGCTTAATCCTGGCCCGGCCTGCCAGGGTGGCCGCGCCATTCAGGCGATTGGCAACATCTGGACGATCTCTGGCGTGGGGAATACGTTTGATGCAGACGGCCGTATCACTGCCACCAACGTCAATGGCCCCAAAATCACGCGAGGTGCCTGGCGTGGCACGCTGGACATGTTCGCCTGCTTCCTGGCCCATCCCGAAGTGACCCATTACACCATTCGCTACCGGCGGCCCAGCGGCGGTTGGAACTACGTGCAGGAAGAGCTGCGCCATATCTATATTCCTCAAATTGGCAACCCAACTTCGGCACAGCACAAAGTGGGGCCGTTCGACCGGGCCTTGAGTGGCGGTGACATTGTGCCCGCCTACAAAAACATCGAAAGCGATGGCGAATGGATTGCTACCCACCGCCTGCGCAAAGGGCAGCTCAACAGCGCCATCTATGCCCCCAACAGTAACCCCGGCACCGTCATCTTCCGCATCGATGGCTACCAGGAGGTCAGTGGCCAGCTGGTGAAAGTGGCCGGGGCGGATGACACCATTACCCTCTACATCGACAACCGGCTGGTGGAAGGCGATATCGCCTCCGTGTCATTGGGCGGCAGCACGCCCGGTGAATGCGCCCTGTTTGAACTGACAAACCCGAACGACCCGATCACGCTGAAATTCAAGGCAGATCATCCCGGCGGCTTTGTCCAGAATTACCACGTAGCCGTTTATCGCGGTTCCGGCACGCCGGTCCTCGTAAGCGATACGACACCCCCGGTCCAGCCGCTCAATGTAACTTACGATGAACCCACCCACGGCAGCGCCTTCTTTGGTACCTTCAACGGCATCGCGCCAGACGGGGACAACTACGTGGTGGCCGAACTGCAACCGGATTCAGGGGCGTGGCTGCCAGAGGGCAAACCGTTTTGCGCCTTCGCCTTTGAGATTCACGCCAGCACCCGCGCCACCAATGGCTATGGTCTGCCCGGTTCACATCGCTTGGATTTGGAGTTGGTGGGGATTCAGCTGCCGACTAGCTAGCCGATCAACGATAATTTATTTTGCAAAGTAGAGTAATAGGTGTGGTGCGCCCTGATGGGCACCGCACCTTTTTTTGCTGACATTTCGTTAGACAAGGGTAAAAAGTGGCAGCGGTACCTGCCCGGGTGCAAAATTGGTCCTCTTTTCATGAAATTTGAATCCTGACCCGGCTAAAATGTCTCGTAAACTTTGGGTAATAATAATTTCGCCCGACTCAGCAAAGCTGGCTGCTGCTGCTGTTGTGGCTAGCGCCGATTCTGTTGGCTGGTAAGTTTCCA
>JBGTCV010000034.1:0-11652 GCA_041748655.1 Promineifilaceae bacterium (SeqCode) | reverse complement strand
CCAGCGGTTTTGTTGAAGGAATGAACAACAAGATTCGGCTAATCAAGCGCCTTGCTTTTGGCTTGCCATCTTTTGCTCATTTCAGAGCGAGAATTCTGTGGGTCTGCGGTTGACCACAGAATTCCTCAGAGAACCGGATTTATCTACTTGTTGAACGGTCGTGGATCAAACATCAATGACCTGGTTTCATCAACGGGCAAGGCATACAAATCACCCCTGGAGCTTGCCCAGGAACGATACGCCCGCGGTGAGATTGACAAGGAAACGTACGAGCAGTTACGCCACGACTTAACCAGTTGAAACTTCAACGCTTATAAAGAGTGCAATGCCCCCAGTATTTTGGACAAAAAAAGAGGCCGTGTGAAGCTCGAAAACGAGCTATGAAAAAGAAATATTCACCCCAATTCAAGGCAAAAGTCGTGCAGGAGATTTTGTCCGAGGAAAAAAGCATCAGCCAACTCTCCAGTGAGTATGGTGTGCATGTGACGCAATTGCGGAAATGGGCTTTATTACAGTCGGTGGGACAGTCACCCGCCCCACCGACTGTAATGAACCCCTGGAACAGCGCCAACAGCTTCATTTTCTACGGCCGCAGCAGCGAGATTGCCACCAACAACCGGGAAGAACAAGAGATTGCTGTACTTTCCATGCACCTGCTTCAGATGTGTATGGTCTACATCAACACATTGATGATTCAACAGGTTTTGGCCGAGCCGGATTGGCAGAACCGATTGGAACCAGAAGACTTACGAGCTTTGACCCCGCTCATCTACGCGCATGTGAATCCTTACGGCCGCTTTTATTTGGATATGGATGAGCGGCTGCCTTTGGATGAGTAGCGGCACCCGCCTACGAAAGGAGCTTGAGGCCAGAGTAAGTGCCTGCTCTGGCCTCAGGTTTGTTGATCGCTGTTGTTATCTTGCGTCTCGTGACAGCTCCGCGTGCGCCGTGAAACGGGCGCTTGTATCGCTTCCACAGGAAGCTCTTGTACGTCAACATGAACAAGAGGGTCATCCGAGTAACCACGACCACAGCCCGAAAGGCTCCCCGAAAGGGGCGTGGGGAACAGAGCATCGAGGAAAAGCGGAATAAGGTGTGGTAGGCAACGCCAAAACGGTTCCGCAAGACCCGGCTGATATGGTTAAGGCTAGACTGCTTGAACCCTAGTCTCCAGTGGAGAAATGTCTACTCCCACAAGGAACCTACCTATTGCTTGTGTCCGGGGTTGACCGGAAAGTTTAGCGAGGCCTTTCTGGTTGTTGACCACCCTGGAACTCATGACAATGAGCCATGACAAGGGGACGAACGGAGAACCTAAGTCAGCCTATAATGTGCAAGCGTCACGGAACACGGGATTGCCTAATGGGGCAATGGTTAAATGGCCGTTGCCCACGGTAACGGAGTGACCGTACTAGCCCAAGTCGTCATGTAATGTGGCGGCATGGCGAGGGGTCACAGGAGACCAATACCAGGAGAACGTCATGTCAAGCGAAATGCTTTCAGCAGACAAGTACCTGAGTATAGTCAACGATAGCGTTGAGATCTCTGGAAAGCCGAGGTGAATCGAAAGGTTCCCGCCCGGTTTGGGGAGGGGCGGTTGGAAACACAGGTTATGCTGTGCGCTGGCTGCCTACTCCACTAGTTTTGGGCCTGCTAGTGGAGTAATGGTTACTGCACTTTTTATGACGAAGAACCCCTTTCATCTGGCCAGGTATCCCCTTTTGCTCCAAAAACCCCGTGAGGAGAATGCAGGTGAAGAAAGCATAACGCCCCCGGCCAGCGAATACCGGGGGCGTTAGCCAATGGAAAGAGTCGAAGAAGCTATAAATTAATCATCGTCATCATCGTCGCCACCGCCCTAATTGCACGGGCCTAGTGTGTCGCCATGACCAAGATGTCCGTTCAAGCCCGATTCAGAGATGGTTAGGGTATTTCTGCCTTTGTGGCAAATCGTTACTCGATTGCCGCCGGCCTGATCTCCATCGTCGTCACCGTTATCGTCAGGATCAGGCGTGATGTCTATTACCACCTGAATCACAATGATATTAATCACTATCACCGTACCATCATCACCCAGGCAAATGTTGATAGCTACGGTGCTGTTGGGTACCAGGCTACCATCCACCGCCACATCGTCATCCAGGACGATAGTTGGCCAGTTGACCAGGGTAATTTGAGTCCCGTTAACGGTAGTGACGCGGGTGTTAACCGTGAAGCAGCCGACTGTAGGTGGCAGCAACGGCCGTATCCACACAATCTGCCAACTACCATCATCAGCCAGTCGCGCCGCCACCTGCACCAGACTGCCCTCAACCACGCCAGCAGCGATTTGCGAGTCATCTGTGGCCACCAGGCTAATGCCGCTGACTATCCATGGATCCGTGCCTTCTACCACGCCGGTGAAGCGCAGAATGGTCTCATCGTCGTCATCGTCCAGCAGCTTGATTTCTGAAGCCAGCCAGGTGCCGTCGGCCAAAATGACACCTTCTACTTTGACCAGACTGCCGGGTTCAACGGCCGTATCAATCTCCGTCCATTCATCGGTTGCCAGAGAAATACCGGCCACCACCCAGGGATCTATGGTTTCTACCAGGCCGGTGAACTCAAATTCGGCCGTGTCGTCGTCATCATCGTCCGCGGCTTTGATTTCGCGGGCCAGCCAGACGCCATCTGGAGTGATGTGCCCCTCCACTTTGACTACATCGCCCACGGCCGGATCGTCTTTGATTTCGGTGTCGTCATTTACCGTGACATCAATCCCAGAAATTGACCAGCTTTCACCGCCGATGGTTTGCACCACCCCGGTAAATTCAAACGGGGAGCCATCAACCGTCTGTTTTTGAATCTGTTGAGCCAACAGGCTGCCATCTTCTAAAACCACACCGGTTACCTGTACCCAATCACCCAACTCGATATCGGGATCAACGGCCGTTTCCCCGTCCAGCAAAATGACCACCTCACCCAACAGCCACTGCTCTGCGCCCATTTCGGTGACAACGGCCGTTATCCTAAACAAATTCTGCGGCACCTCGCGCACCAGCACAATCTGGTCAGCGATCTTGGTGCCATCATCCAACAGGTGCCCCTGCACCGTCACCCAATCACCCAGCTGCGGACTGCCCACAATGACTGTTTGCTCATTCGCAGCAAACGTCTGCCCCCCGATGGTCCAGGTTTCGCCAATTGCCGTCACTTCCCCTTCCCCGCTCACCTGAAAAACAGGTTCGGCCGGTGGTTCGTCCGCCACAATAGTGCTGAGCTGGCCAGCCATCACGGAAACTGTGATATTGATGCTGGTGACATCGACGCGCCCTTCCAGCACGGTGTAGCGGCTGGTGAGATCGGGCAACACAATAACCTGAAAAATGGTGCCCCGAGCAACGCCCGTGCCTGAAGGTGATTTCACTTCATACTGCGAGCCGCTGTCGTTGCGGAATTCCACATCGTGGGTGCTGTTGCCCTGCCATTGCGTCAAGATCGCTGTGCGGAACCCTTCCTCTGAGCGCAACGCGTTGAGCGTGTCGATAGAAATCTCGCTGTCTGGTCCCAATTTGGCTACGCTGCCATCAAAGAAGGTGAGGCTGGCTTTGGACAATGCACCGGTACGCACCCGGGTGCCGGCGGTTACGCTGCTTAGTGAGCTAACTTGCTCCCAATTGCCATCCGGCTTCTGTACAGAAACCACACCATGGAGATCGCCTAAAACGGCCGTTTGCGGACCCGTTTGCAGGGAAGTTACCAGGTTTGGCAAGAAAAGTTCATAGGCCGAATCATCTCCAGGCACGACGGCAACCTCTGTTACCTCGTCCGTCTCCCTTGCCACATTGTCTGCCGGTAGCGCATCATCTGTTGATGGATCAGCGACCTCTTCAGCCTCACCAAACAGCCGGTCCAACAGGGAAGGTCCGTCAGCTTCACTTTCCTGTGCCGGACGATCTTCATCCTGCTCCAGCACCGTGGCGCTGTTGTCCGAGCCACGCTCGAACCAGCCGCTGGCAAAACCAAAGAGGACAAGCAAAACAGCGGCAAAAGCCATCGCTCCCGCAGTCACGGCCCGATGGCTGCGCCACCAATCCACGAAGGCGACCAACCTGGTTTCAACCGGAGGGTCCGCCGCCTTCCCTGTGGAGGTAATGTGCTGCTGTGCTGCCCGAATGACAGCCGCTCTATGGCTCACCACGGCCGTTTCATCCGGTTCAGGCAAGGTTATTGTTTTCAATTCAGCGGCGAAGGTGAGGGATACGGCCGTATCTTCTGGCAAATCCGCCCCAGCGGTGGCCAACGGCTCCCCAGCCTCCAGTCGCGCCAATCGTTCTTGTAGTAGTTCGTCTTGTCCGTTCATTGTTTGCATCCCATACCAATCAGGTAATGATTCATCAAATTAAATCTGCGCAATCTGCGGATAAATTTAGAGTTCAACTTGGGCTAAAGACGCCCGCATTGTTTTGAGGCCGCGGTGCTGCATTGTTTTTACGGCCGAAAGCGTGCGTTCCATGACATCGGCTGTATCTTGCAGCGATAGACCCACCAAAAAGCGCAAAATGATCACCTGCCGCTGCTCTGGCGCCAGCGTTTCCAACGTCACTTGCAGCGTTTCGCTGGTCATCTGCTGCTCCACCTGCCGCACCGGATTTTGCTCCGGCTGCGCCACCGTGATGGCCTGTTCTAGCGGAGCCAGCTCTTTACCATTGCCCACGCGAAAGTGATCCATCGTCAGGTTGTAGGCAATGCGGAATAGCCAGGCCCGAAACGGCACCCGGGTCGGCTGAAACGAGGGTAGATGGTGCACCATCCGCGTAAACAGTTCACCGGCCAAATCTTCCGCCTGCTGGCGCTGACCCACGCGGGCAAAAAAGTAATGGAACATGGAGCGATAATGTTTATCGAACAACAATCCCACCGCTTCCACATCACCGGATTGGGCCTGATTCACTAATCTTAAATCGTCTTCTACTTCGTGTTTATCCATAGATTTTTTTAGATTTTTTTAGATTTTTTTTGGTTGTTGATCAACATCTCTACCAAGAGTAACGGCAAATACCCAAAAAGGATGCAAATTGATAGGAAAAAGGGGGTGAATCCAGAAAAACGTCAAAGATGAAGAACTGCTGCGGTTAGAGGCACTGATGACAGCAGCCAATCACGTGAGGAGCCGGATGAGGGTAGCCTCTCATGTCTGGTTTTGGCGCAACGTGCAAAGTCGCGTGTTTAATAAAATTGACTGGAAGGTGAGAAGCCTTCCCGGAGATGCTCTTTTCTCCGCTCCCCCGTAACCGGGTCACTGACCCCGCCTACGCTGCCAGTAAGTAATAAACGCAGTGGAATGCAAGGCACGAAAGCTCGGTATATCGGTAACCTGAATTGGTATATGAGCCAGGGAGAGACTGATATGGGTAACGCAAATGAATCATCGTAAGCTTCGTGAGACTTGACAGGTGAAAGCAGGTTGATACACCTGAACCAAAATGGTAAGTGGGTAGGTGAGGGTAACCTTATTATTTTTCCAAGGACACTCTGTAGATTTGTGACAATTGTCATTTTTGGTCGGATAAACGTCTGTCGATCATATGACATTTGTCTCTATTATATGGACAGGAGTCCGGATATATTATGAGCACGTTAGCAATAAGTATCACTTATTGATGAGAATAAGTAGAGATTATGAAGTGGGTATCTAGATTGTCCGTTATTCTCATGGGCAGGTTCAACTTGGTGAATACCAATACACTCTTTTTCTGAAGGGGAGCTTTCTGGCTCACAATTTTTACTAACTTTTAAACAGTGACTTTTATAGGTCTAACATCAAACGAAGGAGTTTGACATGAGAAATGCAAATATTTTTCCCAAGTTGGTTATTGTGATTGGTGTGATTCTTGCACTGTCGGGTTTGTTTACTGTAGGTTCCGGTGTTTACATCCAATCGTTTATTAGTGATCAGTTGGCTAACCAAAACATTACCACCCCTGATGATGCCTCAATTCCAAATGCCAAGGTAGATGATATTGCTACTGCGCTTAGCATGGCTAATATTATTCAACAGCATGCAGCGGGCTTCGCTGGTGGCTTAACCTATGCCGAAATGGGTCGTTTTGCAGTAGAAAGTGGTGCTCCGGCTGGTACGAATAGTCCGGATGAAGCGTTGAAAGATACCAGTGGCAACCCGGTTCCTAACGCAGCTCGAAACACGCAATTGACTGCTGCTGGTCTGGTCACCTCAATGAGCCTGTCTGCTATGGCCCTTGGTGTCTCGTACGGTGCAATCTTGTTAGGTGTGGCATTCACTCTTCTTGGGGTAGTTGTGGCCGGCATAGGCTATGCGCTCTTCGGGTTAATCAACCCTGAAGTTGCCGAGAAGTTTGGGATTCGACCGGTTACCGAGTAAGCGTACCAATTACAAGAAATAAAATTAAATAATCATGTTTTTTAAGTGGGGCACGATGCGCCACTTTTTTTGTTTAACGTCGACTGGGTACAATACGCCCAAAACTAGCGAAGCTGTCACCAAGTGCCATATAGCAACAGCAAAGTATGAGGCTGGACGTTATAGTGAGCACGTCCAGCCTCAAAAGTGACATGGCAACTAATCCTCAAGTGGTAGCCGTTCATCCATATCCAGATAAAACGGCCGTATGGATTCACATGAGCATAGATGAGCGGGGTCAAAGCTCGTAAGTCTTCTGGTTCTAATCGGTTCTGCCAATCCGGCTCGGCCAAAACCTGTTGAATCATCAAGGTGTTGATGTAGACCATGCACATTTGAAGGAGATGCATGGAAAGTACAGCAATCTCTTGCTCTTCCCGGTTGTTGGTGGCAATCTCGCTGCTGCGGGCGTAGAAAATGAAGCTGTTGGCACTGTTCCAGTTCTCAATAACGTTCAACTCCTCGTGAATCTCCCTTCTGAGTTCCAGCGAATGTAAAAAGTCGCAGAGGAAGATCGTTTTAACCGCCTTTCCCAGTTCGGCCAACGCTTTGTAAGTGGGATGTTGTGGTCCTTTGCGGGTAAAACGGCGCAAGATCACCTCCGTTTCAGCTGTACCTAAGCGCAAGGCGGTGGCGAATTTGACCATCTCATCATAGGCTTGCGGGTAACAAACGTGACACGAGGGGCAACATGATTAATGCCAGAATAGAGGGCCGCTAACTAACTTTCCCCAAAGCTAGTTTGGCGTCTCCCGAAAAACGCCAAACTTTCTTCTAGAACTCATTGGGTGGCTAAACCAACTACAACCTCACAAAATCGCTGGCTGTTACTTCCAGGTTCAAATCCAGATTCAAGTATCGCTGCGTAGTGGCCACCGAGCTGTGGCCCAGCAGTTTACTAATCTGGGTGATCGGCACACCGTTTTCATATCCAATTTGCGCATACGTGCGGCGCAGGTCGTGTGGCGCGAGTTCCGGTCGCCCAATCAACCCACCATACTCGCGCACAATCTGAAACAGCCCAACATCCGACAGCGTTTCACCAACCTCATCATTCTTCCGCACTGACCGGAGGACACGGCCGCTACCACACATACCCCGCCAAGTTACCAGCATCCCCGCCAGCTGCTCAGAGATAGGCACAACCCGATCCCTGGCCCCCTTACCGCGCACTTGCAAGACGGTTCGGACTTTTCCTCGAACAGGCTGCCGCCGCACGTCGGTGAAGGTGATCTTAACACTCTCTTCCCGCCGCAAGCCCGCGCCAACCAGCAGCGCCAGGCCGACCCGGTCCCGCCAATCGCGATTACTCTGACCGACGACCGATTTCATCAAGGCCGTGACCTCTGCCTGCGACAACCACACATGAGCCTTGTCGCCATTACTAGACCTGGCCGTAACGGCCGTTTGCAGCGCCTGGAAACGGTAGATAGTGGCATTCACCGTGTCGATGTTGCCCGGCGTGGCCATACTCTTAGCCTGGGTAATCATCGCCTCGGACCACAGTCGTACGGCCGCTTTCAGTTGAGAGCGTCGGGAATTGGAAAGTGTGGTAGCAAAACGCGCCAGCTGCGCGGAATCCGTGAGCGGGTGGCCTTCAGCCAAATAACACTCCAATACACGCCGGTATTTTATCTTTGTACTGTCGGCCAAATCGGCCGCATCGATGATGGCCATCGCCTGGTGGAAACTATCACTGCCAGAAGAAACCGCTAACTCGTTCAAAAATCTCCCCTGTTTTTTACTTACGGAAATGTTGATTTCCGCATCTCAGAAGCCCGCTGAGAAATTTTTCGTTTTTTTTGACGGAATTCTGACAAAAAATCTCATGCTGAATAGTTTCGATCTTGCAGGATTTAATTGTTTAATATATCATAGTTACAACAATGATATTTATAATAAGATTTATTGCTTGAGGAAACCATGTTCATTGATCGGCACGAAGAACTCGCTTTTCTAAACCGCATGCTCACACGCAAACAACCCGGGCCGGCCCAGATGGTGCTTTTGTACGGCCGACGTCGGGTAGGGAAGACCAAACTCTTAAAACATTGGGTTGAGCAAAGTGGGTTGCCATTCACATATTGGGCCGCCGACAAGGAACCGGCTGCCTTGCAACGGCGCAGCTTCATGGCTACCATGCTCGATATGCCCGAAGAGCAGGCCACCGCTTTTGATAGCTGGCCGGCCTTGTGGCGCTGGCTGGCGCCACGCCTGGCAGAGAAGCGTGACAAACAGATCCTCATCCTGGATGAACTGTCTTACGCCTCAGCCGCTGACCCAGCTCTGCTCTCGGCCTTGCAGCACGCCTGGGACCACCATTTGCAGGAATCCAACGTCATTCTGGTGTTGTGTGGCTCACAGGTGACGACGATGGAAGCGATCATGCAGCACCAATCGCCGCTGTTCGGCCGTTTTACCGGGCAGTGGCATTTGCAACCGCTGCCATTCTCCAGCTTGCGCGAATTCTTTCCCGACTGGCCAGCCGAAGAGCGGGTGGCTCTATACGGGGTCGTGGGCGGCATCCCCGCCTACCTGCGCTGGTTAGACAAAGGCCTCAGCCTCGTTGACAATATCCGGCAAGTCATTCTGGAGCCGGGCAACATCTTCTTGGCCGAACCGGAGTTGCTCCTGCATGACGAACTGCGCGACCTGTCTACTTACCAGGGCATCCTGCGGGCCATTAGCAAGGGTCACCATACGCTGAAAGCGATCAGCGACGATTGCCTCATTGGTTCATCAGGGCTCACCTTCCATCTGAACAAGCTGCAGGAGCTGCGCCTGGTGGAACGCCGCCTGCCGGTGACGTTGACCACAGCCCAACAACGCAAGTCGAAGCAAGGACGCTATCACCTGAGCGATCCCTTCTTCCGTTTCTACTTCCGTTTCCTCTTTCCTCATCTCAGTAAACTGATGTCCTCGGAAGAGACGACGGCCCACATCAAAAGCGAACTGCGAGCTTTTGTGGGTCTATCCTTTGAAAAGTTAGCCCAACAATGGATGGTGGCCCAAGCCCGCGCCGGTGCGCTACCCTTTGCCCCGGAAACGGTGGGCGGCCATTGGAGCCGCCGGGTGCAGGTAGACGTGGTGGCCATCAACCACCAGAGCCGGGAGATTTTGCTGGGCGAGTGTAAATGGGGGGAAGGGCCGGTCAACCGGCAAGTGGTACGCGAACTGATCGAGCAGAAGGGACCCAAGGTGCGCCAGGAGTTACCAGGTGGCGAAGATTGGGCTTTCCACTACGCCGTCTTTGCTCGGGCCGGCTTTACGGAAGCAGCCGCGGCCGAACTGTCGGCCCGTGAGGGGTTGCCGGTAGACCTGCCGGCGCTAGATGAGGTGTTGTCGGCTTAGGGATCATCCTCATTTGTTCACCCTGCCAGGGTATTATCCGGTAGCCAGGGCCAGCTCAATCTGGATGAAATCCCCAGCCGTTACTTGCAAACTACGCATCGGCTCCAGGTAACGTTCGGTGGTGGTGATGCTGGCATGGCCCAACATCTGCTGGATTTGCCGCAGATCGGCACCACCTTTGAGGGCCAGCGCCGCGGCCGTGCGCCGCAGATCATGGGCAGCAAGCGCCGGTTCACCCTTCCTATTATAATAGCCCGCAGCCAGCACATGTTCCTTGACCACGTTGTAGATGGCCTGCGGCGTCACATTGCCGTCGGTGCGATGGCCGCCTTTCGTACTGACCGATCCGGCCAGGCTGCCGTCTTTATTCAACGCCAAAAAGATACGGCCGTCTTGCCACCCCGCCGTCTGCCCCCAGCGGTCCAGCGCCACCTTCACCCAGGGTGGGATGCCGACCGAGCGCACCCGGCCCCGCTTGCCCACCAGGTCGATGATCGCCCAACGGCCGTCCCGCTGCTGGATCATCGCCCAGGTCAGCCCAGCCACTTCGGAGCGGCGCAGGCCGGTGCCGATCATCACCGCCAGGATCGCCTGGTCGCGGATCGCCTTACGCAGCGGAATCTCTTCCTGCCGCCAACGCGTAACCGGCGTGTTAATCAGCTTCTCCGCTTCTTCCTTCGTCAGCCAGTTGCCGGCGCGCACCCCTTGCTGCTTCACCCCTTTAACCCGCTCGACACCGTAAGCAAGGGTAGGGGGAACCAAACCGTTGTCAGCTGCTTCAGCCGCCAGCTTGCGGATGGCCGACAGCGCCTGGTTGATGCTGCTCCTACTTTTCTCTTCTTTCAGCAGATGCTCGCGGTACGCATTGATGGTCGCTTTGGTGAAGCCGGGACGGCCGTTGCTGTCGTACCAATCCAGGAAATCAATGAGAGCGCGGCTGTAAGCCCGCTTGCTGTGCGGGCTGTCCACACTTTGTGTTACCAAATCAATGATAGCGTACCAGTCGTCTTGAGGGGGTTTTGGCCCAACCCCTCAAAATGGTTCAATTCAGTTTTTCTCACAAATCCTACCTCTGGTGGCGACTCTTACAACCCGGCCAAATCATCTAATTTTCAGATTTTGATTTTAGAGTCTCTACCTCTGGTGATTAGCTTGAACTGAACCTTTTCGAGGCTTTGGGCAAAAACCCCCCAATAGAGGTTAAATTCATCTACTCAGGTCACGAATGTTAGATTTTTCCAGCAAATATCAGTGAAGTCGGCTCTAAAAATCACCAAGAACAATTTAAAGCGGTTGAGATTGAAAGAAAATTGCTCATTTCAAGCAAATATTCCGCAGAAAGTGGCAGTAGGTGGTGCGCATGTTAAACATAGGCCAAATGGAAAGGATGATGATTAGTAAGCGCACGAAAGAGGCATTAGCTGTAAAGAAGGCACAGGGAGTTGTTTTGGGGAAACCAAAGGGAACGATTCAACAAAGCATTTATGACAAGGATCGTGACCGCATTATTGAGTTGTTGAAGTTGGGAGTATCCGCTCGTCGTATTGCTACCAAACATTTAAAGTATGGAACTCCGTCAAGCCTGAATTATTATATTGGGACGCGGAATTTACGCGATGAAGTGGATTTTGCTCCATCATAAGACTATTTCCTTAGCGTATATTTCTGCGCGAATATGCACACTACCCTTTAGACGAAGGTAAAAAGTGGCAGAGGTGCCTGCCCGGGCGCAAAATTGATCCTCTTTTCATGAAATTTGAATCCTGACCCGGCTAAAATGTCTCGTAAACTTTGGGTAATAATAATTTCGCCCGACTCAGCAAAGCTGGCTGCTGCTGCTGTTGTGGCTAGCGCCGATTCTGTTGGCTGGTAAGTTTCCA
>JBGTCV010000033.1:0-47809 GCA_041748655.1 Promineifilaceae bacterium (SeqCode) | reverse complement strand
GTGTGAATCTGGGGCGCCCACGCTCCAAGGCTAAATACTCCTGAGAGACCGATAGTGAACCAGTAGCGCGAGCGAACACTGAAAAGAACCCCTGGCGGGGAGTGAAATAGTTCCTGAAACCTGTCACTTACAAGCAGTCGTAGACCTATGTCGCAAGACAGGTTGGCGGCGTGCCTTTTGCATAATGATCCAGCGACTTACGGTCAGCAGCGAGCTTAAGGACTTCCGGTCCGGAGGCGTAGCGAAAGCGAGTCTGAATAGGGCGACGAGTTGTTGGCCGTAGACCCGAAACCCAGTGATCTAACCATGCGCAGGTTGAAGTGGGGGTAAAACCCCATGGAGGACCGAACCCGTGAGCGTTGAAAAGCTTTGGGATGACGTGTGGTTAGGAGTAAAAGGCTCATCAAACTGGGAGATATCTGGTTCTCCTCGAAATATATTTAGGTATAGGCTGGCGCCACTCCGCAATAGGGGTAGAGCACTGAATGGGCTAGGGGTCTCACCCGATTACCAAACCCAATCAAACTCCGAATACTATTGCGACTATCGCCGGACTCAGACTGTGGGGGATAATCTTCATAGTCAAAAGGGAAAGAACCCAGACCATCAGCTAAGGTCCCCAATGTATGCTCAGTGGTAAAGGAAGTCATTGTGCGAAGACAGCCAGGATGTTGGCTTAGAAGCAGCCACCATTTAAAGAGTGCGTAACAGCTCACTGGTCGAGTGATCCTGCGCGGAAAATGTAACGGGGCTCAAGTTGAGCACCGAAGCTGCGGGATTTCGTTGTGATTCGTCACAGCGGGATCGGTAGGGGAGCGTCATGATGCCTGTGAAGCGGCGGCGTGAGCCAGTCGTGGAGGCTACATGAGTGAGAATGTCGGCATGAGTAGCGAATGAGGAGTGAGAATCTCCTCCGCCGGATGTCCAAGGGTTCCTGGGGAAGGTTCGTCCGCCCAGGGTAAGTCGGGTCCTAAGGCGAGGCCGCGAGGCGTAGTCGATGGACAACAGGTTGATATTCCTGTACCGCTCTATGCGCGACCCGGCCGAATCTCGTATGCTAAGGAAAGCCCTTCGGGGCCTACCGACCCTGCGAGTAGTAGGCCAGCGATGGGGTGACACGGAAGGGTAAGCAGACCCGGGCGATGGTTGTTCCCGGGGTAAGCGTGTGAGACGGCGTCCAGGCAAATCCGGACGCCACAAAGTCAGAGGCGCGATGCCGAGCCGATTCAGGCGAAGCTGCCGAGCCCATACCGTCGAGAAAACCCTCTAGCGAGTTCATAGGGTGCCCGTACCCCAAACCGACCCAGGTGGACAGGTAGAGAATACCAAGGCGAGCGAGTTAACTCTGGTTAAGGAATTCGGCAAAATTGATCCGTAACTTCGGGAGAAGGATCGCCCCGGTAGGGTGTAGAGCTTCGCGCTCGAAGCCTGAGGGGGCCGCAGTGAATTGGCCCAAGCGACTGTTTACTAAAAACACAGCACGATGCTAAGTTGCAAGACGACGTATATCGTGTGACGCCTGCCCGGTGCTGGAAGGTTAAGCGGATGGGTTAGCCGAAAGGCGAAGCTTTGATGTTAAGCCCCAGTAAACGGCGGCCCTAACTATAAGGGTCCTAAGGTAGCGAAATTCCTTGTCGGGTAAGTTCCGACCTGCACGAATGGCGTAACGACTTGGGCACTGTCTCAACCAGAGACTCGGTGAAATTGCAGTGTGAGTAAAGATGCTCACTACCTGCGGCAGGACGGAAAGACCCCGGAACCTTTACTCTAGCTTGACATTGGAGTCTGGCGTTTGATGTGTAGGATAGGTGGGAGACTAGGAAGCAGCGGCGCCAGTCGTTGTGGAGTCATCCTTGAAATACCACCCTTCACTCGACGGCCTTCTAACCTCGGTCCGTTATCCGGATCAGGGACATTGTCTGGTGGGGAGTTTCACTGGGGCGGTGGCCTCCTAAAATGTAACGGAGGCGCCCAAAGGTCACCTCAGTCTGGTCGGCAATCAGACGTTGAGCGTAAATGCACAAGGCCGCTTGACTGCGAGACTTACCAGTCGAGCAGGGACGAAAGTCGGGATTAGTGATCCCATGGTTGCACGTGGGTGCGCCATGGCTCAACGGCTAAAAGGTACTCCGGGGATAACAGGCTTATACCCCCCAAGAGTCCATATCGACGGGGGTGTTTGGCACCTCGATGTCGGCTCGTCACATCCTGGGGCCGTAGCAGGTCCCAAGGGTTGGGCTGTTCGCCCATTAAAGTGGCACGCGAGCTGGGTTCAGAACGTCGTGAGACAGTAAGACCATTGCTGTCTATAAATTCGGCTATATGCTGGAAAACCCGTGTATCCGACGGTACTCATTCATGTCACAGGGCCTTCGTAGGCTCGAGGCATGAGTAGTAAAAATCCGATCGGTGCGGGCAATCAGCAGGGAAGGCTGGAGTCCTATCTAAGTGGATTCGCCGATGGAGAAGGTTCATTCTCAGTTGGAGTCACTCGACGACTCGATCTGACGTTTGAATTCCAACTTGTTCCTGAGTTCCGGGTGAGCCAGAACGGTGAGAGAGCAACTGTGTTGTCTCTCTACCAGTCTCACCTTGGATGTGGATCGATTCGTGAGAACGACCACAAACGATCTTCGGATCAGACTCTTGTCTACGTCGTGAGACGGAGACAAGACCTCATGGAACGGGTCATACCCTTCTTCAGACGGAATCCCCTCATCTCGGAAAAGCAAACGACTTTCGAGATATTCGCCACCATCGTTTCAGAGATGGAGGCAGGTACACACCTCGAACGCTCAGGTTATGAGCGCTTGGTGCGCCTTGCCTTCAGAATGAACGGCGACGGCAGATATCGAAAGCGGAGGCTTGAAGAGGTATTAGGAACCCAGAACCCTCAGAGACTATACGCCGGACCCCATCCGATGGATGGGTGAAGATATAGTCCGAGCTGCATGGCGACATGCAGAGTCAGGCAGAAATGACCTGGCCGCCAACTCCTCTAACCCACTTGAGGAATATGTTGGTAGTAACAAAACTGTCGGTCCCTATCCGCCGCAAGCGCAGGAAATTTGACAGGAGCTGCCCCTAGTACGAGAGGACCGGGGTGGACAGACCTCTAGTGTGCCAGTTGTCGTGCCAACGGCATTGCTGGGTAGCTACGTCTGGCAGGGATAACCGCTGAAAGCATCTAAGCGGGAAGCTCGCCTCAAGATTAGATCCCTCATCCGTAATGGAGTAAGACCGCTAGGAGACTACTAGCTTGATAGGCGGCATGTGTAAGTGCAGTAATGTATTTAGCTAAGCCGTACTAATGGTCGAGGGCTTACTATGCACCTGATACGGAGAATTCGGTTTTCTGACGACGTTTAGGTTTTGCAATTATAAAAACGATTACTATTTAGGTCTTAGACGATCTTACTTGTTTATAAGAAGGTCTCTTGGTGATTTGAGCAGCGAAGGTACACCCGGTCCCATCCCGAACCCGGAAGTTAAGCTCGCTAGCGCTGATGGTACTTGGGGGGCGACCCCCTGGGAGAGTAGGTCATTGCCAAGAGGCCTTTTTATATTTCCTCTTTTTAATCCTTCATTTTTCAACCCATTTATTAGGTTTTTTGATGCAAGAATATATCTCCCTACTCAGGCGTAATAGAGATTATCGCTTTTTGTGGTGGGGTAATGTGGCGTCTCAGTTAGGCGATTGGTTTAACCTGATTGCAGCGGCGGCATTGATAACTGAGTTGAGCAGTTCTGGGGTAGCGATAAGCTACCTTTTTTTGGCTCGATTTTTGCCACTTTTTTTGTTTAGTCCGCTGGCTGGTGTATTAGCCGACCGGTATAACCGTCGAACGTTGATGGTTATTTCTGATGTTTTGCGGGCGGTGGTAGTTTTGGGCTTTTTGGTGGTTGGGCATACGGGACAGGTTTGGCTGTTTTATCTGTTGACGATTGTTCAGTTTGCCATGAGTGCTTTGTTCACGCCGGCTCGGTCTGCTGTGGTGGCGATGGTGGTTGATCGAAAGGAGCTGGTGACGGCGAATGCGTTGGACAGCTTTACCTGGAGTACGATGTTGGCGTTGGGGGCGCTGCTGGGTGGGGTGGTTGCGGCCGTTTTTGGGGCGGAAACAGCATTTGTGCTTGATTCATTAACTTTTTTGGTTTCGGCATGGTTGATTAGCCAGGTGAGATTGAGGGTTATTCCGGCAGAGGTCGGTGAAATTAGCCAGGGTGGCTGGCTGGATTTTATTGACGGGTTTCGGTATTTGTGGGGACGGCCGTATCTACTTATTCTTAGCTTTATTAAGGCATCCGGGTCACTGGCCTGGGGTGCAGTAAATGTTCTGGAGATCAGCTTTGCCAACGCTGTTTACCCATTAACGATGTTTCCGCTAGCGGCTGCGATGCGTCTTGAGGATGGCGGTACGGCTTCGTTGGGCATTATTTATGTGGTGAGTGGCTTAGGGACTGGGTTTGGTCCGTTATTCATGCGACGCTTATTGGGCAGCCGCCCGCCACGGCTCATTTTAGGTTCGGCCATTGGCATGGTGTTGGTCGCTTTGGGGATTTGGGGATTGGCGGCGGCACCGACGTTTGGTTTGTTTTTGATGGCTACGTTGGTACGAACGGTGGGCAGCGGGACGATGTGGGTGTTTTCGGCCGTTTTGTTGCAGATTGTGGTGCCGGATCGATATCGGGGGCGGGTGTTTGCGTTTGAGTTTGCCATGTTGACCCTGACACAATCGGTTTCTATTTTGCTGGCGGGCATTTTGCAGGATTCACCACAGTGGGGATTGAACCAGACGGCATTGGTTTTTGCTGGATTGGGTATGTTGTTTTCGTTTGGCTGGATCAGTTTTTATAGCTGGTCGCGGCGTCATTCAACCCATGAACGGGTGCAAGCGTTTTGGTACGCTGGCGATTAGATGTTTTTTTCAAAGTGCGTGTCGTCGTCTTGGTGGTGGCTGATTTGGAAGCCATTTGCCTGGTAGAAGGCAACGACTTCGGTCCAGGTTTGGGTGGTTTCCAGAACAATTTTGCTGAACTGGCGCTGTTGGGCGGCATCCTGTAGCTGGTGCAAAATGAGCTGCCCAAGGCCTTGCCTGCGATTTTCTGTTTTAACGGACATGCGGACGATACGGCCGTATCGCTCTTCCCCACCTTCTTCCTCAATTAAAGCCCCACAACCGATAATTTCTCCCTGTTGCACAATAACCAAAAAGGTTTCCTCTGCATAGCTGCTGGCAATGTCGTTGAGGTCTGGGTTTAAATTTGGATCCAGGATGCCCCAATGTTCCGCAAGCCCAGCCAGGACCAGTTGTTTGACGGCCGTTTGATCTTGTGGGTGAAACGGCCGTATCTGAATAGTTTCTCTCATGAATGTATTCGTTCCTGCATATCCGAAACCAAATTCTGCCTGGATTGTATTCTGGTCACACGCCCACGACAAAAGTCATCCCCACCCGCCCCAAAGATCAGGTGACGGCCGTAAAATTTGTGCTACACTTCTGTTAGATGTTTGTCTAACAAAACCTATATCTGACAGAGTATCATATATGTCTCAACCATCCGGTGGCTTTGCCACCTACATCGAAAAAACCAGGCAGTTCAGCCCCAACGCCCGGCTGGTTCTTTTTTACAGTGCCTTCACCGGCCTCGCCTTTGGCGTTTTTCGCTTCCTGTTCAACTTCTACGTCCTCAGCCTGGGCGACACTTACAACGAAGCGTTCATCGGCTCGCTGCAAACCGCCTCCTCCTTTGCCTCCATCGCCATGGCCTTGCCCGCCGCCTACCTGGCCGAACGATACTCCCAAAAGAAAATCATGATCCACACCGCGCTCATCAGCAGCGTGGCAATGATTGGGCTGGTGCTCTTTCCCTTTCGCGGGCTGCTCATCCTGTTCAACATGGTCGCGGGCGTCAGCATGAGCATGAGGCAGGTGGCCATGGCGCCCTTCCTGATGGCCAACACCTCGGAAAACGAGCGGCAGTGGGTTTTTAGCTTCAACTTTGGTCTGATGACCGTCTCTGGCTTTTTTGGCAACCTGCTGGGCGGCTGGCTGCCTACCTGGCTGGGCGGCTGGTTCAACGCCGCCCCCACCGATACCCTTTCCTACCAACTGGCCCTGGGCAGTATGATGCTCGTCACCATTCTGTCGATTGGGCCGCTCACCCGCATCATCATGCCGCCGGTGGACCCCGACCGGCGGGTGGAGCTGCCCTGGGTGCAGCTGCGTCGTTACGGCTGGAGCCTGAGCCAGTTTTTGCTGCCCCAGCTCATCATCGGTCTGGGCGCAGGGCTGATGCAGCCGTTTATGAATATCTACTTCCGCAACGTCTACGAAAAACCGGACCCACCCATCTCGATGGTGTTTGCCATCGGCGGGTTGGCAATGGCCATTGCCCAATTCTTAGGCCCGCCGCTGGCCGACAAATACGGCAAAATCAACACCGTCATCCTCACCCAAATTTTTTCTGTCCCCTTTTTGCTGCTGTTGGGGCTGGGTGCCTGGCTGGTGCCTGGCGGCATGGCGGCGGCCAGCATCTGGTTCTTCATCGCCAGTATTGCCTACATCTTTCGCCTGGCGCTGATGAATCTCAGCAATCCTGTTTACCAGACGTTCGTTCTGGAACATGTCCCCACAGACGTGCAGGCGTTGGCGATGAGCCTCAACTCGCTCTCGTTTCAGTTTGGCTGGTTTATCATGCCGCAGGTGAGTGGCTGGTTACAGGTGCGCTTCGGCCAGTTTGGCTTTGTGCCGATTTTTGGCATGGTGGCCATCTTTTACGTATTGGCCACCGTGCTGGAGTGGCGGCTGTTTGGCGGGCGCAACCGGCAAATGCCCACTTTTGCCCCGTCTGTTGGTGATTAACTCATCAGACCTCTGTGAACAGTAGCAGAGACGGCAAATCCTGCTAAAATCAGTGCGCAGAAAGTAATACGGCCGTTCCCCCAGCGACAAAGTCGCCCACATTCGGGTACGCGCCACAGACCCTTCACATTTCCCATTCCCAAACCGTCACATTTCAAACCTTTTTACAGGAGTGTTTCATGTCAGACGACTTCATCTTTCACGGTTCCCTTAACGAACTAGACCCAGACCTTTCCCAACTGCTTCAGCGCGAAGACGAGCGGCAGGACAGCACCATCATCCTTATTGCCTCTGAAAGCGCCTCCCCGGAAGCGGTGCGCGAAGCGATGAGCAGCAACTTTGCTAATATTTACGCGGAAGGCTACCCGCGTGAAGAAAGCCGCCAGCAAACTGAGGCGGAAATCTTCGATATGGATATGGAACTGGCGCATTACCGCCGCTATTCTGATCCCCGCTACTACAAAGGCGTGGAATATGCCGACATGCTGGAAGCGCTCACCCGCCGCCGCGCCGCCGAACTGTTCGCCGCAAACGGGATCACGGCCAACCAGCTTTATGTCAATGTACAGCCACTCAGCGGCGCACCCGCTAACAGCGCCGTCTACACCGCCTTGCTCCAACCGGGGGATACCATCCTAGGCCTTAATCTGAATGACGGTGGCCATCTCTCCCACGGCACCAAAATCAACCGCTCTGGCAAGCATTACAACGGCGCTACCTATTTTGTAGACGAAAAAACCGAGCTGCTTGATTACGATGACATTGAGCGGCGGGCCATTGCCGCCCAGCCAAAAATCATCGTGACCGGCTTCTCTGCCTATTCGCGCATCATCGACTGGCAGCGCTTCCGCGCTATTGCCGACAAGGTGGGCGCGTATTTGCTGGCCGACATTTCCCACATCTCTGGTCTGGTAGCCGCCGGGGTTCATCCCAGCCCCATCGGCATTGCCGACGTGATAATGACCACCACCCACAAAAGCCTGTGCGGGCCGCGCGGCGCGATGCTGATCACCCATCGCCGCGACCTGTTCCGCCGTATCGACCGCGCCGTCTTTCCTGGAGAGCAGGGCGGTCCCCATCTCAACACGATGGCTGCCCTGGCCATCGCCCTGAAGCTGGCCAATAGTGAAAAGTTCCGCACCTTGCAGCAGCGTATTGTGCACAACGCCCGCCGGTTGGCCGAAAAACTGGCCGAGCATGGCCTGCGCACCGTCAGCGGCGGTTCTGACAATCATTTGCTGTTGGTAGACACCAAAAGCGTAACGCACAACGGCGTTCATCTTTCCGGCGACATGGCGGCGCGGGTACTGGATGTGGTGGGCATCGTGCTTAATCGCAATACTATTCCGGGGGACGTAGGGGCATTGAACCCCACCGGCCTGCGCCTGGGTACGGTCTGGATTAGCCAGCTGGGCTTTGGCGATGCCGAAGTGGATTTGCTGGCGGAAGCGATTGCCACGGCGCTGAACGGCTGCAAACCGTTCACCTACACCGCGCTGGGTGGTAAGGAACAGCTGCGCACCAAGGTCGATTTTGCCGCCTTGCAGCGTGCTCGTGAGATTGTGCGCCAGCTGCGACATCTGCCTGCGCCTACGGCTACTTCGGCAGGCTCAGCACAGAGCGTTTCCCACACCCTCGAAATTCGCGGCAGCGAAGCGACCACCTTCCTCAACTACGCCCTGTCTAGCGACGTGCTGGCTTTGGCCGATGGGGATACGCAACCAACCGTCATGGGCATAAATGCCCATGCTATGATTCCGGCGATGTTGAAACGGTTGACGGTCAACCGGTACCATTTGCGGCTGGCCGATGCCACCACGGCGCAAAAAGCGGTGGAATGGCTGTCTGATTTGTCTGATGGTTACGTGGACTTTGGCGATTTGTACGCCAAGCTGCCGGGGGCAGTGGTGGTGCAAGCTATCCAGCCGCAGGTGGAACTGCCTGAACCAGTTGAGACAGAAACGGCCGTTTCCCCCACCAAACCATTCTTCATCGGCCACAACCAGGTGGGCGGCGGTGAACCACTGCCTGCTTTTAGCTGGAGCGAACCGACCGATCCGCCCATGAAGCGCACCACGCTCTACGACGCCCACGTGGCGCTGGGCGGGCGCATGGTGCCTTTTGGTGGCTACGAGATGCCCGTGCGCTACGAAACCTCCGTGGTGGAAGAGCATATGGCGGTGCGCGAAGCCGCCGGTCTGTTCGACGCTACCCACATGGGCACGTTCGACGCCAGCGGGCCGCACGTTGTAGAATTCCTCAACACCGTCCTGAGCAACGACGTCTCCACGCTGAACGTGGGCCAATCCCACTACACCTACCTGCTGCTGCCCGATGGCTCGGTCATCGACGATTTGCTGGTTTACCGGCTGGCCACCGACCGGTTTATGCTGGTGGTGAACGCTTCCAATAACGACAAGGATTGGGCCTGGCTAAACGGGGTAAACAACGGCGAGGTGATGATTGATGCGGAACGGCCGTTTGCCCGTATTCAACACCCCGTCCAGCTGCGCGACCTGCGCAACCCGCAGTACGGCGACGAGTGTCGGGTCGATATGCCGCTCCAGGGTCCCCGCGCCACGGATATTTTGCTGGCGCTGTGTGACGATCCCGCCCTGGCCAAACGCATCAAGGCGCTGCCCTGGGCGGGCCTGACGCAAGGCACGCTGGGCAGCTTCGATCTGATCATCTCCAAGACCGGCTATACGGGCGAGCGCGTGGCCTACGAGCTGTTTGTCCATCCGGACAAAGCGCCCGCGCTCTGGGCGGCGCTGCTGGCAGCGGGTGAGCCGATGGGGCTCAAGCCGTGTGGTCTGGCGGCACGCGACAGCACCCGCACCGAGGCGGGCCTGCCGCTGTACGGCCACGAGCTGGCGGGCGAGATGAACCTGAACCCCGGCGACGCAGGCTTTGGCAGTTACGCCAAGCTGTGGAAACCGTTCTTCGTCGGCCGGGCCGCCTTCATTGCCCGCGAGGAAAGCCGCGACCGGGTGGTGGTACGCTTCCGCATGAATGAGAAGGGGGTGCGTCGTCCCGACGGCGGCGATCCGGTGCTGGACAAGCGAGGCAAGGTAGTCGGCACGGTCACGAGCTGCGCCATCGACAGCGAGGGGTATCTGCTGGGGCAGGCGGTGCTGCCTGTGAGTATGAGTGGGGTGGATACGGCCGTTGCCATCTACCAGCTCGGCGGTGGGCAGCGCCCCATCCGTGTGCCAGACAGCGTGGCCGTCGGTGCCAAACTGCCCATGCCCGACAGCGCCACGGTTCTGACTCGCTTCCCGGTGCGCAAGAAATAGTATTGTTTGTTAAAAATTTGCCACAGAGAGCGCTGAGAAAATAACGTCTCTCTCTCATCTCCGTCTTCTCTGTGGCAAAATCGAATTTCAGTTGACATGCCGCTGGCTAACGTGTAGGATTGCGGGTCACTGGCAAAAACAGGCGATAACCAACCCTATCGCCCAACCCAAATTCGCTTAAGGAGTCGCCAATGCGTCGCGAGGTTCTTACGTGGTCCGACGTAGATAAACTAATTGATTATCTGGTGCCCCAAATTCAGGGACGCTACGATTCAATGCTCATCATCACCCGTGGTGGTATTGTGCCCGGCGGCATGCTGGCCGAAGCGCTGAACATCACCTATATCCTGACCGCTTCTGTCCGGTTTCCGGCCGATTTTCCTGGCCTGCAAACGCCAGGGCAAGAAAAGTTCGCTATTCCAGAATTTATTCAGTTTCCGGCCGACAGCTTGCTGGCTGGACGGCGCATTTTGGTGGTGGACGACGTTTGGACCAAGGGGCGCAACATGGTGACGGTGGCCAACCGCATCGACGCAGCTGGCGGCCAGCCGGACACCTGCGTGCTGCATTACAAGCCCGCTTCGTCGCTGTACCCCGGCTATACGCCTACGTATTATGCGGCCGTTACCGATGCCTACATCATCTACCCGTGGGAACTGGATCGCGGGCCAGAAATGTTGGGAATGTGGAACTAACTTCGGTTATCGGTAAATGGTAAGCGGTAAGCAGGGCGTTAACATATTACCGATTACAGATCACGGATTACGGATTACGGATTACCGACAACTTGCCCATCCTGCGTAGTTTTGTTACGATCCAGGCTGAATCGTTTAAAAATTTGTGTGCATGAGACCGGTGGTGATTGGGTCCCTGGCGGCGAAAGCTGCCGAACCGCGTCAGGTCCGGAAGGAAGCAGCGCTAAGGCAAACCTTTCGGGTGCCCAGGATTACCTGGTCGCCATCGGTTCCATGCATATAAAAACGGCGAAGAAAGTGGAGATTGGAGATTACAACGCAAGATAATCTTCAATCTCTTTTTTTATGATAGGTGATAGTTGACGCTGCTGAAAAAGGCGAAATTTGCCGCAGAGCGCGCGCAGAAGACGTTGCGTTTTTTCAGTGGACGCATAGTTGCTTTCTGAGTAACTGTCATCTCGGTTAAGTAATGGGAACTTTATTGAGCAGCGGCAAAAAAATCATTGCAGGAATTGTGTTTCTACTGGTGTTAAGCGGCTTGATTGCCGCTGGCTATGCCGCTACGCAGGAAAGCTACACCCTCTACGTGGATGATGAGCCGCTGCAAACGGTTTCGGGCAATTTTGGCACGGTGGCGGAGGTATTGGCTGCGGCTGGCCATGAGACGAGGCCGGAAGATTTGGTGGTGCCTGGGTTGACGGATACGGCCGTTCCCCACACTGGCATCCAAATTATCCGCGCCCAGGCCATCACCGTGCGTTCCGAAGCGGGCACCCAAACCTACTGGACGCGCCAGCCCACCATCGGCGCTTTTCTGGCTGAACATGGCCTGCTGCCCCAGCGCACCGACCAGATCGCCGCCGACGGCCTGCCCGTCTCCTTTGCCATGCTAGACCAGACCTCGCTGCCCCAAACGTTGGAAATCGGCCGTTTTGTCACGATCACCATTTTGGATGGCGGGCAGCAGCAAACGGTGCGCACCGCCACCCAGACCGTGGGCGCGGCGCTGGCCGAAGCAGGCATTGCGGTATACGGCAGCGACGGCGTGACGCCCACCCTGGGCGCCTGGCTCCAGCCCAACATGACGATCCAGGTACGCCGCTCCTTCCCACTGACGATTGTGGTAGACGGCCGTATCATCCAAATTCGCAGCCACCATAGCAGCGTGCTGGACGTGCTGGCCGAGGCAGGCATTGGCCTGGTGGGGTACGATTACACCAACCCCGGCCCCGAAACCCCGCTTAAAGCCAATGACACCATCCAGGTAATCCGCGTCACTGAAGATTTTCGCCTGGTGGATCAGCCCGTTCAATACCAGACGCTGTGGCAGGCGTCTGACCAGCTCGATTTGGACACAACCGCTCTGATCAGCGCCGGACAGCCAGGCATACAGCGGCAGCGCATCCGGGTGCGGTATGAAAACGGGCAGGAAGTAAGCCAGACGGTAGATGGCGAATGGGTGGCGCAGCAGCCGGTAAACCAGGTCATCGGCTACGGCACCCGCATCAGTGTGCGCACCATCGACACCCCAGAAGGGCCGCTGGAATATTGGCGGGTGGTGCGGATGCGGGTAACGTCTTACACCGCCGCCAGCTCTGGTAAAGCGCCAGACCATCCGCAATATGGCATTACCGCCAGCGGAGCGCCCGCTGGCAACGGCGTCGTGGCCATCGACCGCAGCGTCGTGCCGTTCCGTTCCTACGTGTATGTGCCGGGTTATGGTCGGGCCTTGGCCGGGGACACTGGCGGCGGCGTGCGCGGCCGCTGGATCGATCTGGGCTTCGATCAAGACAAATACGTCAGCTGGTCTGGCTACGTGGATGTATACTACCTTACTCCCGTGCCCGCCCCGGAAGATATTAACTATTTGCTACCAACAGCCCTACCGTAGAAAGAATGTCATTGAGTAATTGGGTAATTGAGCAATTAATTACCCAACTACCCAATTACCCAATTACCTCGTATGCACCCAAAACAGCTCCTGCAACAGTACCAGATCGAGCCAAAAAAGAGCCTGGGGCAAAATTTTTTGTTCGATGAGAACGTATTGGCGCGGATTGTGGACGCGGCGGCGCTGAAACCGTTTGAGTCGGTGCTGGAAATTGGGCCGGGGTTGGGCAGCCTGACGCGGTTGCTGGCCCAAACGGCCGTTTCCGTAACGGCCGTCGAGCTAGACCAGCGCTTCATCCCCATCCTGCAAACCGAGCTGGCCTATTTTGACAACGTGCGGCTGATTCACGGTGATATTTTAGCGCAAGATCTGGATGCGTTGTTCGGCCAGCCGTATAAAGTGGTGGCCAACGTGCCGTACTACATCACCGGGGCGATTTTGCGCCATCTGCTGTCGGCCCGGCAAAAACCAATCAGCGTGGTAATGACGGTGCAAAAAGAGGTGGCAGAGCGGGTAACGGCCGTTCCCCCCCAAATGAGCCTGCTCGCCGTAAGCACCCAGCTGTACGGCTATGCCGAGCTGATCACCACTCTCAAAGCGGGCGCTTTCTGGCCCCGCCCCGATGTCGATTCGGCCGTGCTGCGGCTGACCCTTTACCCAGAACCGCTGCTTCCTTTTGCCCAGGAAAAGCAGTTCTTTGCCCTGGTGCGGGCTGGATTTAGCCAAAAACGGAAACAGCTGAAAAACAATCTGGGCCAATTGGGGTATACTCCAATCCAGGTTATGGCGCTGTTAGAAGCTGCCCAGGTTGATGGGGCGCGTCGAGCCGAAACGTTAACCCTGGCCGAATGGCTAACCATTCACCAAAACTTATGACAAACCTCGCCGACAAGCTCACCAATTTAATTCAGAATATGCCCAAGGCGGAAATTCATATCCACCTGGAAGGGGCGATTCAGCCCAAAACTGTGCTCAAGCTGGCCCAACGGCACAACAAGCTCGGCAGCCTGCCCAGCGACAACGAAGCGGGTCTGCGCCGCTGGTTCACCTTCACCGATTTCCCCCACTTCATTCAAGTTTACATGACCATTCAGGATTTGATTCGCACGGCCGATGATTTTGCCCTGATTGTTTATGAAAACGGGGCCGACATGGCCGCGCAAAACATTCGCTACCGCGAGATCACTGTGACCCCCTACACCCACACCGACCACCAGTCCAAGGGATTGAGTTTTGCTGACCTGTTGCAGGGGTTGGAAGACGGCCGTTCCCAGGCCAAAAAAGCGTTTGGGGTCGAGATGCGCTGGGTGTTCGACGTGCCGCGTAACCTGAGCTTTAACAATGGCGGCAGCTACAATCCAAAGGTGGCCGAACGGACCCTCGCCTACGCCCTGGAAGGGCAGGCGGCGGGCAGCGTGGTCGGTTTTGGCCTGGGCGGCAACGAAGTGGGCGCACCGCCAGAACCATTTGCCCACGCCTTTGAAAAAGCCAAAGCCAATGGCCTGCTCAGCGTGCCCCACGCTGGCGAAACCGTTGGGCCAGAGAGCATCTGGGGCTGCCTGAACGCTCTGCAAGCCGACCGCATCGGCCACGGCGTCCGCGCCATTGAAGACCCCAGCCTGATGGCTACTCTCAAAGTCCGCCAAATTCCGCTGGAGATTAATCCCACCAGCAACGCTCACCTGAAAGTTTTTAAGGGCTTAGCTGCTCACCCATTCCGCCAGCTTGATGATCGCGGCCTCTTTGTCACCGTCAACAGCGACGACCCGCCTCTGTTTAACACCAGCCTGGTGCAGGAATACACCGTCCTGGCCCGCGAGTTCGGCTACGATGTCGCCGGTCTGGTCCGCATCGCCCGCAACGCCTTCGTCGCCGCAGGGGTGGAACCGGCGGTGAAAGAAACGTTGCTGCGCCAGTTTGATGAATGGGTGAAAGGGAATCGGTAATCTGTTACCAGCTTCATCAGCAATTCTCAATTAAGAACGAATTTATCCTTTTGACCCCCGGTTGAAACCGGAGTTAAGATAAAAAACCTGCTGAAGCAGGTTCATAGGCCCGTTTTCAACGTGCTTATGAAAGTTAAGAAAATAAATCGGTATTCCTGAAATTGTCATTCCGAGCCGTCTTCGGCGAGGAATCTTCGCGTTGGCCGAGATGAAAGATTCCTCGCTCCGAAGACTCCGCTCGGAATGACAGATAGTTTATTACCGATCTAAAAAATTAATCTTCATTAGCACGTTTTCCATTATAGCCTGGGGATTTTGGAATTTAAGAAAATAATCAGGTAAGTTATGTTGTCATTCTGAGCGAAGCGAAGAATCCCGCAAGGAGCACATGGGAGGCGCTTTGGCAGAACCAAAGTTTCCCTGGTTATCAAGCGGATGGGATGCTTCAGAGGACTTCAGCATGACAAGTTTATATTACCCAAATTAATTTTTAATCCACAATATCCCCAGGCTTGGTTTTTGAATTTTGAATCGCTGACAGGTTATTTAGGCCATGTTCCTAGAGTCAGGCATGCTCACAGGTTAATCAGAGGTGCCATCTACACGGGTAAAGACATACAGTTCACCATAAATGGTTCTGTCAAATCTGACGGTTAAATCCAGCTTGTTTTCATAAAACTTAAGCGTCGCAGAGCCATTAAACGCTTCATCGCCATATAAAACAATCGCGTCTTCTTCCGTAAACAGATAGGCCATTTCGCTCGTTTGGGCACTGTCTACATCTTCGATGAGCAAACGGCCGTCTTCCTTGAAATCGAAAATTTTGTTGCCAAACCGACCCTCATTAACGCGCCATTGGCCAACAAGCGCCTGTTCTTCCGGCGAACGCTCAGCCAGGGGCGGCAGTGTTGGGAGTGGCAGCGATTCAGAAAGCGTCGGGGTGCAGCCAGCCACAAACAGAACAGAAACAAACAACACCCACAACCAAACCAGATAAAAACGAGACGTTTTTTTCATTAATATTCCTTTTTGTCTCAGAGATGGGCAATTATAGGCAGAACGGCCGTGTTTGGCACAACGTCTTGTTTTTTAGATAATCACTGCCAACAAACCCAGACCCGAACGGTTTTGCTGCCATAATGGCCATAGCAAACAGCTAAAATCGTTTGGGTCTTACTTACCTGGAGAAGCTATGAGCAAACATCTTGTCGTTGTGGCTGGCAATATTGGCGCGGGCAAAACCTCGCTCACTGAACGGATTGGCGACCGCCTGGGCTGGCGCACCGCCTATGAATCGGTCATCGACAACCCCTATCTGGCCGACTTTTACGCCGATATGCGGCAGTGGTCGTTTCATTTGCAGGTGTTTTACATCGGGCACCGCGCCGAGCAATTTTTGCAGCTGGCCCGCAGCCCGGAATCGGCCATTGCCGACCGCAGCATTTATGAAGATGCCTATATTTTTGCCCGCGCCCTGCACCATATGGGCAACCTGAGCGAGCGGGATTATCACGCCTACCGCCGTGCTTTTGACCTGGTGGTGCAAGGTTTACCCAGGCCCGATTTGCTGCTCTACCTGAAAGCCCCCGTGCCGGTGCTGGTGGAGCGCATCCAGCAGCGTGGGCGGGCCATGGAAAGCGGCATCACCGCCGATTATTTGGGTCTGCTGGATTCGTTTTATAACGATTGGCTGCGCTCTTACGATGTCTGCCCGGTGCTGGTGATTCCCAGCCAGGATTTGGATTTTGTCAACAAGCCGCAGCATCTGGATATTGTGGTGCAGCGCATTCAGGATAAGCTTTCGGGGCAGGAAAGTGTTGTGTTTCCTGACTAGCAGCTTTGCCATTCTGAGCAATTGAAGCGTGACAAGCCAGTGTACTTTACCTGCACTGTAAACCCATGCTATACTTTCCGCTAGTTATTGTGTCCTAGAGTTGGCCAGCAGTGTGCAGGGCAGACGAAGCTGTAAAAATAAGCTGAAGCGATGATGGTTGAAACGGCCGTTTCCATTCAAACGCCGTCCGATAAAACTCCCCCCGTCGGCAACCACGGCACTGGTTTTGGAGGTCAAAAATGAACACGGAAATTCGCGGCACCGCCCACTTTATCCAGCAAGAAAATGTTCGGCTGCAAAAAGAAAACGAAAGATTACAGCTAGAAGTTGTTCGCTTGCGACTCATTTTGCGTAACCTGGGCAATCTCAATCAGATGGCGCTCGACATTCATCCTGAAACCGATATTGTCTTGCTACTAGACCAGATTTTACAGGCTGCATTAGACAGCATTCAGGCTGAAGATGGCTCTCTACTGCTGGTTGATGAAGAAACGAAGGAGCTTTCCTTTGTGGTGGTGCATGGCAGCGTGCGGACGCAGTTGGTGGGGCACCGCATTCCGCTGGGGGTAGGAATTGCGGGGTGGGTGGCGCAGCATGCAGAATCTGCCGTTGTGCCCAATGTGCAAACAGATCCGCGTTTTTCGCCACGCATTGATCAAGCTTACCAGTTCAAAACACGCTCATTGGTTTGTGTGCCAATTGTGTTTGATGGTCGCGTGCTGGGCGTCATTCAGGCGCTCAACAAAACGAATCGCAAGGAATTTGCCCATACCGACCTGCTGATGCTCAGCGTGGTGGCGCAGTTGGCCGCCGCTGCCATTGCTCGCGCTGAAAGCATCTTGCTGGGCGAAGAGTAAGTCCACTGGGTAGTTTATTCCGCTAACACCTGGCAGCCCACTTTTTTAGGATGATCGAGCACTTTAGACGTACCGGGAACCCGACGCACAGCCCATAAAACGGCCGCATCCCCACCAGCCGCCAACAGCATCAGCGTGGCCCACATGACCAGCAGCGGGGATTGCAGCGCTACCCCCAAAAACCCCGGCACGCCCCCCAAAACCAACCCCGGCAGTACGACAGATAATCGATAGGCGGAGGCGCGCAGCGGCTCTGGACAATGGGCAAACGGCGCTAAGCCAGCCCAGTTGAAGCCGAACTTAACGCGCTCGAACGGGACGCCCCCTGCCAGCCGAAATCCGACGGCGTGCAGCAGTTCATGCACCAAAATACTGAGGGCAAACAGAAGAATAACGGTGAGCATACCGCCCAGGGACAGCCCTAAAAAAGAGACAAATGGCCAGTCGCCCCACAGCCAGCTGTACGGCCACCAAAACAGCCCAAAAGCCAGCGGCAGCATTAAAAAGGCCATCATATTGGCCCAAAACATGGGAACTGTCGCTTCGTAGGCGATGGGAACGGCCGTTTCTTCCGTTTCTGTCTTCTCCATTTCTTCCTCCTCTGGCAGCGGCGGCAGCGAAATGCGGGTATTATCCTGCCGAGCCAGGACGCTATCAAAAAAAGAGACCAGCCGATGACTGTACTCGTCGGGCCGATCTTGCCAACCCTGGGCATGACGCGCTTCTGGAATTTGCCACAATTCGGCCGTTTCTGCCGCGCCGGCCAGGCGCTGGAGCATGGCGGCTTCGTCAGCGGTCCCGGTGGCAATCAAAAATAGTGGCCGTCGCCCCAGTTTGGGCACAACTGCCAGATTTGCTGGCAGCGGGTTGTGACGGGCAAATCGGTGGGCCGCCTGCAGGTATATTCGCTCCTGCCAGAGGCCAACTTTCCCCAGCAGCGAAGTGGCGGGCGGCACATCTGCCAGGGCGGCGGGGCTGATGCCGTCTCCCACAACGGCGCGAATGGCCACCGTTTGGGCGGCTGCGTGCAAAGCAAACAAGCCTCCCACAGAGACGCCCATCACGCCAATACCGGCTGCATTTATTTCAGGACGCTTGCTGAGATAGGTAACGGCCGTTAACACATCATCTACCCCCGCCTGGCTGCGGGCAAAACGACGCCCGCCGCTGCTGCCATGTGCCCGCAAATCGTACATTAGCACGCCGTAGCCTGCCTGGACCAGCGCCTCTGCCTGGTGCATGACGCCCAGCCGATTGCCGCTGTGGCCATGCAGCAAAATAACGGCGGCTTGATTGCGCGAATGGATGTACCAGCCCGACAACTCGACACCGTCCTGGCTGATCAACGTGACGTCTTCATAGGTAACGCCTAAAGTGGTGGGGGTAAAAAAGGAGACGCGCAGGCGCGGCGGGCGGGCAAAGATGAATCCGGCTTGTAACGGCCGTATCAAAAAAAAGTAGATCAGTAGAAAAACCAGCAGCTCTAGTAAAAACATGCCAGGCAAGATCGAGCGTAAAACCGTTAATTCAGTTGGGCAAACCAGTTCAAAATAGGTGCCGCCCGTTTATCCATAACCGACTTCACGGCTTCATGATATTGCTGTAAATATTGTTTAAGCGATGGTTCCGACAAGCGTTGATGGTTGTTTAGCAGCAGCCCTTGCACCCAATCTAGATTGGCGCTAATCATGAGCAAATCGCCCAGAAGCAGGGCCGACTCGATGTTATTGCCAAACTCTTGGTTGGTATGAGACAAAAGGGTTGCTGGCATATCCGCCAGTTGGGGCGAGGCGTGCAGATACGCTTCAACAGCAGCCCGCTGCGCCACAAAATGTTCGTGCGCGGTTTGATACACCCTGGAGGCTTCTTTTACTTTGCCAGTGGCGGGTGTGGTTTGAATGAGCTTTTCAACCATCTGAGGAACTTGTTCCAGTTTGTTTCCCAAAAAATGGCCGGGCACCACTGGAATTATCTCGGGTACATGGTTAAAAACAGCGCCGCCAAAAGCCAGCGGCACGCCAATCTCGGCCAGCTTTCGGGCCATTAGCAGCAGATTGGCAGCAGCGGTAAGGGTTTGGGCAGACATGACAACCAGCAGCGGTTTGATTTGGGTGACGGCCGCTTCCATGCGATCCAGCGGTACATTGGCCCCTAAATAGACGACATCCCAGCCCAGACGGCGCAGCATGAGGCTAATCAGCAGGCTAGAGAAGGTGTGCAGTTCGGTGGGGGGGCAGGCAGCAATAATACGGCCGTTGCGGGTAGCGGTGGGTAAAGCGGCCAGCAGTGCCTCCATCTGGCGCAGCGCCAGGGCCGAGGCAAAATGTTCTTGCTGAACGGTAATGCGACCCTCGTACCAGCCCTGACCAATTTCGGTAAGCCCTTGCTGCAAGATTTGGTAGCAGACGGTTTCCAGGGGAAACACGGCAAAGGCGCGAGCCAGCAAATGTTGAGCCTGGTATTCATCAAAGGCAAGACAGGCATCTACCCAGGCCTGGCGTAAATCGTCTACGCGCTCGCCAGTAATGTGGGGGAATGGGGGGTCGGCAACGGCCGTTGCCGGCGACAGCAGCGGATTTTTGCCTTCTTTCTCCAGCTGCTGCCACAGCTCAACGGCATGGCTGATGCTCATCCCCTCTTCCTGGCGGGATACCAACCATTTCAGCATATCGATCTCATATTGCGAATAGAGCCGGTGGCCACCGTGGGTACGCTGTGGATTTGGCACACCGTAGCGACGCTCCCAGGCGCGCAGCGTATCTGGTTTGAGGCCCGTTTCATGAACAACAACTTTCATATTGAAGGTGGGGATCTGATTATTTGGAGCCATAAAAATTCCTAGAATATCTGGTAACTACTCAGGTGCAAGGCAGTGGCCGCAGGCGTTTCAATTGGTTGGAACCGTTTGACCACTGCCTCGCACCACTAAATCATGTCAAGTTTTACCACTTTTTGCGTTCGGATGCTAACACGACTGTTAAGTTTTTGTCTACATTTCTATTTTTGTCACGATGGGTACAATTGGCGGCATGTTAACAGTTACGGTTGGCGCAATTTTGCAGAAAGAGGCGAAAAACGCCCTGGGGCATCTCATTTATGTGGTGCGTGATGCCGCGCTCGTCTTTTATGTGGGGCAGTCGCGCCGGGATGTGGTAACGCGCTTTTGGGAGCATCTGCAAGCGCCCAGCCATTTGGGGCAGCTGATCAGCCTCAATGCGCCCGCTTCACACCAGTGGTCGGTAGATTTTTATGCGCTGGCAGATTGTGCGGCGTTTGTGCCACAAAAGTCGCTGTTTGCCCTGCAAGAGTGGCAGCATTTTGATATGGCTATGGCGGAGCAGGCGCTCATTGCGGCGCTGCGCCCGGTGCTGAACCATGATTTTAACAGCAAGCCAACGCCGCTGCCTGCGCGTTACCGGGGTCATGCAGCGCTGGGCTTACCAAAACCGAAGACGGCCGTTTCCCCCACAACTTCCCCCCAGGACCGCATCTGGCTCAACCGGATGAGCTTGCAGGGCTGGGTGTATGAGACGGGGGGTGGAAACGGCCGTACCGTCTGGCGGCACCCCAGCGGCCAAACCCTCACCGAAGCGGAAATGGCTCCATACCGGCAAGCGGGCAAGCTGCCGAATGGTTAATGGGTAACGATCAATTGTTAATGGTTAATAGACGCACACGCGGCAGTAACCATTAACCATTTACAATTTACCATTAACCATTCCTACGGGGTTGGCGTGGCGCAGGGCGGCGGCGGGGTTAAGACGATGGTGTAGCTGTTGTTGGTCTCGTCTACTTCCACCACCTGCTGGGCAGAATCGACCTCGGCGTTGATGCCACCCACCGGCCCGGATTCAAAGGAAACGGCCGCTTCCCCCTCTTCCAGCGGACCCAACCCAGCCAGATTGGCGGTCTGGTTGTTGATGGTTACCTCAAACGGCCCGGCAGACCCCACGCCAAAATTGTCTACGCTTACGGAAATGGTACCGGGACCACCCCAGGGACAGTCGTCGTACGTCACGCGATGGCCGCCAATTTCCAGATCGGGCAGCTGGGTGGCCAGCGTGGCGGGAATGGTGGCGGTTGGGGTGGGGGGGACGGGGGTGGCAACGGCCGTTCCGCCACAGCCCATCAACGCCCAGGCCCCCAACAGCATCACGCCTGTAACAACAATAAATCGCTTAACCATGAGCAATGTTCTCCCGAAAGGTAGATGTGGCCGCATTTTACTGTCCGGCCTGGTTGGCCTCCAACTGGGCCAGCATTTGCAGTGCCGCTGCCTCAGCCGGTGCCTGCAGCACGTTATTCACCGCAAATGCTTCCGCCTGCGGGTAGCCAGACTGGCGGATGCATTCGGCCGCTTCATCGAGATCATAAGTTGTGTGCCGGAAGTGGACCGCGCCGTCAAGCAGCAGCCAGTTTGCCCCGGTGTGGCCAAAGGGCATGCCTACGCTGCCAGCGTTTACCACCCGCACCTGGCCCACCGTGCGCTCAAACGGCATGTGCGTATGACCGCAAACCACCAGCGAGGCGTCCAAACTCTCAAAAATGGGTTTTAATTTTTCTTCCGGGGTCAGGCGGGTAAAAACATCTATGTCGCTGTGCGGGGTCGCATGGCAAAACAGCACAGTTTCGCTCTCAACTTTGTATATAAGCGTCGCAGGCCATTCGGCAATAAACTGGATCAAATTCGCGGGTAAATATGCGGCTAACCATCGCGCTTCGTCATTGGCCCGTTCCGACAGACCACCAATCGGCTGCCCGGCCAGGCAACGCAGCAGCTCAGACTCGGCATTGCCGTGAATAAAGTGCACTGGCGTGGAAGCGCTTTCCGCCTGCAGGCAGTCCAGCGTTTCAATGGGCAGGGGGCCCGCTACCACGTCACCGCCCACCACAATGAGATCGACGCCCGCCGCCCGAACGTCTTGCAAAACCGCTTCCAGCGCGGGCAGATTACCATGAATGTCGTACAGTGCAGCCAGTCGCATCTTGAATCTCCTAACCTGGACAAGCCAGAAAAAAAATTAACGCAAAGTATGTAAAGATGCAAAGAAAACCCTTTGCGGCTTTGTTCCTTTGCATCTTTGCGTTAAAAATTCTTGTTCAGCGTGCAAGCATCTAACTTGTAAGCGCTTAACGGCCGTCCAGCGAAATCAAGCCCCGCTGCGCCGCCACCGTTACCGCCTCAGTGCGGTTACCCACAGCCAGCTTGCTTAAAATGGCGCTGACGTGGAACTTCACCGTGCGCTCGCTGATGACCAGCCTGGTGGCAATCTCCTTGTTTTGCAGCCCCAGCGCCAGCGCTTGCAGCACCTCCAGCTCGCGCGGCGTTAGCTGCTCCAGGGGCGGTTCCGGCGGTTGGGCCACTCGCTGCATCAGCTTGTGGGCCACAATAGGCTGAAGCAGGGAGCCGCCTTCATGCACCACGCGGATGGCGTTGAACAGTTCGTGGCGGGGTGCGCCTTTGAGCAAATACCCCTGCGCTCCGGCCTGAACGGCCGTTACAATCCGCTCATCCGTATCAAACGCGGTAAACATGATCACCCGCTCGTGGGGGTTGGCGGCGCGCAGCTGGCGCAGTGTCTCCACCCCGTCCATCTCTGGCATTTCAATGTCCAGCAGCACCACGTCTGGCTGTGTTTCGGCGACTTGCTGGATGGCGGAACGGCCGTTGCCCGCCTGTCCCACCACCTCAAAATCTGGCTGCGTGCTTAAAATCGCCTCCAAGCCATCCCGCACCACCGGATGATCGTCTGCTAAAAAGATTCGGATAGGGTCACTCATAGCTCATTCCTGCTTTTAATATCCAGGCAAGATCAACCCAATCAACTTGTTCGAGCGGAATGTCCCCACCTCGGCTTCCATCTGTCATAAACGATGCTGCACAGTGCAAATATTGATGAACATGAACGTTGTACCAGCGATTTCCAGTAGTAGAATCAACACCATAATAGCTATTTGGGTCTGAAAAGACGTCTTCATCAAAGCGGCTGAGATCAGCTATTTGAAACTGTATCGCTCTTCTAAATATCTCGAAGTCGTCAACATTATCTTCCAAAATGATAACCTTTCCATCTTCGAAAGCCTCGATAACATACCTATCATCTCTGTAATTCCAATCAGGCATTTCTGTTAAATTCAACCACTCCATTTCAATAGCGGCTGGCTCTCGCACAAATGCTTCTTTAAGTATTTGCAGTAAAAGCCTATGAGACACTGTCTTGTCTTGATGGTCCAAAGCAGCCGACCACAGAGCACGTAAGTACACTTCTAGCGAGCGACTATTTTTAGAATTTTGATTAGCTATTTTAGAAATGTCTTCAGAGAAATCTTTAACCTTGTACATTATTTTCTTTATTCTGCTCAGTTTGTAATGGCGTCAGCAATACCTTGTCCACCCGCCGCCAATCCATATCCATTACCTCAAAACGGTACTGATCCCATTCAAACAAATCCCCTTCCGTGGGTACCCGGCCTAAATAAATCATGATAAATCCGCCAATTGTCTGATAATAATTTTCATCTTCCTCTGGCAGCATCTTGATATTGAACATTTCTTTTAAATCATCAACCGGAAACATACCATCGATCAGCCAGGAACCATCTTCACGCTGCACAGCTGCTGGATCGGCCGGGTCGCCCACCTCTGGCACATCGCCCACAATTTCCTCCAGCAAATCGTTGAATGTCATAAGGCCCTGTAGCTCGCCATACTCATCAATAATGATAGCCAGCTGCGCCTTGTCATCCTTGAAGCGCTCCAACACCTCCAGCACTGGCAGGCCTTCTGGCACAATCAATACCTGCCGCATCAGCGAGGTTAAATCTAACGATTCGTTAGAAAGCGCCTGCGCCAGCAGATCGCGGGCCAGCACAAAGCCAACCACGTTATCCTCGTCCCCCTTCATTACTGGGTAACGAGAGTGACGGTTTTCGATGATAATCTGGCGAGTTTTATCGATCGGATCCTCCAGATCGAGGTAAACAACATCGGGGCGGGGGGTCATTAAATCGTTTACGCGACGCTCGCGCAGGCGAAAGACCTGTTCCACCATTTCTTCATTGATCGGCTCAAAAACGCCGCTTTCACGCCCTTGTTCCATTAAGCTCTGTACTTCCTCAACGGTAACGTTCGGCTCGGAGGATGGCTGAAGCCGCAGCAAGCTCAGCAAGAGTCGGGTAGAGATGCTCAGCAACCTGACCAGCGGCGCACTGATCCAGGCCAACAGCTTCATCGGCTGCGCCACCCGCATAGAGACGCTCTCTGCATAAGCGAGACCAATCCTTTTGGGCACCAGTTCCCCCATCACCAGCGTCAGGTAGGTGATGGTCAGGACGACCAATCCCTGGCTCACCGGCTGGCTGTACTTTCCAACCAGGGGTAGTTCACGAATCGACGGTTCGATTTGACTTGTCATGGCCGCTTCGCCAAAAACACCGGCCATAATATTAACCAGCGTAATGCCTATCTGGATGGTAGAGAGGAAATCTTCTGGGTTTTCCGCCAGGCGCAGCGCAGCGGAGGCCTGGATGCTGCCGCCTTCGGCGCGGGTACGAAGCCTGGCCTTGCGTGCCGTGACAATGGCAATCTCTGACATGGCAAAGAGGCCATTGGCCAAAATTAAAAGCAAAATAATCCACATTGGTTCGTGTCTCCTGACTGAACTGGACGGTTTTGTAGCTCGCCTCAGGTTAGTGGTATTTCAATTTCCAGGCGGGAGCCTTGGGCGGGGGCGCTTTCTAGATGTAAACGGCCGTTTAACAACCTGATCCGCTCATTTAACCCCACCAATCCAAACCGGCCGCTGGACACAGTTTCTAAATCAAAGCCACGCCCGTCATCGGCCACGGTAAGCGTCACGGTTTGCGGTGTAGCCACCAATTGTACACGGATCTGGCTGGCCTGGGCGTGCTGGCAGGCATTGTTGATCGCCTCCTGGGCAATGCGATAGAGCCCAGTTTCTACGCGGGGCGGCAGCGGCTGGTTGCCGCCTGTCACCAACAAATCTACCGGCAGCGGCACTTCCTCCGCCAGCAGCACCAGCGCTTCTACCAGGGTGCGCCCGGCCAGCGGCGCGGCGCGTAAATCCAGCACTGAGCGGCGGGCTTCTTCTAGGTTTGCTCTGGTAAGAGCTAAAGCCTGCTGCACCATCTTACGGATGCGCGCCGGATCGGCCTCGGCTTCCAGCAGCGCGTCGGCCGATTCCAGCTGGAGGGAAACGGCCGTTAGCCCCTGGGCCAACGTATCATGAATCTCCCGCGCCAGCCGGTTGCGCTCTTCCACCGCCCCCACCTGGGCGCTGCGCTCAAACAGGCGCGCCCGCTCCACAGCAATGCCCAGCATGTCGCCCACGGTGTATAAAAGCTGCAAATCATCGGGGGAAAGCTGCCGCCAGTCGGTGCTGGCCACGTTGAGCACGCCCAGCTTCTTGCCGTGAGCATACAGCGGAATGCTGGCATGGTAGCGCAGCCCGTCGGTGCCATCCACCAGATTTTTCAGGCGGCTGCACGCCACCACGTTGACGTTGGCCGCGCCAGCCAGATCTCCGTCGCGGTAGGTATCCAGGCAGTAACAGCTGCCTTCCATTTTTTGGGGATGATGGGCCAGCGCCGGGGGCAAATTTTGGGCAGCGGCCAGGTACGATTGGTTGTCATCTTCACGCAGCAGCCAAACCCAGCCCGTTTGCAAATCGAGCAGCTCCGCCACCTGGGCCAAAATGGCGTGCAGCGTCTGCTCCAAATCGACCGAACGATTCAGCGCCTGGGCCATACTGTTGATGATCGAGAGCTCGGCATTGCGTCGCCGCAGCCTCTCGGCGTTTTCGTCATCTTGGGACATGGACATATTTAACTGTGAAAGAGGGAAAGTGGCAAGGGAAAGGGAGGAGTGAGGAAGTTTTACCTGCCACTCCCCACTTGCCTACTTGCCCTCCTGCTATACAATCCCCATCCATGTTACTGGCACTTGATATTGGCAACACCAACATTACCCTGGGCGTCTGGAACGGCCGTTCCTGGCAGTACACCTGGCGACTCCTCACCAACCCGGCCCAAACGGCGGACGAGTACGGCATTATGCTGAAAATGCTGCTAAAAGAGGCCGGGGTGTTAACGGCCGTTCAGCAAGCAATTATGGCCAGCGTGGTGCCCGCCCTCAGCCTCACGTTTACCCAGATTTGCCAAAAACAGCTCAACCTCCCCCTGCTCACCGTCACCTCCGACCTGCCGATGGGGCTCTCTATTCTGGCCGACGTGCCCACCGCCGTGGGGGCAGACAGGCTGGTGAACGCCGTCGCCGCCTACGAGCTGTTTCAAGGCCCGTGCATCATTATCGACATGGGCACAGCGACCAAGTTTGATCTGGTTTCGGCGCAGCAGGAATTTTTGGGCGGGGTGATTGCCCCCGGCCTGGGGCTGGCGGCCGAGGCGCTGGCCAGCCGCGCCGCCCGGCTTAGCCAGGTAGCGCTGGAAGCCCCGCCGCACACCATTGGCAAAAACACGATTCATGCCATGCAGTCTGGCCTTGTGTTTGGCTACCTGTCGCTCATCGAAGGGCTGGTGGCCCGGCTGCTGGCCGAACATCCTGACCGGGCGCAAAAGATACATATTTTAGGCACGGGCGGCTTGATCGATGTGATGGCCCCGCATACGGCCGTTATCGACCATATCGACCCCTGGCTGACGCTAACTGGCCTCCGGGTAATTCAAGAACGGGTTCAGGGAATGACTCAATGAGATTTTTAACGCAGAGACGCAAAGACGCAGAGCAAATGAATGGCAAATGGCAGGTGGCAAGTGGCAAGTGGCAACTGACCTCACTTTTCACTTCTCACTTTTCACTTCTCACGCTCTCACTTCTCACGCTCCTCACGCTGTCCGCCTGCGGCCTGGCCAACCCGCCCCGCCTGACCACGGCCACGGCGCAGGCTGCGTTTACTGCGACCCCTTCGCCTGAACCGCTCATTTTAACGGTGGCCACGCCAACGGCCGTTTCCGGCAGCAGCCCAAGCGACACCCCGCCCCAGGCCGTGCCCAATCCGTCCATCACCGTCTGGATCAACGAGACATCGGCCGAACACGCGGCGATGCTGGATGAAATGGCACTGGGTTTTGCGGCACAGCATGGTGTGGATGTGGAGATGGTGCTGGTTTCGCCCCAGATTTTGCCGGATTTGGTGAATACGGCCGTACTCTCCGATACCCTGCCAGACATCCTCATCCACCCCATCGAATACAGCGTCGGCTGGGCCGAGCGCGGTGTCTTCGATACCGCCGCCAACGCCGAGGCGCTGGCCCAGTTGGGAGCCGATACCTTCAATCCCAACGCCCTTGCCCTGGTGCAAAGCAGCAATGGCCAGCCCGCCGCCCTGCCTAACAGCGGCTACCATCAGCTCATCATCTACCGCAGCGACTGGTTTACCCAGCGCAACCTGGCCGTGCCAGATAGGTTCCAGACGCTGTTCGCCGCCGCCGAAGCGATCCACGATCCTGAAAATCTGGTAGCGGGTTTTGTGGTGCCCACCGAAGCCAATCTGGTGACAACCCAGCAAATTTTTGAGCATATGGCCCTGGCCAACGACTGCCAGCTGGTCGATGAAGCAGGTGAACTCACGCTGCTGGAGCCAGCCTGCGCCGAGGCGCTTTCCTTTTATTACCGCATCATCAACCAGTTTAGCCCCATTGGGGTGCAGACCGACACCAGCACCCGAAACGCCTATCTGGCGGGTCGCACCGGCTTGATCATGGGACCACCCAGCCTGCTGCCCCAGCTGGCCGGGCTGGACCCCGCCGCGCTGCCCAGATGCCCGGAATGTGCCGCCACGTCAGACTTTTTGGCACAAAATAGCAGCATTATTACGGAGTTGAACGGGGCAGAATATGGCAACATGAGCTTGTTGGGCATTACGAGTGGGGCGGATAGGGAAACGGCCGTTCTCTTCACAACCTACTGGTTCAACGAAGGGTACCCCCAATGGCTTTCGGTAGACGCTGAGGGCAAAGTGCCCATGCGCTGGGGCCTGCCGGACAATCCGCAACAGTTCATCGACAGCTGGGGCAGCCAGCCCATTGCCAACAGCAGCCAGACGCTGGAATCGCTGTATGGAGCCGAGGTTGTTGCTACCCTGCGCGATGGCATCGCCACCTCGGGTCGCTGGGGGCTGGCACAGGGTCAGGGGGAGCTCATCACCACCCTGTATGAAGAGCTCACCTTCTCCATTGTGCTGCAAGAGATGTTGAGTGGTTATTTTTCCAGTGACCAATCTATAATAGAGGCGTACAATCGAATTGTTGACCTAATTCCTAATTACGGCTTTCCCAATTTAACCGATAATTAGAGATTAAAGTTTGATCGAATCACGAATCTCCAGTTTCTACATAGTTGACAAGATATTTCTACCATGACTTCAACCTTAGCCTACACAGAGGAACCGTTTGGCATTTTAACCGATGACAATTTATACCTGGATTGTGTGTTGGTAAAGCCCGTGGGGATAGCAGATGACGTTTTGCGGGCTATTCGCGTCTGGGTTCCCAAATATCCGCTAACCAAGTCGAGCGTCATCACCTGCGCCCGGCAAGAGGTGCGCTCGCACGGGGCCAAGCGCAAGGTGGCCCATCTGGTATTCGATCTGCGCGGCTCTGGCGACAGCGAAGGGGCGATGGGGGACCATGATTTTAAGCAAGATCTGCACGCCATCGCCGAGTGGGCCAGGGAACGCTTTGGTAAAATCAATTTTGGCTTTTTGGGGACACCGGAATCGAAAAACGGCCGTGTTCATCTCTGGCCATTACGTCCCGGATCGGTTATGGAAAGTTACCATTACCCCGCCACCGGCACTCAACTGCCCCCCACCGTCATCTATATGTCCACCTACGGCAACTTCAGCCGCACCGATGACGCCATTTGTGCCAATCTGGCCGAAGCGGGCTACCATGTCTATGGGCTGGATCCGCTGCGCTACCTGCTGCACGCCAGCGCCAACCATCGCCTCAGCCCGGACGATCTGGCCGCCGACCTGCAAATTTTGATCCAGATGCTGCCCAGCAAACCGATCATTGTGGGGCAGCCGCTGGCGGCCGGACTGGCGCTGCTGTGGGCCAGCCGGGTCAACAAGGTCACTGGCGTCATTGCCGTCGGGCGCGCCCAGGCCGGGCTTTCCCCCAGCCATATCTTCCACAACAACAATCCGTACACTTACCTGCTGCACCGCCACGTTGCCGAAATCTCCCCGCGTCCCCTGGCCCTGGTCATGCTCAAGGGCAGCGCCCTGGGCGGCGATGAAGACGAGATGGCGACATTGATGCAGAGCAGCAAGCTGCCCCATCGCCTGGAGCAAGTGAGCAGCCTCTCGTTAGAACTGTTATTGGAGTTATTAAACTGGATGCAACGGCCGTAAAAAACCAGTAATCAGTAATAAGTGATCAGTAAAAAGTGGACTTTTCACTTTTCACTTATAACTTTTTACTTTTCCTTCCCCAACAAGGACCACCCCATGCGACCACGCTTACGCGATCTCGGCATCACCATTGGCCAATTTCCGCCTGGCCCCTTCAACGCCATCACCGACGTGCCGGGCGTGACGGTGGGGCACTGCACCGTCATTCACGACAAGCCGCGCATTGCCCGCACCGGCGTGACCATGATCCTGCCGCGTGGGGGGGACATCTGGCACAACTATGCCTTTGCCGGGTACCACAGCTTTAACGGCAACGGCGAAATGACCGGACTTCCCTGGGTGAAAGAGTCCGGGATGCTGGGTTCGCCCATTGGGTTGACCAACACCCACCAGGTAGGCGTCGTGCGGGATGCCCTGGTGGAGCATTCCGTGCGCCTGGGCTACACCCACAGCTTTTTGCTGCCCGTGGTGGCCGAAACGTACGACGGCTGGCTCAACGACATCAACGCCTTTCACCTGACCAAAGAGCACGCCCTGGCCGCGCTATCTGCGGCCCAAAGCGGCCCCGTGGCCGAAGGGAACGTCGGCGGCGGCACAGGGATGATTTGTCACGATTTTAAGGGGGGTATTGGGAGTTCCTCGCGGGTGGTGAGTATGATGGACGGCCGTTTCACCATCGGCGTACTCGTCCAGGCCAACTACGGCGACCGCCCCCTGCTGCGGGTGGATGGCGTGCCCATCGGCCAGATTCTCAACGACGCCCACACCCCCGTCCCTTTCAAAACGATTCCCGCGCCTTCCAGCTCCATCATTATCATCATCGGCACGGATGCGCCGCTGTTACCCAACCAGTGCGACCGGCTGGCGCAGCGGGCCACCGTGGGGCTGGCCCGTGTCGGCGGCACCGGCTATAACGGCAGCGGCGATATTTTTCTGGCCTTTTCCACCGGCAACCATTTGCCCGCCCAGGGGAACAAATTTCTGCGCGAGATCAAGATGGTGCCCAACAGCCACATGAATGACTTTTTCAACGCCACGGCCGAAGCCGTAGAAGAAGCGATCCTCAACGCCCTTTGCGCTGCCGAAACGATGACCGGCTTTCACGGTCACACGGTACACGCCCTGCCGCTGGAGGTTTTGCAGGAGATTATGACGGTATACTGTCGGGCGCAGCAGGAAGTAAGAAGTAAGAAGTGAAAAGAACTTTTCACTTATCACTTTTTCACCTCTCCCCCTTCCCTATCGCATAGCCTGGGAGGTTAGTTCCGCAAAGGTCGCTTCGCTCACCAGCAGCACGCCGGGGCGACCTTCGGCAGTATTGGTCGGATCACCAGAGACACCGGCGGGTAAATCGTTCCAGAAGGGGCCAGCCGCGTCACCCAGCAAGGGCAAATTGTCCCATTCACCGACGCTGTAAGGCTCAGTGTTGGCCTGGGTTGTGGCGTCTACCGCCAGGATAACGCCTAAGAAGTTGTACTCAGCGTCCGGCGAATCCTGCGTGTATACCAGGTATTTGCTGCCAATTGACTGCGGTGCAGGCGGGCCAAACACACCGATGATGTTGTTGGAATCCAGCGCCTCTTGTGGCGTCAAATCTGTCTGGCTCTGCACAATGTGTTCCATGATGGCGCGGCGAATTTCTGGCGTTTGCGCCACCTGGTCGGTCAGGTCAGCTTCAGAGTCGTATTCAATGCCTTCAGTGATATCCAAAAGGTTTTGTTCACTATCACTGAGGTTTTGCCTGGTCACTTCCCCGGTATCCAGGCGACGGTGAACTTCCAGCGCATTGTAGATCATGTTGTCGATGCCTATGGACTCCAAGGTGCCGTAATAAACCAGGTAGCCTTTGCTCCAATCGAGCATCTGGCCAATGGGTTTGCTTTCGATTTGGTCGTTGTTGACCTGCTGCAGCCAGCTGTCCAGGCTTTGTTCATTCATGGTGGTGTTGACGCCGGTGTCGGTAGGGCCGGGTTGATTTGTATTGTCATCGGTATCACAGGCGGCCAGTAGCAAAACCAGCACCAGCAAGAGGGGGACTAACTTTTTCCATAACGTATTTTTGTTCACGGTTCTATCTCCTTTATTTCGGTTTACGATTTGTTGGAGCCAGGGCCGCAGGGGACGGCCGTTTCCCATTTACAGTGCATTTCGGCCGTTCCAACTTTGTTGTCGGTCGTGTTGAGCTTTGACTCCGTTGCTTAACCTACTATAGGAAATTTGGGGCAATCAAACCTATACCCATGTATAAATGCAGTTACAAAAAAAGTTAGAAGTTCCCTCACCCGCTGGACTCACGCGAGGCAAGCACGATTTTCAGTTCTGGGGCGGCGTGGGCAGCAGATCGCCCTGGTAGCGGGCCACGGCGGCGGCCAGGCTGCTCGTATGGCCCTGGCGGCATACAGATGAAGGCGGTTGAGGACGGAATAAACGTTTGTAAGCGGCTGATGGTAGAGGAAACGGCCGGCCCTACCCCAATCCGGCATCCCGCGCCCGCAGGGCGGCCTGTGCCCGGTCGGCCACTTGCAGCTTGTTGAAGATGTTGGACACATGGTTACGCACCGTCTTCACGCTAATTGTTAGCGCGCTGGCAATGGCGTCATTCGTTTTGCCCTGCCCAATCAGGACGAGGATTTCACGCTCGCGCTCCGTTAAGTCGGAGAAGGTTGCCGGGGGGATAACGGTGCGGCTGGCGGTGAAAAAGTTCATCATGCGGCTGGCTATGGTGGGGCTGAAGATGGCTTCGCCACTGTGGACGGCGTGGATGGCCCGCAGCATCTCATCGTGCTTGGCCCCTTTCAGCACGTAGCCCCGCGCCCCGGCGCGCATGGCGGCAAATACCGACTGGTCATCCTCAAACATGGTCACCATCAGCACGCCAATTTGTGGATTGGCCGCCATGATTTGCCGGGTGGTCTCAATGCCGTCCCCGTCCGGCATCTGGATGTCCATGAGGATGACGTGCGGTTCCGTTTCGGCGGCCAACTGGATGGCCTCCGCCCCGCTGGCTGCTTCACCGACCACTTCCATTTCCGGCGCAGCCAGCAGCAGCGCCCGCAAGCCGTCGCGGAAAAGCGGGTGATCGTCGGCAATCAAGATGCGAATGGTATCCATAAATACTACAACTCCTTCCCGCCGTGCTGATCATATCGTGCCTGGTAACCTAAAAGCTGCCCTATCGGAGCCAGGATGCCAAAAAGAATGCGCTGCAAAAGATAGGGTGGGCTGGTGGCGCGAAACTCGTTGGCATAGGCACGCAGGATAACGGCCAGCTGTAAAAGATTGGGAACGCCGTCCGCATTTGTTTTACCATCGGCCGCCAGCCCCCACATCGTCTCAAGAAATGCCTGGCTTTGCAGCGCGGGACGCACCTGCCAGAGTAAGCGCCCTTGTTCATCGCTGATATTGTGCATCCAATGGGGTGTATTGGCGGGCACGGTAAACGTTTCACCCGCCAAAAAGGTGTGCTCAACGCCAGCGATTGTGGTGCGAAACGCGCCCTGTAGTACCTGAAATTTTTCTTCCTGATAAGGATGGTAATGAGAGGGCGGCTGCACTGAATGAGGGGGATACACCGCCTCCATTTCCAATAGTTCTCCCTGGGTGTCGGCGCTGGATTGGCGAATGATCAGGCGGCTGTTGCCGTTATTTTTGATTTCATGCGCGGCGTTGGTCATATGATTTTTCTTATGTGTCGAGGGGTAGAACGGCCGTTACCATCGTCCCTTTCCCCAAACTTCCGCTAATGGTACACGTTCCGCCCAGCTCGGCGGCCCGTTCACGCATGGCAGCCAGGCCCACGCCAGCGCGAGTATCATCGGGGAATCCCCGGCCATCGTCGTGGAGGGTGAGGTGGAGACGGCCGTTTTCCACCCGCAAACGCAGCGTACAGCGCCGCGCCCCGGCATGGCGCACCACGTTGGTCAGGCCTTCCCGGCCGATGTGGTACGCTGCCACTTCCACGGCCGCAGGCAGCGGCGGCAGCGGCTCGGGCACGTCCAGGCGCACGATCAGCGTACCGCTCTCGCATGTTTCGGCGTAGGCCCGCAGCGCCCCCACCAGGCCAAACTGGTCCAGCGCCGGGGGGCGCAAATCGTAGACAATGCGGCGCACGCCGGCCAGCGTCATCTCAATGTCACTTTCCATCTCCGCCAGCAGCTGGTCCGTGGTTTCTGGCCGATTGGCCAGCAGCGCCCGCGCTGAGCCAATCTTGAGCAGAGTGGCAGCCAGCGATGGCCCCAGCCCGTCATGCAGGTCGCGGCGCAGGCGGCGGCGCTCCTCTTCGCGGCTGGTAACAATTTGCTGGCGGGCGCGCTGCAAATCGGCAGTGAGCTGGAGGGCGTGTACGGCCGTTCCCGCCTGCCGGGCAATGTTGCGGAGTAGATTTTCCTCGGCGCGGGTAAACGCTTCCCCCGCCGAGCGCGGCGCTACCAGCAGGTGGCCGATGGTGACGCCCTGGTAAACCAGGGGAAACGGTTGGGCGTAATCCAGGGGTTTGCCGTAAGCGGCGGCCGTTTGCGGTGCGCTGCCCTGCGGCGTGGTGATGGCCGCGTAGGGCAGTTTCAGCGTCTGGGCCACGGTTTCCACCAGCGTGGGCAGCATCAGTTCCGGAGCCAGCGCATTTTCCAGCTGCCGCCCCAGCCGCGCCAGCACCTCCAGCGGCTCGTCGCGGTGGCCGTAGAGCAGCCGGTTGACCCGGTTTTGCAGCCGGTCGCGCAGCGGTTGGAACAGCACCGCCACCAATCCAGTAGCGACGAGAGCCACCGGCCAGTTGGCCTGGGTCTGGAACAGTGTGGCCAGTCCACCGACAACCAGGGCATACAGGCCAATGGTAACGGCCGTTAACACCCCATACACCAGAGTCCGATTGATGAGAATGTCGATGTCCCACAGCCGGTAGCGGGTAACGGCGATTGTCAGGCAGACGGGCACGATGCTCAGCGACAAAAACCAGCCCAGCACGCTGAGCGCGCCCCACCAGGGCACGGGCGCATCGGGCGGCAGGCCTTCCAGATAGTAGTAGGGAACGGAAGAGAGCAGGATGTAAATCAGCCAGAGGGCCAGGCCATAGATCACCCATTTGATCTGCTGGCGCTCCACAACCGTGGAAACATAACGGTAGCGAACATACTGCGCGTAAAAGCCCACAGCCAAGAGACCAATCAGGCCCGCCGTCAGTACGCTCATCATGGCGGATGCTGCCCCGGTGAGCTGCGTTGGATCAGGCGTGGGCAGCAAAAACAGCGCGATGGCCCAGGGAAGGGTGAACGGCAGCAGCCAGCGAGACCAGGCGGGGATGAAACGGCCGTTTGGAAACAGCACCAGTAGGGCAATCGTAGGCAGGGCAATCAGCCCGCCCTGAAGGCGAAGCGCCAGCGACTGGTCACCCAGCCAGTAGGCGCTCCACTGCTCCAGCGGCCCGGCCATCACCACCGCATACAGCAGCAGATAGAAAGAAAGCCCCGCCGCTACGGACTCGGTAAAGCGGTGACGGAAGAAGAGCAGCGCCAAAATAAGCGACAGCAGCGCCGTGGCCAGCGACGTCACGCCGGACAGAAAGGCAAAAACGGCCGTTACATTGCTCTGGTTTTGCGGAGAAATATGGGCCAGCTCCCCGCTCAGGGTTTGCCCATAGGCGGGCAGCGACGTGAGCAAGATGGCAGCCATCAACAGCGCCAGCGCTACCCAGGCAATCCGCGCTGTTATCAGCCAGCCACCGGCCAGCTGGGGAACAGGCGTTTCCCTGGGAACGGCCGTTTCCCCCAGAACGACCGCTGCTTTTAGGGGCACATTTTGATTGACGTTAGGCGATGGCTGCTTGATCATCTTAAGAAGTTATAGCCAATACTGGCCTGTTCTGTCAAAATTCAGGATAGTCGGCCTTCAGATTGGTGCTTATTTGACCGGTAACGGCCGTGGGCCGCCGCCATGCCAACAAAGCAAACACCACCATATACACGCCATCCAGCAGAATAATCAGGCCAAACATTTTCCCCACCAGGTAAAACGATCCTCGCGGAATATCTATCAAGCCCAGGATAAAAACATTGTGTCCCAGCAGCAATACCAGCGTGACGGAGGTGAGTAACACAGCGCCAAATTTTTTCCAACTATAACCGTACCCCATGGTAATCAGCCCCGCCATCAACACAGTATAAACGGCCGTCATCGGCAGCGCCTGTCCAAACAAATCACCGGGCATTTCACCAGACGCCGCGAGCGCCGCCATTGTCGTTACCGGCTCCAACAGCAGCAGCGACACCAGACCCAGCAAAATCAGCAGGCCAAGGTGAATCAGATTGTAGGCCAGCCAACTGCGTCCAGACGGCGCGGCCACCAGCAGACCGTAACTCCAGCTTAGCAGTGCGCCGCACAGCGCCCCGGCCACCAGCATCGGCAGCAGCATAAACCAGATATTGCTGATCAAGAGGTCGTGAACGATGGTAAAAACAATCGTCGAAACGCCCCCGGCCAGCGCGCCCAGGCTGGCGGCACGGCCGTTACCCTCTAAATTCATCTGTGTTGTCATCGAACAGCCTGCCCATTACGGGACAGCTTCAGCCAATCGGCCACGCTGTGCAGATCGGGACAAACTTCCCGCGCCGCAGCCACATCGGCTTTTAGCCTGCCTCTATCATTTACCGCCAGGTAATCCACCAGCCATTGCCACATCACCACCATCTCCGGCCCGGCCATCTTGTTGAAAATGGCCACCGGCAGCGGCAGACCAAACGGCTTTTTGCCGGTGGCCATCTTGAAAATGTGCTGGCACTCCCGCATACTGGCCACGTCACTGAACAAATTGATGTCGCGCCCAACCCACTTATCGGGATTATCAAAAATGTTGGCAATGGCGGCGCCGATATCGGCTACGGCCGTCCACGGCAGCGGCGTCTCCCACCCCACAATCTTGGGCATGACACCCCAGGCTGCCAGCGGCGGGAAGAACGCTTTATCGGTCATCAATTCCATAAACGGGCCAGGGCGAACGGCCGTTGTTGGCAAACCCAATTCCTCCCGCATATACTTTTCCACCACCATCTTACAATCAAAGTGGGAGACGCCGGTGTCCGCTTCGCCCACACCGGCGGAACCATAAACGAGATGGGCAGCGCCAGCCGCTTTTGCCGCATCAGCCACCAATTTTCCCTGCCGGATTTCGCCGGTCACGCCGCTGGTTGTCCAGTTTTGCACACTGAAAACTTGCTTCATACCGGCAAAAGCGGCATCTACTGAAGCCCGGTCTTCCATATCGGCCTGGACAATTTCAGCGCCAAGCGCGGCCAAAGCCTGCGCCTGGGCGCTTTGGGGGCTGCGCGTCACGGCTCGCACCTGCCAGCCCCGCCGCAAAAGTTCCCGGGCGGCGGCACCGCCGATATTGCCTGTGGCCCCCAATATCAAAATCTGTTTCGTAGTATTCATTGTTACCTCGCTTCAATCAAAATCATCGACCGCCAGATGCGGCCCAAATTGAAAGGCAGCTTTTGCCAACTGTCGCCATAATCGGCCGAATGCCACACGTCGCCGTAGGTCAGCCCGGCGTAAAGATGGCCGGGCGCGGCCGGGTCGGTGACCAGGGCGATGGGCATTTGCGGCAGCGGGTGCGCCTGCCAGCCAATCGGCTGCCAATCGGCGCCACCTGCGGCGCGATAGAGGTAGGCCTGGGCTTTTTCGCCGTAAGATTTGCCGGGACTGGGGCCAACGGCCGTATACCAGATTTCTGGCTTTTCGGGGTCGGCGGCACAAGACACGCCGTACCGTTTGGCTAACCCGGCATTGGCTTTGCGCCAGGAACGGCCGTTGTCCCGACCTACCGCTGCGCCGCCGCCGCCCGCTTCATACACCCAATCGCCGCTGCGGGCGTGGAACTTCATATCGTGGCAGTCGCGCAGCGTGCCGCTGATGTGGTTCGACCAGCTCTGCCCGCCGTCTTCGCTGCGCACCACCGCGCCAAACTCAATGCCCGCCAGCACCACTTGCGGATCGGTAGGCGAGATGGTGATTGCCTGCACATAAGCCCGCCAATCAGGCGGCTCGGCCGGGGAAAGCCAGAGGCGGCGGCCGCGAATGCGGCGAAAATCGGCCAGTTCCACCCAGCTTTGCCCGCCATCCCGCGAGACAAAAACCAACGCTGGCTTGGTCCCTACGTAGATGACGTTCGGCTCGTGCGGGCTGACTGCCACCGCCTTCACAATCTGCCCGGCCAGCCCGGCCGCCTGCCAGGTTTGCCCGCCATCGGCGGAGCGGAAGAGGCCATTGCCGTTGGTTCCGGCGTACACCACTGCCCGGTTCTGCGGATCGGCGGCCAGGCAGCACGCTTTTTGGCCGTCCAGCACCGTTTCTACCGGCCAGTTTCCCTGGGGATCGCAGCTGGCGCGGCGGATGGTTTGGCCATCGACGGCCAGGATTGTTTTGGTAAGGTTCACGTGGGCTGTCCCTCCAGGCCGCGTGCGGATTTTTGCCAGAGGTGGGGGGCGAGGGAAACGGCCGTAACCAGCCCCAAAACCAGATTCAATGTGTTGGCCAGATTAAACACCCCGGCATCGGCCCGGCAGGCCGCCGGGCAGTAGAAGAAGGGCCAGCTGACGGGCACAACCAGCAGCACCAGGCCGTTGATAACAAAGGCGGCGATGAGGCCGCGGCGGCTGCTCATCCAGGCAGCAAACACCGCCCAGCCCCACCCCGCAAACAGCAGCGTGAAGATGATCGCTGCCAGATGCATCGTTCCGGCATCGCCAAACTCGACCGGCAGGACAAACATGGCATCCAGAAAGCTGCGCCACATCTCAGACAACAGCGTCAGCACCGAGAGGGTGATGGCTCCACGACGTGAGAAAAACCAGTTTTTCATGCGATTTACTCCTCGAAAACAGGACACAGATAAACGCAGATTTTCACAGATTATTATCTGCGTTTATCTGTGTTCATCTGTGTCCCTTTCATTCTTGGTGTTGAGCGTGTGCTCATGTCGTCTATTCTGCTGCGACCGTGGCCGACAACGCTTGCAGGTACAGGAAAAGGGCGGTCAGGTCGGCGTCGGTCATACGGCCGTAATGCTGCCAGGGCATATAGGCGGGGTTGAGCGTACGGCCGTCGGGGGTGCGACCAGTGCGAAAGGTGGCCATGAAATCATCGGCCGACCAGTTCGCCAGAGCACCGTCAGGGGCCAGGCTGGGCGCAGCAGGCGCACCCGGTTCTTCCGACCGTCCACCAGTCAGCGCTGGCCCGTGACAACTGCGACAGTCGCTAATGTTGACGAGGTATTCGCCATAGGCAGCGTCCACCTGCTGTACCGGCGCCGCAGCGCGTGGCGCGGTATGGTCGATCTTTTCCACCGCCAGCACGTCCAGCACGCCCGCGCCCATCAGCGCAAGGCCCACCAAACCGAGCTTTTTGTCACCCAGGTTGTTGTCCACCGGCGGGGCGCTCTGCAAATAGGCGATGATGGCCCCCAAATCGGCGTCGCTGTAATACCAGTAGGCTGCCGAAGGCATGATCATCAGTGGTTTGCCTTCGCTGTCAATGCCTTGGCGGATGGCCCGCACGAAATCGGCGTCACTGTAAACGGCCGCTGCGCCGCCCTGGCCACGGGTAAGGTTCGGCGCGGGGATGCTGCCCAGTACCGGGTCTTCAAAAAAGGCGGTGCCGCCCAGGTTTTCACCGTGGCAGCCCGCGCAGCCAACCGACACAAGATATTGGCCGCGTTCTAGAACGGCCGTATCGTTCCCCACCACCACGACTTCCGGCTGCACGGCATATTCCCGGTTCAATTTTCGGCCACCAAGAAAAGCCAGCACAGCCACCGCCACTACCAGAAGTCCCAGCAAACCGCCTAAGCCAATCCCGATCCATTTCAAAACTCGTTTCATACGGTCACCTCACAATTCAAGATGACGAAACCTTACCTTGAGTGGTACCGGGCTGTCATGAGGCAGCCGCCTAAATGGGTCGGGAAATCAGTCGGGACGATGTCCCGGTGGGGTGGGGGGTTGGGTTTAGATTGGTCCATTCTCAAAGAATGGACCAATCTAAGCCCTGCTCGGCGCAGCGGCGCACGATGTTGGGGTGGATGCCCACGGCTTTAGCCAAGTCGGAGGTGCTGAGGTTTTTCATGATGGCGTTAATTATACCGACGTTTGGCCTAAGCTTCTGAGGTGGAATCTTGTGAAAAGTAAGGAAGAAGAGGAACGAGGTTCTTCAACATCGAAACCGTTGCTTTTACTCATTTTGGAACGGCAATCTTGCACACGTTGCATGATGTTGTTCACCAGGGAAATATGTTGTCCATTCAGTTTGGGTAAGATTTCTGCTTAAACGGCCACATGCCTCATTAATCCAATCATCTGGATTCCACCTCCATAACAAAACTTTTTCCCATTCGCCTAATAAAGCAATTTGTTTGCCATCAGGATTGAACGCAACTTGAACTGTTGGAATATGTTCCTGCAAGCGATTAATTTCACGACCATCTGGCAATGATAGTACCCAGGCCGCGCCTTTATCGTTGGCTAGTGCCAGATAATGGCTATCTGGGCTGAAGGCAAAATCATTGAGAAGCCGCTCTGGACTCTCCAAAACGGGCTGCCAGGTCTCTGTTTCCCAAATTGTCAGCAGGCTGTTTGACGCGGATGGCCTAAGAGGCATGGTTCCCAGATATCGGCCGTTTGGGCTAAACATTAATTTGCCCCTATCAACAGGGAAAGAGGCCACAATCATTTCTGTTTCGAGATTCCAAACGTTGACTGCATTAGGTTCGGAAACTGCCAATAAACGGCCGTCCGGATGAAGCACCATTTGTTGGAATTGCGAATTCCCTTGCGGCTGTATTTGCTTGAGGGTCTGCCCGTTGCCAACATCACAAACCACAATTGTTCTCTCAGCCAGCACGATTAGCTTGTCGCCAGTTGGCGAGAAGAGTAATTTCAAGGGTTCGATGTCTGGCGCACAGGCCCAGATTTCATCGCCGTTGTCTGCATCCCATAACTGAGTCATATTTGATGCGGTGGCAAAGGTACGGCCGTTTGGCGCAAAGGCAACATCTCTCACATGAATATCATGCGTTAGCGTAATAGATTGGCCAGTTGCAATTTCTTGAATAAATGTAAAGCCAGCTGCTTGCCAATCAGGCGCAGGGCTAAGGTAATTGCCCCCGCCAATAATCATGCTTGTGCCATCTGGATTAAACACCAGATCGCGAATAACACGTGTTTTTGTTATCGAAATTTGTTCTTGACCGGTTTGAGTAGCCCAAAGACGCACAATACCCTCCCAACTGGCAGTAGCTAATATCGAGCCATCTGGAGAATAAGTGACCAAGGTCAAATTGTCCGGCGAACGATAATTTTCTGTAATGGTCATGGGGCTAATTGTCTGCGTTGTTAAAAATGGCTCAGGCGACCAAATGCGAATGGTGCCGTTTTCATCGACACCGGCGACGTAGTCACCGGTAGGATGTATCGCTATGCCTCTCTGTGCATTAAGCTGGCTTTGTACGAGCATTTTTCTTGCGTCTATATTCCAGATTTGGATGGCGTCGTCTTGATTTATGGTGAGTAGATTATGGGTATCGCCGATAAAACTCGCACCGGCGTTGACCTCTGGTAAGCGCAAAACCTCCTCACCCGTTGACATTTCCCAAACCTGAGTGCCATTTTGGCCCTGATACCAGGACCCGCCTTCTCCAGCATCCCATCTTTCCTCCCTGGCTGCAACAAGATATTTACCGTCTGCGCTAAAGCGCAATGTCTGCAAATCACCTGAGAAGGGATTGCCCAGAGGCAGTTCAAAACCTTCTGCCAGGTTCCAAACTTGTGTGCCGTCAAATCCACTGACGGCAACATAGGTATTATCTGGACTAAACAGAGCTGCTTCGGGCCAATCAATCTCAAGCGGAAACTGTGCCACGATTTGTTGGGTGACTAAATCCCAAATGTCCATGCGCAATAAACTAGCACCAGCCACGTAACGGCCGTCTCCGCTAAAAGCCATTGCGTCATATGAGGCCACTGTTCTTTCTCTGGCTGGTTCTATTAACTTGAACATTATTTCTTCACTGGCTGACAGGTCATAGATGACAAGAATGTAAGCGTATTCACGGGATTCTTCATTATTTGGTTCAACTTTAATATCTGTGGAATAAGCAATCAAATTATTGTCTGGGCTAAATGCTGCTGCCAAACCAAAAGTTGTATCCGGCCGCGACAAAATTGACCTATTAGTGACAGTATCAAATACGAATGTTTCATCAGGCCAACCCCTTAATATCAGATAACGGCCGTCATCACTCCAATCATAAATGCCATCATAAACCGTTACGGGTAGCTGTTCTAGTAATTCACCAGTGGCTACATCCCACAATTGATAACTTGATTCCCCTCTCAAACCTGAACCTCGGCTAATGAGAAAACGGCCGTCATCACTCCATAAAAGTTGGGAAGCATCAGGATGAGAAGTTGTCATTTCCATCTTTAACTGGGGTAAAACAGACAGGGTTTCTTGAAGTGCAAATCGCGTGTCAGGGTTATTTTGCCGCTGTAACGCTTCAATTGCTAATAATATACTCTGTTCAATCAGTGGCGGTGAGCTGTTCCGCAACAGATGCGAATTTAACGCCGCTGCCTGTGCCATTTTCGCTGATTTTGTCTGCCTCTTTTTGTGTCATGATGTACCTCTTTGGCCTCGCATTCTACACTAAATTCGTGGCTTGGAGTGTCCCACTCTATATTGACACAATGGGATCTGGCTTTGATCACCCTTTATAGGTGTTTGCAGTTATCCGGACAGTATTGAGGTCAAACAGAAAGTATCGGGAGCCTTCCGTACGAAAAGTGGGGCCGATACGTTCTGCGAGATTCGCTCTTACATTTCAACAGTGCGTAAGCAAGGCCACAATGCCATGGATGCCTTGTATAATGCCTTTCGTGGTGAACCCTTCATCCCCACACCAGGGATGGCTTAGTAGTTACGCCAACCAGCCCTTTTGCCAACACACGCTCGACCATGACTTGCATTTTCTTTTTGTTTGCAAACCTGATTCCCATCCCACACTCTATCAGTGGGTAGAGACATTTGCCGCAGCTGGTAAAGTAGAGACGTTCTCGATTCGCAAGTGGAATGGAAAATTCAGCGAGCTATGGACCTATCGTTTCCTCAATCAGATTCCTTTACGTGCGGGAGATGATGCCTTGCTGGTCAACTGGTGCGAACTGCACATTACTCATATAGATACGGGCCAGACCCTTTATCATAATGCCTGGGTTACTGACCTAGCTATCACCAAAAACAATGTCGCCGAAATCGTGAATTGCGGCCGTGCTCTTTGGAAAGTGGAGAATGAGAACAGCAATGTCTTGAAAACGAAGGGCTATCACTTGGAACACAACTTTGGTCACGGCGACCAATATCTAGCCATGACGTTGATAACCCTGAATTTGCTAGCATTTTTACTCCATACTGTTTCGCATCTGACTGACAAGGTCTATCACCTCATCCGGGAAGAACTGGGGCGACGTGATACATTTTTCAATGATGTACGCGCTTTGACGCGCTATATAATCTTTGACAGTTGGAGCCACTTGCTCGAATTCATGTACATCCAGCTTGAAATCGAGCCGATCCTTGATGGGTGAATTCCATAATTGGAATTGCTGATTCCATCATGGCCCGGTTGCGTGCCCAATCAAGGCCAGGGCGACTTTCGCAAACGTAGCGTACCTGGGGAAAATGTGTACTCACCAGCTGCCTGGTGCTGTCATCGGCCGGCGCATTATCAACCACGAGCAGATCAAGTTTTGGATAATTTAGCTGGCATATAGCATCCAGACAGCGGGTTAAATCGGCCGTACGGTCACGAGTACAGACGGCAACCGTCACCACTGGCCAGGGTCCTGGATAAACCGGGTATGGTATGCTCAACAGATCATCAATACGCAACTCACCTGCTCTCGCCGTTGCCAGGCCGACATCGAGCAAATGGTGGATAATGGCCAAACCATGTTCTTCCAGGATGGCGCTGCCGAGCCGTGTTGCCGGGCAGTATGCCCCGTCTATTGGGAGCTTGGTGTAACCAAGCGGCGTGCCGTAGAGACGAACCAACGCCCAGATGGCGTCATAGCCGCCCAAGTCGCCAATCTCAGCGAGCGGTTGGCTTAACTCAACGTCCACAACTTTGGTGGGCCTAAACATGTTTCTGACTGGATTCCCTGCTTGTTGGGCGGTAATAGGCCGGTTGGGCGATTTTACTGGCGATGGTGGCTTTCGCGGCCTCGTTGTCCCATGGATTAGCAGCCGGCTGTTTGTTCTGAGCGCAAGTACCCATTCCATTCTCGTAAAGCTGTCCTACGCGTGCCCCAGGTTGATGGCGCGGTTTTTCCAGCAGACGCTGGCTCAGAAACATGAGTTGGGCAGCGATCTGGGCCAGGGCAAAACCATATACCAGGCCAAATTCGCGGCTGTCGGCATGCCAGAGGGAAGCAACGAGGCCTATGGTCAACAGGAAGGTAGTTACGAGCTGAGGACCGAGCCACGCGGGACGGAGGGCACCGGATGAAGTTTTGGGGGTTGGCCGGAAGCGCAGCGGCGCTCGTAAGATAGCCATGATCCAGGCCACGGTATAGATTGGCCAGGTAGCAAAAACGAGCGCCATCGCTTTCCACTGCAGGTTATATTTCAACGACGCATGGCGCCACCGGTGTAAGGCAAGCTGGCGGATGATCAAGGTGATGGCTGTTAAGGGAAAAAGATGAAGCAGGTATTGCTGGTAAGTGACCAACGCTTCTTCGCTGCCGTTCAGCAAGGTGAAGAGTGTCAGAAAGAGGTGTATCCCAACAACCGGGCCAATCCAATAATAGGTCATCCGGACAGCGTATGAGATTTTTTGTCCGGTTTGCAATTGGGAGAAATTGCGCGGGTAGGCTGTCAGTAACAATTCGAAGACACCACGGGCCCACTTAAGCTGCTGGGTAAACCAGGCAGCCATGTCCGGAGGCGCGTAGCCTGGGGCCAGGGGTTCAGCCACATAAACAGAATGCCAGCCGGTCGCGTGCATGGCGATGGAGGTGGCCAGGTCTTCGGCTAACCCAGGGTGGTAGCCACCAATCGAGTCGAGGGCCGGGCGCCGGATCAGGGCATTGCTGCCGACGAGAGTGGCGCTCTGCATGCCATCTGTGCCGATGGCGGTGGGGTTGTAAAAATCCAGGCTGCTGTCGGCTGCTGCCTGGGCCACCCACCCATCCTGCTGGTTCTCAAAGGTCAGCATCACCTGGACAAAGCCGATGGTGGGATCGGCGAAACAGCCCAGGGTTCGTTCTAGAAAATCGGCCTTGGGCGCGTGATCGATATCAAAGATGACGACGATATCACCCTCTGTTTGGGCTAAAGCCGCGTTGATGTTACCGGCCTTGGCGTCGTGACGGCCGTTGCGGGTCAGATAACCGGCGCCCAACTGTTTAGCCAATTGGGCCAACGCCGGATCGTGGCCATCATCTAGCAGCCAGGTGTTATGCGTGCCGCGCATAGTGCAAGCAGCTGCCAACGCGCGTTGAACCAGGGCATGTTCCTCGCCACAGGCAGTAACGAACACGTCAACTGTTAAATCTTGAGCGCCCGGTGGGCAGTTGGTTGTATGTCGGTGATGGGTGGCCAGGTAAAGGAGCCAGTTGCCAAGGATCTGTATGCTTGTGTAAATCAGAGCGATAAGGAAGCCCAGTAGCAACCAGGGAGAGGCCAACCGCCCCTCTACAAACCACCAACGATAATAAAACAGCAGCGCCGTGACGCCGATGATGACCAGGGCAATCCCTCTTATCTCGCTGGCTGATAATCGCCCTTTCCGGTTTTTAGTCATGTTGTTTACCACCTTGTATTCGGCTGTCTGCGCATGTTGTCTCGCTAAGGTCGGGTCGGCCTCGTCCGACCCTAGCTGGAGTTAGCCGGCCTGGCAGGGTCGTAAAGGTACACCCGCATTTGAAAATTTCGCGCCTGGACGACCACGTCCAGGACGGCAACAAGCCTGGCCTGATCCTGTAACCACCGGTGTGTGGCCGGTAGCGTTTCCTGGGCAACCATATCTTCGACAACCCAGGCTCTCGTGCCATTTTGCTGGATCTCGACCGGGTCCAGTTGGTTCAAACTCATAGTCTGTTCCTGCAGGTAATAGTTACCTACCTCGCGATTGATGCTGAAGACCAAATCCCCTTCTTCCTTGTGCGCGTACACGAACTCAAAAGCGGCGCGCCAGTTATCCCGGTTGCCATTCTGGTAGCGATAATAAAGCACGTCCTCGCCAACGGGTTGTATGATCAGAAAAAGAAGGGTGCCAAGGGCCAGGAGCCGGACTCCGTTTGGGGCATGGGAGAAAAGCCGGACAGCCGCAAAGCTGGCCAGGATGAGCCAACTGGACAGCGAGATAAAGACGTAACGGTTGGCCGTATAGTGAAATGGTGCGATGGCCATGATGCCTAACAAGGGGAGGGTTGCGCCCAGAGTGAGCAACAGAACAGCCCGATTTTTCTTCTGTAGCCCATACACCATACCAACGACCCCCATGCAGACGGCCGGGAGGCCAACGTAATAGACAACACCGGCCAGAAGCCAGAAGGGATTGTTGTTGGCGTAGCCGAATCCTTCCATCCAGTCCGGTAGATTAAGCAGATAAGGCCTAGCGAAAAAGAGGCCGAGAACGAGTCCCGGTACGATGAAAATGGCCAGGTTTCGCCAGTGGAGCCCCATGGGTTTCGGCCAGGGTAACAGCTTCAGCAATCCCAGGTAGACGAGGACCACGGGAACGAAGAAAAGGGCCAGTAATCGCTCCTTAGTGGCCAGGCCCAACAAGAGCAACGAAACCAACAGGTACCAGGGGCGATTTGCTTCAAGGCCCAGGTAGAAGATCAGCAAAGCCAGGCTGTAAAAAAGGAGTAGGGCAGTGTAGAAGCGGGCATTCTGGGACCAGTAGAGGTGCCAGGGGGAAAGAGCCAGCAGCAAACTTGAGAGCAGCCCCACAGCCGGGCCGAACATTTTTTTGATAGGCCAGTAAAGCAGTGGAATAGTGAGAATGCCGGCAATGGCCGGCACCAGCCTGGCGCTCCACTCGCTGACGCCGCGAATGGACACAACCTGCTGGATCAAAGCCAGGGAGAGAGACTGCCGGACGAGCGTATAGTTGAAACCGTCTTCTCGCCAACTAACCGAAAACAGCTCGTCTCCCCAAAAACTCCACTCGCCCAGCTTATAAAAACGTAAAGCGGCCGCCAGCAGGGTGACCAGGATCAGGAGACCGTACTGGTAAACAAACTCGTTTACCAATAGCCCGGCACGGCTACTAGACTTAGAAGCAGATGTAAGTAATTGACCTCTCCAATCGTGTTTCATTTGAACGCTGTGATGGCAACGAAAATGGTTGTGATGGGGGGGCTATTTTTGGAAGAGATCTCGGTGTTCATAGAACGATAATGTGATATAGACTATGAGCCGGGTTGACATGAAAGGTTACGATCAACCCGCTTCTCTCTTGAAAGACTACCTTTTGTTTATGAAGGCCCGTTAACGCTTAAGTGGAGCCAAGCATTCCCCTCTAACCACCTCATCTGCAACTATGTCCGTTGGAGTTCTCTGGTGCTAGAGTGAAGACACATTTATGATATTGTTGCAAACTTACGGAGTTGCTTGCGGTTATAGCTGCAAAAATGGTTCTTTAGGAATCCGGGGGTATCGTAGCTTGCAAAAACCTCATCTCAGCTGATTTTCCCTGGAAGATAGGGTTGAACCAAAAAGTGGGCAGGGAGATATTATCAAAAGTTGTGGATTGGCGAATGCAAAATGGAGGCGGATCCTCCTAGGTGATGAAACCTACAAGCGGTCAGAAGCCCGTAATATGCATTTAATCCATCCAACTAAGGGTTCAATCAAAAATAACTTTGGACATTAACAATCGAATATCAGCCAGAATAAACATGTGGTTGAAGGATGTAGTTCCAAGTAGGACAAGTGCGACAACGCTGTAAATTGAGTTTGTCCCGTTCTTGAGGGTCATACTT
>JBGTCV010000032.1:0-120485 GCA_041748655.1 Promineifilaceae bacterium (SeqCode) | reverse complement strand
TTGTCGAACGCTCGCCGGCAGCCACGCGCCAACTGGCCAGTCGCGCGCGCCGTCGCGTGCGCGGTCAGGCGCAGGGCCAAAACGAGTTGAAGAGCGCCGATTTCGAGCGCCAATGCGAAGTCGCGCAGGCGTTTTTGTTGGCCTCGCGCGGCGGCGATTTCGAGGCGCTTTTGGCGGTTCTCGATCCCGATGTGGTGAACCGCGTGGACGCCGTGGCTGCTCCGCCGCGCGGACTCGAAATGCGCGGCGCCCACAACGTCGCCCGCGCCGCGACCAGCTTCAAACAGCGCGGCCAGTTCTCGCGTTTGGCGATTATTGGCGGCTCAGTTGGCATCGTCATCGCGCCGCAGGGCCGCTTGCAACTCGCGCTATTATTAACAATTAGCGGCGACAAAATCAGCGCGCTGGAGATTGTCGCCGACCCCGCGCGATTGGCGCAACTCGACATTCGCGTGCTTGAAATTGCGCTCGATGTCACGCTCGGTTTAGGCTCGGTGTAGGCGCGGAAAACGAGATAAAAATCGCTTCAGCCGATTGTGGTTGAGGCGACGCAATCCGTTTCAAGCCGATTGGGTTGCGGCGATAAATCCCTTTTTGGACGATCAACCCAAAGAACAGCACTCGTCCAAAATCGCCGTGTTCTGTGCCTGTTGCGCCAAAGGCAAACCCTGCACACTTTGGCCGCGCGACGCCGAATTTTTAGCGGATGCGCATCGCGTCGCGGCCCAATCCCTATGCTGTCGTCGCGCGTGACGAAATGCAAATACATCTATCCGTGATGCCGGAGTTCGACTCCGCAAACTCCTACGGCAGCGTAATTGTGGTCGTGCCCAACGCGGATGCGCTTTATCACTCGTTCGCGCAGGGGTTGCGAAAGGCCCATTGTAAGTTGCCGGTGGCGGGCATTCCTCGCTTTTTGCGTCCGCGCTGGCGGACGGGAGCCATTTGCGGGTTCAGCGTGGTCGATGTCGGCGGCAACTGGTTTCGCGTTTTCCAACGCGCCGATTCGCCAGAACCGGAGGGCGAAGCCGCAACGGGTTTGGCGAAAACCCTCGAAGTTACTGCTCGACTCGCAGACGCCAAAGGCGATGACGCCGCCGCTCTCAGTGCGCTGAAAATAGTCTGGTGCGCTACGCCGAGGCTCCCGCTCTCGAACGCGCTACGATTCAAGCGTGAAATGTAGGGACATGGCCTGCCATGTCCGGCGCGTTGAACTCGCTTCACGCTTGAGAAATTATCACGTTTTGGACATGGCAGGCCATGTCCCTACATTTCACGCTCAATTTGTAGTGCGTTTGCCTTGGGCGGGTCGGCGGGCAGGCGGCGAAACTCTGCTTGCGTCGGATGCAGAGCCGTCCGAACGCGCCATGAATCTCCAACAATCGCTACTCTTCGCCGAGCTGATGTTGGCACCACCCTCTGCCTGTCGCAAGGGAAATTCCATGAACGCCAACGCTCGCTTTGAGGTCGCGGACGAACCCGAAATCGGCGCCGCCGAACACGCCTTTTTCTGCAGGGGCGGCGAGGCGATGGAAGAAGAAACGCGCGAGAACGAGCGCACCCTGTGGAGCGGAGGCAGTCTGTGGTTATCGCGCGTGACGGGCGCCGAAACTGGTGGGCGCTACGCTTTGATCGAACAAAGAATGCCGCGTGTCGCTCTCGCACCGCCGCACCGCCACGAATACGAAGATCAGAGCTTCACCGTTCTCGAAGGCGAACCGTTGTTCGCGCTGGGCGAGGGCGATGAAGAGCGCGTGGTGCGCGCCGGTGCGGGTAGCGTGGTATAGATTCCGCACGGCGTGGCTCACGAGTTTCGCGTCGAATCAAAGTCAGCTCGCGTGCTTCTGGCCTACACGCCCGCCGGAATCGAAGAGATGATCCGCGCTCAAAGCGTGCCCGCTCAGACGCTTTCGATTCCGCCTTCCGCCGAGCCGCCCTATGCCCGCGAACTGTCGAATCAGCAGTTGCTCGCGCTGCACCAACGCTTCGGCATGACTACGCCACCGATTGCGAGTGGCATCGCACGCTACCCCGACAAAGGCGCTGACGACCAAGCGCCACCTACCATTTAAGTTAAAAGCACAAATCTCATGCAACACACACCAACCATTCCCGAACAGATGAAAGCGATGGCGCTCGGCGAATTTGGCGGCCCCGATAAGCTGACGCTGCACACGGTTCCCGTGCCCGAAGTCGGCGCCGACGAAGTGCTGGTGCGCGTCGAAGTCGCGGGCGTCGGCGTCTGGGACGCGATGGAGCGCGCGGGCCAATTGGTTCACAACGACGTTCAATTCCCGCGCGTGCTGGGCGGCGAATGCGCGGGCACCATCATCGCAATTGGCGCGCAGGTCACGCGCTTTTCCGTCGGCGACCAAGTTCACGCGCAGAGCTTTATGAACCCCAAGGGCGGTAGCTACGCGCAATACGTCGTGGTGCCCGCAAGCAAAGTGGCGCCCATTCCCGCTGGGATGAGCATGGAAGCGGCGGGCGGTTTGAATATCATCGGCGCGACGGCGCTTGCCAACCTCAACGCGCTGGAACTCGGCGCGGGCGACAGCCTGATGTTGTGGGGCGCCAGCGGTGGCGTGGGGCACGTCGCTTTGCAACTCGCCCGCACCCTGGGCGCGCGCGTGTTCGCCATCGCATCGGGCGCCGACGGCGTGGCGCTGTGCCAAAGTTTGGGAGCCGACGAAGCTGTTGACGGGCGCCGCGATAACGTGATGGAGCGCGCCCGCGCTTTTGCGCCCGCTGGCTTCGATAAGGCGTTCACCCTGCTCATCGGCGACCAGGTTCAAGCCTCGTTCGAGTTGGTGCGGCAGGGCGGCATCATCTCGTTTCCCAACGGCGTTGTGCCCGAACCGGTCGCGCCCGACGGCGTGAAATTGGTCAAAGCCGACGGTTATGCCACCGAAGAATTGTTGAGCCAACTCAACGCGCTAATCGAACAGGGCGACTTCAAAGTTCACATCGCGCAAACCTTCCCGCTCGAATCGGTGGCAGAAGCCCAGCGTGCGATGGACAAACATTATGTCGGCAAAATCGTGCTGAGCGTGAACGAAAATTAAGCATTGAAGCGTCCGCACGATTCGCTGGAAATGGCGCCGCCGAGCGAGGCCTCGATGGAGAAGTTGCGCCAGACTTTCGACACCAACTTCTTCGGCCTCTTCGCCGTCACGCTCGCGCTGCTGCCGCTTTTGCGACAATCAGGTGACGCCCGCATCATTAACATGAGCAGCGATTTGGGTTCGCTGACTCTGGCCTGCGATCCAAATCACTACACCTACGTTGTTCCGGCGTTCGCCTACCGCGCCAGCAAAAGCGCGCTCAACGCCTTCACCGTCATCCTCGCCAAAGAGTTGGCCCCTTCCAACATCAAGGTGTATTCGACCTGTCCTGGCTACACGGCGACCGATTTAAACTGGCACAGCGGCCCGCGCACCATCGAGCAGGGCGCCCGCGAGCCGGTGCGTTTGGCAACAGTGCAGCCCGCCGCTCCCAACGGGCACTTCACCGAAGACGCGGGCGAGCTGCCCTGGTAACGAATCAAGGAAACATCATGCAAAATACACGAGAACAAGGCGCCACTATTTTGGTGACCGGCGCCACTGGACACATGGGAACGACGGTTGTCGAGCAACTGCTGAAAAAGGTTCCCGCCAACCGCATAGCCGCTCTGGTGCGCGACGAAAGTAAGGCCGCCGGACTGAAGCAAAAAGGCGTGGACGTGCGCGTGGGCGACTTCGACGACCGCGCCTCGCTCGACAGGGCGATGCGGGGCATCGAGCAGGTGCTTTTGATTTCCGGCACCAACGAAGAACGTGGTTTGCAACAGCACAAAAGCGTGGTTGACGCCGCGAAAATGGCGGGCGCGGCTTCCATCGCCTACACCGGTCGCTCTCTCAAAGACCGCGATAATCTGGAAAATAAGCTGATGGAGCGCCACTTCCAGACCGAAGATTACATTGTGCAAAGCGGCTTAAATTACCTCCTGTTTCAAAACGCGCTTTATATGGACACGATTCCGCAGTTTGTGGGCGAAAAGGTCTTGGAGAGCGGCATCAAACTGCCAACGGGCGAAGGTCGCGTCGCCTTTACGCTGCGAAGCGAGCAGGGCGAGGCCATCGCCAACGCGTTGGCGCAGGGCGTTGGCCAAAGTCGGGTTTACCAACTCACCAACGATCAGGCGTGGTCTTTTGGCGATGTCGCGGCGGCGCTGAGCGATTTGTCGGGCCAAAACGTGAGCTACACGCCCGTCGAACGGTCGGCGTTCGAGGCGCAGTTAAAGGCGCGTGGCTTGCCCGAACCGGTGATCGTGAAAATCACCGGCTTCCTCATCGACATGAAAAACGGCCAGGAATCCGAAGTCGCGCCCGATATGGAAGCCCTGTTGGGACGCAAACCCGTCTCGCTGCACGCGGGCCTGAAAACGCTCTACAACTTGTAGAACGCGCACCGATGCGCAAGAAGTTATCCGAGAGCGGAATCTGGCTACAGCGTCAGTGATGATGCTCAAGCCCTCTCTTTGTCGGGACACGTCATGTCTAACTCCACCGAACTGCCAACCCGAACGTTTTCGTCGTCGTTGGCCTGGGAGCAGTGGCTTTCAGAAAACCACGATACCCAACGCGGACTCTGGATACAGATCGCTAAGCGGGCTGCGGGCATCGCAACCGTGACTTACGATCAGGCTTTGGAAGCGGCGCTCTGTTACGGCTGGATTGACGGGCAACGCAGGAGCCACAGCGCCGATTATTTCCTACAGAAATTTACGCCGCGCCGCCCCAAAAGCCTGTGGTCTAAACGGAACATCGCCATCGTAGCGCGGCTGACCGAAGCGGCGAGAATGCGGCCCGCTGGCCTCGCCGAAGTCGAAGCCGCACAGCAAGACGGTCGCTGGCAGGCGGCTTACGACTCGCAGAAAAACATGGTTATTCCCGAAGATTTTCTGCGAGCCGTGCGCGAGAACGAACGAGCTAACGCGTGCTTCGCCACGCTCAATAAAACCAGTCTATACGCCATCGGCTGGCGATTACACACGGCCAAAACCCCCGCGACACGAGCACGGCGTTTCGCCGCTTTGCTCGAAATGATGGAGCAGGGCGAAAAACCTCGCTAATGTGTTGGGCGGAAAAGGTTTTCAAGCCGGATAATTTGCGCCAATCACCATCGAACTCAACGGCTCAGATAGGTAGTGCGTCAACTAAACCCTCCGGTATTTTGTAGGGTCACCGGCTTGCCGTGACCGCAAACGCAAACGCAAACGCAAACGTTAGATTCCCATTGACCTGAAATGCAAGATTATAACGCATGCGGTCACGGCAAGCCGGTGTCCCTACAAAATACCGGAGAACAATGCTCGCACTACTTAAGTTTGCGTTCAACCGCGCTGGCCGTTGTCCAGTAACTCGCTACGACCGGCCAACAGGCGCGCGCGCACGAAATCGCTGCCGATGAAGTCGTGCGGGAAACCGAGTTCAATCGCCGAAACTTCGTCCAAGCGCGCGCGCTGTGCGGGCGAGATTTCGACTTCCAAGCAGCCCAGATTGTCCTCGAACTGCTCCAACTTGCGGGCGCCCAGAATCGGAATGGTGTCGCGGTCAACCAGCCATTTGAGCGCGAGTTGCGTGGGCGAACAACCGATCTCGCGCGCGACTTCGACCACAACATCGGCGATTTCGAGGCTTTTGGGCGGAATCGGGAAGCCGCGATTGCTCTGGTCGCCTTGCCCATACTTGCCGCTCAGAACGCCGCCCGCCAGCGGACTCCAGGGCGCGACGCTCAAGCCCAGCGCCCGCGCCATCGGGATCAGGTCGCGCTCGACGGTGCGCTCGGCGAGGGAATACTCGATTTGCAAGACCGAAAACGGCGTCCAGCCGCGCAAGCGCGCCAGAGTTTGCGCGTGCGCCACGATCCAGGCGGGCGTGTCCGAAATCCCGATGTAATGCACTTTGCCTTCGCGCACCAGGTCGTCTAAAGCGCGCATCACCTCTTCGGGATGCGTGGTGAAATCCCATACGTGCAAATAGAGCAGATCGAGGTAATCGGTGTTCAAGCGCCGCAACGAGCCTTCGACCGAGCGCCTCAGATTTTTGCGGCTGTTGCCGACTTTGGCCACGAATTGCGCCTCGTCGCCCGCCATGCTCATGGCGTCGGGCATCGAGTATTTGGTCGCTACGACCCAGTTGTCGCGGTCGCCCCCGATCAGTTCGCCGACGAACTTTTCGCTCGTGCCGTTGGTATAGGCGTTGGCGGTGTCGAGAAAGTTGCCGCCCGCCTCGCCAAATTTATCGAAAATCTGGCGCGAAACGTCGCGGTTAGCGCCCCAGTCCCAATCTTCGCCAAAGGTCATGGTGCCCAGCGCCAGCTCTGACACGCGCAAACCACTTTTACCTAATAATTTGTAACGCATGATACCTCCCAATTTTATGTCCTATGGATAATTGCCGATATGCCACTCAAATTGCTTGCCCTCATGGGCGATGAATGTGGCAAAATCTGCCGGACCTTTACGCTGATATTCTCGCCATTGAGCTATTTTGCCATTTTCAACTTGTACCACCACAACACCTACATCTACTATCGATTTGTCTTCCATGCCAAAACTATATTCACCCATGCCTACCTGTGTTGTTTCGTTGAAGCAGAGGTTGTGAAAGGTTATGTAGGTGCCCGGCTTGAGAGCCGCAAAATAAGGGCGCAGCTGTTCGTGACCAAGATAAAGCTGGATGTCTGGTGGCTCCATATAGATGGCATCCTTCGAGAAGCAGCTGAGAGCAGCTTCGGTATTTTGACTTGTCCAGCTTTTAGCCAATTGCGACATGAGGTTGATAAATTTAGCCAGGGAAAATTTGGCCAGCATAACAAAACTCCTATAAATTTACCCTCCCGATTATTCCTCAAAAACAGGCACACGCCATTGATCAATCGTCAAGGACGGGACCCTGTCCTTTGGTACAGGAAATGAGTTGAATGATCGCATTGTGGGTTAAGTTATAGACCGCCCCGCGACCGAATGAGCTGCCCGGTAATCCAGCCAGCTTCGGGTGAGGCCAGGAAGCGCACCAGCCGGGCGGCATCTTCTGGCGTGCCGATGCGGCCCATTGGTGCCTGGGCGATAAAGGTTTGTTTCAGGTCGTCGGGAATCCAGCCGGTGTCGGTGATGCCGGGGTCGATGGCATTGACGGTGATACCCCGGCTGGCCAGCGCCGCGCTCAGGCTGAGGCTGAGCGCTTCGACCGCCCCTTTGCTGGCGGCGTAGGCCAGCTCATCCGGCATCGGGCCATAGCTCTGCCCGGAACTGAGGTTGATGATACGGCCGTTCCCCACCCTCGCCCCCTCATCAAACTGCCGCACAAACGCCTGGCACAGCAGCGCCATCCCCTGCACGTTGAGCGCGTAATGGTTGTCCAGCGACTGTGCTGTGAGCCTATCGATGTTTTCGCTGGTTGAATAGGCGGCGTTGTTGACCAAAATGTTGGCCGGGCCAAACCGTTCATGCACCACGGCGAACAGCTCTGCCGCAGCAGTTGGCTGGCTTAAGTCCAGCTCCAGCCCCGCGGCTTCCACGCCCATTTTTTGCAGTTCGTCAATAATTTCTAAGGCTTCATTCTCCTGGCTGCCCCAGGGCATGGTGGCGTCGTACGGCCGAAAATAGGTGGTGAAAACAGTGCAGTCCACCTCGGCCAGGGCGCGGGCAATCGCTGCCCCAATGCCTATTTTACGACTGACGCCCGTGATAACGGCCGTTTGTCCTCGCAGCATTTCTGGTTGCCAATTTCCCATCGTACCCTCCTCAAATAGGACGCAGATGAACGCAGATAAAAATCAGTGTTCATCTGTGTCCCTTTTCATTTATCGTCGTTCGTTCCGCGTATGGTTTGTTTTTTCTAATATGTTGATCTGTTGATTTTTTTCGTAGTACCGTCAGATAGCGTTTGTTCGTTGACGGCCGTATCACCACAGGCTACACTTTTGCCGTAATGTTACAACAAAATCCCGCTGCAAACCCATCCCCGCTGTTGAAAAATGCCTCGCTTGTCATTGTTATCCTGCTTTTGCTAGACAGCCTGCATTTTGTCTTTGCCCGCCTGCTGCGGATTTACCTGCCGCCGGTGCAGGCGGCACTGCTGGTGTTGGGGTTGGCGACTTTGGAAACGGCCGTTTTCCTCCTCTGGCAGCGCAAAATTCAGCTCCACCTGCTGCGGCAGCATCTTGGCTTTTTTGCCGCGATTGGGCTGCTGGTGGCCAGCGCCACCTCGCTCAGCTTTACCTCTGTGCGCTATGTGGATGCCGGAACGGCGGCGATGCTGGTCCAAACCTCCACCCTGTTCGCCCTGACGTTTGGCCTCTTCTGGCTGCGCGAGAAGCTGCGGCGGGCTGAGCTGCTGGGTGCGGGCGTGGCCTTGCTGGGCATTTTTGTCATCAGCTTCCAGCCGGGTGACGTGCTGCGGCTGGGATCGCTGCTGGTGCTCATTTCGGCATTTTTGTATGCTTTACATGCGGCCGTTGTCAAGCGGTATGGGCAAGAAATTGATTTTGCCAACTTCTTTTTGTTTCGAGTGGGCAGCACGACCTTCTTTTTGCTGCTTTTTGTGCTGGGTCAGGGGGCGGGCAGCTGGCAGTGGCCCAGCGGTGTGGCCTGGCTTATTTTGCTGCTGGTGGCCACGGTGGACGTGATTTTTAGCCGGGTTTTGTACTATCTGGCGCTGCGCCGTCTGCAAATTAGCCATCACGCTATTTTGCTGACGCTGAGCCCGGTGATTGCGGTGTTGTGGTCGCTGCTGCTCTTTGGCGAAGCGCCGACGTGGCAGGGATTTTTGGGCGGAACGGCCGTTTTGCTGGGTGTGCTCATTGTCAACTGGCGGCCGCGCAGTAAGCCCGGACGATTTGCAAAATCGTCCAACAAGGGAGATCAACCATGAACAATGTAGAACAACCCAGCCCGGGAACGAACTTTTTGCTGCTGTTGGGGCTGGTTGGCCTGGCGCTTTTGATTGGCCTGCTGCTGGCAGCGGGTGGGCGGCAAGAGGCGACGGCCGCACCCGTCGGGGCGCAGTCGGCCGATGGGTTGTGGCAGGATGTGAATGAAGCCGCCATGCGCCCCGCTGGGGAGCGCCTGATCGTGCCGACAGCCTACCGCACCCTGGCGCTGGATTGGACGGCGCTGCACAGCTTGCTGGCCAATGCGCCTGCCGGTGTCGCTGAGGCTGAGATAGCCGGCGTGATTCTTTCCCTGCCGCTGCCGGATGGCAGTTACGGCCGTTTCCAAATCCACCAAACGGCCGTGATGCACCCAGACCTCGCCGCCAAATTCCCGGAAATTAAAACATACGCAGGCATTGGGCTGGATGATCCCACCGCCTACGCCCGATTGGACACCACGCCCAAAGGGTTTCACGCCATGATTTTGTCGGCAAACGGCCGTGTCTTCATCGATCCGTACAGCCGCGACGCCATCGACCTGTACCAGAGCTACTACGCCAGCGATTTTGTACCCAATCTGCCCGCAGACTTTGCCCCAGATGTGGTGCTGGAACCCGAAGGCGGTGCCCAAAAGCCAGAAGCCATTACCGGCGCTGCCTCCTCCGGGGGTACGCTGCGCACCTACCGCCTGGCCGTGGCCGCCACCGGCGAGTACACGCAGTATCATGGCGGTACCGTCCAGTTGGCTTTGGCCGAAATTGTCACCGCTATCAACCGTGTCGCGGGCATCTATGAGCGGGAAGTGGCTATCACTTTCCAACTCATCGCCGATAACGACCAGATCATCTACACCGATGGCGACAACGACCCGTACACCAACAATGATGGCTTTGCCATGTTGGCCCAAAACCGAGATAATTTAAATGCCGAAATTGGTTTTGGAAACTACGATATTGGCCATGTTTTTAGCACCGGCGGCGGCGGCGTTGCTCGCCTGGGTGTGGTGTGTGGCACGTTCAAGGCAGAAGGCGTTACTGGTCGGGGCCACCCAATTGGCGATCCATTCTATGTTGATTATGTCGCGCATGAGATGGGGCATCAATTTGCTGCGAATCACACGTTTAACAGTAATTCTGGTTTTTGCAGTCCTGTTTATGATCAATGGAACGAGGATACGGCTTACGAACCTGGCAGTGGTTCAACGATTATGGCGTATGCGGGCATTTGTGCTCCCCAAAATCTGCAAAGCAACAGCGATGATTATTTTCACGGCATTAGCTTTGATGAGATTCTAAATTTCACAACGGTAGGGAATGGCAACATCTGTGCTGCCCAATCGCCTTCGGGTAACACGCCGCCCAGCGTGAATGCGGGCGCCAGCTACAGCATTCCGCTGAACACGCTGTTTACCCTGACTGGCTCTGCCACTGATCCAGATGGTTCAGCTTCGCTAACGTACAGCTGGGAACAGTTTGATCTTGGCCCAGCTGGTTCGCCCAATTCGCCCTCGGGCAACGCGCCGATTTTCCGCTCGTTTCCGGCGACCAGTTCGCCATCCCGCACCTTCCCGCGCATTTCGGACATTGTGAACAATACCCAAACGATTGGGGAGATTTTGCCGACCTACGGCCGTACCCTAAACTTCCGCCTCACGGTGCGAGATAACCAGGTGCCTGCGGGTGGGGTGAGCTATGATGCCACGACGGTAACGGCCGTTACCAACACCGGCCCCTTTTTAGTCACTGCGCCAAATACGGCCGTTATCTGGACCGGCAACAGCAACCAGACCGTCACCTGGAACGTGGCGGGCACCACCGCCGCGCCCATTAGCTGCGCCAACGTCAACATTAGCCTTTCTACCGACGGTGGCTACACCTACCCCATTGTGCTAGAAGCCAACGTCCCCAACGACGGCAGCCAAAGCATCTTCGTGCCCAACATCAGCACCAGCAGCGCCCGCGTGCGCGTCAGCTGCGCCAACAACATCTTTTTCGACATTTCCAACGCCAACTTCACCATCCAGCCAGGCCCTGGCGAGCCCTCACTGACGGTGACCAAGAGCGTGCAGCCGACCGGCAGCGTGGCTCCTGGGGGCACGCTCACCTACAGCATAGGCGTCGCCAACCCGGGAAGTGGCGTGGCGGCCAGCACCACCGTCACCGATACCTTTGCCGCGCTGTTGGTGAACCCGGTGTGTGATGGCGTACCGGGCAATTTGCAGCGAACCATCTCGCTGAATCCCGGAGAGGAGAAGGTGTTTAACTGTACGGCGCAAGTCGATCCGTCGTTGGGGCTGGTGGTAGATTTAACGGCCGTTCCCGCCATCATCGAGAGTGGTGAACAGGTCACGTACACCCTCACCGTTACCAACAGCCACAGCAGCCTGAGCCTGAGCAATATTCAGGTGAGCGCCCCCGCGCTGAGCGGCTGCACCCCGGCCCTGAGCGCCCCGCTGACTCTGGGGCCAGGCGACAGCCAGACCTACGTTTGCCCCAACGTGACGGTTCTTTCGCCCGTTGGCGCATCTGCCACCGCCACGGCTCAACTTACCGTCAGCAACGTGGCCACTGCCTCTGATCCAGATGTTGAGGATGGGGCAGTAAAGAGCAGCAGCACGGTGCAAAACCAGGTCATTGTCACCGGCAGTGACCATTTCACCGTGATTTTCTCCGACTACTTTTACATCCACCTGCCGGTTATCAGCCGAAATTAGCTGCCCATGCCTTAGAAAAGTAATTGGGTAATTGAGTAATTGAGCAATTACCCAATTACTCAATTACTCAATTACCTAACCTACCCCCCTGTCAATAAATCCTCATCCAGCTGGGCGTTGCGCACCAGCAGCACCGTGCCGACGGCCTGCACCAGTTCATCCAGGCGTTGGTGGTAAACGGCCGCTTCTGCCACCGTTGGCACCTTCATCCCCAGCAGCGTTAAATCTGCATCTACACTATTTTCCTGAATCACCTCAGAAATCGGCCGTTTCGGATTGGTTCGCACAATCACTACCGGCTCCGCTTCCAGCCGTACCGCAGCCAGCATCTGCACCAAATGTGCCCGCGTTTGTACCACCCCTTCCGGGCTGTCGATAATGCGCAGCAGCCGAATTCGGGACTGGAACCAATCGCTGTGCCGTTGAATCAGGTGAGCCAGCAGCAGGTTCAAATCTGCATTGCCTCCGCGACCTTGCCACCAAACATTGATAATCTTTTTGTGGCCAAAGCCCCGTTTAAAATCATAGTTCAAAAACAGCACCGATTTGCCGATGGCCACTAGCTGGCGCATCATTTCCAGCTGCATCACCCGCCCCTTCTCCGTACGGCTCCAGCCCAGCAAAACGGAATTGGGCGATAAACCACCAATGCCGTGTGCCTGCACCAGGGTCACCGCTCCCTGCTTGAAATCGGAAACAACCTCGGCTTCGGCAAAGGCCGTCATGCCGTGGTCTTGAATGTAATGGCGAATTTGGCGTCGGGCCGTCCTCCGTAAATTTTTGCCCACCAGCTTTTCCACATCCCCAATGATGAGCTGAAAAAACGTCACAATGCCTCGCCCCAAACTTAGCCAATTGGCGACGGCCACCAGCTGTTCCCGGTTATGCGGCTGGCCTGTAAAAACGATGAGATTGGGCCGCCAATTCTTGGCGGTGCGCCGCTCTTTTTCCAGCTGGAGCAGGGCATACCGCGCCAGCGCGATCCAGATGCCGCTTTGCACATCCCCCCAGGTGCGCTCAACCTGCCGCCGTTCCAAAGTAAAGAAAACGCCGTAAGTGATGACGATGGCAATCACCGTGGCCAGTGGGCTGATGAGGAACATTGCCCCGTAGCAGCCCAGCGCGCCCAGGATAGAAACGTACCAGGGAATTTTGAAGCGGGGCCGGTAGCTGGGATTGCCCACCAAATTTTCGATGCCGGCGACCAAGTTGACCATGCCGTAGGTATTCAGGAAAAACATGGAAATGATGGGAGCTACGAAGTTCAGGTCCCCCAGCCAGATGACGACAATGGCTACCACAGCTGAAAGCAAAACGGCCACCCGTGGCTCTGTCTGGCTGCCCATTTTGCCCGCTATCCAGCGGGGCAGGATGCGATCCTGGGCAATGGCTTGCAGGGTGCGCGGGGCGGCCAGCACGCTGCCCAGCGCCGAAGAGAGGGTGGAGGCCCAGACGCCAACCAGAATCAGCGGGGGAAAGATGGCGATGCTTTGCATGGCCAAATTGTTGTCGAGCAGCTCCTGGGTTGTGAGGTGGCTGGCAAACCAGAAAACAACGGCAATATAGATAACGGCCGTTACCACAATAGACCAAATCGTGCCTTTGGGAATACTCTTGCTGGGGTCCTTCAAATCCCCAGAAAGGCTGATGCCCACCTCGATGCCGGTGACGGCCGGAAAGAAGACAGCAAACACCATCCAGAAGCTGACGCCTGCGGTGTAGTTGGGGGCAAAGTTGATGGGCACAAAGCTGTTCCAGCCGCCAGCAAAGAAGGAAATGAGGGCGACGACCAGAACTGCCAGAATGAAAAATTGGATGCGCAGGGCAAAATCGGCCCCAATGTAGGCGATGAGGCCAAAAAGGAGAGCAACGGCTGTTGCAATCAACCTCGGATCAATCTGCTGAAAAAAGGCAATAGAGAGCAGTGCCTCGGTAAAGCCGATAATGTAAAAAGCAATTGAGATAGCCTGCGACAAATAGAGTGGAATGCCAATTGCGCCCCCAACCTCCAACCCCAACGAGCGTGAGATGAGATAGTAATTACCCCCCGCCCGCACGTCCATGCTGGTGGCAATCGCCGAGAGGGAGAGACCGGTTAAAAAAGAGATGAGGTTAGCCAAAACCACAATGGTCAGCGCCCCCCACAGGCCTGCCTGGCCCACCACCCAGCCGATGCGTAAAAAGAGAATGATGCCTAAAATTGTAAGAACATTTGGCGTGAAGACCCCGGTGAACGTGCCAAATCGCCCTGCTTTCGGCGTAAAGCCGTTGCTTTTAACAGCCATCTATCTTCTGTCTTCCTTGAAAGTCTGTTATGCAAACGCTTCTGAGTTTAGGCAAAGGCCCGAAATTGTGCAACCTGGGAGCGTAGCGCTGCCTCTATTGGTTGGGTGGTAGACTCCTGGTTGACTGACACATCTCATTTTTTACCGCAGAGAATGCGGAGATCGCGGAGATTTCTCCTTCATTTTTCTCTGCGCGCTCCGTGTCCTCTGCGGTTAGATAAGTTTTGTCACTCAATCAGGGTGGTTGACCCAAGTTTCCGGGAAAATAGTGCCGCTCAGGTGCGCAGGTAGGAAGCGCCGTTGACGTCGATGATGGCTCCGGTGAGGAATTGGGTGCCTTCGGCGGCGAGAAACAGCACAGGGTAAGCCACCTCGTCTGGCGTGGCGACGCGGTTCAGCGGACTTTGCCCGCGAATGCCGTCCCCTGCTGCCCCGGCCAAAAGCTCCTCGGCCATGTCGGTTTCTACAAAGCCTGGGGCGACGACGCCCACAAACACGTTGTACGGGGCCAGATATTTGGCCAGCGATTGGCTCATCGCGTTTAGCCCGGCTTTGCTGGCTCCGTAGGCGGGGGCTGTGGGTTCCCCCCGGAATGCGCCGCGTGAGGAGACGTTGACGATACGGCCGTATCCCTGCCCAATCATCTGTCGCCCCACCAGGTAGCTCAAGTTGGCCACCCCCACCAGGTTGACCGCCAGCGTGTTGTGCCACGCCGCCTGCCAGTCAGCAAACGACACCTCCGCCAGCGGATGCTCTTCGTAGATGCCCGCGTTGTTGATGAGGATGTCGATACGGCCGTAATGCTCCACAACCGCCGCCACCATCGCCTCCAGCGACGCTGCCTCCGCCATTTCCGCCTGCGCCACCAGATGATTTTCACCGGGCAGCGCTGCCGCCGTCTCTTCTGCCGCCACCCGGTTGTGGTTGTAATGCACCACCACCTGCGCCCCGTGCCCGGCAAACTGCTGGCAAATTGCCCGGCCAATCCCCCGCGACCCACCCGTTACCAACACCACTTTCCCCGTAAAATCCATCATCATTCTTCCCTCTTTCGTAACTACCAGGCCAGAAGTTCAACTTTTTCTCTGGCTGACCAAATGATTTGTAGGCTAAAAGTTGAACTTCTTCTCGTGAGCCTGAGTACTTTCTTTCTTACTACGACTACGTTAGCGTCACTACCTGGTTCGTCTCTGCCGCCTGGTACAGCGCCAGGACGGTTTTAACGTGGTTGCGCGTTTCGTCCAGGCTAAGGTAGGGGGAACGGCCGTCTAGAACAGCCGCGTGCAAATCCTCCACTTCACCCAAATAGAGCGACTCTTCCAGCACGGCAATCTCTTCCGGTTCGCCTTCGTTGGGATAGAAGATGAGTTGGCGGTCCCCGTCATTGTGGCCCACAAACGGCCGATTCATGGTGATGCGCCCCTCGGAGCCAATGATCTCGGCAAAGGTTTGGAACGGCGTCAGGAACGACGCCCCGATTTGGGCCATCCCTCCATTGGCGTACCTCATCTGTCCGGTGAAAATCTCATCCACGCCGCTTTCGCCAAGCCACTGCATTCCCGCCACCTGCTGTGGCGCCCCACCCATGATGTACTGCGCCAGGCTGAGCGGGTAAACACCCACGTCCCACAAGCAGCCGCCGCCCAGCTCTGGCATCAGCCGGATATTTTCCCGTGTGGCAAAAGTGAAGCTGAAATATCCCCGTACCAGCACAATGCGGCCTAAACGGCCGTTTTGCACCCACTCCCCCACAATTTTGGTCTGGGGATGGTGCCGGTACATAAACGCTTCTGTCAGAACACAGCCAGTTTGCTGGGAAACGGCCGTCATCTGGTCCACCTCAGCCAGTGTCAGGGCAAACGGCTTTTCACACAGCACATGCTTGCCGTGTTTCATTGCCTTGATGGCCCATTCGGCGTGCAGATGGTTCGGCAGGCTGATGTACACCGCATCCACGGCGTTCGACGTCAGTATCGCCTCGTAGCTGCCAAACGCCTGAGGAATCTGCCACTGGTCGGCATACGCCTGGGCCGATGCATGGCTGCGGCTGGCCACCGCCACCAGCTCCCCCCGCGCCGATTCTCGAATAGCCGGAATCAGCCGCCGGTTAATATTGGCTGTCGAAAGCAGTCCCCAACGAATTTTAGACATGAAAACCTCCTGAGAGCTGATGCGTGAAACGTGAAACGTGATTTTTCTCTCGTTTCACGCAAGATTTTAATACTTCTAACTCGCCCCGCGCCCAATTCTACCACTTCCTTCACCACCTTTCCGCCACCCATTCACAATTTCTTCAAGATTGTGGCGCATACTGCCCGCATTGAAATTTGGTGAGCCACAGAGGACACAGAGAAAGCAGAGATTGTTTAAAATAATCTGCGAGCGCAATCTGCGAGCGCAATCTGCGCCAATCTGCGTAATCTGCGGATAAAAAAGGAGATTCAAATGTTTCGTAGATTGTTAGGTTTTGGCTTGTTCATCATGCTGCTGATGGTCCTGTTTGGCGGGTTCAGCGGCCGCAGCCGGGCAGCTTATTATGAAGGATACGCCGATGGTTTGCGGGCACAGGTCAGTGAAGTGGCAGAAGAAGGAGCGGAAGCTGTGTCGCCCACCGCGCCGCGTTATGATGGTTTTGGACACGGCCGTTTCTTCGGCTGGGGTGCGTTGGGTATCTTGGGCATCTTTGCTCTCTTCTTCAAAATCGCTTTCTTTTTCCTGCTGGCGATGCTCTTCATGCGGTTGATTTTCGGCCGTCGCGGGTGGCATCACGGTGGCCCGTGGGGTCGCGGTCCTTGGGGACACCATAAGCATGATTATCATGCCCATGGCCACCACGGCCCTGGCCAGGAGAAAAGCCCCAAGTGGATGAATGACGACGATGACGAACCGGTCATGATGGTATAAGACCCCCTCTAATTCTCCCCCTGCTTGCAGTTTAAGAAAATAATCAGGTAGTTGTCATTCTGAACGAAGTGAAGAATCCCGCAAGGAGCACATGGCAGGTGCTTTGGCAGAACCAAAGTTTCCCTGGTTATCAAGCGGGCGGGATGCTTCGGAAGACCTCAGCATGACAACTGATCTTGAATTGTCATTCTGAGCGAAGCGAAGAATCCCGCAAGGAGCATATGGCAGGTGCTTTGGCAGAACCAAAGTTTCACTGGTTATCAAGCGGGCGGGATGCTTCGGAGGACCTCAGCATGACAACTGATCTTGAATTGTCATTGTGAACGAAGTGAAGAATCCCGCAAGGAACACATAGCAGGTGTTCAGCATGACAAGTTTATTACCCGAATTAATTTTTAATCCACAACCAGGGGGAGAGAACAGGGTTTGTATCCCTCAAGGCTGAAGGTGTTATTTTAAGTGCTCGTCGAAAAAATCGGCCGTTCGTCTCATCATCTTGGTCCAGTCGGGCCCGTCAAAAAAGTGCCCTTGTTCAGGATAGATAAACAAAGTGCTTTCTTTGCCTGCTGCTTGCAGGGCTGTATGAAGCGCGGGGGCCCAATCTGGCGGCGTTTCCTCAGCTTCAGCTCCATCAGCCAGGCCAATGTGAATTTGTACGGGTACTGACACGTATTCCAGATGATAGATTGGCGCGATTTGTTGCAGCATTTCAGCACTGCTGGCCGCAGCCAGGTAGGCTTCCCGAATCTCATCAGGTAAATCTTCAGGAATGAGTTCACCAGGATTACATTCAAGCAGTTCTGTCTGGCCAGGCAAACAGCCAGCTCCCCAGCGGGCAATGATGTCGGCGTCATTGGCTGAGTTGGGGGCGTGCAAAACGGCCGCTTTCACCACATCTGTCACCGTCAAAACCTTGGTGGTAACGCCGCCGCCCATGCTGTGGCCCCACATTCCGATTCGGCTGGTATCCGCCTGGGGCAACGAGGGCAGGGAGGCAAGCAAATTTAAGACATCCGCCACCAGCCCCGTATGAAAAAAGCTGGGTCCGCTGTCTGATTTACCCCAGCTGCGGTAATCGGGCGCAATGGTGAGGTAGCCACGATAGTTCAGGTATTCTGCCTGCTGCCAGGTGCCCGCCCCTGAAAAGTAAGTCGGGCGCTCATGATAGCCGTGGTTCAGAATAATGACGGGAAATGGTCCTTCACCTTTTGGGATTTGCAGAATGCCGCTGATGGTTAAACCGTCGCTGGGATAGGTGATGGCATACTTGTCAAAATATTCTTTATCCGCCATCCAGGAACTGATCTCAATGGTGCCGCCGGGATAATCGCGCTGGCGCAGGCCAGCAAGGGTGTAGGGTGCCATAGGATGTGGTGCCGCTGTGGCCAAGTTCGCAGGCGTGGCAGGCGCAGCTGGTCTGGTTGCCGTGGCCGTTGGCGTACCGGTTACCGTCATAACAACCGTTATCGCTACGCCAGATTTTGCTGTGGCTGGGCTTGTGGCGAGAGCGCTAACGGCTGGCGTGGGAGGGTTGGGGACAACGGCCGTTTCGCAACCGGCCAGTAAAATGAGGGTCAAAAACAACCCTGCGACCAGGTAAACACGTAAATTTAATGACATTGGCAGATCGTAGCGCCAAATGGGGCGCAAGCAAACTAAGGAAGCAAAAAATGACGGAAGTAACAAACCTTAAACTGCCTATCGGCTACTGGTTGAAACGGGCCGACAAGGTATTGACAATACAGATCGACCAGGCGCAGGCGGTGCATGGCGTTTCTCGCACAGAGTGGCAAATTCTCAACCTGCTCAAGGAAAACGGCCGTGCAGACCGCGAACAAATCTTTGCCACCTTGTGTACCTTTGTGGATGAGACCCAGTTCCAGGAAATCATAAACCATCTCATTGAGCGTGGCTGGATCGACGAAGCAGTTGGCAGCAGAGAATTGCAGCTAACTGAAGCTGGCCAGCGCCAGCACGAACGCATCTTCGCCACCCAAAAAGAAGTACGCCAACGCGCCATGCAAGGCATCAGCCAGGACGAGTACGCCACCACAATTCGCGTCCTCCAACAGATGATTGAAAATCTCAGCAAATCAGTTTCCCGTTAAAGACCAAAAAATCTGCGCCAATCTGCGAAATCTGCGGATAACCCCTTGGCAGATTGGCGCTTTTCCGACACACTTTGCTTATGAACGAACGCATTCTGGTGGTTGATGATGAACCCAAAATCGTAAAACTGGCGCGTGACTACTTGGAGCGCAGCGGTTATACGGTGCTGACGGCGGGCGACGGCCGTTCCGCCCTCTCCATTGCCCGCAGCGAAAAACCAGACCTGGTGGTGCTAGACCTCAACCTGCCGGGGCTGGATGGGCTGGACGTTTGTCGCACCCTGCGGCGCGAATCAGACGTGCCCATCATCATGCTCACCGCCCGCATCGACGAAACCGACCGGCTCATCGGCCTGGAGCTGGGGGCGGATGACTACATTACCAAGCCCTTTTCGCCGCGCGAGCTGGTGGCCCGCGTTCGCGCCGTGCTGCGCCGGGTACGGGGTGGGCTGGTCCCCACCGGATTTATCCAGGTGGGCGACATCGCGATTGACCTCAACGGCCACCGCGTTAGCCGTGCCGGGGAAACAGTGCAGCTCACCCGCATTGAGTTTAACCTGCTGGCAATTTTGGCTCAGCACGCCGGGCAAACCATGAGCCGCGAACAGCTGCTGGACCGGCTGCACGGTTTCTCGCAAGACAGCTACGAGCGCAGCATCGACGCCCACGTGAAAAACTTGCGGCGCAAGCTGGAGCCAGACCCGTCGGAACCGATTTACATCCTCACGGTGTATGGCATCGGCTACAAGTTTAACGACGAGGTGCCCGCGTGAAGCCAGACAAACATTGGCGTGAACATCGCGGCGGGCCGCACTGGGGGCGGGGTGAACATTGGCAGCCGTCCCATTGGCGCGGGCAGGGCCCTTCGCCTCGTCAGCGCCGCATGTTTTTCCGCTTTCTGGCCCTGTTTGCCCTGATGGTGCTGCTGGTGGCCGGGGGCATGACGATTTTTGCCCTGCTGCTGACACGCCGCATGGGGGGGACGCCAGATACGGCCGTACTCGTCTGGATCAGCGGCTGTGGGCTGGCCCTGGCGCTGCCCTTGCTGGCCGGGGCGCTGGCCGTGCGCACCTTTCGCCGGGTGGCCAATCCCCTGGCGGCCGTCATGAACGCCGCCGACGCCGTGGCCGAGGGCGACCTGAGCGTGCGCATACCGGATTTCAGCGGCCGCAACGAGTTCACCCGGCTGGCCCACTCGTTCAACCACATGACCGAGGAGCTGGAGCGAGCCGACCAGCAGCGGCGCAACCTCACCGCCGACGTGGCCCACGAGCTGCGCACGCCGCTGCACATCATCCAGGGCAACCTGGAAGGGGTGCTGGACGGCGTCTACGAACCCACGCCGGAACACATCGAGGCCACATTGGACGAAACGCGCCTGCTGGCCCGGCTGGTGGCCGATCTGCACACGCTCTCCCTGGCCGATGCCGGGCAGCTGCCCCTGAACCTGGAACCGGTGGTTGTGGCCGATTTGCTGGCCGATGTGGCCACGAGCTTTTCCGGCCAGGCAGAGGCGCAGGGGGTGGCGCTTGGGGTGGAAACGGCCGTTCTCCCTCCCCACACCCAAATTCAAGGCGACGCTGGCCGATTGGACCAGGTATTGAGCAATCTGGTGGTCAATGCGCTCAGACACACGCCGGAGGACGGCCGTATCACCCTCAGCGCCAAACTGGTGGACGACGCGGTCCAAATCACCGTCACCGACAGCGGCGAAGGCATCCCCGAAGCCGATTTGCCCTTTGTCTTTGAGCGCTTCTGGCGCGGCGACCGGGCCCGGACTCACAGCGGCGGGGCAGGCGGTGGTTTAGGATTGGCGATTGTGAAGCAGATGGTGGTGGCGCATAACGGCCGTATCACCGTCACCAGCATCCCCCACCAGGCCACCACGTTTACCCTGACGTTCCCCGTGGCTTAAGTGCGACGCACCTCGAAGGTGCGTCGCACTTGGCAGCGAGGCGCGTCGCACTTTCCCGCGACGATCAATCATCATACAAATACCCCTTCAACGCCTCCGGCAAACCATTCCGATCCCGCAAATAATCCTCAACAAACTCCACATACTGCCCACTTTCTGGGAAAAAGTCCTGCACAAAGTGGCGGTCAACCAGCGTGCCGGGCCGCACGCCGATCCATTCCTGGTAGTTGGAATATGGCCAATCCTCTAGGTGCTGCACCAGGCCGTGTTTCACCGGATTGGCGTGGATATACCGGCAAAGATGCAGCAGATAATTGTCGTTGAGAACGGGCTTGGGCTTGAAGTTGCCTTCAAACAAAGTGCCCGAATGTTGGTACCGCTTGTTGTATGCCTTGACGTAGCTGTTGAAAACGCGCTGCGGCAGCAAGCTGGCGGGGTGGTCGCCGTCCTGGCGCAGCAGGAAGTGGTAATGGTTTGGCAGCAAGCAGTAAGCGATGATGGTGATGGCCAGCTTTTGCGCAAAATGCTTCATCTTGCCCAGGACAAAGAGGTAATTGTCCGGCTCGCGGAAGATTGACAAGCGGTGCGCGCCGCGATTGTAGATATGGTAATGATGGCCGGGTTGGTAACTCTCTTGTTTGATTCGCATGGTTGTCTCCTAAAAGTGCGACGCACCTCCGAGGTGCGTCGCACTTGGGGTGGAAGTTGCGCCGCACTTAGCCGCTTAATTTGGCCTGGACGCGGGCGATGCCGTTTTGGACAATGGCGATTTGTTGCGGTGAACCGTATTGTTGCAACAACGCCAACGCCTCCCGATACTTGGCCAGCGCCGCCGCGTATTGCCCCTGCCGCTCATGAATGTATCCAAGATCTTCAATCGTCAATGCAACTTTTGCTGGATTGCCCATTTTAGTGAAGATTGCGTTAGCTTCATTAAAGGCGGCGATGGCCTCATTCATTTGCCCGGCGTCCCGCAGCAGTTTGCCCAACTCGCCCAGCGCGTCGGCGGTACCGGATTCATCCCCGATGCGGCGATTGATGGCAATGCTGTCCTGGAAGCGGGAAACGGCCGTTTGCCGCAATTCCCCTCTCTTTTCCTCATCCTCAGCACTTCGCGCCATCCCGTTGTAGATAAGCCCCTGTTCGTGCAAGCATTTTGCAACTCCATCCTCTAATTCCAGCTTACGCGCCAACGCCTCGGCCGCCTGGCTGCGGGCCAGCGCCGTCTCGTAATCCTCTTTCATCTCGTACAGCATCGCCAGTTGGTGCAGACTGATGGCTTGCCCTTCTTCAAAATCAATTTCTTGTTTAAGTTTTAGACTTTTCTCTTGGGTTGTAATTGCGTTATCTAAATCTCCCATTTGTTGCAAAACAGTTGCTTGCAATTCTAAACTTGTGGCCGCATTTTGTAATTGCCCGATATGGTTAAAGGTATCATACACTTCCTGGTACGTTGCCAGCGCCTCAGCCAGCTTGCCCTCATCCTGGAGCAGCGTGGCCAGGTTGCCCTGGGCCACGGCCTGGGTGAACCCGGCCAACGAGTTAATGCTGCGGCGCAGCAGCCCTTTGGCCCGGTCGCGCTCCCCCCAGCGTGCCAGAATGTCGTGGACGGCGTTCACAATATCATCCGCCGCATCCACCTCCCCGGCGGCAAACAAATGGCGCTGCCAATCCAGCGCCCGGGCCATCGCCCCCCGCGCCTGCCCCATGTCGTCCGTCCGCACTACATGAGCCTTCACAACCCGATAGCGGGCAAGCTGTTCAATTTGCTCATCTGTCCAGGTTTGGCCGGTTTGGGCCATGTGGTTGCGGGCTATGTCCACAAACGGTTGGCCGTAATAAACGGCTGCCCAGTGGTGCAGTTCTGCTCGGGCCTCCGCCGCCGTTTGCCCCAGCAAATAGTCAGCCACCACCGGGTGTACCGTGTAGCTGTCCGGCGCTTTCTGCTGCTGCCGTACTTTTTCCTGTTCTGCCAGGGGCAGCGTTTCCAGCAGCTGCGCCAACTGCGGCGGCAGGGGCTGCACCACCCCCGCTTCCCGCTGCAACAAGGACAAATCTAGCCAGCGGCGTACCATCGGCTCATCCACCCCGGCATAGGCAAGTTCAGCCGCCCCCAGCCGCGCCTGGAAAATGGAAAGGCGGGTCAGCGCCGCCTGCTCGTCGTCGTTCAGCCGGGCCAGCAGCCGCGCCAGAAAGTATTCTTCCCACTGGCTGGTGAGCAAGCTGTCCAGCCGGGTATCGTTCAGCAAATCGCTTACCTGGCCATCCTTTAGCCAGCCGTTCAGCAGTTCAATCGTCTTGGGATGGCCGCCCACCTTTTTATACATGGCAATCTTCACCTGGCGTGGTTCCTGGCGCAAGCGGGAAAGGTTGTTCATCAACATCATCGTCTGCGGCGCGGTTAGCTGCGGCAAATGGATTTCCAGGGCGGTGTCCTGCGCCGTGTGGCTATCGTAGCCGCGCCAGCGGTAGCGCCCGGTAAAGAGGCACAGGCTGCGCCAGTTGGCCGTCAGCAGGCCAGTCAACAGCCCGCGCAGATTTTTGTCGGCGACTTGAAAAACCCCAAGGGTCTCATCTTGAAGACCCTTGGGGTTTGGGCCTGGCTCCAAATCCATCACGCTCTCAAAATTATCAAACACAAACAGGTAGCGCCGGTTGGCCACCAGTTGGGCGGCGCGCTGGGCGCGTTCGGCCGGGTCCAGCCGGGAATCGAGGAGCAAATTGCCCGCATCGGCATGGCCCGCCACCCCCTGCGCCTGCAAAAAGCTGGCCAGCTTGCCGGGAATATCCAGGGCATCGACTTCGTTACAGCGAATGACACAGATGCCGTCCAGCGCCAGGCCGGGCCGCTGGGCCAACTTGGCCGCCAGGCTGCTCTTGCCCAGCCCGCCAATGCCGCGCACAAAGGCACTTTTGGTCTGGCTGTCGCGCAGCGCCCGGCGCAGCTGGCGCAGCTCCCGCTTGCGCCCTACAAAATGGCGCGGCAGCGGCAGGCCGCCGATGTTGATGAGGCTGCTGGTCGGTAAACCCGAAGGGTCTCCGAGACCCTTCGGGTTTTGGCTGGCATCTACCAACACCATCTCCTGCGCCCGCAGGTACAGGGCAGGGATGCCCCAATCGTAGCCGGGGCCTTCCTCAAACTGCCACAGGGCAATGCGCATCGCCTGCATCGCCGCGGCCAGGCTGTCTCCCTGGGCCAGGGCGGTGTAAAAGGCGCGGGCCAGGTGGATGCCGGAGCTGTCTAAAATGGAAAACTGCATGGCCACCACGGCCGGAATCCCGGTGTGCAGCATCCCCGTGGCCACACCGCTAAACGCATCGCTGTCGCTGGTCTGCGCCGTCTGGCAGCCGGACAACACGGCCAGGCGCAAATCGGGCGCGTTTTGCAAATGGGGACGCAGCTCTTTGATGCCCGTCAGCAGCGTCTGGCCGTTCTCTTTTTCCAGCGCCAGGAAACTGCGGCTGTTTTCCGGCTTTTCCCGGTCGGGCAGGAAAACACCGTGCCCGGTGTAGTGCAGCACATGCGGGTTAAAGTTTTTCAGCGTCGCGCCGATTTCATCCAGCGTGGCGTCTTCTAGATACTCGGTTTGAATCAAGCCGCGCCGTTCAGCGTCGTCCAGCGCTTCCTGGATGGCGCTCAACTCTTTTTCCGTGTTTAGCTCTGCCTGGTCTTCCGGCGACGAAATGATGATTAGCAGGCGCAGCGGCCTTTGGATGGGGTCACGCACCAGTTCGCCCAATTCGTAGGGGCGGCGGCTGAGCTGGAACTTGCCGTGCAGCGCCAGGAAATCCTGCCCGTCGTGAATGTATTCCCAGGGTAAGCGCCAGAGAACGGCCGCATTGCTGTGCAGCGCCAGGGTGAGGTGAGCGCTCCGGGCATAGGCGTCGTTGAATTTGAGGAAGTTTTGTAAGTCCTGGCCATTGCCAAAGAGGAAACTGTAGAGGCGACGGCCGTACTCGGCTAATTTTTGCGCCTGCTCGGTGGCAAATTCGGACGCAGTTTGGCCGCTGCGCAAAACGTCGTCGATATGGCGCGGCACGGATTTGTCCAGCATCCACTGTGGCTCCATGTCAATCAGCAGGTCGGGGTCAAAGGTGAATTTGTTGCGACATACTTCAGCGTTGCTGTCACCCCGTCGAGTTACTGCCAGATAATGCTCTTTATCGGTCTGTTGAATTTCGATGATCATTTGGGGAAGGAGCATGAGAGTTTCTCCGTTCATTTTTAAGTGCGACGCACCTCTTTACGTAGAATCCAAACATGTAGGGGCAACCCTTGTGGTTGCCCTGGACTGCGCGGGCACAAGACTGGGCAGGCACAAGGCCAGCCCCTACAAATGGATTTGGGTACTTATAGACAACCGCAAAAGCTGTCCAGGCCGCGCTTGACGAGGATGGTGGCGACAAGGACCATATCGACGTCGAGCGGCAGGTGCAGAACGCGGCTGGTGAGGACGGAAGCAACGGCGACCAGCAGGTCGTAATCATTCTCAAAGCGAGCGTCCTGGCGCACCTCGCACCAGTTCCATTCGGTGCAGATGCGCTGGCGCAGCGGCCCGGCAATTTTTTGCCAGACATCGCTGGCACCTTTGGTGGTGTCGTCGTACAGGGCTAATTCGGCCATCAGGTCTGGTAACGGCCGTTCCAAATATTCTCTCAATCGTGCGGAATCATCGGGCATGACACGCCTCCGTTTGTGTGGTTGGACTGGACAGTTGCTGGCAAAAATTATAAACGGAGGTCAGGTTGGATAGCAAGGACTGTTAAATGAGTCACTCAATCCTTGTTAGGGGCTGATTGACGGACAAATCTCAGATTTCTACCGCAGAGGGCGCGGAGGACGCGGAGATTTCTCCTTCATTTTTCTCTGCGCTCTCCGCGTTCTCCGCGGTTAAATAAGTTTTGTCAGTTAACCAGGTTAGGGGTGTGGATTCCCGCATTCGCGGGAATGACAATTGAAGGGTGCGTGTTGTTACGCGGATTATTCCTGTTCTGGATGCAGCAATTTCTGGCAGAGCCGCACGCCGGACATGGCGTCGTTAAGCCAATAATCGGCCCCGACGTAGCGGCACACCTGCTCGTTTAGCTGGTTGCCGCCTATGATAATGGGGATGGCGCGAAGTTCGGCATCACCGGTCATGCGAAAAAGGTCGATGGTTTCCTTCATTGCATCGTAGGAGCTGGTGAGCAGCCCGGACAGGCCAATGGCGTCCGGCCGGACCTGCACCGCTTGCAGTAAAAATTCGGACGGCGGCACATCGACCCCCAAATCATGCACGGAAAAACCGTAACAGGTCAGCAACATGCTCAGGTTGTTCTTGCCGATGTCGTGAATGTCTCCCCGGACCGTTCCCAGCAGGATAGTGCCCGATTCTTTGCCGGTAAACTTCTCTACGATGATTGGCTGCACAATTTCCATCACCTCACGGAATATTTCGCCAGCCATGATCAGGCCAGACAAATAATATTCCTGCTGCTCGTACCGCTCGCCCACCTGGCGCAGCCCTTCCTGGCAGTCCTCGATGATGGCCAGGGGGTCGTGTCCCTGGGCAATGCGTTTCTCCACGAGTGACAAAACTTCCAGTTCATCCAGATCGGCTACGTGGGCAATAAAAGCGAGTTTTTGGGAATCGTGGGGTGTAGAATCACTCATTTTTGCGGCCTTCCTGAATGCCAATTTGGGTGGCAAAGCGCAGGTGATCGCTGCGGAAGATAAACCAGCCCCAGCTAAGCGGCCGTTCGTCAAAATCATAAAAAAGATGTTCCAGGTAAAAAGCGGCCGTTGGCAGTTTGGCCTGCAAAATATTGGCCTCCTCTTCATTCATGAGCGTGGCTTCTATAGTGAGTTGGCCCCGCTTAAGCGAGTGGGTGACGGCGTTGGAGAAGAGGCCGTGCAGGGAGGTGACATCCATTTCCGCCTCGACAATGGGGCGGGCGGGATCGTAAATAAGGTAGGCGCGGTGGTAAAAGATGGGCTGGCCTGCCCTGGTGAGCAGGCGGCGGATGTAGATGGCGTTGTCGCCTTCGGCAATGCACAGCTTGCGGGCAGTGCGTTCGTCGGCGGATACTACACGTACTTCGAGGAGTTTAACGGCCGTATCCGCCCCATCCTGAAACAAGGCCTGGAGTTCATGCAAATCAAAAACGGCCGTGCCCAGTTCCAATGGCCTGACGAATGTGCCTTTGCCCTGCGCCGTGCTGACCACCCCCTGGTCGGCCAGCAGGTTGATCGAGCGGCGCACCGTCATTGGGCTTAGGCCGTAGGTGCGGCACAACTGTGCCTCGGATGGCAGCTGGTCGCCTGGCCGGAAAGCCCCTTCGGCAATCTGGTGGCGCAATATGTTGGCTAACTGGGCGTAGGCCGGTTCGTAGGCATCCCGGTCGATTTGTTCTTGTTGCAGCATGACAATCCTTCTTGACAACTTCCCTATATAAGTATACATTATATCCTATATAGTTCCCTATATAAGTATATAAGTTTTGGGGATTTTGTAAACGGGTGGGGAAGATTAGGTGGAGTGATGGGAAACGGCCGTACCAAAGTCATTGCCTGTGCCACAGTGATCGAAGAGATGCTGCCTCTCATGCCGCCCGATTTAGCTTACGAAGTGCTGGATTTTGGTCTGCACCTCGTCCCCGGCAGCTTAAAGACACGCCTCCAGCAAGCCATCGATACCGCTTGCAGCGAAGCATACGACACCATTATTCTGGGCTATGGTCTGTGTTCCATGGCCGTGGTGGGTTTGGAAACCCGCAGCTGCACCGTGGTCATTCCCCGCGTTGATGACTGCATCGCCTGCTTTTTAGGCTCCCGCGAAGCGTACACTGCCCAAAACAAGAAAGAACCCGGCACCTACTACCTCACCAAAGGCTGGATTGAAGTCAGCGACACGCTTCTAGATGAATACAATCGTTCCGTCGAAAAATATGGCCAGGAACGAGCCGAGCGCATCATGCGCGTTATGCTGCAAAATTACAAACGGCTGGTCTACATTGATACCGGCAGCGAAAACCAGGCGTATTATCGCGAATACGCCCGCAAGGTGGCCGACAAATTTAACCTGCGTTTTGAAGAAGTGAAAGGGTCCGACGACCTGATTTACCGCACGATTTATGGCCCGTGGGGCGATGATTTTGTCCTGGCCTGGCCCGGCCAGACGATTCAATACACCGACTTCAAAACCACGGCCACCACTACCAACAACCTCAACGCGCTTTCTATGACCCCGCCCAAAAGGGAGAACAACGATGCCTGACGGCCGTTCCTTCCAGGTGCAGTTCCAGCCGATTGGCAAACGGGTGACGGCTTCGCCAGAAGTTTCCTTGTTTGAAGCGGCTCGGGAATCGGGGATTGATCTGGCGTCGGCTTGCGGGGGGGAAGGGAATTGCGGACAGTGTCGCATCGTACTGCTTTCGGGGGAAACATCGCCGCCCAATTTGGATGAAGAATTCATTTTAACAGAGCTGGAATTGCAGCAAGGGGAACGACTGGCCTGCTGCATTTTTGCCCGCTCCGATTTGACCATTCAGGTGCCGCGTGAATCGCTCATCACCGGGCAGCGGCTGCAAATTGCCAGCGATTTACGACAAATTGAACCCGATCCGTTGGTTCGCGCTTATCCCCTAACCCTGACGCCGCCCACGCTGGAAGATATCCGCCCCGATTTGACGCGCCTCATGGATGGCCTGACAGAAGCACATGGCTTGACGACTTTGTTTGCGGGAACGGCCGTTCTCCGCACCCTCTCCCCAACTCTTCGTGAAAACAATTGGCAGGTAACCGTGTTTGTACGGGAACAAGAAATTGTGGGCGTGGTGGCAGGGCAGAAACGGCCGCTTGGCTTTGCCGTTGATCTGGGCACGACCAAAATTGCTGCCTATCTGGTCGATTTGGCAACCGGTGAAGATTTAGCTTCGGCCGGTGCGCCCAATCCGCAAATAGGGTATGGCGAAGATGTGATCAGCCGCCTCAACCACGTCGCGCGCAACCCGGAAGGCGGCCGCGTGCTGGCCACAAAAGTGCGAGAAACGCTGAACGATTTGCTCCATGAACTGGCCTCTCAAGCGGGCGTCACCCTGGAGCAAATCGTCGATGCCTGCGTGGTGGGCAATACGGCCATGACCCATTTGCTGCTGCAGCTGCCGGTGCGCCAGCTGGCCACCGCACCGTACGTAGCGGCCGTGGGCACCTCCCTCGCCGTCCCCGCCAGCGAGCTGGGCCTGACAATGGCTCCCGGTGCAGCCGTCTACATTCCACCTTGCATTGGCGGCTTTGTGGGAGCAGACCATGTGGCCATGATTCTGGCCTGCGACCTGGACCAAAGCAGCAAAACATCGCTGGGGGTAGATATTGGCACCAATACGGAAATCGCCATCCGCAAGCCGGGCCTGTCGTTTTTGACCTCGGCTTCCTGTGCCTCGGGCCCGGCGTTTGAGGGTGCCCACATCAGCGACGGGATGCGGGCAGCTTCGGGGGCTATCGAGAAGGTTCGGATCACGGAGTCAGGCGTGGAGCTGACGACCATTGATGATGCTCCGGCCGTGGGGCTGTGCGGTTCGGGCATTGTGGACGTTGCGGCCGAATTGTATCGCGCCGGTCTCATCAATTATCGGGGGCGGTTTGATAGGGCGAGTGGACGGGTGGGAAACGGCCGTTTTGGCCCTGAATTTTGCCTGGTGCCTGCGACTCAAAGCGGCAGCAGCCGGGAGGTACTCATCACCCAAAAAGATGTCAATGAAATTCAGCTGGCCAAGGGCGCTATCCACGCGGGCCTGCAAATTTTGCTGGAAGCCACCAACACACCTGCCGATGAAATCGAAGAGGTGATTATTGCCGGGGCGTTTGGCTCTTTCCTCAACGTGAAAAGCGCCATTGCGATGGGCCTGTTTCCAGAGCTGCCCAACGCCCAATACCGGCAGGTGGGCAATGCGGCCGTTATCGGTGCCAAATGGATGCTGATTTCCCGCGCAGCCCGCCAGCGTGCCGAGCAGATCGCCCAGAACACCACTTACAACGAGCTGACGACTTATCCGAAATTCGGCCGTAAGTTTGCCCTGGGCATGTTGTTTCCAGAACCAGTGATCAGTAAACAGTGATCAGTAAACAGTGATCAGTAAACAGTAACCAGTGATCAGTAAACTGTGTTCAATAATGGTCAAACTGCTTACTGAATACTGACCAACTGAATACTGACCTACTGAATACTGAAAAGGGAGCAGTCCATGAAAATAATTGGTGAAAAGATCAACGGAACCCGTAAACGGGTCGCACGCGCCATCGCCGAGCGTGATGCGGAATATATCCAGGATCTGGCAGCCAAACAGGCCGAAGCCGGTTCTCACTGGCTGGATGTCAACGCCGGAACCCACCCCGACAAAGAGCCTGACGATTTGATCTGGCTCATTGAGACCATCCAGGCAGTGATTGATACCCCGCTCTCTTTGGATAGTGCCAATCCGGCTGCGCTAAACGTGGCCATCAAAGCGGTTCACAAAACCCCCATGATCAACTCCATCAGCGGCGAACCAGACCGGCTGGAAAAAATCCTGCCCATTGTTGCCGAACATGGCTGCGAAGTGATTGCATTGGCGATGGACGACAAGAAAATTCCTGATACCACCGAAAAAAGGCTGGAAATCATCGACAAAGTCATGGCCGCCACCCGCGCTGCCGGTGTGCCGGATGATAAAGTGTATGTTGATCCGCTGGTGATGACGATAGCCACCGCCAACCAAAGTGCCGTCATCGCCTACGAAACCATCCGCACCGTGCATGAGCAATATCCGGCTGTCCACTTTACGATGGGCTTGAGCAATATTTCTTTTGGCCTGCCAGCCCGCAAACATATCAACCGTGCCTTTCTCATCCTGGCGATGCAAAACGGATTAGACAGCGCCATTTTGGACCCGCTGGATCAAGAGTTGATGGCTGCCATTGTGACGACCGATCTGCTGTTGGGACGGGATAAACATTGTTTGAACTATATACGCGCCTCGCGAAAAGGCTTATTTGAATAAAAGGAGTCAATAATGTCACAAGATTTAATCAATGCGATTACAGATATGCGTGAAGATGATGCGCTGAGGATCACCCATGAATTGCTCGATGCAGGCACCGCTCCGCTCGATATTCTGGGTGCCTGTCGTGAAGCGATGGACATCATCGGCAAACGGTTTGAGACAGGTGAAGCATTCATCCCGGAGTTGATTTTGGCCGGTGAAATGATGACGGCCGTTTCCAATATCATCAAACCCCGTATGGCGGAAGAAGTAACTAGCGACAAGCTGGGCAAAATCGTCATCGGTACGGTGGAAGGCGACATCCACGATATTGCCAAAGATATCGTTGCCTTCATGCTGGACCTGAACGGCTTTGAAGTCACCGATCTCGGCGTGGATGTGCCATCGGCCAAATTTGTGGAAGCGGTTAAGGAAACGGGTGCCACCGTTGTTGGCCTCAGCGGTTTCCTGACCCTGGCCTTCGACCCGATGAAAGATACCGTGGCTGCGCTGCGGGATGCCGATTTGGATGTCAAGATTATGATTGGTGGCGGCCAGATTGATGAGCAGATTCGAGAATATACCAAAGCGGACGCCTACGGCCGTGATGCCATGGCGGCCGTTGCATTGGCCAAATCGTGGACGAAGGAGTGAGTGAGATGTTTGTAAGACCTGACAACTGGAACGAGTTATCCCCCCTTGAACGGCGTAAAGCCCGCCTGGATGCCTGGCAGAATTCCCCGGTTGAGTTCGTCAGCCCGGAAGCGGAAACCAAGTACAAAGAGCGCATCCAGCGCCTGCGCAAAATCTACGATATGGAGCCGCACGACCGCCCGATAGCCGATCTTTTTATGGGCGCGAATGAGTATGTTGTGCGCCGCAAAGGGCTTCAAGGTAAAGACATGGTTTACAACCATGAGAACTTGCGCGAACCTCTCTTGGAGTTTCACAATGAATTCCAACCGGATACGGCCGTTATGCCGCTGCCGTATCCCGGTAAAGTCATGGATATGTTGGATTACAAAACCTATATTTGGGGTGGGCAAAAGCTGCCCGATAATCTGACGATCCAGGCTGTTGAAGGCGAACACATGACCGGCGATGAGTACCTGGAGTTTGCCGCCGACCCGACCAATTTCTGGTTGAAAAAATACCTGCCGCGCGTGATGCCTACGCTGGCACCGCTGGCAATGCTGACAGAATTCCCGCGCGTCTCAGAAAACGTAGATATCATCGATATGATGGTGCCTTTTGGGCTGCCGCCCTTCCAGGAAATGTTAAAAACCATGATGGAAGCCGGCAACGAGTTGATGAAGATGTTGGGGGTTGTCGGGCAGACAGCAGGCATGATCGCCGCCTCCGGGTTCCCCAGCATGGGCTTGAATATCGTCAAGACCCCCTTTGATTATCTTGGCGACACCCTGCGCGGTACCAAGGGCATCTTGATGGATATGTACCGCCGGCCAAATGATTTGCTGGCCGCCTGTGAAGCCTACGTGCCCGTCCTGATTAACGCAACCATCAACGCCAGCGACCGGAACAGTGCGCCCGCAGCGTTATATGTGCTGCACAAAGGCGCGGATGCGTTCATGTCCCAGGCACAATTTGAGAAATTCTACTGGCCCACCTGGAAACAGGTCATGCTGGCCCTGTACGAAGAAGGTATCATCAGCTACCTGTTCATTGAAGGCTCCTACAACAACCGGTTGGAAAATCTGGCTGAAATGCCGGAGAAATCCCTGGTATGCCACTTCGACCAGACCAAGATGGGGCCGGTCAAGGAAATGCTGAGTGACAAATTCATCATCGCCGGAAACGTCCCCGCCTCCTTGATGGCAACTGGCACAACCGATGACGTGCGTGCCTACTGTGCTGATCTGATGGATTTGTTTGGCGATACACCGGGTTACATTCTGGCTCATGGCTGCTACTTTGAAAACACCACCGACGAAAAGCTGCGTGCTTTTATGGACGCGGTTAAGAAGTAGCTGCTTGAGAGGTGCGACGCACTTTTGAAGTGCGTCGCACCTGCCAAATTTATGAATCAAACCACGCTCATACAAGCGGAAAAGGGTAGGGAAACGGCCGTAATCCCCCCATATGCCTGGATCATTCTGTTTGCCGTCTTCATTGCTAGCGTAGCTGCCCCGTTGAACCTGAGCAAAGTCCCGCCATTAATGCCTGTGCTTATGGCGGCGTTCAACATTACCTTGAGCCAGGCAGGGCTGCTGATGTCTGTTTTCAGCATCACCGGTTTAATTCTGGCTTTACCTGCCGGGTTCATTTTGCAGCGTTTTGGGCCGAAAGTGACGGGGTTGATTGCCATGGGCAGTCTGGTTGGGGGAGCTGTTCTTGGCGCGGTGGCCAATAGTATGGCGCTGCTGCTCACCAGCCGCGTGATCGAAGGGGTCGGCATGGGTTTGATTGCCGTGGTGGCTCCAGCCGTCATTGCTGTCTGGTTTCCCCGGCAAAAGCAAGGTATTCCCATGGGCATTTGGGCCACCTGGGTGCCGGTGGGCAGCGTGTTGATGCTGCTGCTGGCTCCGCGTATGAGCGCTGCCCTGGGCTGGCAGTCGGTCTGGTGGTTTGGTGCGGCATTTGCCCTGGTGGCGCTGCTGCTCTATGGTTTACTTCTGCGGCTGCCCCCCGTGCTGGAAGAAGCTCTCCCGGATATCACACCACCGGCACCAAGTTTTGGTCGAGCGCTGGCCAATCGCGATATCTGGCTGATTGCTCTGGCCTTTGGCTGTTTCAACTTTGTGTTTATGCCGCTGGCTACTTATTTCCCCACGTTTTTATCGCAGGTTCGAGGCTACTCACTGGCCGACGCCTCGACGATTGCCAGCCTGTCCACAGTTATGGTTCTTGTGTCGGCTCCGCTGGCCGGTTGGCTTTCAGATCGCATTGGCTCCCGCAAACTGATTATGACCATTCCCTTTTTGTTGGTGGCCATCATGATGATTTTTCCTTTCCGGGTTATCGGCTGGCAAATCTATGCCTTTATGATCTTGCTTGGCCTGGTGGCTGGCGCTGTGCCTACGGCCACATTTGCCGCTGCGCCAGAGGTGATGAAAGTCCCGCAGTTGGCCGGATTAGGATTGGCTGTCGTGATGGTGGGGCAAAATCTGGGCATGTTTGTGGCCCCGGTTGTTTTTGGCGCCCTGGTTGAAGCCAGCGGATGGATTGTGGCTGGCTATTGGTTAATTCCCTTTGCTTTGCTTGGCTTTGTGGCAGGATGGCTGGTGAAGCTGCGCTAACGCTCTGGGCTGTGGGAAACGTCGAAAGAGAAGGGGCCTTGGCCATTGTTTGAATTTGGGAGGGAGTGTCTCTGTCACCATTAATTTTCCTTTTCTTAACATTCAGTTAACCGCTTTTTTTTAACTTTATGGTAAAATGCGCCGGAATTTGGCATTTTCATTGTGAAAAATTGTGCCAATGCGTATTAAAAAAAGTGTTTTACAGGTTTTACGGGCATGATCGATCCAAATGATCGATCCGTTGCAAGGAGAAGAACATGGTTGCAGTCCTGCTCTTGAATGCAAGCTACGAACCCCTGGCAGTGATTCCAAAACGGCGGGCGTTGTCTTTGCTGCTGCGTGATGTGGTAGACGCAGCAACGGAGGAGGTGGTGGCCCTGTCTGGAAAAGCTACAACGCTGGAAATCCCGACAGTTTTGCGGCTGCGGCGGTATGTGAACGTGCCTAAACGGGGCGCTTCCTGGAGCCGTCGGGCGGTGATGCGCCGCGACAACTTCACCTGCATTTATTGCGGAGTGCAGCCGGGCAGTCGGCGAAGCGGCCGTATTTTGCGTCACGTCGATTTTTCAGTAGACCATATCGTGCCTAAAAGCCGCAACGGCCGTAACACCTGGACCAACACCGCCTGTTCCTGCTCCGCCTGCAACAATCGCAAAGGCAGTCGGCTGCCCCATGAAGCGGGGATGCACATGCTGTGGGAACCCAAAACCCCCCGCGTCGATTACCTGGTAGCCTCCGGGAGTGTGCCCGAAGCATGGAAAATTTATTTGCAGATGTAGTCCTGACTGTGTGACATTTAGCAAACCTGTGCGTGCCGTTCTTCACTTGGGCCGAACGGCCGTTTTGCCTACAATGAACAGCAGAGTGTAAAAGTTTCCCTTGATATAAAAAGGAAGTGACTCAATGGCACAGGTGGAATGGATTAAACTGGGCACCAAGAATTGCAGCTTTGTAAATGGCGAGGTGGAGCTCTTTGAAAAGCGCGTCTACCCCGTCGGTCTGATGAACAAAGGTACCGAAGAATACCGCGTACTGGCCCGCAAATGTTCGGCTGGCTACCAGTGCAGCCATATGGATGAGCCTTGTGAATGGGTGGATCGTGAGGGAGACGGCCGTTTATACAACAACTAACCCGCTCCCCTAAAACCCAATACGCACGATTTCAGGCGACCTGGCCACATGGCGGGTCGCTTTTTTTTTGCGGCATCATTGAATGGCTATATGAGAAATTGGGCCTATTCTGGCCAAATGCATGACAAATCAGCTTGGTTATGTTATTCTAACAGCCGTGATTACCAAGTAACTGCCTTCTGCTTTATCTGCCTGATTCATCCCCACCAGAAAATCAGCCCTAGTTTGAAACAGTTCAGGACACAACCATTCTCAAGAATGCCTGATTTTGCTTGATGCGCGTAAGCAAAATTGGCTTGGAGAAGGTGACACAAAAAAAATTCAGGCGCTGCCTCTGTTGGCAGACGCTTATCTCGATTATTTTATTATCTAGCCGCCGACCATGAGTTTGAGCGGCAACAAAAGGAAACAAACGAAAAAAGCTTTATGAGTAAAAATTTGAAAATTATTCCCCTGGGCGGCCTGGGGGAGATTGGTAAGAACATGACCATTCTGGAATACGGCCGTAACCAAATTATCATCGACTGCGGGGTGATGTTCCCCGAAAACGATTTGCACGGCATTGACCTCGTTCTGCCAGACTACCAATACGTTATCGACAACAAAGAGACAGTGCGTGGCATCGTGCTGACGCATGGTCATCTCGACCATATCGGTGGCCTACCGTACCTGCTCAAGCAGGTGAACGTGCCCGTCTACGGCACCGATCTCACCCTGGGCATGGTTGCCAGCAGGCTGGAAGAAGCAGGCTTGCGTGAACAGGTGACGCTGCAAAAGATTGACGACAAGCAAACACTCCAACTCGGTCCGTTCCGCGTCAGTCCCTTTGCCGTGGCCCACTCCATCCCCGCAGCCGTGGGGCTGGTGATTGATACGCCAGTTGGCGCTGTGGTACACACGGGCGATTACAAGCTGGACGAAACACCGGCTGGCGGCCGTACCACCGACCTGAAGCGGCTGAAAGAGCTGACGCCCAACGGCGTGCTCGCTCTGCTGGCCGACAGCACCAACGCCGACCGTCCTGGGCGCACCCCAACCGAAAAGCTGGTGACGGATGCCCTGGATGAGTTATTTGAAGAGGCAAAAGGACGTCGCATCATCATTGCCACGTTCTCGTCTCTGCTGACCCGCCTGCAAGAAGTCATCTACCTGGCTAAAAAGCACAACCGCAAGGTGGCCCTTACCGGGCGCAGCTTGCAGCAAAATGCTGAGCTGGCGATGGAGATGGGCTACCTGAAAGTTCCCAAGGGGCTGTTGGTAGATATCAAGTCCAACGTGCCAGAAAAAGATTTGGTGATTTTGTCCACTGGCTCCCAGGGCGAGCTGCGCTCCGCCTTGAACCGGATGGCCAAAGGTGAGCACCGCGAAGTGCAGGTGCATGATGGGGACACGATCATCGTTTCCGGCGGCACCATTCCGGGCAATGAAGAAGATGTTGGCCGGATGCTGAACAATCTGTTTAGCCGTGGCGCGAACGTGGTTTACGGAGCGCTGGCTACGGTACACGTCTCTGGTCACGGCAGCCGCGAGGATATGCGCATCATGTTGGAAACGGTCAACCCCCGCTTCCTGATTCCGGTGCATGGCGAAACGCGCCATCAGCACCTGCATTCACAGCTGGCGCAAAAAAGCGGCGTGTCTGCCAAAAACATATTCATTTTGGAAAACGGGTCCACCTGGACCAGCGACGGTGAAAAAGCGTGGCTGGGCGAGATGGTTCCGGCCAACGATGTCTATGTGGATGGCTCGCTGGTAGGCCAAATCGGCGATTTGGTGGTGCGAGACCGGGAGCGGCTGTCGCAAGATGGCTTTGTGCTGGTCTATGTGCCCATCAACAAAAATCGCAAGCTGGCTGGCGAAGTGCAGCTGATCAGCCAGGGCTTTATGCAAATGGACGCCTCGCATGATTTGATGGAAAAGGCGAAGCAGAATTTGAAGCGGGCCTTGAAGAAAAATGGCGCGCGTCAAGATGACACGATTCGCGAAACGCTGCAAAACTTCTTCTACCACCAAACGCAGTCCCGTCCGGTGATTTTGCCCCACGTAGTTCGCGTGTAAAATCTGTTTGTTGGGGTGACCCTTGTGGTTGCCCCTCAGAGTAGTGAGTACAAACGGCCGTATTGAAATAAATCAATACGGCCGTTTTTTGTTATCTGCTACAATATTTGTGGAGAAGAAAAAGAGAAAGGATTGTGTGCAAGCGATGAATGCCCGAAAATTTGCCCGCCTGGGCGTGCCTGAAGGGGAAGCGATGCGGCTGGCCGGAACGGCCGTTCGCGACGCCCGCAGCTTTGGCATTCCCAAGCGAGATATTCCGCAGTTGATTACGGCCGTTGTGGAAAACCCGGCCAATTACCTGGAAGACGAACTGCTGGGGGACCTGGCCGCCGCCATTTTGACCCACGAGCAGGAACAGCCCCGCTTCAAACCCCGCAGCCAACCCGCCCCGTTCCGCATTTGGGGCGAAAACCTCGACGAAAATGCCATTACCCAAATGAAAAACGCCGCCCAGCTGCCCGTTTCCGTGCGTGGGGCGCTGATGCCCGATGCCCATCTGGGTTACGGTCTGCCCATTGGCGGGGTGCTGGCGGTGCGTAACGCCGTCATCCCTTACGCCGTGGGGGTAGACATCGCCTGCCGCATGAAGCTGAGCGTGCTGAATTTGTCGCCAAACGCCCTGCGGGGCGAGCAAAAGCGGCTGGCCAACGCCATTGAACGGGAAACCCGCTTTGGCATTGGGGCCAACTTTCGCCCGGCCGAACGACGCGATCATCCGGTGATGGATGAAGATTGGCGGGTAACGGCCGTTACCAACCGCCTGCGTGACAAAGCGTGGCAGCAGCTGGGCACCAGCGGCAGCGGCAACCATTTTGTGGAGTTCGGCCTGCTCACCGTGCTCAACGACGAGCTGGGGCTGCCCGCCGGGGAATACCTTGCGCTGCTCAGCCACAGCGGCAGCCGAGGCGCGGGCGCTACCGTGGCCGATCATTACAGCAAGCTGGCCACGGATCTGCATCCCGAACTGCCCAAAGAGCTGCGCCATCTGGCCTGGCTCAATCTGGACAGCGACCCCGGGCGCGAATATTGGGCCGCCATGCAGCTGATGGGGCAGTACGCCGCCGCCAACCACGCCTGCATCCATCAGCATGTGGTTAAAGCCTTGGGTGCCAAGGTGCTGCTGGATGTGGAAAATCACCACAATTTTGCCTGGAAAGAAGAACACGATGGCGAAACGGTGATTGTCCACCGCAAAGGGGCTACCCCTGCGGGCGAAGGTGTTCTGGGCATCATCCCTGGCTCGATGGGTGCGCCTGGCTTTGTGGTGCGCGGCAGGGGGAACGAGGCGTCGCTCAATTCAGCGGCGCACGGCGCGGGGCGGCGCATGAGCCGCAAGCAGGCGATCAAGTCGTTTACCTGGTCTGATGTGAAAAAGTATTTGCGGGAGCGGGACGTGACGCTGCTTTCTGCCGGGCTGGATGAGGTGCCGATGGCCTACAAAGACATCCATGAGGTGATGGCGGCGCAGGCGGATTTGGTGGAAACGCTGGCCCGGTTTGATCCGAGGCTGGTGAAGATGGCTCCGGCGGGGGAAAGACCGGAAGACTAATTAATTGTGAATGGTGAATGGTTAATTTTTAATTGTTAATGAGGGTGTTGTGCTGCGAAAGTTTTGGGGATTGATACGGCCGTCTTCCACTAATCAGATACTCGTGCCGCCGGTGCGGCCGAAGGTGCTGCTGGTGATTCATAATCCGCGTGTGCCGTCTTATGGTGGGCGGCTGCTGCATGAGGTGATGCGCTGGCAAAACCCGGATGAGCTGGTGGCGCAGTACATTTACGACGTAAACGCCGCCAGCTTTGGCTATGCCAACTATGAGGTGGTTGAGCGTATTGAGGTAGATGGCTTTCCGGTGAAGGAAGATGGTTTTGTCTATGACCCGGAAACGTACGTGCAGCGCTTTGTGACGCGCACCGGTTTTCACCGGCCAGATGGGGCGGATTACGGCCGTATCCTTCATGAGTTCCAAATCATCCCCAAAATCAATGCGGGCGTCATCGACGAAGTGTGGTTGATGGCTTTCCCCTACGCTGGCTATTTTGAATCGCGCATGGTTGGGAAGGACGCCTTTTGGTGCAACGCACCGCCGCTCGTTGAGCCACAGGCGCAGCGCCGCTTTATTGTCATGGGCTTTAGCTATGAGCGCGGTCCGGGGGAGATGCTAGAGAATTTAGGCCACCGCGCCGAATCGATTATGGGGCATGTTTTCCGTCGCCAGCGAGGGGAGGCCAACTTGTGGCAGCGCTTTATTCGACATGAGCAAACGCATCCAGGGCAGGCGGAGTGCGGTAATGTCCATTTTGCCCCCAACAGCCAGCGCGACTACGATTGGAACAATCCACGGACGGTGCTTAGCCGCTGCCATACCTGGCTCAACTTCCCCGATCTCAGCGGCGAGCCGCAGCCTATTGACTGCCGCGAGTGGGGGGATGGGGATATTCGCCAGCATCATTTGTGGTGGCTGGGCCATTTGCCGCATGTGGCAGGGAGCACTCAGGGCATTGCCAATAATTGGTGGCAATATATTGTGAATCCAAACAAAGTTCAATAATCTAAAAAACAGGGAGGCGGAAGAATATCAGATTGAGCGCTGATTTTCCGGTGGGTGATTCAATTAATACCAGAGTACTAAACTGTTTGTACTAGTGACTTACCGAGGAGAAGACCTTACACTTAAGCCAATCTTACGAAAAATGTTACAGAAAAATTTCAGTAAGAGAGTTGATGAAGAAGATTGTTTTTAGCTGCTGTTGAGCAGAAAAAAGAGACCGGAGAGACCCACATGACCATCATTATTGCTTTTACTGCCGCTTCATTTGTTGCTTCTGCCCTGGTTGTGTCTGCTTGTGCCCTGTCCTCTCGTATTAGCCAGCGAGAAGGGCTGGGAGAATGTTACGCCGAGCTGGTTGAGCCTACTTCAGCGGTTGGCAAGCCAGCAGCCCCTTTTTCCGTCAACTAACGATTTACCACCTCTGCTTTGGGAGTCTTGATACGGCCGTTACGTTACGTAACGGTCGTTTATATTTTCCAGCCCCGCAGATAGGCGTGAACGGCCGTATCAAAATCCAACGCCAAATCCCCCCCACGCCGCAGCTGTCCATGCAGCTCCAGCAGCACAAACCCGTGCACCAACGCCATCGCTCCCCGTAACGCCGCCAACGAATTTTCCGGGCCGGAAACGGCCGTCATCAACTCCTGAATTGGCAGCGCCATTTCGGCCAACATATTTTCGTCTGGCCGCAATGATTCGTCGTTGTTGGTAAAAGCGAGAACGTAACTGTTTGGATGGGCGTGGGCAAACGTGCGGTAGGCGTGCAGCAGAGTCGCCAGCTGTTGGTGTGGGCTGCCGCTGGTATGGGTCGCCGCTGTTTGCAGCGCCGCAATGAGCTGCTGGGCAGTATGCAGGTTTACCGCTTGCAGCAGCCCCGCTTTGCTGCCCACGTGCCGGTAAAGCGAGGGCGCTTTGATGCCCAGCGCCGCCGCCAGCTGGCTGAGAGACATATTTTCTGCGCCATCGGCTTCAATGAGCCGCCACGCCTGCGCAATAATTTCTTCGCGGCTTACCTGGCTGGGGTAGGGCATAAGACTCCTGAAGAATTTGCCACAGAGGGCGCAGAGAATTGAGAGAAAAAGCCTAACTGTTAACCACAAAGTGCGCGAAGGACGCAAAGATAAGAGAAAAACTTTGCGCTCTCTGCGTTCTTTGCGGTGAAATCCCACAGAGTCTTGGTAGTAGTTACGAAAAAGCTAAATTTCCCTGTTGGCCCGATCTCCTATGTGGCTTGTTTAAACTAAACCTTGCTGAAATGGGTGCTTTTGAACCCATCGGGATATTTTAGACCGTAGCCCACAAAGCGATCCATGCCGATGTGAGCCATCCAGATGGTAGCCAGTTGTAGCGCCAGGTCAATATTGAGCAGCAGGGCCGTAAGCCCTAAAGCGATGGGCAGCACATAGGTGTGGGCGATGTTGTAGCAAAGGCTGCCGATGGCTTCGCTGTGCAGGTAGCCCAACATGGCCAGGTCTGGGGCCAGCAGCAGCAGGGCGAACTGCCACCAGCTAAAGTCGCTTTGGGCATAAAGGATGAGGGCGGCTATAAAAACGGCCGTTCCCTCCAGCCGCAACAATAAAAGGGGCATCTTCTGTAATTTCTGGGTCATTTTTGTCCTCGCTTTTCTGAAAACTAATATCGTTAGTTATAAAGACTAATATAATTAGTTTTTGTGGACTTGTCAAGCAGTAAAATAAAAAGCGGCAGATTATGAAAGACGGCAGTCAATTTTTTTGCTACACTCCGGAGATGAAGATTTTTGGGAAACGGCCGTTTTTTATTTTGGCAGCTTGGGCTTGGTGGCTGGTGGCCTGTGCAACGCAGCCGGTCAGCCCGGCTGTTCTGCATCCCCCAACCTTTGTGCCTCAACCGCAATCTGAACCCGTGCCTACGGTGATGGCGGAGAGTAATCAGTTGTCAGTAATCGCTGATCAGTCTGTGGTACTGCCAACGGCAACCACACCTTTACCAACGCCAACCCAAACTCTTGAACCCCCGCCGCCTGTCTTGCCTACCGCCACACCTACGCTGGATCCCTATGCCGGACTCACTATCGACGCGCTGACGGCACGTAGTTACGGTGGGGGTCAATTGGACATCATCGACACGCTGGCAGAAGGTGAGACGTTTACCCGCTACCTGATCACCTATCCCAGCGATGGGCTGACGGTATACGGCTTTATGAACGTGCCCAACGAAGGCGCAGCGTTCCCCGTGGCGCTGGTGCTGCACGGCTACGTTGAACCAGCTGAATACAATACCCTGGCCTACACCCGCCGCTACGCTGATGCGCTGGCTGAAGCGGGCTACTTCGTCATTCATCCCAATTTCCGCAACTATCCGCCGTCAGATGAGGGGCCAAATCCGTACCGGATAGGGTACGCCATTGACGTGCTGAATTTGATTGCCATCATTCGGGAGCAGAGCCAGGATCCATTTGGTTATTTGCGGCGGGCAGATGCAGAGCAAATTCATCTGTGGGGGCACAGCATGGGAGGCGGGGTTGCTCTGCGGGTGATCACAGTAAACAACGAGCCTTATTTGCGTACGGCCGTTTTATACGGATCGATGAGCGGGGATGAACGGCAGAACTTTGAGCAAATCCAGATTTGGTCGGGCGGGCAGAATGGGCCGTTTGAATTGAACGCCGGGAACGATAGATTGGCGGCGATTTCTCCCATCAACTTTTTAGACCGTATCAACACCGCCATGAGTATCCACCACAGTGAGGGGGACGAGACGGTGCCCGTTGCCTGGAGCAATGCTTTGTGCGAGCGACTGCAAGCGCTGAATAAGCCGGTGGAATGCTACACTTACTATGCCACCCCTCACACCTTTCGTGGCCAGGCCGATGTGCTGTTCATCGAGCGCGTCACCCGCTTTTTCAACGAGAATTGAACCCTTTACTTAACTATACTGAAAAAGCTCAGGTAGCGAAGGAGGCTCCCCTTCATTAACCAGCAGGTGGATAGTGGTTTCCATCAGGGCTGTTCCTCAGACGGCAGCGGCACCACGGCTCTGACGATTGTACCGCCCACCGACTGGCGTTGAATGGCGCAGTGCAATGGGTGACACCGGAGCCAATCGTTGAACCTGAGTTGCGTCCGCATCAGACAGTTTTATCTTGAGAAGCCGTGACAGAATAATGGCATTGTAGTAAATGATGCAATTGGTGAGGAGCCGACTACATTCTCCCCAGATTTGTTGGTTATCCTCGGTGCGGAAGCGCAACGCACCAAAATTGGCAAAAGATACAGTACGACAAAAGACCATATCCACTTGTAATCAACTAAAGTATCTACTAACCTACAAAAAGTTGCATTTTGCAGTCAATCAATTGTGTAACGCAGGCGTTAATGCCATGATTGACGTTAAGGAGTAAGTATGATTTCCAATGTAACTGTACAGGCACGTGTCAGCGCTGAACTGAAGCAAGAGGCGGAAGCTGTCTTTTCGGCCATCGGTATGTCCACCGCTGAAGCCATTCGAGTTGAAAGTGATGAACAGCAACTTGCCAGAACAGGTAATCACGCGGCGCTGTTTGGGTAATCTGGTTACCCATATCGCTTCGTATTTGGGATAGCTTAATCGAAATTAAGTCAATCAGCGGCGCAGGGTGTGAGCGTGAGAGAGTAAGATTATAATCGGGGTTATCCGTTTCCTACCTGCGTGTTTACGGCAGTGATGGGCAGGTTGTTCGTAGATCCAATTCGCGTATTCATTTGCTATTTTCTCTCTTGCGGGTAAACTTGTCGATGGTGTAATGATTGTTACGCTAAACAGATCATATTAGATGAAATTAACCTAAAAAGGGGGTGAGAACACTGCCAAAAGTTGAAATACGCTCCAACGAATCGCAAGAACAGCTGCTGCGCCGCTTTAATAAAGCGGTTATCAAAAGTAAAGTTCTGGCTGACGTGCGTCGTAAGCGCTGGTTTGTTTCCAAGAGTGAATTAGAACGCATCGAGAAGAAAAAAGCGATTCGGCGTCAACGCAAAACACAGCGGCCAGTCTAAGTATAGCTTTGCAGAAGTTAGTTCCGAGTTGTAGGCAATCTGCTGTACTTTAAACAGTTTGGCGCAGCGCCTACAGATTTCGGAACAAATTTATGGCAAACTGCACTGAGCTTGCTGCTTTGCACCCCTTTATGAAAGAAAGCCCTCTGATTTTTCGGAGGGCTTTTTGATTTACAGGAAATTTATGGTTTTGTCTGAGAAAGTAAAAACCCCCGCAGCGCGGGGGTTTTAATGTTTTTGGAGGAAATCCAGGAAATCGAAATCTTTTAGTAAGCGCCATCACCTTTCATAACGGCCGGGATGGTTTTGAGCAGGATTTTGATGTCCATAAAGACAGACCAGTTGTCGATATATTGCATGTCCAACTTTACGCGGTCGTCGTAAGAGGTGTTGGAACGGCCGCTTACCTGCCACAAACCAGTCAGACCGGGCATGGCGGTGAGCAATGTCTGGCCCCATTGGCCATATTTAGTGATTTCATCGGGAGCGATGATGCGCGGGCCGATGATGGACATGTCTTGGGCCAGGACGTTAAATAGTTGGGGCAGTTCGTCCAGGCTGAACTTGCGCAGAAAGGTGCCAACGCGGGTAACGCGAGGGTCGCATTTCAGCTTGTAGTTTTGGTTTAACTCTGCTCTCAGCTTGGGGTATTGGGCCAGAATCTCGTCGCCGTTGACGTACATGGTGCGGAACTTGAAGGCATCGAAGATACGGCCGTCTCGACCCAAAACGCGCCGACGGTGAATAACCGGGCCAGAAGAGTCTAGCTTGACGGCAATAGCCAGTAACAAAAACAGCGGCCAAATCAGCATTAAGGTTGGAATGACGATAGCGTAATCGAGCAAAGCTTTTAAACGGCGATTGGCCTGCTGTGCATTACGCTGTGTTTGAGGCAGCCGGGTGATGGTTGCAGTTTTGCTGTTGGTTTGCTGTAAAGCTGTCTTGGTTGCTGCAGGTGTCATAAGATTTGTGCCCCGGTAATGATAATAAATAGGATGATTTCCGCTACTTTTACTATATTATGGCGATTTCCTTACAGCATGTCTTATGCTTTCTTATGATGATCACTGTTGTTGATTATTCAGGAAGCAATCAGATGAACTTTTGATCTTGACAATTTTTATCATTGGATGATATTATGTCAATAATTTGGGACTCTCGTAATGTTTTATCTCGATTTGTGCTGTAATCTATCAACTTAATACGATTGTTATGGGCAAGCATTGCAGAAAGAGGAGGATTTTCCATGCGAAATGCATTATTGTTCATCATTGGTGTTGTGATCATATTATTAATTGCCTTCTTGTTATGGTGGTTTGTTTTTCGTAACAAGCCCCCGGTAGCTGTTGATAATGCCTTCACAATCCAGATTGACACGGTCGCTTCCGGGAATCTGATTATTGATGATACTGATCCCGAAAATGAACCCCTGGCATTGGTAACGACACCCGAAACTAATCCAGCCAGTGGAACCGTGCAGCTAGCAGCTTCGGGGGATTTTACATACACGCCAAATGCCGGTTTTTCGGGAACGGATCAATTCCGTTATAGGGTTTGTGATCCCAGAAATGCTTGCGGTGAAGCGAATGTGAATATTGTGATTACGCCTTTCGCCGTGGATGATCAGTTTGGCACAAGCCGAAACACTCCGGTTACCGGTAATCTTTTATTGAACGATAAGGGTACAAATTTGGTGGCTTCTTCCCAAGCGGTTTCGGGGTTGGTCTTGCAGCCCAATGGGGACTTTACGTTTACACCTGACCTCGATTTTGTGGGAACTATTAACTTTACCTATGAGGCTTGCGATTCGGCGTCTCTTTGCGATTCGGCTGAGGTGTCAATAGAAGTAGCAACCGTGGATTTTGAGTTGTTACAGGATAACTATACCACTCGTGTGAATACGGCCGTTTCTGGGAACGTCACAGACAACGACACCATTAACGACTTGTCAGTAAACAGTACCCCTGCTGCCAACCCCACCAACGGGAGTGTCACAATAGAAGCCACAGGTCTGTTTACTTACACCCCAAACATAGATTTTGTTGGCAGCGACAGTTTTATCTATGAAGTTTGCGATACCCTCTGTCTCACAGCTCCGGTAACCATTTTGGTGAGTGATGATCTGGTGTTGACTCCCGATCAATTGAGTACCTTCATCAACAGCCCGGTAACCGGCAATGTCCTGGACAATGATATCGGGGATGATCTCACGGTAAACCTGGCCGCTTCACCTGCCACTGGCCCGACCAACGGTACGGTTGAGATGCAGGCAAGTGGCACAACAACTTATTCCCCTCAATCTGGCTTTACAGGAACAGACACTTTTTCTTACGAAGCATGTGATAACAAAGGGAGCTGCGCCCAAACAACAGTAACGGTTGAAGTAACCCCGCCACCCCCCACGATGCGCCATACGGTTGAACAAGGGGATTGGCTAATTCAAATTGCTCGTTGCTATGGCACTTCTGTAGCTGTAATCCGCAATGCCAATTATCTTCCTTATCCCGATCATTTGCGCCCTGGCCAGATTTTAACTATTCCTCAGGTAAACAGCCTGGGTACATTTACTGGCCCACCTTGCGTGCAGAGATATTTTGTTAAATCTGGCGACACAACCGCATCAATTGCAATGCAGTTTGGCATTAAAGAGTCGGATCTACGCCGGATCAATGGCATCCTATATCCGAACGGCCCATTCCTTCGTATTGGTCAGCTAATTGTTATTCCTCGACCCGTTCCCTTAGATATGAAGCCGTAACCTTAAAAACCCTGACTTGAATTAGGTTTTGAGTCAGGGCTTTTTTTGCGTCGAGCTTAACGGGACTGCTGGCTTGCCTGAGAGTAATGGAATTACTCTAAATTGGGTCTATGGGATTTCATGGGGTTTGGCGTGAAACGTAAAGCGTGATACGTGATGCCTCTCTGGTCACGTTTCACGCCTCACGGCTTGTCAACCCCCTGGGTTCCTAAAGAGCCTAAAGTTTCATTCGCTTGAACTTTGTATACGTTTTATTGTAGAATGGCCTGAGTACCAGATTCTTCTTTCTTCGCAACAATCCACTAAAGCAAAAATCAATAAAGGACACAACCCCATGGAACATGATTCCACCTTTGGGCAGGTTGTCCGTGAGCGCCGTTCTTTGCTTGGTTTGACCCAGGCCGAACTGGCGCGGCGGGCAGGGTGTGCGCCGATCACCATTCGCAAGATGGAGGGTGATACGTTACGGCCGTCTGTGCAGCTTGCTGAACTATTGGCGTTGGCTTTAAACATTCCCGAAGCCGAGCGGTCTGACTTTGTGCGGCTGGCCCGGCAGGAGAAGGCGCCCACGCCCATCCCTCGGCCGACGCCTGCTCCCAGCGAAATTGGGCTGGACGATCTCAGCGGGCGGGCGGTGAAGGGGTTCCAATTGGCCGAGCTGATTGGCTCCGGGGGATTTGGTGTGGTGTACCGCGCCGTGCAGCCTTCGGTGCAGCGAGACGTGGCGGTGAAGATTATTCTGCCGCGCTACGCCAACCATCCCAGCTTCATTCGCCGCTTCGAGGCCGAAGCGCATCTGGTGGCCCGGCTGGAGCATCCCCACATCGTGCCGCTGTATGATTATTGGCGCGAACCCAATGCCGCTTACCTGATTATGCGCCTGCTGCGGGGCGGCAGTCTGGACAGCCTGCTGCAACGAGGGCCGTTTTCCCTGGAACTGTTTCGCCGTATGGTGCAGCAGATTGGCCAGGCGCTGGCAGCTGCCCATGTCAATAACGTGGTGCATCGAGATATTAAACCGGCCAACGTGCTGCTGGACGAAGCGCAAAATGCGTATCTGGGTGATTTTGGTATTGCCAAGTATCTGGAAATCGCGGGTGAGGCAGGTTTAACAGATGATGGCGCTCTGATAGGTTCACCCGCTTATATTTCGCCAGAGCAGATTCAAAATGAACCGATACGGCCGTCCAGCGATATCTACTGCTTTGGCCTGCTGCTCTTCGAAATGTTAACCGGACAAAAGCCATTTCCAGGCCCCACGCCGCTGGCTTATTTACAGCAGCACCTCAACGAACCCGTTCCCTCGCTGTTGGCCATCATGCCCAACTTGCCCCCGGCGCTGGATGAGATTGTCCGACGAGCCAGCGCCAAGCAGCCGAGCGATCGCTTTGCCGATATGACTACCTTGCTGGGCAGTTTGGAGCACGTTTTGGCCCGATCGGTGGTTGAAATTAGTCCCTTGTTAACGGGCCAGGCAACGGCCGTTCCCCTTCCCACTACCCAGGAAATCGCCGCGCTGGACAACCCGTATTGCGGCTTGCGCGCCTTTACCGAATCAGACGCCAACAACTTTTTTGGTCGTGAAACGCTGGTGCAGGAACTGCTGGACAGGCTGTCTGACGGCAACGATTTGGAGCGATTTATGGCTGTGGTTGGCCCCAGCGGCAGCGGCAAGTCGTCGCTGGTGAAGGCCGGGCTGCTGCCCGCGCTGCGCCGGGGCGGTCTGCCCGGTTCCGACAGCTGGTTTATGGTGGATTTGACCCCCGGCAGCCAGCCGTGGCAAGAAATGGAGGCGGCCCTGCTGCGCGTGGCGGTCAATCCGCCAGACGGCCTGCTGGAACTGCTCCAGGCAGACAATCGCGGTTTGCTGCGTGCCGTGCGGCGCTGCCTGCCCGACGACGGCGAGACGGAGCTGCTGCTGCTGATCGACCAGTTTGAGGAGCTGTTTACGCTGGTAGCGGATGAGGCGGTGCGGGCGCACTTTTTGCAAAGTTTGGTTACGGCCGTACTCGATCCCAACTCCCGCCTGCGTGTCGTGCTGACGATGCGGGCCGATTTTACGGATCGGCCGTTGCAGTACGTCGATTTTGGCGAGCTGATAGAGCAGCGGCTGGCGTTGGTGCTGCCGCTGACGCCGGATGAGCTGACCCAGGCGATCACCCGGCCGGTAGAGAATCTGGGCATGGCGATGACGCCGGAGCTGGTAGCCACCATTATTCGCGACGTGGGCGATCAGCCAGGGATGCTGCCGCTGCTGCAATATGCCCTGACAGAGCTGTTCGAGCAGCGGCAGAGCCGCACCATCACCTTGGACGACTACCGGGAAACCGGCGGCGTTACCGGGGCGCTGGCCCGTCGCGCCGACGAGATTTTCAACCATCTGGACGCCGCCGGTCAGGCAGCGGCACGCCAGATTTTCCTGCGCCTGATCACCCTCGGCGAAGGAGTGGAAGATACGCGGCGGCGGGTCCTGCTGGCGGAGCTGGAGGCGCTGTCCGTAAACGACCAACCGATTACCAAACACCCTTCACCGAACACCGATTATCGTTCACCGCTCACCGAATACGGCAAATATCGCTTGCTCACCTTTGACCACGACCCGGTAACGCGAGGGCCGACGGTGGAGGTGGCGCACGAGGCACTGCTGCGCGAGTGGCCGCGGCTGCGCGGTTGGCTTGATGAAAGCCGCAGCGATATCCGTTTGCAGCGCCTTCTGGCTGCGGCGAACACTGAGTGGCGCGCCGCCAAACAAGATGAAAGCTTTTTGCTGCGTGGTTCACGCCTGGATCAGTTTGCCGACTGGTCTGAGTACACGAACCTGGCTCTAACTGGAAATGAGCATGCCTACCTGGAAGCTAGTTTGGAAGCGCGGCGTAAGCGGGAAACGGCCGAAGCAGCCCGCCAGGCGAGGGAGGGGGCATTGGAACAGCGATCAATACAACGTCTACGGGTTATTGTGGCTGTCTTGATTGTGGCTTCGATTATGGGCGTGATTTTGACAACGGCCGTTTTCAACCAGAGTCAAACTGCCCGCCGGAATGAAACAGTTGCTTTGCAAAATGCAGCCACAGCGACGATTGCCCAGGGAGAGGCTTTGTTCCAGGCGGCGACGGCTGAATCGGCCGAGGCAAGGGCGGAGACGCAAGCTGCTTTAGCAGTTACCAGGGCAGCTGAGGCTGCGGCGTCAGCAGTTGAAGCCCAGGGACAACGAAGGATTGCCCTGGAACAACAAAGCATTGCCGAGCAAGAAGCCCGCGCTGCCCTGGAAGCTTACAGCTTAAGCCTGGCCGTTCACGCCCTGCAAGCCTTAACAGACCTGGACAGCGGCACAGCCCTGGCCCTGGCCCTGGCTGCCAGCAATATTGAAGATTCTCCAAGAGAGGTCATCGAAACTTTGAAACAGGTCGCGTTCGCGCCTGGCGCACGGCGACAGTACACAATCACCGACGACAATGGAGAATCTATTCCCATTGGTTCTATTGCCGTTAGTCCTGATGGCCGCACTGCTTTGGCCGGTCTGGAAAACGGGAACGTTATCTTGCTAGACATCGAAACGGGAGAAACTCTGGGCACCTTCGCTGGCCATACGGAGAGTGTTCAAAAAGTCATTTTCAGCCCGGATGGCCAAATGGCGCTCTCTGGCGGCTGTGATGCAGAAGCAATTCTGTGGGAGATAGTGACCGGGAAGGAACGCCAACGATTTAGTGGCCACTCCGGCTGTGTTTATGCTTTGGATTTTAGCCCTGATGGTCGGCAGGCTGTTTCTGGCGGGTTTAATTCTTATGACGAACAAAAACCTGGTGATTTAATCCTTTGGGATGTGGAGAGCGGGGAATTAACCCGTCGCTTCGAAGGCGGCCATTTGTACGGCGTTTATTCGGCCGTTTTTAGCCCTGATGGAAGCACACTGCTTTCTGGTGGAAGCTCGTATGGGGCAAGGGGATGGGAATATGGCGATCCTTTACTCTTGTGGAATGTGGAGAGCGGGGAAATTATCCAACGATTTCCGGCTCCCAATGAATTTGTATTAGCTATCGCCATCAACCCCAACGGTGGCACTGCCCTTTCTGTGGCCATAAATAAAATCTACCTGTGGGATTTACAAACCGGGGAAGAGTTACATGTTTTCGAGGGCCTTAGATCAAATATAAGGAGTGTGGATTTCAGCCCTGATGGTCGCTGGGTAATGGCCAGCAATTCAGGCGGCGACATACTTTTATGGGATATAGCCTCCGGGCAGCTCCTGTTCGAGTTTGCCCAAACCGATACGGCCGTTGCCACATTTTTACCAGACGGCCGTACCGCGCTGTCCGGTTCTGCTGATGGCAGCCTGGTGTTATGGGATCTATTCAACGCCGCCGAGGTTAGACGTTTTGAAGGGCATGCGGGCGGTATTAACGATGTGGCCTTCACTCCGGATGGGGCAAAAGCCCTCTCGCTGGGGGGGATTGATCCCAGGTTTAATTTCCCCGGCCAAGAGGATAACAGCCTGCGCGTGTGGAATGTAGCAACGGGAGAACAAATCCAGCTTCTTGAAGGTCATACAGATATGGGTATTACGATTGATATAAGTCCTGACGGCAGCCAGGCACTTTCGACCGCATTCGATGGCACTGTGCGTCTTTGGGATCTGGGAAGCGGCGGAGAAATTAGTCATTTTGAATTCCCATATTTTATTTTTGATGTTTCTTTTTCTCCAGACGGGAAGCAGGCGCTAACGGCTACTGGTGAACCGTCTGTGTTGTTATGGGATCTGGAAAGGGGTGAAATCCTTAAATATTTCTATGGGCATACTATTGAGGGAGATGTTGCGATTTTTAGCCCTGATGGTAAAACGGCGCTTTCCGGCGGTTTAGACGGGACTATGATATTGTGGGATTTAGAAAGCGGGGAGCAGATCCGCCGGTTTTGGAGAGAGGGTAATTTTGTGCTGGATTTGGTGTTTAGCCGGGATGGCCGTCTGATTGTTGAAGGGGATGGGGAGAATGTTGTCGTTTGGGACATGGAAACAAGAGAAATAGTTCGCGTTTTTTCAGAACATCAAGATTTCATTGACATCAACATGGTTGATTTGGGCGCTGATGGGCGGACCATTGCTTCCTCCGACATATCGGGGGTAATTTACGTCTGGGATTGGCCGACCGGAGAGGTTCTGCACCGGTTTGCCAGCCGAGAAGCATTACCGGTTTACATCGCTCTCAGCCCAGACGGCCGCTATCTCCTTTCAGGCTCGCAAGACCATACGGTTATTCTGTGGGATCTCCAGACTTACAGCCAGACGGAATTACAAGAGTGGATCACGGCTAACCGAGTTGTGCGTGAGTTGACCTGTGAAGAACGGGGGCAGTACGGAATTGAACCACTTTGCCCAGAAACAGATGAAACGCTCCTTACTGTTGTATCAGCCACGAACGAACTGGAAGTTCCTTACCCCACACACAACGCTCAGGTTGGCGAGAACCGGGGTGAGATTACTCTAGGCGGTTTTGACATCTGGTTATACCAGGGAATAGCTGGCGAAGCTTTGACGATTCGCCTTAATGCCGACAGCCCAACCACAATTTTTACCCCAGCAGATGAACGCCTAGAACTTGGTCAGATGGATACCCTTTTATTCGTTATCGCGCCTGACGGCCGTCTCTTAGGAGTCCATGATAATATTGAAAGTGGAAATACGAATTCGATGATTGGAGACTTAGTATTGCCAATAAATGGCACCTATCGTATCGAAGCTCGTAGTTATGGTGACCAAACCACAGGGGCCTATTCGTTGTTGATAGAATCTGCTTTGCCATAGCCAGCCATTTGCGTCCCAATCATATCGAAGGCAGGTATCGGGTGGAAAAGTGGATGAATAGGGGACATCCAGCGGTGCAAGGTGGCTAGAACCAATAAGATAGGCCCAATCCCGGTTTGGCGGTTGGGCCTATCTGAAAAACGTGTGTTTCCTACCTGAACTTCCTACCTGAAATGCAGCAGGCCAAGGTAGTCAGCGTAGCCTTCTTCCACATTGTCTACCATCTGGAATTTCCCCGTAACGCCCCGGTAATCGCCGGTGCCACTGCCCGCGACGATGGGATGTTGGCAGCGGCCTCGAATCATGTTGGTAAAGGCATGGCAATCAGCCTCGCTGGGGAAATGAGCGACGAAACGGTATTCGGTCTGGAAAGTGCCGTCATCCCCTTCGGCGCCGCTGCCGACGTAGATTTCGTGCCCATCTTCGATATAAACGCCACCGGGCATGCATTCATATGTTTCGATAAAGATGTACAGGCAGCCCTGCAGATCGCCTGTCATGTCCAGGGAAGCGTCGGGGCTGACACCTGCAGAATTGGTGATGGGTTCATCGCACGCCTCCTCGCCCTCAAAATAGCCGATGCCTGCAATCCGCTGCGCACCCTGCGCGCTAACCGAGCTGACGAAAACAAATAAGGCAAACAGGCTGAGGATCGCTACCACCAGCAGCATCCCTTTGCTGGAACGGCCGTACTTCCCCACATCTTGAATCTGTCCATTGGTACTCATGATTTGTCTCTCCTTAATAGTATTGGGTTGTTCTGGTTGTTTACCGGGATGAATGGGTCGTAAGGTGATTATTTTTACGCTACCTCCTTTAGGCCTCTTTGCGGGGCATCGTTGGCGATGGGGTGGGGATGGTACGGATGCAGTCAGTTGGGCCCGAAACGCTTTGGAACACGAGTAATCCCATCTTAAGCGGAAGGACAGTGGAATTCAAGCGGTTTGCCTGTTTTGTATCGGTTTTATATCGCCTGGTTGCATGTGGGGGGTGCTAATAAGCGATACAAAAGTGATATAAACGGCCGTTTGGGGTTGATTCAAAAAAAGGCATTGCCTAGACTGCTGGCATGGTGTGCAGTAGCGCTGCAAATTCAGTCCGGCATTCTGCACAGTTCCAGTCACGTTGTTGGGTCAGCAGCCGGTAACTTTTGTTGGAAGTTGTGTGGTTTTGTGGGGTCAACGGCCGTTCCCAAAGTGATTGGCTGGGACTTCCGTTCCTTATTTAATTTATTTATTCATCCGTGTAAAAGTGAACGAGCCGGTTCCGGTACCCAGCCATGAGCCGCAGCAGCAACGGCCGTTTCTTTGGCAAAAACGCCAACTTCTTCCAGCCGTTTCCCCCTCTCTACTCATCCGTCACGCACCCCTCAGAGGCCGACTTCACAGTCTTGATATATTTGTACAGCGTGCCCCGCGTCGCCTTGAAGGGAGGGGCGGTCCAGGCGGCGCGGCGGCGGGCCATTTCGGCCTCGCTCACGTCGGCATCGATCACCCGGTTGACGGCGTCAATCGTGATCTTGTCGCCGGTTTGCACCAGGGCGATGGGCCCGCCGTCCTGCGCTTCCGGGGTGATGTGCCCGACAATGAAGCCGTGACTGCCGCCTGAGAAACGGCCGTCTGTCATCAACGCCACATCCTGGCCCAGCCCCGCACCCATGATGGCGCTCGTCGGCGTCAGCATCTCTGGCATACCTGGGCCGCCTTTGGGGCCTTCAAAGCGGATGACAATCACGTCACCCTTCTGAATCTCGCCCTGTTCCAGCCCGGCCAACATCGCCTCTTCCGAATCATAAACGCGGGCGGTGCCGCTGAAAACCAGACCCTCTTTGCCGGTAATTTTGGCTACAGCTCCGTCTGGGGCCAGATTGCCGCGTAGGATTTGGATGTGGCCGGTTTCTTTTATGGGATTATCCAGCGGGCGGATAATTTCTTGCCCTGGGGTCAGTCCTGGTAGTTCGGCCAGATTTTCGGCCACGGTTTTGCCGGTTGCTGTCAGGCAGTCGCCGTTAATGAAGCCGTTTTCGTGTAGATATTTCATGACGGCGGGGGTGCCGCCCACGGCGTGCAAATCTTCCATGACGAAACGGCCGCTTGGCTTCAAATCGGCCAAAAACGGCACCCGGTCGCTCACCGCCTGGAAATCGTCAATCGTTAAATCCACATCCACCGAGCGGGCCATGGCGATGAGGTGTAGCACGGCGTTGGTCGAGCCGCCCAGGGCCATCGTGATCACCATCGCGTTTTCAAATGCGGCGCGGGTCATGATGTCGCGGGGCTTGATGTCGCGTTCTAGCAGGATGCGGATGGCGCGACCGGCTTCAATGCATTCATTGGCCTTCTCGGCGGAGACGGCAGGGTAGGAGGCGGAGTAGGGTAGGCTCATCCCCAGGGCTTCGATGGCGGAGGCCATGGTGTTGGCGGTGTACATGCCGCCGCAGGCGCCTGCGCCGGGGCAGGCGTGGCGCACAATCTCTTCCCGCTCCTCGTCGCTGATGCTGCCTGCCAGATATTCGCCATAGCTCTGAAACGCAGAGACGATGTCCAGCTTGGCGTGTTTGGCGGTGCAGCCCGCCTGAATGGTCCCGCCGTACACCATGATGGCGGGCCGATTCAGCCGCCCCATGGCCATAATGCAGCCGGGCATGTTTTTGTCGCAGCCGGGTAGGGCGACCAGGCCGTCATACCACTGCGCCCCCATGATGGTCTCGATGGAGTCGGCGATGAGGTCGCGGGACTGGAGCGAGAAGCTCATGCCGTCGGTGCCCATGCTGATGCCGTCGCTGACGCCGATGGTGTTGAAGCGCATCCCCACCAAATTGGCTGCGGCGACGCCTTTCTTGACCTGGGCAGCCAGATCGAGCAGGTGCATGTTGCAGGAGTTGCCCTCGTACCAGACGCTGGCAATGCCCACCTGCGCCTTGTCCATGTCGGCGGGCTGCAAGCCGGTGGCGTACAACATTGCCTGCGACGCCCCTTGCGCTTTTGGTTGGGTGATGCGTGAACTGTATTTATTAAGTTGTGTCATTTCTTCTCCTTGAAAAGCAGGTATACAGAGAAACTGGGAAAAATTTCTGCAAAATGGTTTTGGCAATTTTATGCCGTTGTTTCTTTGTTATAGATATTTTCTCTGTATTCAAAGAAATAATTTAGGATAAATCCTAACAATATGCTAATTACTGCAATAAATAAGACTGAACCAATTAGCCAAAATAGTAGAAGCGAAATGATATAGGACCATGCCTCAAAATTAGCTTCATAAGACCAAACACAGATGACTAATAGTGCTGCAGGCAAGCTAGAGGATAAATAAAGAATGATCCCTAACGCCAGTGCGATTTTTGTCCCTTTTTTTGTGAACAGTTTTTTCATAGACTCCCCTAGAAAATATGTGCTCAATCAAACACCCGTTTCCTCAACCTCAATTAAAATCCAGGCAACGCCAAGTTAAGGAGAAGCATTGGGAATAGTGTGGTTTGGGGAAACGGCCGTATCCACCTCAAGCAACGCGCAGCAGGGCAGATTCAGCATCTTGGGGAACGTCAATCATGACAAAGTAGGCCGCAGGGTAAAGATAATCTTCGCCAGTTTCATCGACAATGCGCACATAGCTGCTCTTGGCCGCCGATTTGTCCGGTAAAACGCGATACACCATGCGCAGCTTTAGATCGTCTTCATAAGTTTCATTGTTCACACAGATTGCAAATTGGAGTTTTTCAGGTTGTTTGTCCATAGGATTAATCCAAAAATCGTTTGATTTTCAAGCGGTGCTTGCCGGTGCCATGCGCTTCGTACCAATGAATTTCAGCCAGACGTATTGTACCATCAAATAATTGCACCGTGGCTACTCCCTTCAGCTTGCGCCAACGGCCGTTGCCAAAGCGTTCCTGCAACTGGGCCAGCTCCCGAATTGAACTGCCAACGGCAATTGTCTCAGTTTCTTGAATGTCGCCTATGATTTCAAAGTTCAACGTTGCTGTCCTTTTAAAACACGGCCGTTCCCTCAATCTCAATCAAAAATTCAGGCCGCGCCAGCCCGTAAACCCCAATCCAGGTGGTCGCCGGGGGGCTTTCCGGGAAGAATTCCTTGAGCCCTTCGCTGACTGGGGCGGTTTTGTCCATCCAGCTTTGCACGATGTAGATACGTAGGGTGACGATGTCGTTGAGGCTGGCGCCAGCGGTGATAACGGCCGTTGCCACATTCTTCAAACTCTGCCATACCTGCGCCCGCAAATCATTCTCACCGACGATGTTTTCGTTTTCGTCCCAGGCCACCTGCCCGGAAAAATAGACCGTGCGCTGGCCCTCCGCTACCACAATCTGCGAAAAGCCATACTGCAAGCTGTTGAACAACGTTTCGGGATTGATGCTTGTTTTAGACACCCTCGTCTCCTATAAAAATGGGACACAGATTAACGCAGATGAACAGAGATAAAAATCTGCTTCATGTCGTTGGCTCGGGCTAATCAGGCTGATCGGTGTACTATTTTTCCAGAGCACGCAGCGCTTCCAGCGTCGTGTGCACATCTTGACCTTCGTCGCTGGGGAAACGGCCGTCCGCCCCCTGCATTCTCGCCAACTGCATTGACCCAGCCACAAAAACGCCACGATCAGTGGGAAACTGGACGCTCAACAGCGTCGTCAGCATCCAGGCCAATTCGCCAGCCGTGCCAGGAAGCTGTGTGTAGAGATGTGATGCCAAATGGTCTACCATATCGTCGAGTCCGAGTTTCCAGCCCAGCCCACAGGCCAGCCACTGCGCCTGCGCAAACGAGGGCAGCTTGTGGGTTTCATAGTCCAGATGTGTTGCTAAAAAACTGGCCGCCTGCTGTGCCGCATCGGCAAAGCCGAAGAACGCCAACCAGAAGCCCGCGTTGGCCGTCAGGTATAATTCGGCGGCCAGATCGCCAGGGTAGACCCAGGCTGGGGCGCTGTCGGCCACGGACGGGTCTTCAGCGAAACGGCCGTCTCCTCCCTGCCGCCCCTCCAAAAACCGAACTGCCGCAGTCACGACTGACTCCGCCGTACCCAATCCTAGCTGCTCCGCCTGGGCCAGCCGGTAACAGGTGGCATCAATCGAGCTGTAGTCCGGTGCCCAAAATGGGGCAAATCCGCCATCTTCCCGCTGGCCATTGAAAAGCTGCTGGATGATGTTTGTAGACGGCCGTTCCCCATGCAGCAAATGGCGCAGCCGGGCTTGCTCAATCTCATTGCCGTTTTGCTCTACAAACCGAATTGCTTTTTCACGGTTCATACTGGTTTTCGCCTCCCTGATTGGCCCTCACAGGTTGATGAGGAAGCCGCCCACAGCGATCAACAGAAAGCCCAGGCCCAGCCAGCGCAAGCCGGGCACCCAGGACCGGAACAAAATTTTGGCATTTTGCCAGCGCATTTGCCACGTTGCCTGCTTGGTCTGAATGGCCAGATAATTTTCTTGCAAGGTCTCGTTGTTAAACGCGCTGAAGGTGTCCCGCACAAAAATAGCGCCGCCGTAGACAAATACGGCCGTTCCCAACAAAATGATCGGCATTCCCACCAGATGCAGCCAAACGCCCCGCGTGTCCCCGGCACGAATCAGCGGCAGCAGCGTCTCAGCCCACATCGACCAGAGAATGGAGCCCACAAAAACGGCCGCTGCCGCCCACAAAATATATTTCCCGATGGGACTCTCTGCTGATTTTTTACGTTTTGCCATAAGGTTTTAGAAATTTTTGACGCAAAGGGGCAAAGAAAAAAAACTCTCTGCGCCTCCGCGCCTCTGCGTTAAAATCACAAATTAGCCACCACCAAATCGCCCATCGCCTGGGTGCCCACTTTGGTTTCGCCCGGTTTGGCAATGTCGGCGGTGCGGTACCCATTTTCGAGAACCTGGGAAACGGCCGTTTCCACCGCCCCTGCCTCTTCTTCAAGGCCCAAACTGGAACGGAGCATCATCGCCAGGCTCAAAATGGTCGCCAGCGGATTGGCAATGCCCTGGCCTGCAATGTCCGGGGCAGAGCCGTGAATCGGTTCGTACAGCCCCACCGAGCCGGGTTCACCCAGCGACGCCGAGGGCAGCATCCCCAGCGAGCCGGTGATCATCGACGCCTCGTCGGAGAGAATGTCGCCAAACATGTTGCCCGTCACCACCACGTCAAAATCGCCGGGGCGGTTGATGAGGTACATCGCCATCGCATCTACCAGCACATCTTCGTACGCGATCTCCGGATATTCTGCCGCCACCTCGTGTGCCACCTCGCGCCAGACGCGGGACGAAGCCAGCACGTTGGCCTTGTCTACCGAAGTGACCTTACCCCTGCCGCCCGCCGCTTTGCGCTGCTGCGCCAGGGTGAAGGCGACCCGCAAAACGCGCTTGATCTCCATCTCGTTGTAGCGCATCGTATCGTGGCCGCTGCGTCCCTCGGCCACCATCTCACGCCCCTGCGGCGTGCCAAAGTAGATGCCGCCCGTCAGTTCACGCACAAAGACGATGTCTACATTGGCCACGCGCTCCGGCTTGAGCGGGCTGGCCTCTGCCAGGGCGGGGAAGACGCGCACGGGGCGGATGTTGGCAAATGCCCCTAGTGATTTGCGCAGCTTCAGCAGTCCTTGCTCGGGCCGCACGCTGGCCGTCGGGTCGTCCCATTTTGGCCCGCCGACGGCCCCCAGCAGCACGGCGCTGCCCTCCAGGCACATCCCCAACGTCTCTTCGGGCAAGGGATTGCCGGTCTTGTCAATGGCAATGCCGCCGGCCAGGCCGGTTTGGGTGATGAAGGTGTGGCCAAATTTGCTGGCAATTGCTGCCATGACTTTCTCCGCCTCAGCCACAACCTCTGGTCCAATCCCGTCGCCGGGAAGTAATGTAATTTTTGCTTCCATGATTCTTCCTTTTGGGTAAAAAATGATTTGTGTATTTTGAGAAATAGGTGGGGTTTGGGCCTTTAGTCCAACATTTTTCTGAGATTTTGAACAAGAGAGGGCAAATCATTGCGGATGATTGACCAGACAATGTCCAAATCGACCGAAAAATAGGCGTGGATTAGGCGATCTCTGGTACCTGCAATTGCTCGCCACGGTATTTCGGGGTGCTGAGCTCGCGTTTCATCGGAAACAGATTTTGCGGCTTCGCCAATGATTTCAAGTAAACGAACAACCGCTAATGAAAATTCTTCATTGGTGTAAATGTCCTGTCGTGAGCGGTTTGCAGCGAACGCGACAGCTTTTTCTGCTGCTTCAAGCATGTGGAGCAGCCGGATTCGTTCACGTTGCTGCATAAAGAACCTGCGCTTCTTTGATAACATTTTCTCGAAAATGCGGACTGAGGAAGTTGGGCGTGTGCAGCTCCACGGGCCGACCGATGATTTCTGTCAGCTCTTCTTGCATGGAGAAAAAATCAAATCCAGGAGTAGAATCAGTTTCAAATTCCACTAAAACATCCACATCACTTTCAGGCCTGAAATCTGGACCTAAAATTGAACCAAAAAAAGAGAGATTTTTTATTTTGTGCCGCTTGCAGAAATCTCTGATTGTTTCTTCGGAAATAGAAATATTTTGATTTAGCATTTGATACTGTCTCCTGACCACTCTGATATGCTTATCATACCATAGCCAGCTCATTTTTTGAGGGAAACGGCCGTTCCCCCACACCCTCTTATCAAATCTTCTGCCCCAATGGCAAACACCGCAAACGGCGTACCCGCCGCCGCCCATACCGTCTCAAACTGGCGCAAATCCTCATCCACAAAAATGGTCATCGGTGTGAGGTGGCCAAAGGGGGGCACGCCGCCAATGCTGAAGCCTGTCGCCGCCTTCACCGCGTCGGCGCTGGCTCGCTGCACTTGCTTGCGCCCCACGCCGCACAGCGCCGCCAGCTTGCACTCGTCCAGCTGGTTTGCACCAGAGACCAGCGCCATGATCGGCTGCTCGTTCACGGTGAAGCAGAGGCTCTTCACAATCTGGGCCAGTTCACAGCCAATCGCATCGGCCGCTTCCTGGGCAGTCCGTGTGGTATCAGCAAACTCTTTGATTTCAATCGCCAGTCCCAGTTTCTGGGCGGCAGCGGCAACTTTTTGGGTGGATGGGTGCATGATGAGGAGAGTGAAAAGTAAAAAGTGATAAGTGGAAAGTAGGCCACTTTTCACTTATCACTTTTCACTTATCACTCCTTTTAGTCAAAATCATAGTCATCTTCAAAATCTTCTTCAAAATAGTTCTTGCTGCGGCGGCGGTTGAGGTAGCGGTCGAACTCGGCGGAGATGTCGGGATCGTCGAAATTACCGTCCAGGGTGACGTCAAACACGAGGTCGGCGAAATCTTCGGGGGAAACGGCCGTATCCCCAAACTCATCATCCCCTATGTTCGCCAGCTGCTCTTCCAGCACGTCCCGCTCAATCTGCTGGTTGGCAATGTCGTCGCGCAGCTGAACCTCCAGCTCGCCAAACCAATCCCGCCCAGCGCGCTCCGCCTTTGCCTGACGGCGCATCATCACCGCGCTCTGATGCTTGTCCAGCCTAGCCAGCTCATCTTCAATCTCGTGCAGCCGGTTTTGTACACGAGTTAGTTCTCGTGTTAGCAGTTCCAGCTGCTCTTCTTCCGTTTGAATGGCAATCGTGTGTGGCGCGTCTGGTTCCAAAAGCAGCTGCTCCAGCTTTTCCAAATCGCCCGCCGCGTACGCCCCGTTAATCGCCCACATCATCTGCGTCCGGTATTCGAGGTCAGCTTCATCAATGGCCATGTCTGGGTGAAAGCGGCGAGCCAGTTGCCGGTACAGCTGCTTCAGCGACGCCTTCTCTTCCTCAGCCAGCGCCTGGCGCGGTTCTTTCGGCGCGGCATGGTAGCGATACTCGCCCGACTCCGAGGCGGATTTGCCCGAAGCCCAGGCGGCCGCCTCGTTTTCCGGGTCGGTTTGCCACCCTTCGCCCAGCCAGCGCATCTGGCGCTTTAGCTCCTGAATCTCCGCGTCGAGTTTGTCCAGCTTTTCGGTGAGTTTGGCAATGCGCGAGCGCAGCTTAAACTCAAAGGCGCTAATCGCCGCCAACCGGTCAGACAGTTCCGCTTCGGCTTCCACCAGGCGCGGACGCAGGCTGTTCAGCAGTGCACTGATTTGCTCAATTTGCTCATGTAAGCTAGTTTTTGCGGGAGATTGGTTCGGGTTCGTCATGCTAGTATTGTAGTAGGAAATTGGGCATTTCGAAAATAGATGAGCAAAATCAAATCTAGCCATTTTCCCATGTCATGCTGAGTGAAACGAAGCATCCCGCCCGCAAAAGCAGTAGCACAGCCCTGGTCACGACAAAGTTTTCCGCAATGGGAACCTTGCGGGATTCTTCACTTCGTTCAGAATGACAGTTGAAGTTCCCATGTTATGCTGAGTGAAACGAAGCATCCCACCCGCAACAGCAGTAGCACAGCCCTGGTTACGACAAAGTTTTCCGCAATGGGACCCTTGCGGGATTTTTCACTTCGTTTAGAATGACAAAATTACCCAATTACCCAATTACTCAATTCCCCAACAACGCATACTCCATACTATCCGCCAGCGCCTGCCAGCTGGCTTCGATGATGTTGGCGCTGGCCCCGACGGTGCTCCAGCTTTTGTTCCCCTGGCGGGTGTCGATGAGGACGCGGGTGGTTGCGGCCGTGGCGTTTTCGCCGTCCAAAATGCGCACTTTGTAATCCACCAGCTTGATGCTGCTCAACTGCGGATAAACATCCACCAGCGCCTTACGCAGCGCAGCATCCAGGGCGTTGACCGGGCCGTTGCCCTCGGCGACCATATGCATCCGTTTTGGGCCAACCCGCACCTTGACGATGGCCTCGGCATTGAGGCCACGCCCACGCCGCTGGTGGACGCTCACGGAGTAATCAATCACCTCAAACGGAGGCACGTAGGCGGGATGGGTGCGGCGCAGCATCAGCTCCACGGACGCTTCGGCTCCCTCAAAGGTGAAGCCCTGCGATTCCAGCACTTTGATTTGCTCCAGCGCCTTGCGCAAGTCGAGACTTTCGGTGTTAAGACCAAATTGTTTGGCCTTGTCCACCAGGTTGCCCCGGCCAGACAGCTCCGAAACAACGCTGCGCTGCCGGTTGCCCACCAGCTCCGGCTCGATGTGCTGGTAGCTGAGCGGGTTTTTGAGCATGGCGGCGACGTGGATGCCGCCCTTGTGGGCGAAAGCGCTGGCCCCGACGAACGGTTGGTGATCGTCCAAATCCAGATTGGCGACTTCGGCGACGTAGCGGGAAAGCTCGGTAAGGCCAGCCAGCTTTTCCGGCGGTACGCAGTCGTAGCCCATTTTTAGCTGCAAATCGGGGATGACGCTGCACAAATTGGCGTTGGCGACGCGCTCGCCGTAGCCGTTGATGGTGCCCTGTACCTGCACGGCCCCGGCGCGCACCCCGGCCAGCGAATTGGCCACGCCGCATTCGCCGTCGTCGTGGGTGTGAATGCCGATCTGGACTTGGGGGCCAACGGCCGTCTTCACCTCCCCCATAATCTCCTCAATCTCCCAGGGCAGGGACCCGCCGTTGGTGTCGCACAGCACCACGCTGTCTGCCCCGTTGACAGCGGCGGCTTTCAGGGTGGCGATAGCGTACTCCGGGTTGGCCTTGTAGCCATCGAAGAAATGCTCCGCGTCGTAAATCACTTCTTTGTTGTGCGACTTGCAGTAGGCCACGCTCTCGCCAATCATCGCCAGATTTTCTTCCATGCTGGCTTCTAAAACGTCGATGACGTGCAAATCCCAGGTTTTGCCCACCAGGGTAATCACCGGCGTGTTGGCCTCGATCAGCAGCCGCAGATTGGCGTCTTCTTCGGGCGTGACGCCTTTGCGGCGGGTGCTGCCAAAGGCGCACACCCTGGCGTGTTTCAGCTCCAGCGACCCCAGGCGGCGAAAATATTCCACGTCTTTGGGGTTAGAGCCGGGCCAGCCGCCTTCGATGTAGTCGATGCCAAATTCATCGAGCTTTTGGGTGATTTTGAGCTTGTCGTCGAGTGAGAGAGAAATCCCTTCGCGCTGGGTGCCGTCGCGCAGAGTGGTATCGTAGAGGTAGATTTTGGTCATGGTGTCTGTCACCTTTTGAGTGACCAGTATTCAGTATTCAGTGTTCAGTGAGTCAGTAGGTCAGTAAATCAGTTCACTAATCACTGACCTACTGATTACTAACCTACTGATTACTGATTACTGTCCACTGGCTGTGTTCACGCGGGCCGGATGGGCTGCCTCAAATTCGGCAACGACATCGGCCTGCTTGAGTAAGTAGCCAAGCTGGTCCAGCCCATCAAGCAGGCAGGTTTTGCTGAAGCTGTCGATGGGGAAGTGGACGGAACGGCCGTCTGGCAATATCACGGTCTGGCTGGCCAAATCCACGCTGACTTCAGTGCCGGGGTCTTCGGCCACCAGGCTCATCAGCTGCTCGTGGGTGTCTTCGTCCACGATGATGGGCAGCAGGCCGTTTTTGAGCGAATTGTTGCGGAAGATGTCGGCAAAGCTGGTGGAGATGACGGCCGTAAAGCCAAAATCCATCAGCGACCAGGGAGCGTGTTCCCGGCTGGAGCCGCAGCCAAAGTTGTCGCCCGCCAGCAGAATTTGTGCGCCGTGCGCGGCTGGCTGGTTGAGCGGGAAATCTGGCTTGGGCGTGCCATCTTCCAGATAGCGCCAATGGTGGAACAAGTTTTTGCCCAACCCTTTTTTGCTAATCGTCTTCAAAAATTGGGCCGGAATGATCTGGTCCGTGTCGATATTTTCCGTGGGAATGGCCACCATGTGGCTGGTTAAGGTTGTGAATGGTTGCATAAGAACTCTCGAAATTTAGTTGTCTTGGGATTAGTAATTGGGTAATTGAGTAATTACCTAATTACTCAATTACTTACTGATAAGCAAACTGGAAGCGAAACGGCCGTTCCCGTACCGAACTCACCTGTTGAAGGCCCGCTTCTGTGAGGGTGATAATGCCGTCGTGGGCCATCTCCTCGATGAAGTGGGGGCGGAACCAGTCGCTGAGCTGGGCGGGATCTTTGAACTGGTTGGCGGCGTGGAAGAGGAGACGGCCGTATCGTTCCAACTGTACCTCGGTGATGAGCTGGCGCAGACCAATGCGGTGCAGCTGGTTCTTTTTCAGCTCGTATTTATTCAGGCCACTCAACGGAATGATGAAACGGCCGTAACTCTCGCAAAACACCATATTTTCCACTTCAATCGTCTCTCGCACCACGCCTTCCAGGCTGCCAAAGCGGCACTGGGAGAGGTCCCCAACCAGCACCAGCGACGTCGCCGCATCCACCTGCGGCAGCAAATGTTTCACACATTCCACGGCGTATCGAACGTTGATTTGATAGGTTGGGTGATCCATTTTAGCCTCTCCTTTTCTGAAAAGTATTCAGTATTCAGTGAGTAGTATTCAGTTGACTGACCTACTGATTACTGACCTACTGAACACTGACCTACTGATTCACTGATTCACTGATTACCGCAAACTGCGCACATCCGTCACCCGGCCGGTAACGGCCGTTGCTGCCGCAGTCAACGGGCTGGCCAGGAAGGTGCGTCCGCCCTTGCCCTGGCGGCCTTCAAAGTTGCGATTGCTGGTGCTGACGGCGTACTGCCCCGGCTGGAGCTGGTCGCCGTTCATGGCAATGCACATCGAGCAGCCCGCTTCACGCCATTCGGCCCCGGCATTTTTGAAGATTTGGTCCAATCCTTCAGCCTCGGCCTGTCTTTTCACATCTTGTGACCCAGGCACGACCATCACCCGCACGTTTTTGGCGACGGTACGGCCGTTAAAAATCTCGGCCGCCTGGCGCAAATCAGAAATGCGCGAATTGGTGCAACTGCCGATGAACACCACGTCCACCGGATGCCCCAGCAGCGGCACGCCTGCCTGCAAATCCATGTAGGCCAGCGCCTTTTCCACCGTCTGCCGCTCGCTGATGTTGCCAATGCTCATCGGGTCGGGAATCAGGTCGGTGATTTTCATGCCCAGGCCCGGATTGGTGCCGTAGGTGATCATCGGTTCCAATGCGCTGGCGTCGATGTCGATCTCTTTGTCGTAGACCGCGCCTTCGTCGGAGGTGAGGCTGCACCAGTAGGCGACCGCTTCGTCCCAGGCGGCACCCTGCGGCGCATGTTTCTTGCCTTTGATGTATTCAAAGGTGGTCTCATCCGGCGCGATGAGCCCGGCGCGTGCCCCGCCTTCGATGCTCATGTTGCAGATAGTCATGCGCTGCTCCATCGTCAGGGCGCGAATCGCTTCGCCGCGATACTCAAAGACGTGCCCCGTGCCGCCGCCGACGCCGATCTTAGCCAGCAGCGCCAGGATGATGTCTTTGGAGGTGCAGCCTGCGGGCAGACGGCCGTTTACATTCACCGCATACGTCTTCGGCTTGGTTTGCAGCAGGCATTGGGTGGCCAACACATGCTCCACCTCGCTGGTACCGATGCCAAAGGCCAGCGCCCCAAACGCGCCGTGGGTGGCCGTGTGGCTGTCGCCGCACACAATCGTCATGCCCGGCTGGGTTAGTCCCAGCTCCGGCCCGATGACGTGGACGATGCCCCGGTTGGGGCTGTCCATGCCAAACAGCTCGATGCCAAATTCGCGGCAGTTGGCTTCCATGGTGGCAATCTGTTTGGCGGCAATGGCGTCCTGGATAGGCACGCCGATGGGGGTGGTGGGGATGCTGTGGTCCATGGTGGCGATGGTTTGAGACGGCCGTTTCACCGTCAAGCCCCGTTCGCGCAGGCCAGAAAACGCCTGCGGCGAGGTCACCTCATGCACCAGGTGCAAATCAATGTACAGCACGGCCGGACTGCCCGGCTCGTCAATCACCACATGGCTGTCCCAAATCTTGTCGATAATGGTTCTGGGTTCGTTGCTCATAAAAATTCCTTCTTTTTACCCCCACCCTGACCCTCCCCCTCTCAGGGGGAGGGAATCTGGCTCCCTCTCCCTGCAAGGGAGAGGGCTGGGGTGAGGGTGGGGGTCTAATTTAATCTCCTGCTACTGCCACCTGCTCCACCACGCTGGATGTTTCCATGCTGGCCGCCAGCATCTTGTTCAGGGCGCTCAGGTAAGCGCGGGCGCTGGCAACAACGATGTCGGTGCTGGCACCGTGGCCGCTGTAGGTGCGGGCATAATGCTGGCTGGTTTGCGGATTCAAGGCATATTTGCCTTCGCTCTTGTCTGGCTGGATGCGAATCGTCGCTTCGGCCTGGGCATCTAAACCTTCGGTGACGGCGTTGATGGAAAACTCCATCAGCGTGGGCGATTCGCCAATAATGCGGTTCATCGCCTGGTACGCCGCATCCACCGGGCCGGTGCCCAGGGCGGCATCCATGTACGTGGTGCCGTCTGGCCCGGTCAGGCTGACCGACACGGTGGGGATGCTGTGGTCGCCGCAGGAAACCTGAATCTGGTTCAGCTTCCAGATTTCCGGCGGCTGGTAAATCTCATCGGCAATAATCGCTTCGATGTCGGCGTCTGTGACCACTTTTTTCTTGTCGGCCAGCCGCTTGAACCGCTGAAACGCCTGCTCCAGCTCATCCTTGTCTAAATCTTCGTAGCCTAAATCTTCCAGGCGTACCCGGAAGGCGTGACGGCCGGAATGTTTGCCCAGCACCAGGGTGGAAGCGTGCAGTCCTACCGTTTCTGGCCGCATAATTTCGTAGGTCAGCTGGTTTTTCAGCATGCCGTCCTGGTGAATCCCGGCTTCGTGGGCAAAGGCGTTGGCCCCCACGATGGCTTTATTGGGCTGCACCACCATGCCGGTGTAGGCGCTCACCATCCGGCTGGTGCGGGTGATGTGCGTGGTGTCGATGTGGGTGGTGAAGTTGAAGAAGTTGGGTCGGGTGTGAATGGCCATCGCCACTTCTTCCAGTGACGTGTTGCCCGCTCGCTCACCGATGCCGTTGATGGTCACTTCCACCTGCCGCGCCCCGGCTTTGACGCCCGCCAGGGTGTTGGCCGTGGCCAGCCCCAGGTCGTTGTGGCAGTGGGTGGACCAGACCACTTTGTCTGCGCCGGGCGTGTTTTCAATGAGGTAATTGATCAGCCAGCCGTACTCTTCCGGGGCGACGTAGCCCACCGTATCCGGGATGTTCAGGGTGGTGGCCCCGGCCTTGATCGCTTCAGTGAGCACCTGCACCAAAAAGTCCGGGTCAGAGCGGCCCGCGTCTTCTGGCGAGAACTCCACATCGTCGCAAAGGCTGCTGGCAAAAGTGACCGATTCGATGACCTGCTCGACACACTCTTCACGGTCCATTTTGAGCTTATGCTTCAGATGGATATCGCTGGTGGCCAGGAAGGTGTGAATGCGATGGCGTGGTGCGGCCTTGACGGCGTCGTAGGCGCGCTGGATGTCTTGCTTGTTGGCCCGCGCCAATCCGGCAATAACCATGGGCTGGCCGCTTTTACGGCCGTCCATTAACGGCCCGACTTCCTCGGCAATACGCCGCACGGCGTCAAAATCGCCAGGGGAGGCGATAGGGAAGCCCGCTTCGCAGATGTCCACGCCAAGGCGGGAAAGCTGCCGGGCAATTTCCAACTTTTCATCCACGTTCAGCGTTGCGCCGGGCGACTGCTCGCCATCCCGCAGGGTAGTATCAAAAATAATCACGGTTTCCTGAATATCGACACCATCTTCGTCCATTTTTTACTCCGTTTGCAGTATTCAGTATTCAGTAATCAGTGGTCAGTGGTCAGTATTCAGTGACTTTAAGACTGAATACTGATTTACTGATTACTGAATACTGGTCTACTGATTACTCAATCTCGACGGCTTTCAGCCACGGCATCATTTGCCGCAGCTCTTTGCCCACCTGCTCGATCTGGCTGCCGCGGGCTTCTTTGCGGCGCTGCTCGAACCAGGGACGGCCGTTTACATTCTCATCAATCCACTCTTCCGCATAAGCACCGCTGCGGATATCTTGCAGCATCTGTTTCATCGCCTGGCGCGTTTCGTCGGTGATGATTTTGGGGCCGCCAGTGTAGTCGCCATGTTCGGCCGTATCGCTGACGCTGTAGCGCATGTAGCTCAGGCCGCCCTGGTAAAACAGGTCCACAATCAGCTTCAGCTCATGCAGGCACTCAAAGTAAGCGATTTCCGGCTGGTAGCCCGCTTCCACCAGGGTGTTGAAGCCCGCTTCCACCAGGGCAGAGACGCCACCGCACAATACCGCTTGCTCGCCAAACAGGTCCGTCTCGGTTTCTTCGGCAAAAGTAGTTTCCAGCACGCCGGCGCGTGTGCAGCCCAGCCCTTTGGCGTAGGCCAGGGCAAACGCTTTGGCGTTGCCGCTGGCGTCTTGCTCCACCGCCAGCAGGGCGGGGGTGCCGATTCCTTCCACATATACCTCGCGTACGCGGTGGCCGGGTGATTTGGGGGCGATCATGCTGACATCCACATTTTTGGGCGGCACAATCTGGCCGAAGCGAATGTTGAAGCCGTGGCCAAACATCAGGGTCTTGCCCTCGGTCAGGTTTGGCTCGATCGCTTCTTTGTAGATGGCGGCCTGCATGGTGTCTGGAGCCAGCACCATGATGACGTCGGCTTCGGCGCAGGCAGCGGCCGTTTCCATCACTTTCAGGCCATCTGCCTCAGCTTTAGCCCAGGACGGGCTGCCTGCGTACAGCCCCACGCGCACGTCTGCGCCGGAGTCCCGCAAGTTGAGTGAGTGGGCGTGGCCCTGGCTGCCATAGCCCAGCACCGCAATCTTTTTGCCATCGAGCAGAGTGAGGTCTGCGTCTTTGTCGTAATAAATGTTTGCCAAAATTCCTATCTCCCTTGTTTGAACAATTACCCAATTACCTAATTACTCAATTACTGGTTGGTAATTGGGTAATTGAGTAATTAATGATGTCCGTTTTGATGGGTGGGAACGGCCGTTTCCGTCCCTCGTTCTTCCCGTTCTTGTAAGCCGCGTACCATAGCCACCCGGCCTGTGCGCACCATTTCTTCAATGCCAAAGCCTTGCAGCAGCTTGATCAGCGAGTCCACCTGGTCTTCCTTACCCACAATCTGGATGATCAGCGAATCCATAGCCACATCCACAATGCTGGCACGGTAAATGTCTACCAGCTGCATCACCTCGGCCCGCGTCTGGCTGTTGGCCCGCACCTTGATCAGCGCCAATTCGCGGTTGACGGCCGGTTTGTAGGTCACATCCTCAATTTGCGTCACATTGATCAGCTTGTCTAGCTGCGTTGTGATCTGGCGCATGTCCCGGTCGGTGCCGTACGCTACAAAGGTCATGCGGCTGATGCCCGGCGTTTCGCTGTGCCCTACAGCCAGACTTTCAATATTAAAGTTGCGGCGGCGGAACAATCCTGCCACCCGATTCAAGACACCTGGCTTATCTTCCATCCAGGCATTAATTGTGTGTCGTTTCATCCCATTGTCTGTCATTTTTTCTTTTCCTCTCGCGTTTGGGCGAGGCAGGTGGGGGAAAGGCTGCTTGCTGATCCATTGATCCACCCACCTGCCTCGCCCCTACTGATTACTGATTACCGATTACCGCTCCCCCGCTGCCGGACGGCGAATCATGTCCGCATTGCTCTTGCCAGGCGTTACCATCGGGTAGACGTTGGTGAACTCTTCCACCTGGAAATCCAGCAGGAATGGCCCATCATACGCCTGCGCTTCCTTGATCGCTTCGAGTGCCTCTTCCTTGCTGGTGACGGAGCGGGCGGGAATGCCGTACGCTTCGGCAATCTTCACAAAGTCGGGATTAAACAGCGGGGTGCCTGCATGCCGCTTGTTGTAAAACACATCTTGCCACTGGCGCACCATCCCCAGGTAGCCATTGTTGATGATGGCGATCTTGATGGGCAGCTTTTCCTGCACCACGGTAGACAGTTCCATCATCGTCATCTGGAAGCCGCCGTCGCCTGCCACCACCCAGATTTCCTCATCGGGCAGCCCCATTTGCGCCCCGATGGCGGCGGGGAGGCCATATCCCATCGTGCCCAGGCCCCCAGAAGTTAGCAGGCTGCGCGGTTTGGTGTGGTGGTAATATTGGGCTTCCCACATCTGGTGCTGGCCCACATCGGTGACGACGGTGGCATTGCCTTCATCAGTGGCGTGCCACAAGGCACGCATGACATAGGGCGCGATCAGTTCGTCGGTTTCCTGGGCCAAAATGTCGCGGTCGCCGGTGTCGGCTCGCCATTCGGCAATTTGTTCCAGCCAGGCGGGATGAACATTTGGCTCAATTTGGGGCAGCAGGCCGCGCAGCGTCAGCAGGGCATCGCCAATGACGGGGGTGTCGATGGTGATATTTTTGCCCATTTCGGCTGGATCGATATCGACATGGATGATTCTGGCGTTGGGCGCAAAGGTGTCGAACGCCCCGGTGAGGCGGTCGTCCAGGCGAGCGCCAACGGCAAAGAGCACGTCACACTCTTGCAGGGCATAGTTGCAGTACGCTTCACCATGCATCCCGCCCCAGCTGATGGCCAGCGGGTGGGTGGCGGGGAAGGTGCCTATGCCCAGCAGGCTGGTGGCCACAGGGATGTTGGCTTTTTCGGCCAACTGGCGCAGTTCAGCTTCCGCTTTGGCAATGGAGACGCCTTGCCCGGCGACGATGACAGGTTTTTTGGCTTCATTGATGAGACGGGCGGCACGGGAAACGGCCGTTGGGTCTGGCGCGTTAATATTGGGATTGTAGCCGGGCAAATTGACCGTTTCTGGATATTTGAAAGGCATAGCGGCTTGCAGCACATCCTTGCACACGTCCACCAGCACGGGGCCAGGGCGGCCAGTGCGGGCAATGTAAAATGCCTCTTTGATGGCGTCTGGCAGATCTTTGATGTCGGTGATGAGGTAGTTGTGCTTGGTCACGGGCAGGGTGACGCCCTGGACATCCGCTTCCTGGAAGCCATCGCGCCCCAGCAGGGAGGTGGGTACCTGCCCGGTAATGGCTACCACGGGGGTGGAATCCATGTAGGCGGTAGCCAGGCCGGTGATCAGGTTGGTAGCCCCTGGCCCAGAGGTGGCAATGCAAACGCCCACACGTCCAGTGGCTCGCGCATAGCCATCGGCCATGTGCGAAGCGCCTTGCTCGTGTGTTACCAGCACGTGGTGAATGGGATATTCATATTTGGCCAGGTCATCATAGGCGGGCAAGATAGCGCCGCCAGGGAGGCCGAACACGACTTCGACGCCTTCGTGCATCAAGCTTTCCCATATGATCTGACCGCCGGTTTTCATCTCGCTCATAAATCTTCTCCTTGTTTAGGAGATTAGAGATTGGAGATTGGAGATTGTGGTTATCTCAACTCTCTGCTTTCTAACCTTTCCATTTGTTGGTTTTCAAATAAAAAAGCAGCAAACAGAGGATGTTCTGCTTGCTGCCTGGGTAGACGGGTGGGGAAAACGGTATTAGACTGTTGGCGGCAGTGGGTTGTGGCGGAAACGGCCGTTTCCGCCCAATTCTGCATCTGTTGACAACTGTTCTTAACTATCTCGTTCATGAGTTATACCAACGTCTCAAAACTATGAAAATTACAAAAAGAAAATTGTAAAAAAAAAGCCGCCCTGTTGGGCGGCTTGGTTTTATCCAAAGAGTGCTTCACTTCCACTCATTCCTTACCCAACAAACAATGTATCCTTATTGACGACAATAATAAGGACGAGGCTAAGAAGGATAAGGCTAATAATGATGTGAAAGAGTGTAATCATATTATTTTTTCTGCTGCAAAATATCCCATAAGTGTACAGCGTGCTTTTTGTTCGACCAGTGACAAAGTGCCAAATGAAACCGCTCGATTGTTGTGTATTTTGCACAACAGAATGAGATTATACCGAACTGTCGGCCATTGGCCAATTTTTAGCTGTAGAAACACCAAGGCGGAAAATGCTTAAACATTTCCCGCCTTGATTCCCACTATTTCCCACTGAACCGCGCATTTCAGCACAAGTCTCCAGGAGTATAAAGGAATGCAGCTGCTATCTCTACGGTCATTTTTTACAAACCTTGGGCGTATTTGTTTGTGCTCTTTTGCACAAGAGGTCAAAAACCTGTGAAAAAGTGATTGCTGGCCCCAGAAACACCAAGGCGGAAAATGCCTAAACATTTTCCGCCTTGATTCCCACTATTTCCCACTGAACCGCGCATTTCAGCACAAGTCTCCAGGAGTATACGGGATAATTAGTGTCAACTCTACGGTTATTCTAGCTAAAACCGACGCGCTATCGTTTGTGAATTTTGTACAGCCCCTCTCCCGCCAGCAAATGATCCACCGCTCACCGCTCACTGCCCACTGATTACTGACTTACGGCCGCAACTGCCACAACTTCAGCGACAAGTGCAGCGCCAGCCGCATATTTGACTGGTTCAAATCGTGGCCGGTCAGTTCCTGAATGCGATCCAGCCGGTAGAGCAAGGTATTGCGGTGAATGAAGAGAGATTCGGCCGTTTGGCTAATATTGCCATGATGATCAAAATAAGCATCCATCGTCTTTACCAGGCTGCTGTTGTGCTGCTCATCATAGGCCACCAGCGGCCCAATCACCTGATCTGTAAAGCTGCGCACCGTCGGGTACTCTTCCAACTGAACAAGCAGCTGATAAACGCCCAGGCTGCTAAACTGCACCACCTGCTTGATTTGCAGACGTTCACCCAGCTGCATCGCTTGCAGCGCTTCATCATAAATCTCTGGCCATTCGGCCAGAGTTGGGGCTGGGCCGCTCATGCCTGCTACCAAAACCCCGTCTGGATACTCCGTTTTTACCTGCTCCTCAATGCGGCGGCCCAATTCATGGGCCGTTTCCATATCTTCAGCATGTTTTAGCTGTTGAAAAACGCAAACATGCTTGTCGCCATAGACATGCACCAGCGCCGAGCGGCTGTGGTTGTTCAATACCCAATGAACCGTTGTTTCCAGGCGGCGCAGCGAATAAGCGGGCGGATCGGCCCATTTCAGGGCAATGACCGCATGGGGTTGATTGGTATTATGGTCCAGGCGACCTTCTAACCGCTCAATTTCCTTGCGGGGCATGGTTCCGGCCAGTAGACCTTCCAAAAAGTTGCCGCGCAGCTCTTTTTTGGCTTCACTAATCGCTTTGGCCTTCGCCATTTCCAGAGCGCAGGCGGCTGCGCCGTGCTCCACCGCTAATTTATCCAGCAGATCCAGCTGATCGGCTGGCCCAATGATGGACAAATAGCCTCTGGCCCGGTCGCCGGAAATGATGGGGCTGACCAGCCGCCCCACGTTTTCAATGGGGAAAAATTGCTGCCAATGGCTTTGGCGGGCATGGGCCGCTGCCTTGCGGTTGCGCAGTACGGGCGGCAGTTCATCCCGCTGTTGCAGCAGCTCACGAAGAGTTTCCCATTCGATCTGGTTGTTTTGCGGCAGGGCAACTGCTTGAATTTCCATCCGTTTATCTTGCACAACGACAATCTTGCCTGTGAGCTTGGCCACAAGCTCTGTCATGGCGTTTAACCCCTGCTCTTCCCGGGACATTTCTGAGAGGGTGCGGTACAGCTGCATGCCACGCTCGCTGGTGGCCGATTGACGATCTACCAGCAAAGCGGCTACGTCCCGGTTGATCTCGCGCACGGAGACGTTTTCAGGCACAATCAAAATAGGAATATTGAGCCGATTGGCCTGATCGGCCACATCTTCCGACAAGGTGTTAAACAAAATTAGCCCGGCGACATTTATCTCGGCCATCAGCGCCAGCTTTTGTTTGAGCGCCGCTTCGTTAATTTTTGCTTGCAGCGTGGGGGGAACAATGGCCAGGTCGTTTAGCTGAACCTGTTCTTCTACGGCGTCCCAACTGGTGAGTAACACAACCCACTCGACCGTGCGCCGCGCCTGTTCGGCACCACCCAGAGCAGTGGTGTTTAGCGGCAGTGCCAATCGAAGTAGATCGCTGATTGTAATTTGGTCTAATGCTTGCTCATTCATGCGTTTGAATTGCCATTCCCATTCCCATTGATTGGAAGACGGATAATGAAGGTGGCCCCTTCATTGGGTGCGCTCACAACATTAATATCGCCACCATGCTGTTCGATGATGCGATGTGTTGTTGCCAGACCCAATCCGGTTCCTTGCCCCGGATCTTTTGTTGTATAAAAAGGCTCGAAGATGTGAACCAATTCCGCTTTGGACATCCCTTTGCCATTGTCCTGAACAATGATTTGCACATGGCCATTTTCAGCGGCGAGCCGTGTGGTAATGGTGATTTGCCGTTTGTGGGGCAATTTGTTGACAGCATCGCGGGCGTTGACGATGAGGTTAAGCCAGACACTTTTGAGGTGTTCCCAACTGGCAACAATGGGGGGGAGATCTTCTGCCATGTGTTGAATGACTTCGGCGTCGGCGGAGACGAGCTGGTATCGAAGCAGATCGAGGGTTTGCTGAATTGAGAGGTTTACATCGCCTGCTGCAAGATTGTAATGTTCTTGTCGGGCAAAATCGAGCAGGCCGCGCACGACTTTGGTGGCGCGGTCACCGGCACGGGCGATGAGGTCCACTGCTTCATAATTTTCATCATCTTCGGGAATGAACATTTTGAGCATTTCAGCGTTGGCGTTAATGGCGGTTAGTGGGTTGTTGATTTCATGAGCAACGCCAGCGGCCAGTTGGCCGATGGCGGCAAGTTTACCAGCTTGCAGCAGTGAGCTTTCCAGCCGCCGCTCTTCAGTGCGGTCTTGCCACAGAATAACGGCTCTGGCGGAGCTGGCCTGTTTGCTGGGAATGGGGTAGGCGTTGACGTCCCATTCGCGGGGCAGGTGGTCGTCACCTTTCCAGTTGATGGTCCAGCGCTGGGCTTGTTTCTGGGCCAGGGTTTGGGCTGCCAGACAGTGCCCACAGGGCTGGCTGCGGTTGAAAAAAGTTTCGTAGCATACTTTGTTGACAAGGTGTTCGGGTACGGTGTCGAGTTCATCGGCCTTACTTTTGTTGATGCCGACAAGCTGCCAGTCGTCGTTGATGGTGTAGATGGGGTGGGGAATGCCGTCGATGAGGGCTTGTAGGGTGTTGCGGCTTTCTAACATTTCTTGCTGGCGCTGGCGGATGCGGGTGAACAGCCAGGCGTTTTCTACGGCTTCACTGATGGAGCTGGCGAGTGAAGCGAACAGGTCGAGGTCTACTTCGGTAAAGGGGCCGTCCGTTTTGTTGAAGGCGTTGATGAGGCCGACGGGGCGACCGCGCACAACGAGTGGGGCGGCGATGAGGGAATGAACCTGGAAGTTGGGCGGGGCGTCGATTTCTGGTTGAAAACGGCCGTCTTCTTCCGGGTGGTTCAAAATAACGGCTGTTTGCTCTTGAAACGCCGTGCCAAAAATGCCTTCGCCGACCGGGATGGTGGGAACGGCCGTTACCGGCAGTGGCCCACTGTGACTTTGCAAGTTTTGGTAACGTAGCTGGCTGCCACCTTCAACCATTAAGGCTCCAGTGAGCTGAATGCCTAGCAGTTGATCGACGCCTTGAACGGCCGTAGCCAGCACCTCAGAGGCTTCCAGGGTGGCCGCCACCATTTGCCCAATGCGGTTGAGTGCGGCCAGCTGCTGGCTTTGACGCTGAAGCTGCTTTTCCAGCTGCTGGGTGCGCAAGATGGTGTTGACCCGCGCCAAAAGCTCCTGGGGACGGTACGGTTTGGTGATGTAGTCGTCGGCTCCGGCGGTGAGCGCTTCTACTTTTTCGCTGCTGCCAGCGGCGGCGGTGAGCAGCACCACGCGAGTGTATTGCAGCGTGGTATGTTCCCGAATCCAGTTCAGCACGTCCAGCCCGGAGAGATTGGGCATGCGCATGTCCAGCAGAACCAGATCGATTTCTGTGGCCTCATCACCGACGGTAGATTGCAAAAAATCAATCGCTTCCTGGCCATCGCGGGCGGAAGAGACCAGAAAGTTTGCCTTTTTGACCAAAAAGTCGGCCAGGGACTCGGCAATTTCCGGCTCGTCATCGACGATCAGAATGTGCGACCGTTTTTCGGTGGTATGGGGGGTGGAAACGGCCGTTTCCACCCTGGTTGTCTCCGACACCGTCATTTCTTGCATCGTTTTTGCCGTAGCTTGATTGGGTAATTGAGCAATTGAGTAATTGAGTTGATTACCCAATTACCCAATTACTCAATTACCTAATTACCTAAAACAAATATTTAGACCATATTCCTACTGATCAGGATTTGTGGTAAACGTATAGCCATGTCCCTGAATGGTGCGAATATATTTGGGATCACTGGGCAGCGGTTCAATCTTTTCCCGCAGGTTTTTAATATGGGCGCGCACCAGTTCCGGGCTGCCCGTATCGCGGGGATAATCCCACACGTCTTGCAGCAGCTGCTGGCTGTTAAACACCTGATCCGCGTTGCTCATCAGATGGTAAAGCAGATCAAACTGTACATTGGTTAGCAAAGCGGTGCCGTTGGGCGTGGTTACCTTAAAGCTGCGGCAGTCTAGCAGCACATTACCCGCTACCACTTCGCTGGGCTTCTCTTCTTTGGCTTGCTTGGGCACTACCACCCGGCGCAAAATGGCCTTTACCCGCAGCTGAAGCTCTTCCATGTTAAACGGTTTGCTCAAATAATCATCTGCACCAGCCCGAAACCCTTCAATCTTGTCTTCATCTTTGGCTTTTGCTGTTAGAAAGAGCACCGGCAGTTCTTGCAGCAATGGATCGCCCCGAATTTGCCGACACACCTGGTAGCCATCGGCCCCAGGCATCATAATGTCCAAAATAAACAGGTCAGGCCGATGACGACGTGCCAGCTGTAAACCCTCTGTGCCGCTGTTAGATACCATAACATGGTAACCATACAGTTTCAGAGCGCGCTGCAAGGTTCGGGAAACAAGTTCGTCATCATCAATTACAAGAATGGTTGCCATGTATACTCCTCTGGCTCAACAGTCTGCCGGTAAACAATTAAGGTGCATCATCTTATGTGAATCTGCCGCTGGTAGTATAACAGTTTTTTGATGATTGTTTTATTGTTTTTGCCAGGTTAGATCAACAGACGCAGCGGATCTTCCAATATGCCTTTGAGCGTTTGCATAAACTGGGCCGCTTCAGCCCCATCTGTCACGCGATGATCAGCCGAGATGGTCGCTTTCATGCGGGTACCGATGGCCAATTCGCCATTCACTACCACCGGCACCTGCTGGGCTGAGCCAACGGCAAGGATGGCAGCATTCGGCGGGTTGATGATGGCCACAAAATGCTCCACTTCAAACGCGCCCAAATTGCTGACGGTGAAGGTGGCTCCTTCCACATCTTCTGGTTTCACCTTGCCGTCGCGGGCGCGGGCGATCATTTCTTTGTGGTCCTGGGCAATTTTGGAGATGCTGGCCCCGTCTGTCCCTTTTTGGACGATGGTGAGCAGCCCGCCTTCGATGGCGACGGCCGTTCCCACATTAATCTCGTTGTGCAGGATGATCTTGTCCCCGCCAAAGCTGGCATTGATGTTGGGGAATTGTCGCAAGGCCAGCGCGGCCGCTTTTACCACCAGGTCGTTGACCGACACTTTTTGCTCTGGTTCCAGCGCATCGTTGATCTGTTTACGCAGCTTGAGCGCCCCAGCCATATCGATTTCTGAGGTGATGTAGAAGTGGGGTACGGCCGTTTTGCTTTCCGTCATGCGACGGGCGATAGCCTGGCGCATCCGGGTGAGCGGTTTTTCGCTGGCACCTTCGGGAGTAGCAATGGGGGCAGCGGGTTGTGGAGTTGGGGTGGAAACGGCCGTTTCCTTCTCAGCCTCTTCCGCAGCAGGTGGACTGGCCATAAACGCCTCCACATCTGCCCGGCGTATCCGTCCGCCAGGGCCACTGCCGCCCACGCGCGATAAATCGACCCCGTTTTCTTCCGCCATGCGGCGGGCCACTGGCGTCGCCTTGACGCCGCTGGGGAATTCAGCATCCAACTCGCCGCTGGCGGCTGGTGCTGCAGCAGCCGTTGGTTCGGCCTCTGGTTCTGCCTGTGCGGCCGTTTCATCGGCGGCAGGTGTAGGTTTGGCCTCGGGCGCTTCCGCACCATTGCCGCCGCCCGTCATTCCGGAAACATCTTCACCCTCAGCGCCGATGATGCCGAGATTTTCGCCAACCGGTATCATGTCGCCCGTGTTTACCAGCTGGGCCAGCAGCACGCCTTCTACGCGGGCCGTTAGCTCCTGCGTCACCTTATCGGACTCAATTTCGGCCAGCACGTCCCCTTTTTTTACCGGATCGCCCACCTGCTTGAGCCAGGTGCCCATCGTGCCTTCTTCCATGTCGAAGCCCAATGTGGGCATCTTGATAAATTCAGCCATTATAAAATCTCCTTCACAGCGGCAATCACGCGGTCGGCATTGGGTAGGGCCGCCCGTTCCAGTTCGCCAGAGTACGGGGCTGGGACATCATACTGCGCCACGCGCTTGATCGGGGCATCGATATAATCAAACGCCTCTTCCTGCAAGCGAGCCACAATTTCTGCGCCAACGCCATAGGTTTGATGACCAAATTCTACCACCACAGCCTTGAACGTCTTCTTGAACGATTCAAGTACGGGACCCATATCCAGCGGCTGCAAACTGCGCAGATCGATAATTTCCACCTCGATGCCCTCTTTGGCCAACGTTTTGGCCGCATCCAGCGAGGTGTGCAGCCCTTCGCCATAGGTGATGATGGTTACATCAGAGCCTTCCCGCTTGACGTCTGAAACGCCGAGCGGGACGGTGTACTCTTCATCCGGTACCTCGTCCCGCACTTTGGGGGAAGTGTAAAGCGCCACTGGCTCGATGAACATGACCGGCCCATTGTCCCGAATGGCGGATTTGAGCATCCCTTTGGCATCGTAAGGGGTGGCGGGGCAGACAACTTTGAGGCCCGGAAAATGGGCAAAAATAACGTCTGGGGTGTGGCTGTGGGTGGCTCCCAACTGCTTGCCACCGCCGCCCGGCGCGCGGAAGACCACCGGGCAGTCGAACTGGCCGTTAAACATGTAGCTTACCTTGGCAGCATGGTTCACAATGGCGTCGAAGGCGACAAAGGCAAAGTTGATGGTCATGAATTCGGCGACGGGGCGGGTGCCTGCCATAGCGGCCCCGGTGGCGGCTCCGGCAATAGCCATTTCAGAGATGGGGGTGTCGCGGACGCGGTTTTCGCCAAACTCTTCCAAAAACCCTTTGGTGACGGCGTAGGTGCCGCCCCAGGCCCCCACTTCTTCGCCCATGATAAAAACATTTTCATCGCGGTGCATTTCTTCGCGCAGCGCTTCGGTTATTGCTTCTCTTAAAGTTAAACGGGCCATTAGTTTGCCTCCGCATTGCTGGGGTAAATGTGGTTGAACAGGGTGTCCAACGCTGGCAGGGGGGAATCATCGGAGAATTCAACCGCTTCATCCACTTCTTTGATCACTTTTTTGTCGATGGCGACGAGATCGGCTTCTTTGACCTGATGCTCTTTGAGCAGGTGGTTTTGCAGCGTGGCGATGGGGTCTTTGTCGTCGCGCCATTTGTCCAGCTCGCCTTCCGGGCGGTAGCGGGTACGGTCGCCGATGCTGTGCCCTTGGTAGCGGTAGGTCATCATTTCCAGGAACTGTGGCCCCTTGCCCTTGCGGCACGCGGCGATTGCTTTTTGGGTTGCTTCGTAAACGGCCAGGATGTCCATACCGTCGATCTGCTTGCCAGGGATGTTGTACGCTTTGGCTTTGTCTACCATTTTGACAACGGCCGATGCTTTTTCAACGGGAGTGCCCATGCCGTATTTGTTGTTTTCGCAGATGAACACAATGGGCAGGTCCCAAACGGCCGCCATGTTGAGCGATTCGTGGAAGTAGCCGATGTTGGTAGCGCCGTCGCCAAAGTAGCAGAGGCAGACGGCGTCGCTGCCTTTGTATTTTTCGGCCAGGGCCAGGCCCACGCCCAGCGAAATGTGGGCGCCAACGATGCCGTAGCCGCCCCAGAAGGTGCGATCTTTGCTGGCCATGTGCATGGAGCCGCCGCGCCCGCCGACAACGCCGGTGGCTTTGCCCATCAGTTCGGCCATCACTTCGGTGGCGGGGATGCCGACGGCCAGGGCGTGGCCGTGGTCGCGGTAGGCGGTGATGATGTGATCGCCTTCTTTGCGGGCACCGATGCTGCCGACGGCAACCGCTTCCTGGCCAATGTACAGGTGCAGGAACCCTTTGATTTTACCTTCTAGCTGGTACAGTTCATCGCTGCGCTCTTCAAAGCGGCGAATGAGTACCATTTGACGGTACCAATCGAGCAATGTTTCTTTGTCCATTCAAATCTCCTTAATAAGCCTTGGTAGGTGCTGTATGGTTTGGGTTGGCGGTTACGGCCGTTTCTCAGCCAATTCAGCCTGATAAACGGTTTGAAACCGTGCCTGATGTGGGAGGCGGCACGTTTTCTAACCAACGGATAGGAAATAGTTTGTTTACTTTCTTAAAGTGACAAGTCAGCGAGTTGAGCCTGCCAAATTTTGTTAATTAGTTGCTGTATCAACGATGTCTTAAGTTTATCAAATTGTACTCTGGCTGGCGAGTTTGTTGATTTGAGCCCCGGCCGTATCGATGGGCAAAATCCAGCTGCGGGCGTTGAGATTGTGCTGGCGGAAAACGGCCGTTACCGCCACCACAATTTCCGCATGACTGTCCGGGGCAAAAGCGATAAGGCTTGGCCCCGCACCGCTAAGGGCGACCCCAGCCGCCCCGGCTGCGGTGGCCGCCGCAAACGCCTCCGCCATGCCCGGAATGAGCGGCAGGCGATAAGGTTGGTGCAGCCTGTCTTGCATGGCCAGGCTGAGTGTGGGGTAAGCAGCCGTTTCCAAGGCGCGAATGAGCAAAGGCAGGCGGCTGGCGTTAAAAATGGCGTCCTGCCGGCTGATTTGGGCGGGCAGCGCGGCGCGGGCGTCCTGGGTGAGCAGCTCAAAATCGGGCAGGATGACGGCCACCTGCTGCGGGACGATCGGCAGCTGTTCGATGTGAACCCCCTGGCCATTGATGATGCCCAGGACGAGGCCGCCCAGCAGGGCCGGGGCGACGTTGTCCGGGTGGCCTTCGGCGGCCGTGGCGATGGCCAGGATGTCTGCCTGGCTGAGATGACCATCGACCAGGGCGTTGGCCGCCAGCAGACCGCCAAGAACGGCCGTTGAGCTGCTGCCCAACCCGCTGCCGACGGGAATGTTGTTTTGTTGCTGAATGTGCAGGCCAGACGGCCGTTTGCCCAACCGATCAAACATGGCACAGGCAGATTGATAAACCAGATTGGTTTCGTTGGTGGGCACTTTGTCGGCGTCCAGGCCGGTGACGGTGATGGTGAGCGTGGGGGTGGAAACGGCCGTAAACGTAACCGTATTGTACAGAGCCAGCGCCAGTCCTAGGCAGTCGAAGCCGGGACCTAAATTGGCAGAAGTGGCGGGAATGGTGACGGTGACTTGTTTGTTCATGAAATTTCTCGGTAAATTGTGTTTGCTTTCGGCATTGCGCTTCATTTTACGCTAGAATCCGTGAGGCTACGAAAAAACAGAAACGGAACAGTGATTTACTCAGATGGACACTGATTGACTGGAAAAATTTATTTTAAGGAGACAACAACGAATTTTAGTAATAAACGAATTAAACATAATAGAGAAAAAATTCGTTGCTTACTCCAATTCGTTGTTGTCACTGGTTTGAATAATTAGACAATATCGGAAATAAGAATGGATCCACAGATTAACGCAGATTTTTTGCCTTTATTCTGCGTGAATCTGCGAAATCTGCGGATTATTTTTTGACATAACGTTAATTCCAATAATGTCTATTAGATTTGACAGTCAGCCAATAGATTGACAGTAGAGCCATCACTGTCTGATAAAATTATGGATTTTGAACGAGAACTGGCACATTTACCCAGGCCGTCGGAAAAGCGGATTGCCATTCGGGTGAGCCCGGCGGCGGAGCGAGCGATTCGCAATGGGCATCCCTGGGTGTTTGAAAAAGCGGTGCGGCAGATGAGCCACAACGGCCGTTCCGGTGATCTTGCCGTCATTTTTGATCGCAAGCGCCGCTTTTTAGCCATTGGGCTGTATGCCCCCGCCTCCCCCATCCGCGTGCGCATTTTGGCTCAGGGGGAGCCAACCAACATTGATGCCGACTGGTTTTTGTACAGGCTGGAAACGGCCGCAGAGCTGCGCCAGCCGCTGCTGCAAACGTATACCACTGGCTACCGCCTGGTGCATGGCGAAAATGATGGCCTGCCCGGTCTGGTCATCGACCGGTATGGAGACAACGCCGTTTTGAAGCTGTACACTACCGCCTGGGTGCCTCATTTGCCCGATTTGCTGCGTGGGTTAACGGCCGTACTCCAATCTAAGCGCCTGGTTTTGCGGCTGAGCCGCTTTGTCCAGCGGCAGGAAGATGATTTGTATGGTTTGCAAGATGGCCAGGTGCTGCTGGGCCAGCCGCTCAAAGACGGGGTGCGCTTTCTGGAAAACGGACTCTACTTTGAGGCCGATCTGGTGCAGGGGCAAAAAACCGGCTTCTTTTTGGACCAGCGCGACAATCGGGCGCGGGTAGAGCAGTTGGCGGCGGGCAAACGGGTGCTGAACGTTTTTGCCTACACGGGCGGCTTTTCGCTGTATGCGGCGCGGGGCGGGGCCAAAGAGGTGGTTAGTTTGGACATCAGCCAGCCGGCGCTGGCCAACGCGATGCGCAACTTCAAGCTCAACAGGGCGCATGAAGCGGTAGCCGCAGCCGAACACGAACTGCTGGTGGGGGACGCCTTCCTGACGCTGAAGCAGCTCATCGCCAACCGCCGCCGCTTTGAGATGGTGATTATCGATCCACCCGCCTTTGCCAAGCGGCAGGAGGAGATAGAACGGGCGGTGTCGGCCTACGGCCGTTTGGTCCGCCTCGGTTTGCAGCTGTTGAGACCAGGCGGCGTGTTGGTTATGGCCTCCTGCTCCAGTCGGGTGAGCGCGGAACAGTTTTTCGGGGTGGTGCATCAGGCAGCGTTGGGGGTGGGACGGCCGTTGCAAGAGATCGAGCGTACCGGCCACGCCCTGGATCATCCCATCCGTTTTCCCGAAGGGGCCTACCTGAAATGCCTCTTTGCCACAGCTCCGTAAAAAATAATCGCCCTTTGGGATTTCGTGGGGTATCTGTCAATGTAGGGGCGGGTCTTGTGCCCGCCCAGTCGAGGGCGACCACAAGGGTCGCCCCTACAAATGGTGTCAAACCCCTGAATTCCTAAAGACTCAATATAATTTTGCCGGAACTATGTTAAAGAAAACGGCCGTTTGTTATACTTGCCATCTCGTAAATGATGGCTGGCAGCCAATAATTTATTGCTCTCACCAGCAACCGGTAACTAACAACCAGCAACCAAACTGTCTATGAAAATTATCGAAGGTCAAATTCCGGAAGAAAAGTTGTGGCGTGCCCTGGTAATTTTACCACCTGACGAATCGTTGGGGCGTGTCTGGCAGCTTGCCCTGGCCCTGGCGCGAGCCAACAACGGGCAGCTCATCGTGGGCATTTACATCCCCGATATGAATCCGGCGGCCCAAACGGCCGCACAGGCCCAGGCTGCCAGGATCAAAGCGCTGGAACCCAATGCAGACGACGTGACGATCTTAATCATAACGGCCGTTCGCTTCGACAAAGCGTTAGCCAGATTTGTGGATACGGCCGTTATTGATCTGCTGGTGGCCCATATGGATGGCCCCATTCCTTTTAACTTGAATCGTCTCGCTTGTGCCATAGCTGCCGTTCGGGGAGACAATGTCAATGTGGTGGGGGAAACGGCCGTATTTCCCCAGGACGAACTCGAACATATCATCGTGCCGACTTCCGGTGGCCCCAATACAGCCTTTGCCCTCGCTTTTTTGCTGCCGTTGGCTAATAAGGTGAAGATAACGGCCGTTTACATCGCCCCAGACTACCTGGAAAACGAGCAAGCGCTGGGCCGCAGCCGTCTGCGCCAGCTGATGCAATATGTCGATGCGAATGACAAAATTGAGACACAACTCATTACGGCTCCCTCTGTGGCCGAAGGTATCATCGAATTTGCCCGCGATAACTGCGACCTGGTTATTATTGGGGCCAGCCAGGAAAGCTCCATTGACAAAATTTTGTTTGGCGACATTCCCGCAGCCGTGGTGCGCCAAAGCAAAAAACCGGTGATCATTGTGCGGCAGCCGCGCAGCCGCCTGGGCAGCCAGTGGGACAATCTCATCTGGCGGCTGCGCCAATATTTGCCCCGCCTGGATGTGAAGGATCGTACCGAAGCATATACCCGTATTCGGCGCAGCACCCGCCCCGACCTCGATTTTTACATCCTCATCTCGCTCTCCACGGTCATCGCCGCCCTCGGCCTGATTGTCAACAGCGCGGCTGTAGTCATCGGCGCAATGTTGGTGGCGCCGCTCATGTCGCCCATGATTGGGGCTGGGCTGGCCGTTGTTTTGGGCGATATTCGCTTCATCAGGCTTTCTATTGGCGCGGTACTGCGTGGCGCCCTGTTGGCCATTGTCTTTGGTGCGGCTGCGGGGTTGCTCAGCATCAACCAGCCCGCCACTTCTGAACTGCTGGCACGCACCCAGCCCACGCTGATCGATCTGGCCATCGCCCTCTTTTCCGGGCTGGCCGGGGCGTATGCCCTCAGCCGTTCCGACGCTGCCGGAGCGCTGCCCGGCGTGGCCATTGCCGCTGCCCTGGTGCCGCCGCTGGCCACTGTAGGCATCTCCCTCACGGCCGGCCGGTACGATCAGGCGTTTGGCGCTCTGCTGCTGTTTGCTGCCAACTTTGTCTCGATTAGCTCGGCCACAGCCCTGATGTTTTTGGTTTTGGGGTTTCGCCCGACGGTGGCCCAAAAATCGCGCCGCACCGTGCAAACCCGCAGCGTGCGCGTGGCCATTGTCTCATTGGCATTGGTGACGGCGTTGATTCTGGGCTTTACCTACCAGCTGGCCCAGGATCAGGCCCGTCTGGCCCGCATCAACGAGGTGGTGGAGGAGAAGCTGGCTGAAGTGGCCGACGCAACGCTGGATGAACCGCCTAAAAGTACGTTTGAGAACGGTTTTTTAACGCTAGACATTACGGCTCGTTCCACCCGGCCCCTGCCGCACCGGGTGGTGGAAGAGCTGCAAACCGCCATTGGGGCGACATTGAAGGATGAGGGCATTCTGGAAAGCGTGGCGCTGACGCTGACGGTGATTGAGGTGAGGCAGCTAGACCCGGAAGTGCCGCCGACGCTCACACCCACGCCGCTGCCGACGCTAACGTTCACGCCTGGGCCAACCGTTACGCCAACCGCCACGCCTACGCTGACGCCTTCCCCACAACCCACGGAGACGGCCACGCCAACGGTGCTTCCCAGCGAGACGCCGACGCGAACGCCTACGCCTACGTTCACCCCCACGCCGACAGAAACCCCGACGGCTACGCCGCAAACGGCCGTTATCACCCACCCATTCGGCACCAATTTACGCGCCGCTCCCAGCCTGGGTGCAGAGGTCATTACGATTTTGCCAATCAATACCGTGGTTGTTTTGCTGGACGGATTAGAAACGGCTGATGACCTTGTCTGGCAGGAAGTGCTGTTTGACGGCCAGATTGGCTGGATTTCGGCCGCGTTTTTGCAGGGGCGCTAGTTGTTTTTGCGCCAAAATTTTGTATAATCCCGTCCGCTTGTCGGCTTTCGTTATGCCGCTGGCCAATGGCCCTGTAGCTCAATGGCAGAGCAACTGACTCTTAATCAGCAGGTTGAAGGTTCGAGTCCTTCCAGGGTCACCTAGGTGTCTAATCGCACCCCAGGTTAGAATTTTTGTGGCTATTTGTATTTGGTTGTAAAGGTTCTAATCGCAAACGAGTCGCCTTATCTTTGACCGGAAGGGCGGCTCGTTTAGTTTTTATCTACAGGCCGTTTGTAACGACCTTCGTTTTTGTATTTTGTTTCAAGGATCCTGGCGATTTCTTGAGAAATTGAACGGTTGTTTTTCTCAGCGTCCAATTTTATCAGTTCGTGCAAATCTCGATGTATCGTAATTGTGGGCCTGATTTTATCTTTTGAAACCGCCATGTTTCTTTCCTTTGGGAGGTGATGCACTCGATAATAGTCTAGGGTGCATCACTTGTCAAGGAAACTTTTAATGGTTTCCTAAAGTAACACCTTTTTCTAGCTAAGCTACTCACGCAGCAGAACCTAAAGCTAACCGGCATCATCGTCAATGCAATAAAGTTTTAGGAAAAAGCGCCGCAGGCAAAAAAATGGGGCGGCCGTGGTCGCCCCCCTGGGTTACTTCGTATAGCCAGTAGCATACCGCTTTTTAAAAGCTCAGCCGCCTTCGGCGGCCAATTCCCAAGATAATCACCTTTACCTTCGCGCAGCGTCTCAAAACGAAAAAAAAGAAAAATAAACGTAGGCCGGAAAAAGCATTAACAGCGCTTAAGCGCTTTTGTTTTTTCTTTTTGTTTGATCGTTTGTTTGATCGTTTGTTTTTCTCTTTTGTTTCTTCTTTTTGTTCGGGTTAACTCAGTTAACCATCCTGGTTCACTCAGATAACCATCTTGGTTAACTCAGATAACCATCCTGGTTCATTCAGTTAACCACCTTGGTTAACTCAGTTAACCACCTTGGTTCACTTGGTTAACCATGTGGTTCACTCAGTTAACCACCTTGGTTATCTCAGTTAACCATGTGCATAACTCCTTATTTTCTGGCACTTATGCCCCATCAAACTGCAAATTGGTTCTATCTAAACTTGAAATATGAACATGCAAGCAAACATCGGACAAACCTCCTCGAACGAAGCTTTGGAACAATTTCTCACCTGGCTGCGCTTTCGCGGCGTTCGCCCGGCAACAATCGCGGCTCACTCCCAAAAGTTGAATCAATTTTTCAACGTCATGGAGGTGCAGCAGCTGGACCAAATAACGGCCGTTCTTGTCGGCCGTTGGCTGGAGCTAATGAGGGAGCAATCTGTTCTCTATGTGGAACACCCCAACCGCGATCCAGTAGCCAGGCGGCTCTCGCCGGTGACAATTCGGGAGCGTCTGAAGACGATCCGTTATTTCATCCGGGTGTGTGTGAAATTGGGGCTGCTGGCTGCCGATCCGCTGGCCTCACTGCCTGCACCTAAATTTGAGAAGGTGCGGGTTAAGGAACGGACTATGAGAGAGGAAACGGTCAGGTCTTTGCTGGACGTGGCCACGCATCCCCGTGATCTGGCCTTGATCGCCTTCATGGCAGACACGGGCGTCCGGGTGGGAGAAGCGGTCAGCCTGAAAGCTGCCGATTTGGATCTGGCCACTTTAAGCGCTGTGATTGATGGGAAGTCAAGTGTAAGGCGCGTGACATTTTCTAAAAATTGCGCCAGGCTTATTGCCTCGTGGCTTGATGTTCACATCGTTCCGAAAAAGCAGCGGGTTTACGTTTTTGTTGGCCTGGGCAATCGAAGTAGGGGGAAGCAGTTATCTGAAAATGCGGTTCGGATATTGTTCCGCCAGCTGGGCGAGAAGTCTGGTGCAGCTGGGCCGCTTAATCCTCACGCCCTGCGCCACCTGGTTGGTCAGACTTGGACGGATAGGGCTAACCCCCGTTTGGCTCAGGAGAAGCTGGGCCACTCGGATATAAAAACAACTTTGACGTTCTACTATCATCCAGACTTTGAGCAGCTTTCAGATACAACTGAAACCCTGTCTCTCGTTGGATCGTGACACCGGTGCCGTCGGCCGGGGCCGCGCCGGTCACTACCGCTATTTCGTGACCGCAGCGGCGGGCCTGGTGGCCAACATCGTCACTAATACAAAAAGCCGACCCCATGCAGTCGGCTTTTTGTTTGCCTGTAATCTCTCACCAATCTTTATCGCCTCCTGTGGGTCTCGTGGCTTCATGGTAGCCGGTTTATAGAAGTGGATCGGCCACAGCAGGACAGTCCCATACTGCTGGCCCGGCCGATCCACACAGGCGGGCATGGAGATTATAGGGGGATTTTACGTAACCTATCGTGACGAATTTGCAGCTGGACCAGCTGGGTTTCGTCACGAAAGTGAACGCATGTACCGCTCGGCAATGACGTGGGTGAACATCTCGCCATATCGCGCCTGGCCGGTGGTGAACAGCAGCTTCATGAGGTTGCGGTCTTCCCCTGGGCGCAGCCCCGGCTTGCCGTCTATGTCGCTGCTTTTGCCATCGGCTGGCTTGATTTGTGGTAGTGTCCAGACATCGACAATCAGCTGGGCCAGCTCGTTGCCGGTGAGGCTGGTAACGCTCCGGGTGCGCTGGTCGCTTTTGAGAATGGTCTGGACCGTCCCCATTTTTTCGCCTTTATGCTTGATCCGGATTCGGTTCATTGCTTGCCTTGATGACTTTTGCGATGTCAATGAGGGCCTGGCTCGGCAGGTACATGAGTGCGATCTTCATGATGAAATCGGCCGCCTCCTGAAAGAGGGTCGGATCGGCTTCGGGAAAGAAGACCGGCAGAACCGAAACAAGCATGGTCAGCACGGCGCTAAGCACGGCTATTGTGGCTTTCTTGCTGTTGAAAATGAGAGGGTTATTCACGATTATGCTCCTTTGTTTGGATGATGGTTTTCAGCTCTTCGATTGAGCTGGTCAATTCGTCTATGCGTTGGGATGCCAGCTCGAATTGGGCCTTAACAAATTGGTATTTGGCATAGAGCTGGTAATACTGCTCCTGCCATTTGTTGCCCCGGTGGTCGCTGTCCGTTAGCTGGCGGCGCAGGTTGTCAATGTCCTCCCTTAACTCGTCGTAGTAGCGATCTGCTACGGTCTGATCTCTCATGGCCAGATTCTGCTGGCGTTGGTGCCGATTTTGCAGCTGGGCAGTAAAGACTGTGATGAGGGTTGATAGAACAGTCGAGGAAAAGATGGCTATGAGGATGTCTGGATTCATGGCTTTACCTGTTAGCTTTGTTCTTCTTCCGGCTGGCTTTCCTTTTCCGGGTTAAGAAGCAAGTCCAGCGACTGGATCGCTCCGTCGTAGCTGGCCAGCTCCAGCCGCAATTTGTCGCGGGTTGAGACCAGGCCATTGCGCTGGGTGATGATCGTTTCTCGTTCGATAGGTGCTTCTGTTTTCTTCATGGTTATTCTCCTGGTTAGATAAAGTAGCCGTTCACGCTTACCCAAATTTGATTAATATTGACGTTACTGTAGAAATAGATGTTTCCAGAAATGACACGAACAATGCCGTTTACGCGCTGCCACCCGCTGCCTTCGACGGAAACTTCTTCGGGGTATGCGAAGCTTCCGCCAAAGCGCAAGTGGCCTTGCGACGACATTTGGGAAACCACATGAATATTTACTGCTTGGACAGCTGAGGGGACCCCGGAAAATCCACTGATCGGGATGGTGATAACTGAGCCTCCCGTTTTGGCGTCTCCGCCCCAGCCTGAGCTAGACACAGGCGCGATTGGGCGATAAGCGTAGACGGTATAACCGGACGCGCCTTTTCTGCTTATCAAGTTTCCTTCGTAGTCTACGTTCCCGAACCCCGACGAACTTGGGTACTCTTTTACTGTTATCCCGCCAGTTACTTCTAGCTCTCTTGTCAGAATTGTTTTGTCGTAATGCAGATAGATGTAATTTGTGTCACTGTTGTATTTGGTGGACAAAATTAGAGTTGTTCGCGGGTTGCTACCTGTGGGCACATTGTTGATTGCATACACATTACTCCCGGCCGTTGTTCCGTTTATTGGTATCCACTCTATGCTTGTTCGTGGGTGCCAAATCGTCCCGGCTGTAAGCGACAAGCCGTTTTCGTCTATTACAACATCACCTGATGCTGCATATAATTTCCCGTCGTTGTTGGCATACCACTGCAAAACCCCTGCGTTGTAGCCTCCAATTCGGCCGACATCGCCGTCGCGCCAGATTTTTAGCCCGGTGGTGGGCGTGGCAAATGAGCCGGTTCCCTGCCAGATCCCGCCAGTTGTGCCCAACGTCATGGGGCGGTCAAAGTAGCTGCTGCCGTCTGCGGCAAGGACAATGACGTTTTGATTGCTGGCGTTTCTAATCAGCAAGCTGCCTGCGGCCGTGTAGCGGAGAGATACACCAGTTGGATCGCCTAGCCTGAATGGGTAAGCTCCACCTTCCTGGCCGACCCATAGGCCGGGTCCGCCTGTGCTGGGGCCGGTGGGCAATGGGTCGCCAATAGCCAGGTATGGGGCGTTGGGATCTAACCTGACTGTTTCTTCTCCATCGGTGTCATAGAGACTCAGCCTCATGCCGTGGGCCTCAAGGTGGCTGTCGCTGGCGAGTAGATACTTATCTGTATCTGAGCCAGCCCAAAAACCCCACTCGTTGCCGATGCCGGTGATGCCATCTAGCTGCCCCATGCGAACGTGTACCTGGTGGTTGGTTGGGTTGGCCGGGTCGCTGGTCCACGTTCCGATTTGAGCATAGGGTGATCCGGCCGGGTCCAGCGTGGTCACATGCCAATAACCATTCCCACTTACGCCATAATCCAGCGCGATCCCACCTTCGTGAATGAGCTGGCCAACGGTGCCATTTAGCAGGCTGAATGTCCATGACTGTTCGCCGCCGCTTAAGTCGGCATAGCTGCTGACTGTGCCCCATACATCAGCTACAACCAGCCCGCCGCCGCTGCGGTCGATGTGACGCAAGCGAATGGTGTCACCATCTTCAAAAACCTGGGTGTTGGCAAAGCCAGGCAGATCGAAAACGTAAAGGGTTGCCGTGGTCATGGGCACGGTGAACGGCCGGGAGATAACAGCCAGCGATTTGGTAATAAATTGGCTGCCAGCCAATGCGAGATTGATGTCGGCTATAAAAGCCTCCACCGTGAGGCTGTCGGCCGTGATGTTTCTGAAATCTGCAATATTGTGCTGGATGCCCCAACCGGTGGTGCCGCTGATCCAGTCGTGCGCCTGTATGTTTGTGTCTCTGAGTAGAATATCCCCGCCTGCCGCCTCGATGTTCAGGTCTCCAGTGTGGCGGAGCCAGCCTGTCAGACGAACGTCTCCAACTACATCGAGGGGGTATTGGGGGTCCACGCCTAATCCCAGCCTCAGCAGCTGCACATAGCCACTGTCGGAAGATCTTAGCAGGACGCCCTGAGCGCCTGGGTTGCTGCTGGCCACAACTGAATGGCTGATCGTGCCAAGGTTGTGATCCACCTGGTCCTGGCTGTCGGCAGAGAGGGGCAGGGGGATGGGGACGCCGATTAGTTTGGCTGCCCCTGGCGCATAAACCGTAACGGGCTGGGCCACGATTTCAATAGCGGCTGTGATTACCTCTATGTTGATCCCGGCCGGTGGTGTGCCCAAGTCCAGGCTGACGGCCTGCGGGGCAATTTCAATGACGGCCGTGGCTGCATTGATGTCGATACCTGGGATACCCAGCTCGATGCCCACGGCCTGGGGGGCAATTTCAACCACGGCCGTGGCTGTGTCGATGTTCACTCCGGGCGTCACGCCCAGGTCGATAGTCACGGCCTGTGGGGCAATCTCAACCACGGCCGTGGCTGCGTTGATGTTTATTTCAGGCGGTGTGCCCAGATCAACGGCTACGGCCTGTGGGGCAATCTCAACAACGGCCGTTTCGGTGTTGATGTTCACCCCTGCGGTCGTGGCCTCTTTGACCTCAAGCCCTGCAATTACCCAGCGGTTATTACTGCTGCCGGTGCTGGCCAGAGCATAGGTGCCGGTGCTGGCTTCGGTTCGGTGAATGGCGGTGTATCGAAAATCGACAAAGTTACCGGTGCCGGTGGCGTCGTCGTATTCTTCCGTCATCCCGGTGCCGGGCGTCCAGTAGTTGCCGCCGCTGCTGCCTCCCATAAGGACTGCTGCCGCTGGTAAGAATGCGTTGGCGTTGGCGCTGGTAATGTTTACGGTGGCCGCGCTGCTTGTCCCGGTCTCCAGGTTGCTTACAAAGTTGCTGGCAAAATCGGTCTGGTCTGCGCCGTTGATGAAAAAATAGCCACAAGCGGCAGATCTCACCCCGGTTGAGAAGGTAACAGATAAGTTGCGGCTGGTGCCGTCCGCCGTGGGGTTGATGAGGCTCCAGGCAGATATATTGATCTGGCGGCTTGTACCGTAGTTGTTGTTTTGCGCCCCTTCGGCAGTCATGGCCGTGCCGTTCCACGTCACCCCGGTGCATGATTCTGTGTCGTTTCCGCTGTAGAACAGCACGAAAACAACCAGCGCTCCATCAGTGAGCGCGGGAGGGGAGATCGAGATGGTGGGGTTACTTACCAGCGATCCTAGGTAAGCCCCACTGTACAGCCCTTCACTTATTGCCATGAGTGATGCCTATGCAGCTTGTCGAACGTGCAAAATGCCGGTGGCCGGTAGCGTTATGGTGTAGCTCTGGCCATTTGAATTAGATACCTCAATCGCCAAGAGGACGGGGCTGGTTGATGCGCTCCCTGTCCATTTGACGATGGCGGCATATTGGATCGTGCCGGTGGCGATGCTTGCCCAATTCGGGTTGGCAAAATCCCACTGGCTGCGGTCGTCGGTGTCGTTTTCCGTCCACGAGAGGCTGCTCAGCGTGATGCCTCCGGCCGTGTAGCCGGTGAGCGAAATCTCATTCGAGACGATGTCGCTCAGAAAGTGATGGGTGTCTATGTTGGGCGTCCAGCCTGCCAGCAAGTAGCAGCGGAAGGTGTCGGTTGCTAGATTCAAGTTGTTACCGAAGGTGAATTTCCCCCGGTTCATTACAGTTACGTCTCCTACGGCCATGATATAAGTCTCCTAAATTGGCTCAATGAACATGCGTCCATCGTCAATGAAAATGTTGAATGGTTGGGTTGTGGTGCGGTCGGTCAGAACTAAGCTTTCCAGGCTGATCCGCACTAAAGTTAGCTGGCCACCTGGACCAGTTTTCAGCAAGTAGGCTTGTGGGCCGGGGTTGCTGCTGGCGTCAATGGCATGGGTTTCTGTGCCGTTGTTGAAATTTGGGCTGTTGTGGCTCAAGGTACCTGGTACGTGGTGCGCGTCTGGGTCATCCACATGGGCGGATATGTCCACGCCGTCAATGGTGATGAGCGGTTCAACCAGCAAATTGCCACTTAAGATTGGACCGCTGCCGGTGGCCAACAGGTAGCTGCTGCTGCCGCTGGGGCTGCCGGTGCCGCCACTGCCAGCATTGGTATGCTTGACGGTCTCTTCCAGCTCCTTGAGCTTTTCAGAGATCCAATCCAGGCCGGTGGATGGCCGCTTGGGTGTGTCGCCTATCACCAGATCGGTATAGCGAACACCACCTTCCCCAAACCGGTGCCTGACGCTTAAGACAATCAGATCGTCATCGAGATTGATGATCGATGTTGTGGCCGGGCTTCCGCTGCTGTTGACGGGGGATGTCCGGCTGTAGGTGATGTGGATTAGCTGCCCCGGCACGATGTCTCGATGGATCACTAGATCCTTGACTTCGTAGAACAGGATGACTGCTTTAGATCTGTTTTTTAGCCAGTAGTAGCCTGCCGAAAACAGGCTCATGGCATTGACGCGCACAGAGAAATCATCATTAGGATCTTCTGGCTCGTATTCCGGGAACCCTTTCGACGTGGCGATTTTTGGCTGGGTGGCCTCCAGGGCGCTGTTGATTATCAGGGACTTATCAAAATCAACGGTGTAGCCAGAGGGGATCGTTACGTGCCCCTCGGCTGGCTTGATCGTCTGGCGATCTACGCCCATGCCTGCCCCAAAAACATAGGCTCTGGTGAATACGTCTTGTTTCTCTGGCTTGACAGTGACGGGCGTGGTGATGATCGCTACGGCCGGATTGTTCTCGTAAGCCTGCGGGTTGCTGGTCTCCAGCAGGGTAAGGGTGTCAAAGTCAGCCCCAAAGGTTTCTGTGTGTTCATACCAGATATGAACATGGAAACGGGGATTGTTCTTCAGCGAAAATGACATGTGGCCACGCAGCTGCTGAAGCAGGGTAATGAGAACAACAAAGGTTGTTTCGCCGCTGCCCACAAATATGCCGCCGTCCGGGTGGCCGGTGCCGTGCTGGGTGATTGACCAGATTTTGTTTGAGTTCAGCAGGGCGTCTGCGATTGGGGTAGGGGATGGTCCTCCGGCATTGTCGCTGATCACTGAAAAGCCGATGTTGCCAAACATCAGTTCGCCTATGAGATCTGGTCCCTTCACGTTGATGATCACCTTGTTGCCTTTGCCCTCTTTGGTTACGTCCCGAATGATGAAGCAGGCGACTTCATGAACCTGCCCGCTGACGGCTGACGTGGCGATGACGCGGGCGATCCGGTATTCCTGAATTAAGGCAACAGAGGGGGTATCACTGCCATGGATCTGGAAGCTGCCAGATCCAACGGCGTCGATCTCATTGACGCCCTCGGCCGTGATAACTCTGGTAATCGTGCCAATGAGAGCCAGGGTTGTGAGGCTGTAAATGTGAACTCTGTGATTGGTGAATGATGACATCGATCAACTCCAATCAGTGAATGGCTCAAAATTGAGCGTAACGGTAAAAGCAAAATCGCTTTTCTTGGTGACAAGCGAGGCAGATTTCAGGCTGGCATTGCAAGTTTCGGCCGCGCCGCCGCTGTCCCTTTGGGCGGTGACGGTGCCGTTGCTGCCAATGAGATTGGCCAATGCCGTTTCCTCCGCTTCAGCGGCCGCTTTGGTGGCGAAGCGCATGAAAAACATGGCGTCAAACGGCTGGGGCGTCACCTGCGATCCGGTGCCGTAATTTGGATCAAATAGCGCACCGTTGGCCATGCGCACCTTTTCGATCTCTGCTGCTTTGGTTATCGGCAGTTTCGATATGCTGAACCGGTTGGTGCCGTCGTGAAGGGTCTTGCCATTAAAGGCTGTGATGTATTTCAATTGACCAGCCCTCCCCGTTGCAGCGCCTGTAAAACGCTGTCGGTAATGTCTTTGTTTTGCGCTTCGTAGAGGTAGACGTTAATCGTCACCTGTGCGCCTGCGCCCTTCTCGCTCCCTGGATTAATCAGGGGTGTTATCTTGTCTGTCTGGCTGTTCTCAAGTCCTGGGGGCAGCTGCTGGCCGGAAAAGAGCCGGGCAGATTCATCAGCGCCGATAACAGATCCGGGCTTATCAAACATCACGAATTCAGTGATGCCGGGGATAAATTTCCCGCCTGGACCATCACCCACCATCAGCAGCTGGTGGGCACCAAATTGCCCGCCTTCGTGCATCGCAACAGGATTCCCCCCGCCTGGGCCGGTGGCCGGTACGTTTACGACCTGGTTAATCGTGGTGTTGGTCGTGGTCATGCTGGCGGAGTAATTGCCTTCCGCTGCCAGCAGGGCGTCCCGTGTGGCTTTAGCTTGAGCCTCAGCCTCCTCGAAATCGCTGTACTGTAGGGTTGCGGTGAAGTCGTTGGCTAGGGATGCTTCAAAGTCCCGAATGCTGTCAATGGCCTGGTTGACCGTGATGTCTCCGGCCGCCAAGGCAACGGATAGTTGTTCGACGGCCTGGCGCATGGCGGCTTCGGTTAGGGCAGCGCGGATTTGCGCTTCGCTGTATTCGCCGCTGGCAATGGCAAGGGCAATGTACTGGCTTTGATTGATGTCCATCTGCCCGGCAGACTTAAACAGAGCATCTGTCCAGTTTGTGGTGGCTTCGCCGCTCTCCAGGGCTGTACTGGCGTAACCGTTGTAAGCCTCCCGGCTGGCAGAAATAGCCGCACGCTCGGCCTCGGCCGCTGCGGCAATTCTGGCTGCTCGTGCCTCGCTGGCGGCGGCAATGTCTTCGTTGGCCGCGATCATCTCCTCTTTGGCTTCAATGGCGCTTAATGCCACTGCGCCTAAGCCTGAGCCTATGCCCTCCTCGCCGTAGGAAGAGAGGTTGCTGGACAGGTCTAGCGCGGCCTCGCTGGCGGCTCTCAGGGTTGCGACTGTGGGCGGGATGACGTTCTGTGCGGCCGCAAAGTTGGCGGTCATGGCCATCAGCTTGGCGTCCACGTTTTCCAGCGATTTACCTACCTCTACGGCGGCGTCGATCTGCTCCATCTCAAGGTTGATCAGCTCTTCCAGCTGGTAGCCGTTGCCTTCAAACCCTTGGGACAGCAATCGGACAGCAATGTCGGTCCGTCTGGCCATTGTTTCAGCATCGACCATAGAATTGCGCCAGGCGGTTGTTCCTTGATGCACAGCGTTCAGCGTTAGGCGCAGGTCTGCCTGTGCAACTCCCTGTGCTTTAATCGCTTCGACTGTTGCGTCGAATTGCATTTTGCGCTTGGCGTCCTCGCTGACGTATTCAGCGATTGCCTCCTTGCTGGCGAAAACGGCGTCGGCCTCCTCAGAGTAAGCATCGGCAATGGTGATCTTCATCGTTTCCCAGGCAGAAGCCGCTTTCAATGCGCCCAATTCGGCTACCTCGCCCATTTCGGCGGCGGCGTAGCCCATTGAACCCACTTGATCTTCGGCCTCAGCGGCAAAATGAATCAGGCTTTCCAGATGCTTGCCGGTTAGCTCCAGCGTTCCACGGGCGGCCTGGGTGTCGCGGAAAAACGGCGATCCACCGCCTAGAATGTCACCCAGCGCCTGGCCGGTGTCGGTGGCGTGTTGTTGCAGCATTCCCATAGCTCCGGCGAGGTTGCCGCCTTCAGCGATGAACTGCCGGAAGCTCTTACCGGCTGCGGTCTCGAACACGGTGGATAACGTGGTGCCGCTGGTGGAAAGCTGGGTGAGCATGATGCTCAGCAGCTCGAACGCTTCCTGAGCGCTGTCACCCTGGCGGGTCATGACAATGAGCGCGGCGGAGATGTCTTGTAACGATACGCCCGCCTCACCCGCTATGCTGGTGACTGCGTTCAGCCCCTCCGTCATTTCTGGCATGGTGATGACGCCGTTCTTCACCGTGAAAAACAGCTGGTCGTAGACCTCTTCCAAGTTGCTGACGCCGCCAACCTGGGCGTTGAGGATGGCCACGCCTAGCTTTAAAGTGCTGTCCAGATCGGCGACCCCGGCGCGGGCTGCATCGCTGGCGGTGGCCACGGCACTAAGCACATTTTCCTGCGGGATCCCGGCCGAGAGGGCGTCGTACACTGCGGGCAGCATTTCGTTCGGAAGTCGGCCTAGCTCGTGGCCCAGATCCAAAACGTCGGCTTTAAGTGCATCCCGCATTTCGCCGCTTGCTTCGGGGATGAGGGTGAATACTTCGCGGCTGCCCCGGTCGAATTCGTGAAACGCTTCCACGGCTTCCGTGGCAAATTGGTAAGCCGCGTAGGCTGCTTCTTGCAGGACATTGGAGATGATGTTACCGAACGATTCGGACCAGGCACTTGCGGCAAATGAAGACTTTCTTAAGCCGCTATTAACTTCATCGAGACCTCGGTCAAATTTATCTAGACGGCCGTCTACTCTGGTAAGGGCTTGCCCCAGCAGACCCAGCTCGTCACCAAACCTATCGGTCTGGTTGGCAGCTTGGCGCATCTCCTCGGAGGCTTTGTCAACGTCCTGGCCGGTCTCGCGGATCTCTGCGCCTAATGCTGCGGCCTTGGCCTCAGCTATGGCTGCCCGGTTTTGCCAGATGTAGAGTGATTGCTCGGATTCGTGCAGCGCTTCGTTGAGATAGTAGGCGCGTTCCCCTGCATCCTGGATCTCATTGCCAAGCGCATCGACGGCCATGTCGGTAGATTCGGCCCGCTTTTCTGTTTTCTCCAGATTCTCGGTGAGATTCTTGATGCTCAGCGTCAGGGTGTGCATGACGCTGTGCAGGCCGGTCAGGTCGCCCTTAAGCTCGTTTAGTTCGTTGCCGTAGCTTGTGGCCTGTCGGCTGCCCCTGTGGGTTTCCTCACCTAGGATCCCCACCGCCCTGGCCATTTCGACCGTATGGTGTCGGCCTCTGTTCAGGGTGCCAATGACCTGCGTATATTTTGTGAAGTATTTGTAGGCGGCTTGCGCTCCGCCTGCGGTGGCCAGGGTTAGCTCTTCGGTGCGGTTGACGGCTCTAGATTGCGCTCGAAAAGCGTCTTCAACACTCAGCTCTACTTTGCGAGTTTGGCGCGAGTAGTCGTTGGCCGAATTAGAGGCGAGATTGTAAGCCTTGTTGACTCTTTTAATGTGTGTGGTGTGCTGCCTGGTGGCGTCGGACAGCCGGTTGATCCGGCTTTCCTGCCGCCTGGTTTCTGCGCCCATAGTGCGCAGAACGTCCACCCAGGTTTCACTGGCTACCCTGCTTCTTTTGAGTCTGCTTTCGTATGTGTCGAGGTTGCTTGTATCAAGCGACTTGTCCAGCCTGCGGAGCTGCTGGTTGAGTTCTTTTGCATCTTGTTCAGCTTTCCTGAAACCAGATCCAGAACTTTTTGACTCGACTTCAATGCCTATCTTATGCGTGGCCATAGTGTTCGCTTTGTTGTTTGACCTTAATCAGAGGTTAGCCAGTCGTAGTAATCAATGTCGGCTTCGCCCCATTTCTCGGCGGGCTTCAATGCAAAGCGCCAGGCTTGCCAAACGACAAGCATGGCTGTGATAACTTCACGATTTTTAAGCCACGGTTTATTTGGGAATGGCCAATGCAATACCTCTCCTGTTTCCAGGTTCAGGCAATGTCTGGCCATTTCCCACGGCCACGGCATGGGCGGCGGCTCTGGACCGTCTACGAGTCGGTTGTATTTAATTCGGTTGTAGACGGCCCTAGCGCATTTTTTAGATCCATCTCCAAATCGAGATATGACTCGGTTTCTTGGATGAACCATTCCGCGATCAATACCGATGGCAATTTCAGCCCGGTTGGCTCCACTTTGTAGGGCTTACCCTCAAGGTTTTCCCCCAGCTCCAAGGTGGACTTCTTAATCAGGTGAAAGCGGCTCTCCCATGTGGTCAAGGCGCTGTGGCGCTTGTCCGTCCCCATTTCTAGGGCGTCCTCGATGCGGTTGAAGGCTTCCCACCACTGATTAAACTCGGTGGCGTCTATCGCCTCCGGTATCCATAAGCTGCCCGGCCACTTTTCAAATGGTGATTTCAGCTCTGTCAATTTCATGTAATTACCGCGTCTGTTACCTTGCTGGTTTCAATGGTGTAAGCCAGCTTGATCTTCTCGCTGCTGACGCCACCTACTGGATCGGGCACGCTGGTGAGAAACGTCTCCAGCGGGTCGGTTGTGTATTCAATATCGCCAACCGCGCCGGTGGCGGAAAAGACGTGCTGGAGAGGAACTGGTGTTGGGCTGTGGAAGAACGGCCGCAGGATGTTTTGATAGAAGTCCAGATCATCTGTGCCCAACTCGTCGGCACCTTTGGTATACAGAACGGTGACGTTAAAGGTGGTTTCGCTGATCCCTTCATCTTGTGTCAGGATGGTGTAGATGTCGCCCTGGACTGCCTGCTTGTCTACTGGCCGCTGCGGGGCGCTGCCCTGTGCCCACTCGACTACGATGCTTGAAAAATCAATGCTTTCGGCTGTGATTAGCTGGGCGAAAGCGGTAACGTGGGCGGCGGTGATTACTACTTCGGACTTCATCCGACGTGCTGATACTGAATTGGCTGTTTTGGCCATGATGTTTGCTCCAATGCCCCGGCCTTGGCCGGTGGGTTAGTTATTCGTGACGACGTGCGCGTCGGCCACCGGCTGATCGGTCACTACTCGTGACCGGTGCAGCGCGGCTGCCTCGATGCCGGGTCATTATTTTTTGACTGGTGCCGGGGCAATGGTCCCCAGCTGGTCAACCAGCAGCTGCACCTCTTCGGGGCTGCGGTCGGACATGGTGAACAGCGTTGGCTTGTCGATGTTGCCTGCTTCATCAAGTTGGGCGGCTTCAACGTAGACAGTTCCTGCTGCGCCTTTGGGCTGCCCCTGGACACAATTCGCCGTGCGCCGAATGCGCGTTCTGGCGAAATAGAGAGCATTGGGATCGTATTTTTGGTTAGTCATTAATTAATCTCCACTTTGATTATTTGCTGAGCGAACCGGTAGGTTTTGCTCACAATTTGCAGGCTGGTCCGTTCTGGACCGTCCAGAAAATCGAGGCTTTCCCACAAGTCGTTTTCTTGGGCCGGTGCCAATGAGGCTATGGCCAAGATTTCTAGATTGTCGATGGCGTCCTCGGCCGCTTCTTCGCTGGCCGCGTCGTTGTACCGGGCGAAAAACATCACCCGGAAAAAATAGTAGGGCAGCTGATCGCCCTGGTTCAGCGGGTCCGCTCCCAGCTTGTGGGTGGTGACAACCACATGGGTGGCGGCTTCGTCTCTGAATCGGGCTGTTCGGTAGCGGTAGATGTCGGCGGCTTCTACCCCGTTGCCTGCCAGCGCTCCGCTAATGATTCGGTGCAGCTCGTGCCGCATTTCCTTCGGTGTTTGGCTCATCAGAACATGAACTCAACTCGTTTAATAAAGTCGCCTGCGTTGTGCTCGATGGCATACTCGGCGTACTCCTCAACGGTCCGGTTATAAAAGTCAGATCGGCCATCGTCTCTGGCGTGAACCAGAGGGCCGTACTGCCACGGGTCCAGTTCGCTGAACGGGTTGGTCGTGGCTGGGTTGATATGAACCAGGCTGTAATCTCCCTTGTCGGTGACGATGTGGGAAGATGAAAGCGATCCGGTTAAGTAGGGTGAGATGTCTCTGGCGTAAAGAGCCAGGTCAATGGCAATCTCGGTCTCTACCAACTTGACTTCATTCTTTAGGCCAACGGTGGCCATCATCAGCAGATCGTTTTGGAGCTGCCGCATCTTTAGAAAATGGATGGTCACATCCATGAAGGAACCGCTGCTGTTACTCACTAGGTTTCTCCATCACCAGAAAATAAAACGGTTGATGCCATAACCGGCTGGCTTGCCAGCGCTGGGCCATTTTGATTTTGAAAATAGTCCCGTCGTCCATCGTGATGGTGTCATCATTCTTGAACTGAGCTTCGTCGGCCGTGGCCTCGTATAGCTCCACGATGGTGGCCAACAGCGGGATCTCTCGCGTAGCTTTGCTGGCTGGCCAAGGATTTGAACACGGCAGGTTGGCGACCACTGTCGTGATGCCACTCTGCCCGGCCGTTGGCGGTCGGGTAACGGTGCAAGTCCGGTGGTGTCGGGCGTCTCTAATCGGCATGTTATTTTCCAGACGGCATTAAATTAACTGCCGTCCCAGCTCCTGCGTCGGCCGTCGTGTCGTCGGTCGTAAAGCCATATCGTTGGCGCAGCTCGTAAGCTTGCTTTCTGAATTCGGCGGCCTGATAAAACTCTTCGTTCTCTGGTCCCAGGCCATAGCGTCCGGCATAGGCTGACCATCGGGCGGCTGCTGCCTCCATGACGGCGGCGCTGGCTCTTTGAAGATGCGATCCCTCGTCGGTGTAGAGAGAGGAGATCTCATCATCTTGGAAGTTGGTTCCCTTGGGCAGAATGCCCTCGTTCTCAACTTTGTCGCCGGTCGATAATCTGATTTTGCTGACGATCAGGGCGTTGCCTGTCTGTGATAGATCGAACGTAAAAGCCATTAGCTAACCTTGCGGAAAGAGATAGTGGGCTGCCCCACGGTTCTGAATTTTTCAATCTCTGGCTGGGCGACGGCATAGCCGCTCAGCCCCTTGCTATCCCAGCTGGTGCGCCCGGCAGACCAGACTGCCTGTAGTTGGTTGCCCTTGATCGTTTCGCCGTAATGCAGAACGGCCGTTTTGATCGCGGCCTCCAGCTTGGCGGCGGCTTCGGTCTCGTTTTTGAGGTGGGCCTGGATGCTGACCAGCTTTGGGCTTTTTTGAACCTCAGCCTCAAAAAGCTCCTGCAATACGCCCACCTTCAGGCGGGCGGCAGCCAGCTCGTCCAGCTTGGTGGCCACCTTGGTTTTAGAAAGGCGTAAGAGGGCCATTATTCGCCCCCTGCCAGCTTGCTGGCCTCGCCTTGCCACTTGGCAACCTCTTCCAGCTTTGCGCCTAGCTGGACGGCCAAAATTTCAGAATCTGCTTCAGCCAGCTGCTCAAACGTTTGAATGCCCAGGGCATGAAGCTCGGCCTCACGCTTGGGGCCAACGCCGCGTATGGCGGTCAAGTCATTCGTGACAGCCTGGTCGCTGCCGGCAGACGGCGCTGTCACTACATTGGCACAGGCACCACAGAAGGCGATGCCTGCAATGGCGTCGTCGATGTTTGCGGCAAACCAGTGGCTGCCAGGGTTCTGACCACAGCCTGAACAGGTGTTGGGCAAGCCTGCGTTTGTTTGGAATAGATTTGCTTTCATGCTTCCTTCCTTGTGTCTTTTCTTCCCTTTCAGGATGTGAGGGTGATCGCGTAGGGATCACCCCCACATCAGGAGGAGGAAAGCAGATGCTTAGTTGATGACCGGGCTGGTGTAGCTGCCGGTGGTGTCGTTTTTGACCAGCACGGCGGCGATGCGGTCCGGGCCAACGCCCACGCCCAGCTTCATCTGGCCGATAGCGCCCTGAAGCGGGTAGAGGGCAACCTGAGCCACAACCAGCTGCGGGCCTTCACCAAACATCGGGTCCCAACGTGCCCAGAGGGGATTGCGCGGGTCGTTTCGGCCGTAAGAGCGGTAAACGCCCCAGTAGCCGGTTGGGACTCGTGCGGTGACGCGAACCAGGACGGTGCCGTACATCTTGGTGGTGATGGCTCCGATATATTCGTCGCCCACGCCTGCCAGGGTGGTGTTATCGCCGTAGTTGATAAAGGCATTGGCCTTTTCTTTGTAGCCGGTAACGTCCGTCCAGTCGTCCACGTCGGTTTGTGAAATGAGCAGCTCGTAAGGGCCGTCAACCCCATGCTCCCAGAGATGGCCAACGGCCGTTTCCAGGTTGGCCTGGGTGATGCCGTTCAGCCGCAAATAGTGGTTGTGCGTGGCGGCAAATGGGGCTGCCCGATCTGGATTGGGCTTGGGCACAAATGAGATGGTGCCGTTGCCACCATCGACAAAGGGCACAGAGATTCCGGTCCCTAAGCCGTACCGCTTGCCGGTTTCTTCCTCTAATTTAAAGAGGCGGGTCAGGGTCATTTTCTCTACGAGATCGATCAGGCTGTTGGCCATATTGCCAATGGCCTCGTCGATCTTGATTTGCCGCGCCTCGCGCAGGAAATCGGCCGTCCAGCCCAATTTGTAATCCTTGAACTGGATGGGCAGCATGTGGCCGGTGTCTTCGCCGGTCTGCCCGTCGCCCTGCCCGTACTCGGTGTGGTCTTCCCAGCCGCCCCGATTCCCTTCGCCGTACTCCAGCTCCACCTCAGTGGTGGTGTACATCAGCGTGGAGATCCAGCCGCTCATGGCGTCGGTCCAGGCCATGGCTAAAGCGTCGTCAACTTCGCTGATGACATCTTCGTACGTTTTGCCTTCGCGCATGGTCAGCCGCTTTAATTCAGCCAGGTCCCACGCTGAGGGGATTTGAATATGTTTTAGATTTAGATTGCCAGTGTTGGCCATGATGTTGTGTCCTTGTTGTTAGCGTCGGTGCTTCGTTTCAGAGAAACGGCCGCTGCTGTTAGCCGACGACTGCCGGGGTCTGAACCTGCGGGTTAACCATGATGCTTTCACCGTTCCAGGCGTAGCCACCAAAACAGGTATATTCGCCGGTGGTGGGGGCGGCTTGGTCGCCTGCGCCTGCTGTGTCCGGGGACACATAAACAGGCAGTCCGGGCGTGAGGTCGCTAAAGCCGCTCACGCGACCTTTGACCACGATGTCCACGGTTTGGCCGCTCTGAAAAGCAACGCTGCCAAAGCCATCGGCAATGACCATGCCACGGGCATGGGCTGCGGCTGCGCTGGTGCCAATGGCCGGTTTCCAGCCGTTGACGCCGTCGGGGTAAACCCATTCGCCGGGTACGGCCGGTGCGCCCAAAATGCCGCGCTCAATTTCGCAGTTGTGCGGGGTGGGAACATCAACGAGGGCTGGGTTAAATGGAATTTCTGCCATGGGTTGTTATCTCCTTCGTAGGCGCATCCGCTGGCGTAGTGCGGTTTGTCGCGCCTCTTTCTCTTTATCGGATAGTTGTTTGCCGCTGCCCTTTCTGTCGGCTTCAAAGTCGGGCTTGCGCTTCTCGGCGGGCTGCAATTTGTCACGGTTGGCCAACAGATAATCCAGCTTGTCGGCCGGGGTCTTGCTCTCCAGGAGCGTGGTGATGTAATCTGGAACCTTCAGCTCCTTCAGCAGCTGGTCCACCTGCGACTGGATCACCGTTTCGTACCGCTCTATGCGGGCGCTTAGCTCGTCGCGGGCCTGGCTGGCTCCTTTCAGGTCTGCCAGCTCAGCTTTAAGCCGGTCTACCTCGTCCATGTCCTTGCGGCTGGCGGCGGTAATCTGGTCTTCCAACTCTTTGATCTTGTGGCGTCTCGCCGCTGATTCATCGTTGGCCGTTTTCAGCTGGGCGCGTAAGGCTGCTAATTCATCGGGTGTCTTGGTTTCTGCCTGGGGGGTGCCGCCCTCCGCTCCCGTCTCGGTTGTGGGGGTGGTCTCCTCGGTCTCCTGACCCTCTCGGCCGGTCGCCGTGGTTTCTGGCATATCTGACATAGTTCGCTCCTGAAAATTCCAAGCTGGCCAGCGGTCGTGTTAGCACTCTCATCCCCGATTGGCTGCGGTGTGCTTTGCGTTGTTGGGGGGCCACGATGCCGCTTGTTACCTGCTGCTGGCCGTTTGAATAGGTTGGTAAAAAGGAAAACGCCCACCGGAACGGCCGTTAAACGGTCTGTCCTGGTGGGCGTCTTCGCGCTCTGGTCTAAGTTGTATGGGGGGCTGCGCTGGAATTGAACCAGCAACCTCCGCCGCTGGGTATTCTCCCTGCGGTGGCGCTCTGCCTAATTGAGCTACCAGCCCGGTAACGGTTTCAGTTTATGTTTTTACGGCGGCCAATTTAATAGGCCGGTTGACCCAAATAGTTTCGGCTCCTTCGCTATCTTGGGAGGTCTTACACTTACGGTCTGATCGTCTAAATCGACAAGGTACACCTTCTGGCCGCTTTTATGCTCAATGATGTTCTTTGCTGGGTTAAATTTGAACAGCAAACGGCCGGTGCCGCTTCTCACTTCTTTCCAAGTGGGGGTGCCATTATTGGCCATCTTGTGGCTCCGTCTCTGTCTCCGGCTGCGGTTCGTGAGGAGCTACCCCTCCGAACTTTCCGTAAAGATATGCTGCCCGCAAGGCGAGACCTAAAGCGTCGGTCTTGGCTTTGCGGGGTTTGTCACTGTAGTAGCTGCTGTCTGTGAATGCCAGCAGGGCGCTTAGGATGGCAATGTGATCCTCTTCGATGTCTCCAGCCAGCGCCCAATATTTGACCAGACCTATACCTGCTTCAACAAGTCTGTTGAAGGCTTCTATTTGCTTCTTTACAGCCTGCTCTTTCAGCCTGTGCTGTAGCCTGCTGGCTCTTTGCCGTGTTTGTTTTAGCGATGTAACGCGCATAAATCTTGCTCTCCCTCAAAGAGATGATACAGAATTATCTCACGATTCTCCTACGGCCGTCTCGTCAACGGCCGTATCTGCTTCGCTGTCGGGGTCGTCTCCGACTTCTTCATCAGCAGTTCCCATGCTTTTTTCGAGTTCGGCCAATGCTGCCTGCATGGCGTCAACCTGCTTTTCAGTGTAGCCCCAGACGTGCCGCCAAATATATTGGTCGGGCACGCCGGTGGCCTTCTGGGCCACAGCTTCCTGGCTGCGGGCCTCGACGTTGACCGTCTCCGGTGGTGCCCAAATCGGCCGTACGCCCGATGGGGTAAATTGGGTGTCGCCGTAGAGCATTTCCATCAGGCGGAACAGCTCAAACACCTGGGACCAGCTGCGGCCTAACAGGCGGTGCAGGGCGTTGACGTGGGCGATCATGTCGGCTTCACCCTGGCGCAGGGTGGAGCTGCTGGCCACGCTTTTGGAGATAATGAAGTTGTTGATCGGCAGGCCGGACACAAAGGCGGCATAGATGGCAATCTTGTCCATGGCGTTGATCGCCTGGGCAATGTCGCCCGCCTGGATTGGCTCCAGACTGGCCTCGTCTGGCTTCTTCTTGGCGGTGCCAATGAGGGAGCGGGCCTTGACGCGCATCAGGTTGGATCCGTCGCTGGCCGGTTCCTTGCCGTCCGTGGTGGGCATCCAGCCAAAGAATTTAAGCAGCTGGTGGCCTGATAAGGCCATGCTGCTCAGGAAGCTGCTCCAGCCGTGATCCATCGCGTGCTGTAAGCCCCAAATTTTGCGGGTGATGGGCTGGATTTCCTCATTGCGAAAATGGACGGCAATCAGGGGGTAAGAACGGCCGTTTTCCGTCTGGTCTTCTGTCCACCAGATAGGCCACTCCTCCGGCACCTCTTTGCCGGTCTCGTCAATGTAGTTGGCCTTGTACTCCGTCCACTCCCCTTCCTCGTTCATGACGTACTTCTCGACGCGGGCGCGGGTGAGGGGCTGATCGGCAATGTAGAGGTTCATCCGCTGGGTGACAACCTCTTCTTCGTTTTCGTAGATCGTCTCAATCCAGCGGTCGCTGATCATCTCCAGCGGCTGGTGGGGGTCGTTGTTGCGGTAATGGGCTTTACAGCCATTGTTGCTGCCCACCTCATCGCCGTAGCTGACCTCGGCGCTGGTGTACCGCTCCTTGATAATGAGGCTGGGCATACCGGTGGCGTTTTCATCCCACGGCCGTGGGGCGATTCGGTTGTAATCTACGATGGCAAACGCTTCGCCGTCCCGCTCCACCCATTGATGCAGCTCCCCCTGCATGATGTCCACGCCAATCGCTTCGTAGACGTTTTCAATCCATTCGACCAGCGTCTCGTCGGTGCCGGTGACGCCCTGGACGTCCACCCGGCGCACAATGGTGCGGATGGTGATCTCGCTCAGGTTGGGGGCTTCGATGTCTGCCGCTGAGCCACCCACCAGAGAGGAAGCGGTTTCGGTGGCCAGATTGCTGTCGTAGTAGCCATCCAGCAGGGCGCGAGCCTTCACCACGCGGGCCTGAATCTCCAGCTCCTCGTCCATCTGGTGCTGCATGAACGCAATGGTAGCCAGGTTGATCTGATCGGGCAGAATCATCGGGCTTTCGCTCCCTGCCAGCGCTGGCTAGCTTCGGGCATGGTGATATGACGGCCGTTCATCGGGGCTGCCTCGTCACAAAAACGGCCGTGGGTATTTTGTAAATGCGCTCGTTGCGCCAGGTGGTTACGCTGCCGTCCATTAGCATGACCGTGTGCGAACATGGATTGTTTTCTGTGGCCGGGATGCTAAAAACCAGCTTGGCGATTTTCAGGGCAACGGGGTCATTGTCTATGCGGTGCCGCATGACCAGATCGCCGGGTTCGGGATTCCCTAGCTTTTCCATCAGCTCTTGAGAGAAGGTGCTGTTCGGGCCGCAGAGTGCGGTATTGCGCAGGGTCAATACCATGCGGTAGAGAATAATGAGTAGATCGTCTTTGGTAAGTAGTTCGGCCATGTGTTGATTAAATAAAAAACGCCCCTGTTGAAACGGCCGTCGTGCGGTCTGTTCCAAAGGGGCGTCGTGCGCTCAATGAATAAGTTGTGTGGTTAGTATATAGGTCTGGGACCTTAAGATTTATATGACATTAGTCCCGCTTGCTGTTTGATTTGGCGAATTATTTTATTGTCCCATCCCACAAAATTTGGTATTCTTTGGCCGTTCTGTCGTTGGCAATTCCTCCTGATGTTAGGCACGAAAACCTGGTTGGTATGGTTGTGAAACCTTTTTGATCAGGGCTGACAAATTGGAAACGCATAGTTTTGTTTAGCGGCAGGATTGGGCAAGGGTTAACCCTCCTGATTGTGGCCCTTGCCCTCCCTCTTTTTTATGATCCATAGTTGGAAATGGAAGGTGAATAGCCCCCTGGGATGACGTGTGTGGTGGTGGACGGACTTGGCTGCTTGTACCAGAGCCTGAAAAATATGGGGGGAAGATGGCGCGGAGAGGTCACCGGCCACAGCCTCTTATAAAGACGTCATCCTAACCGGGAGATATAAAAATATCCGGACCGACTTGCTGTCGGTCCGGATATTTGATTAATGAGACTCGGTAGTTATCAGGTTGTCCGTTGAAGGATATTGTAGAGGGGAACGGACGTTCGGGTCAAATTTGCAGAAAAACCATAATCAGCTAAGGAACAAGTGTAGCTTAAGGAATGATCACAGCGTTTCTTACTTCCCAAAATAATTCATTTAGCCTGTCAGGTGAAATAGCAAGAGTACCTTCAAATGTTATTTCATCCCGTACTCTTAAAGCATTTGTCTGGGACCTGGGGATTCCATACAAATCTAAAAAAAGGCCTGATGTAATGATTCTTACAGTGCCATTTCCATCAACATCAGTAACGCGTTCGGTCCAACGCACTCTTGTTCCAACAAATTGGTTTAGGAGTTGTTCCTCCTGTGCAGTAGTACACCTTCCACTGCTACAATTAAAGATAACATCCCATATATCGTCTGGTTGTATGTTTGATGGCGTAGGGGTGGGTAATGGCGTGCTGTTACTAGTTCCTGAACACCCAACAGTAAAAGTTAGTAATACTAACAAAATTGATGCTAATCTACGTAAAGGACGTGTGGACACTTAATGCCTCCTATTTGATGGGTCTAACCATATTAATTAAGTTAGAATAAAATAATATCTCGCCAATTTAGTGCACTCTCCGGTTCACAGGAAAGCGGCCGTTTCTTAAAAATGGCTACCTGCCCTCGACGATGGCGATTTCTTCGGGGGTGAGGTTGAAATCCAGTTTCGCATGGTTTTTGCCTTGTGTCACTTTGCCCTCTCCAAATTTAGAGCCAGAAGCCTCTCCAAAATTTGTTCATCTGTCAGATTGTGCGGCCAGCCGTAGGCATCCAGCACGGCCGTATCCAACGCAGCATGTATATCATCGAGTTCCTGGATGTCGGCGGGGGTGACGGATTTGCGGGTGACTTTGTCGAACTCGGCGCGGTCGAAGAGCTGGCCTGCTTTGACGGTTTCCCGATAGTAGACGAGGCCGTTGTACAGGTTGGTGAGGGTGCGTTTGGCTACCAACTTGTCGTAGGCGGTGCCCAGCCCGGCGTACATGCCTTCACGCGGCGGATTCAGCCAATTGTCACGCCAGGCCACCAACGCCCGCGCCCATTGGGCAATGGCAGCGACGTGTGGGTCTTCAGCTTCGCCTGGTTCCTGGCCGGGTGGCCAGGGGAAGGGGTAAGAGGCCAGACAAGTGGTTACATTATATGTTGGGCGCCCCCCATCTTTTCCATCCCCATGAATTGCAGCTTTTTCGAGAGCCCATAACTCATGGGCTCTTGAATGGAGAACACCAAAAAAGTAATCATCGTCACGCGCAATCACTACTACTCTTGCATCTGGAATTGTGCTGATTTCAAACCATTTGAAAAGCCGATGTTTACCTACTAAAGTAGTCGCTATGAACCGTTGTAGCCCTTCAAGGGCTTTTCTCATTCCACTTCTGCGACCTTCAAATAGCCACCACTCTTCTCGGATTTTGTCTACGTCTTTTGTATTCCTAATTGGCTTTACATGCGTTCGAAGATACTCAATTGGAAGTTCGTAATTCTCGGCTTTCTGCAAAGACATCTCTGTTCCGAAATCAATAATCCATGTATTCTTAGGTCTATCTGTTAAGTCAAGGCCACGAATCCACCGTTTGATTACTTGACTATTAGAATAGGCGGAATTTTTATTTTGGGTCGCCAACATGAGTTTGGCTTCTTGTTCACTTAACTCAAAGGGTCCATTCCTAATAATTCCCATAAATCCAAGAGCTTCATTTTCCTTAAGCGATGTCGCTTGAGCTAGGTCTAACCCCGTGGAGAGATTTGAGTTAATGTTTTGAACCGGGATACCGTCAAGAATCATCATGGTTTCAGTTCCATCATCAAAACCCACGATTGATACTCGAACTGCCGCCCCATCTAAAACCCATGGGCGGTCACTCCATGCCATAAATATATTGCAATCTATTTGAATTTGGTCAAGGACAGGCCTACTTGCTTCACCTCTAATATTTTGGGTCGCGATCAATCCTGCTCTTTTTGCATTCCCTTGCTTAATTTGGCCTCTCGCTCGTTCAAACCAAAAAGTTACTAAATCGGCGGCGTCTGGAACACGATTTTTGTATAAAAAGCGAATGCTTTTTGTATATTTACTTCCAAACTCACGTTTGATTTTTTGGCCACCAAGAAATGGAGGATTGCCAATAATGACTTCCGCTTCGGGCCATTCAGGTTCAACGGGATGGCCGTTTTCATCATAAGCCAAAATCGCATCCATCCGCTTGATGTTGCGCAACGGCCGTAAAATCGGGTCGCTGATCTCACCAAACCCATTTTCAGCCCGCCATTGCAGGTAGCCAATCCAGACCGTAATCTGGGCCAGCTCGTGGGCGTACGGGTTAATCTCTATTCCATATAGCTGCTCCGGCCCAGCGGTCAGCTCGATGGGCGGTAGCCCCCAACGGGCGGCAAAGGCGATGACCTCTTTTTGCAGGTTCAGCAGCTCCCGCAGCCCGACGTACAAAAAGTTACCGGAGCCACAGCCGGGGTCCAGCAGGCGCAAGGCGGCAATTTCGGCCGCAAACGCTACCAGCACCTGGTGGACCTGCTGCCGGGTCTGGGCGTCGTCACTGGCCAGCCTAAGCAGCTTGCTGGCTTCCTGGCGTACCTCGTTCCACTTGCGCTTGAGCGGTTCCATCAGCACCGGCTCCACAATCAGCATAATGTCGTCTTCACTGGTGTAGTGCGCCCCTAGCTGCGCCCGTTTATCCTCATCGATGACGCGCTCAAACAGCGTGCCAAAAATAGAGGGGTCTACCTGTGACCAATCCTGCTCGGCCGCCTGCATCAGCAGTCTGCCCAAGTCGTGGGGGACGTCGGGCACAAAGTTATCATCAAACAGGGTGCCGTTGAAGTGCCGAATCCGCCACATGCCAAACACGCCACCACCGCGCATCTTGTCGAACAGCTCCTGCAAGACCGGCCGCAGCTCACCGTAATTGCCGCCACGTGCTTTGACCACCTGGGTAAACAGGTTGTCCGGCAGCAGCCCCATATCCTCGGCAAACAGCGCAAAGAGCAGCCGGACCAGGAAGTGGGCCAGCTGCTCATTGGTGAAACGTCCTTCTCCCAGGAAGTCTCGGTGACGCTTCATCTCCGTGGCCACGGCCAATAAAGAATCGGCCGTGGCTTTGGTGATGTTCTGCCGGGTTTTCTCCGGCTTGAACCGTTCTGGTTCAAAGAAAGCCCAGGAGAGCTTCTTTACGCCATCCCCTTTCAGAATCTCGTCCAGCGTGATTTTATGTTCCTGAATGGGGTAGTTGTTGAAATTGGTGTGGATGACAATGGTGTGGATGTCGCTGGTAATCAGCAGGGGAGGGTTTTCCAGCGCTTCACGGTACAGCTGGAGCTGCTGGTACGCTTTGTCTAAATCTTTGTGCGGGCCTTTGTATTCCCAAATAAACCGCTCACGGAAGAAGACATCGGCAAACCCTTTGGAACCATCTGGCTTAGCGGTGGTGGTCTCGAACGAAAACCGCTCGCCGGTGGGATCGTAAGCCAGAGGCGTCTTGTGCCCAACGAGGTGACAAACGTCAAAAAAGTGGGAATGGGAAACGGCCGTTTCCTTCTGCTGAATCTGCGACCACTTCGCCACAAACTCAGTGGGCGTCATTGTTGTAGCCATAGCAATCTATATTTAACTTGGTGGGTAGGTAATTAGTTCTTGAAATATTTTTCGACATTCGAGATTTCTTACTCGTAATCGGAGAAAACCCTCAGCGTCTTCAGGTGCAACAATGAAGAAAGCCCCATTTCTCAAGATTAGTTCACTTCTTTGGTGTGGTTCGGCAAGTTTGATCATAAAGGTGACGCCATCGTCTCCAAGAGAGACCCCATCAATAGTGGCCTTAATCGCGTCACCAACTATGTAGCCATCTTGTGCTAGCTTATAGGCTACATCGTTGTTGTTAACTCCCGTTCTGCCCTCACCAATGACAATGCCAGTGAGCTGATAATTACAATTTTCGTCTAAAGGAACTTGATTTGCGTCAGACACAGAAAATCCAGTAGCTGGGGGTACTTGGGCAATGGAGGTTTGTGTAGCTTCAATCTCATGTTGTCTTGTCTGTATAGCTTGACTGGTGGCTTCGATTTGACCTGATTGGATAGCAATGTAGGTAGCTGTTGGAGCGTAATCACTATTATCTGCAGGTAGTGGCGGCGTAGGAAGCAAAGCTCTATCGACCTCCACTGTGGCTCGCTGCGCTGCTAAAAGATTCTGTTCGAAACTTAGTGAAATCTGAATATCCTGTTTGGCTGATTGCGTTGCTAGTAGAGAAAGCTGATATTCGAAATCTAAACTGTTGTCTCTATAAAAATAAATGGCCAATAAGATTGCGATGACAGCAACAGGCAATCCGATGACAGTAACAAATCCGAGTACAACAGGGTTAGTGACAAATTTGCTCAAAGAATTTGAGCTTCTACCTTCTTGTGCCATGGAGATTATTCCTCAAAAATAAAAGGCCACCCGTGAGCCAAGAAGTGCGAGTTCAGGCGGCCACGGATGACCTTGGATATGAATAATAGCTGGGTTTTTGCAACAAGTCACTGGCATTCTGGCCGCCTGCACCTTTACTCGCCTCGACATAATAACAAATTAAAAGTTTCGTGACAAGCGGTTTGCCAGGTTACGGCCGTACGTCACGAAAACAAAAAAACCGCCTGATTGCTCAAGCGGCTGTGTAGCTGTGTAGAGTGGTTAGGGAACGGCCGTTTCCCCCTCTCCTAAATCCGCGCCCACTTCGCCACAAACTCAGCTGGCGTCATTGTTTTAGCCATACGTTTCCACCCTGGGAAAAATATCGTAATTGCCATCAGGTCTTTTTGAACGCCTGCGTCAGCCGCCTGCAAGGGGTAAGCCAACAACTGACGAATTCACCAAATAGTTTCAAAAAAGATCGATCTTGCAGGTCGGCTGGACGCGATGTTGGCTGGCTTTTACATAACTTTGCCCTGCCAGTCTGACTAATAATAACCAAAACCATTGCCAAAACGGAAACGCGTCACGTGCTGGAGCTGCTGCGCTACGAGCTAGAAAATGGCATAGCCCAATGTGACTGTCCGACGATTGCCGACATTGGGCCAGATTTGATTTTTAGAAGTGGTTGAGCCGCCGCATGTATAGCTTGGACCAACGGCCGTTTAGGCAAAGCCGCGTGCAGCTGAATTATCTAATAGCAGGTATTGTCGTCGAAGTTGTAAACGTCGAATGTTTCCAGCGTGGTCACTTGGCCGTCGGGGGTAATTTGGAGGCGAACGGCCGTTGTCGTCCAGGGCGTGCAGTCATCGGATAGATCGTACAGCAGCACGTTGAATCCGGCGTCTGTCGTTTCCACGTAACTATCTTCCAGCGTGTCGGCGTAGTAGGTGACGGGGTAGTCCAGCAGCAGATGGGGCTTGCCTTCAAACTGAACGGTCGTTAGCCCGGTGTAAGCCTGGGCATAGGTCAGCGCCTGTTCGGACGTTTCAATCGGAGCCAGCAGCACCTGTAGTTCAATCAGATTTTTAACCCGTGTCATGCCATCCGGCCGAATCACGATTAGGTGAATGGGCAAAAAGTGGTCGATGCCGATGTTGTACAGATAGGCGTCGGTTTCGCTTTCTTTTACCTCAACATAGCGACATTGCACTAGCGTGGTTTCGTCATCACCCCATTGCAGGGCTGCCGTGTAGAGCACGTAGCAGCCTTGGGCAATTTCGCTGTCGGGGCAGGCGTCCTCAACGACTAGGGCATCGGCCTGGGCGGGATCGCAGCCGAGCTGGCTGGCAACGGCCGTTACGTCTACGTCATGCGGCTGCCATTCAGGATGCTGCACGTGATCGATGTCCTGCGGCGTTGCGGTAGGGGTGGGCGATGGCTCAATAGTTGGCGTGGGCAAGACCGGTATGTCGGTAGCCGACGGCTCTGACTCCACCTGGCGCGTAGGCCGAGGCGTCAATGAGACAACCTCGCCTGCGGCTGGCCTACAGCCCATCAATACGAATATGCTTAAAACGAAAAATAGAGACCTAAAGATTTTGCCCATTTAGAATTCCTCCGATGGTTGTTGATAGTTCTCATACAAACGCTTCTGTTTGAGGAAATGTTCCCTTAAATTGACTTTGGCGATCCCCAATTTTGTGCCCAACGGCCGTCACCACCCACCGAACCGCAAATCCAATACCTCACCCAACCAAAACCTGGCAGCGGTTCGGTCGCCCATTACCAGAACCTCCCGCCAACCAACCGCCTGGCAAACACCGCGCCGCGTCCAAAACAGCGACCCACGCCGCGCAGCCCAACAATGTATTATGCTGCCCTACTAGAGTAATTCTTGATCAGTACTATAGTAGTTTATTCAATCTAGCCAGCCTTGACGCAACACCCAATAAAAAAAGGTCATCCGATTGCCAAGAAGTGCGAGTTCAAGGGCGGCCACGGATGACCTTGTATTTGAATAATAGCTTAGATTTTGACTCAAGTCACTGGCTGACTGGCAATCTGGACGCCTGCACCATGAACTCGCCTCGACATAAAAGCAAATTAAAAGTGTCGTGACAATAGGTTTGCCAGGTTACGGCCGTTCGTCACGAAAAAAAAAGCCGCCTGATTACTCAAGCGGCTGTGTAGAGTTGTGTGTAAACGGCCGGTTTGTTTTGGACGATCGTTGGTTTTTTACCAATGATTATCGCTATGTCGTTATGGGCTGGTCAGGTATGCCGGGTTCTAATTAATAGGCTTTGGCTTTAATTCCGCCGGGTGTTGTATGGGGGCAGCGGTTTCTGAAGCAGTCCAGTCAGTATTGGCAACTAGAGTATTGGCTTCTTCCACTGCAGAGGCAATGGCGGCTTCACGCAGTGCCGGCGTTATGTCCATGGGTTGTGCATTAATGGCATGAAGATCTGTAATGCCGATAAAGCCAAAAATTGCCCGCAGGTATGGTTCTTGAAAATCATAAACGTGGAATGGACTGTTTTGAGAATAATCTGCGCCTCGCGAAGTAATACAAACCATCTTTTTGCCAAAAACAAGCGGGACAGGCTGTCCCAGTTCATTATATTTGTATGTATAACCAGGCTGAACGATGGCGTCAATATAATACTTTAAGGCGTACGGGATGCTGAAGTTCCACATTGGTGTAGAGATCAGATAGATATCTGCCGCCAAAAAGTGTTGAATCAGCTGTTCAATTTGTTTCCATGACTCTTCATGACGTTTGTCAATGGGTTGGCCGAGCAATAAGGTGTACTTGCTCTCAATGTTTTCACCAGCGACCGCGGGCAAATCTTGATTAAACAGATCCATGACATCCACACGCAAATCAGCATATTTGGCGCGTAAGCTGTTTATAAAGGCAGTGGTTATTCGCAGCGTGTTGGATTCGTTCACGCGGGGCGTGGCAATAATGTGCAACAATTTCATTGTGGTTTCCTTGATATGGAGCGCGATATATTTCTATTCGTGCCAATAGATGCAAAGCTGACTGGATAGACAGGCCCGTTTTTACAGGCGCATTTCCGCTTATACATGCGATTTTGGTCGCAGCGCAAGCCGCTTAGCACGACATTCTATGCTAGCATTGCTATCTTACAAACGAGAACGACAGACAACATCACACCGATTTAATAAATAATTTGGAACTATCTATTCGGGTTTCTTGGCAAGACCTCAATGGCCTGCCACTTTCGGAGGCAGATTAGTCGAATGCAAAACCTTTAGGGTCTGTAGCGTTACTTCTTTGATATACAATTGCATTCGCTCTAATCGTTCTCTCCAATATGATGGAGAAAAACATTTTTTAAGAGGTACGGTTAATTGATTAATTCCCTCATCCTTTTTTGGGTCGAAATCAGCTTAACTCGCCTAGACATCATAGCAAATTAAAAGTGTCGTGACAATAGGCCACACAATCTTGCCTGAATTGTCACGAATGATCGTTTCAGGGAGTGTGATATGCCTTCAGAACTTGTAACTCGAACCAACTTGACATGCCCACACTGTGGTCATGTTGAAGAATTAGATATCCCCTTCGATTTTTGACTCATCTTTCATGCATGTGCCAGGTGTGGCACACAAATCAAACCTCTAAAAGGTGATTGCTGCGTGTTTTGCTCCTATGGAGATCATCACTGTGTTAGCAAACAGCTGGAAGCAATGAATAATAAAGACGGTGAAAAAGACCTATAAAATCCGCTTCTGTCTTGAGGTTTTGGTATCGACACGGCCGTTTGTCACGAAAACAAAAAACCGCCTGATTTCTCAAGCGGCTTTCCCGGTTTCAGTCTAAGGCATTGGCTGAGGGGGTTGGGACTGTCCGTACCCTGGTTGTTTTTGTTCCAGTCGCGTTTCTCTCGTGCCAGTTTGGGGGAGGAGTTTTTAGCCAATACCAAAAACAACCAGCGCATATTTTTTTTAACCAGCTTTGCTTTACAGGCAACCTTGCAAAATTGTATGTGGCACCTCTCGTTCGTCGCTTTTATAAACCCTGGCTATTGCTTTGGGCTAAAATTCGACTCCTCGGCCGTAAAAATCGCTTTTTTGAAGGTAATCACATCCATCCCCAGCTTGGCATGAAAACCTAAATCTAAGAAACCCATATGGTTCAAAGCTTGAATGACTTCTTTGTTTACCTGGTCAATAAATATCCAGTCAGCGAAGTCACCCAGGGGGTAAACGGCACAATAAGCAGAATCAAAGTAGATCAAAATGTGCCTTGGCAGATTGTGCTCCCTCTGAACGTTGACAAGCAAACGGGCTGCGGCCTTTTGCTCTTCAGTTAGAACGGGGGTCATGAGGTTTTCCTTCCACACCTGCTTAGGCAAACAAAAAGGTCATCCGTCGTCCAGAAATGCGAATTAACGGCCAATGAAGGATGACCCAGGGGTTGGAAGATGTTTATTAGGATGGTTTGCGCTAGAAGATGTTGACGATGTGACCGTTGCTAAAACGAACTCGCACTTACACTATAGCAAAATGGCCCATTCATGACAATAGGAGCATCTGTAAAAGATGGCGGTCATGAAAGGCCAGCTTTCGAACACCTGGGTAAATTCAAATCGGCCGTAGAGGGAAAAAGGCTACCCAGCGTCAAGAGGTGCGAGTTCGTTGACGGTCAAAGGTAGCCCCAGTTACTTTATAACAAAATGACTACAAATGCACTGCAAACTATCTGCAAATTTTTCCCTCGCTCCCCAAAAGCGTGAATGTGAATAGACTCAATAAGAGACCATCACCCCATCCCCCTCCGTGCTGGCCTCCTCCATCAAACCATACCTGGCGCTGTCGTAGGGATCATCTCCATTCTTCCCCTCTGGGTCTGCGTCCACCTTCAGCACATCTTCCACCCGGTGCGGATCGTGCTGCATGGCCGGTATCGTCTCAATCAACCAGGGGCACGTATTCCAAATGAACCAGGTCGGATCAATCCCCGCCTCAGCATTGCCCAGCCGTCGCAGCATCTCGGCCGCGCCCGCAATACGGCCGTTGTTTGCCGGGGTCAGCTCAATGCCAAACGCACTGTACTGCTCGGCAATCGTCTTGCTGCTGCTGTCGCCTCGCTGAGCGAAGACATCTGGCCCAGCCACAAAGGCGCTCATCTCCTCGATCTCACGCCCCAGCTTGCGGGTAATCCGGTGGATTTCGGCCGCGTGCTGCTGGGGCAGCCAGCGGCTGGCCACATGCTCGGCCACGGTGTAGACCACGCTCTCCAGCTTGGTGTGCCAATAAACGGCCGTTGGATGGGTAAAGCCATAGTCAAAGCTGGCCCACAGTGGCCAATGGGCTGGCACGATCCCGTCGTTAAACGGCCGTATCACGTGCCGGTCGTGGTCCCAGTTGGTGAAGAACTGCCCGGCACCCACGTCCCAATCCCCGTCGCGCCACATCCGGCCCAACACGCCGGTTAAGGTCAGCAGGTAAACAATGTACTCTTTGTTGAGGAACTTGTTGTCCCGGTAGTTGGCCGGGATAAAGCGGGTATCGGTTTCGATGCGTTGACCGGCCTGCGCTCTGCGCCAGGGCACCACAAACAGGCGCTTAAACCATTGGTGGCCAATGCCGCCAGGGTTGGTGGTCAGGTACATCCTCGGCCGCCAGTTGCGCTTGCTGGTGCGCAGGCTGCCCCTCAGCTTGGTGAACTTCTCCTCACTCAGCTGGGTGGCCTCCTCGATGACAATCAGGTCATACTCAATGCCCAGATATTTGTCGATGTCATCTTCACGCAGGAAGTTGCCCACCAGAATCAGGGAGCCATTGGGGAACATCAGCAGGCCGCTGTACTCCCGGTAGTCGTGGGGCACGTGGGTCAACGTCTTGCGCCGTAAATCGTTAAACGATTCCCGCGCCGCCTTACCCACCTTGCGCAAGAACAGCACCTTCAGGCCGGGCACGCGCTGGCAATCATCGACGCCCGCCTGCTCGATGCTGGCGTGGCTCTTGCCTGGGCCACGTGCGCCCCCCATCGCAATCAAGGTGGGGCCAAGCGGCTGATCAGCCTCACGCGCCGCGGCATGGAACTGCATCTGCTTGGGCTGGGGCACATAGCCCGCCTTTAAGAAGCGGCTGATCTGCCTGCCTGTCATGCCCGCCTCGCGGGCGGCCGTGAGGCAGCGGTGCAGCTCGTTGGCCCGGGGATACGCCTGGGTGGTGGTGGTCATCAAACGGCCGTTCAGTCGCCCTCGTCGCCAAAGATGGTAGACAGGGCAGACTCCAGGCCGGGGATCTCTACGGCGTCCTGCTTGACAGTTGTCTTGCGGCTGGCCCGGTCAAGGATGGAGTTGGCCACCAGCCGCAGCACCTTGGCGCTCTTGGTTCGGCTGAGCAAACCAACCAGCACCTGGGCCGCTTCGGGCGCGGCCTCTTGCAGCATGACCATTGCCTGGTCAACGGCCGTAGCTGCCGCGTCGGTTCGTCTGGTTTGGAGGATTTCAAGAACGGCCGTAAGCGCGGCCTGCACCTGCGGCTCGTGCTGCCAATGGTCCAGCCAGGTGGATCGGGCGCAGTGGCCGGTGCCCCTGCCCCACGTCATTTGGGTATTCATCACCTGGCTTACGGCAAAATCAAAAACGGTATTGCGCTTCTTAATCTTGTTTGCGCCGGTGATGGCGGTCAGGTGCGGCCGGGCCGCGTCTACCCAGCTGGGCGGCGGGGCAGCGGGTTGTGAATCGGCCGGGGATACGGCCGTTTCTTCGACCAGGGCGTCTACGATGGTGGTGAGGGTCTGTTTCTTGCTCATTTTTTGTCCGAACCGCGCCGAACGGCGGGGACGGGTATACCAATAGTCCTAGAAAAGTTAGTAGCTCATAGTTAATTGTGAGCTGGATGGTGGAGAATTTAATAGGGTGTAGGGGCTAATTTATGGGGGGCGGCTGGCTGCCGCGAACTTCAATGATTCATGACCGGCGCGGCGACCAGGTGGGCCGCGCCGGTCACGAACGGTTTAGTTCAGCAATCTGTCCGGTACGTCGGGGAAGAGCTGATCAATCTGGCTGTGCTTCATTAAGCCCAAGATCAGCTGAAGGTGGATCGTGATTGTCTCCAGCTGCTCGGTCTGCTTCCGGCTGTGGGCCAGCATTGCCTCGGCTATCTTTCGCGCCTCGGCTTTCTCTGGGTCGTTGTCCACCAGCTTGGTGGCGTTGCGGTAAGCGCCGCCCCGGCCGCTGGGGTCTTCGGCCTGCGCCCAATAAGCCAGCAGGTTGACGTGATAGGTTTCGCCCCAGGCGATTTCGCTGGGGTTGATGCCCGCCTGAAGCAGCAGGCCAAAGTCATGCTCCGGGATGACCAGCACGGGAAAATGCAGCACCCCGCCGTACAGGTTGATGACCGGCCGCCTGCTGGCCTTTGTCTGGCCACGCTCCAGCCGGTTGATCGGCAGCGGGTTTTGCTCAAGGTTATAGTTGTCAGTTGGCATTGGCTTCCTCCAGGTAGACCGGGTTGGTGATGACCTTCCCGGTGTGGTAATCAATTTCAAGATGGTGCGGTCCAAGCTCCAGCGCGACGTTTGGGTAATGGTGCCGCAGCCCCTGGTAGCTGCCCCGCGTCCCCTGCTTGATGACCCGTTTGTTGCTTGTTTGCCATACTTCAAGCAGGCCGGGCGGCGCTTGCTCGCCCGTCACCGGCAGATAGATAGCGGTCGATCGACGTTGATGTTTCATTAGCTGAACCGTAGGGTAGGCGGCCAGCGAGTTACCGACGAGCGGCACTTTTCCAACCGCCTCCCTCCAAACCGTGCGTGACCGTTTCCGTGTCACACGGCTTTCCAGTAAGTCTTAATTCACTTTTTCGCCATCATAAGTGCCATTGTG
>JBGTCV010000031.1:0-13343 GCA_041748655.1 Promineifilaceae bacterium (SeqCode) | reverse complement strand
GCGTGTCATGCTGAGGTCCTCCGAAGCATCCCGTTCCTCTGTGTAAGCGGGATGCTTCGCTCCGAAGACTCCGCTCAGTCCTGTCCTGAGCTTGTCGAAGGAATGACAATCTTCGAACTAATTTGTAAAGGACAACTTCTATTTTTTGAACCATGCCGCTTTCCGTTTATCAGATTGGGCCAATCTTGTTGCAGTTTAAGTTTTAAATTGGGTAACCACCCTCACCCCAGCCCTCTCCCTACAAGGGAGAGGGAGCCAGGCGCTGCTGGCCAGCTCACCGCCGCTGCCCGGGCCTCCCCCTCACAGGGGGAGGGCTAGGGAGGGGGTTGAAGCGCGGTTATTAAGGTGCTCTTCCAGCAGCGCCACCATGCCTTCGATGGTGTATTCGGCCGGGACCAGGGCGTCGGGCAGGCCAACTTCGGCGGCGGCGCTGGCGGTGACGGGGCCGATGCAGACGATCAGCGCCTGGCGCAGCAGCGTGTCCACTGGCCGGGTGAGCTGATCGGCATTGGCGGTGACGATTTTGTAAAAGTTGCGCACGCTGGACGGGCTGGTAAAGGTGAGGGCGGCAAACGCTTTACTCAGTTCAGCCAACATTTCCGGGGAGGGAACGGCCGTTACCGTATCATACAGCGGCACCTCCACCAGCTCGGCTCCCTGGGCTTGCAGCAAATCGGTAATTTCAGGACGGCCGATTTTGGCGCGAGGCAGCAGCACCTTTTGGCCCGTCAGGTCGCCCAGGCCCAGCACCAGCTCCGTGCCCACAAACTCGTCGGGCATAAAGTCGATGGCGATGCCGCGCGCCGCCAATCGGGCCGTCGTGGCCGAACCAACCGCCGCCACGCGCGGCAGGCGAGCCAGGGAAACCGCCCGCTCGTCGGCGCGGCGCAGAAAAAAGTCGGCGGCGTTGACGCTGGTGAAAATGAGCCAGTCGAAGCCGGGCAGCATGGCCAAAGCGGCGTCCAGCGGCTCCCAGGGGAGCGGCTGAAGCTGGATAGTGGGGAATTCGACCGGCGCAAAGCCAGCGGCCCGCAGCTTTTGGCTAAACGCCGCCGCCTGATCGGCCGTGCGCGTCACCAGCACGCGGGGACGGACGCCAGGGCGTTTAGACACAGGCCAAAATCTCCGCCGCGCCCTCGGCGATGGCCTGCCGGGCCAGGGCGTGCCCCAGGGTAACCGCATCATCGTCGCTGCCTGCCACACGCACTATTTTTCTACCGTCCAAAGAACTGACAAGACCGGTCAGGTGCAGACGGCCGTCTGTCACTACCGCATGAGCCGCCACGGGCGTGGCGCAGCCGCCGCCCAGCGCGTGCAAAAAGGTGCGCTCGGCAATGACGGTGGCGGCAACCTCTGGCTGGTGCAGGCTGGCCAGCAGGCGCAGCGTGCCGGCGTCGTCGGCGCGGCACTGCACGGCCAAAGCCCCCTGTCCGGGCGCGGGCAGCATCGTTTTCAGCGGCAGCCAGTCGGCAATATACCCTTCCAACCCCAGCCGGATGAGGCCAGCAGCGGCCAGAACGGTGGCGTCGTACTGGCCATCCACCAACACCTTGCGGATGCGCGTTTCTACGTTGCCGCGAATGGAGCGAATGTCCAAATCGGGGCGCAAGCGGTGCAGCTGGGATTGGCGGCGCAGGCTGCTGGTACCGACGATGGCTCCCGGTGGCAGTGTTTGCAGGGTACGGCCGTTGGCCGCAATCAGCACATCGCGCACGTCGGCGCGGCCGACAATGGCCCCCAGCGTCAGGCCAGGGCTGTCTGCCACGGGCAAATCTTTGAGGGAATGGACGGCGAGGTGAATACGGCCGTCCAACAGCGCCAGCTCCAGCTCCTGAGTAAACAGCCCTTTGCCGCCAATCTGGGGCAGCGACTGGTCCAGCGTCTTGTCGCCGTAGGTCAAGAACGGTTCGGTACGGCTGGTGACATCCGGCCAGGCCTGCGCCAGTAAACCGATGATGTGCCGCGTCTGCCACAGTGCCAGCTGCGACGTGCGGGTACCAATAATCAATTCAATCATACTTCAATTCTCATCTGTTTAATCCCTTACAAGTCTCCAGAATTTTTTGGGGCTGACGCCGTGAAACGTGAGGGGACTCTTGTCCCCTCCCCCTTTTATGGATTAAAAATTAATTCGGGTAATAAACTTGTCATGCTGAGAGCCTGTGCTGAGGCTGCCGAAGCATCCTCCGAAGCATCCCGCCCGCTTGATAGCCAGTGAAACTTTTGTTATGCCAAAGCACCTGCCATGTGCTCCTTGCGGGATTCTTCGCTTCGCTCAGAATGACAAAATAAGGCCTGGTTCAAAAAGCAGAAGTTGTCCTTTACAAATTAGTCCACAAATTGTCATTCCTTCGACAAGCTCAGGACAAGTCTGAGCGGAGTCTTCGGCCCTGAGCGAAGTCGAATGGGGAAGAATCCCGCTCTGATCAGAGGAACGGGATGCTTCGGAGGATGCTTCGGCAGCCTCAGCACAGGCTCTCAGCATGACAACTCTTCTTGTTTAAATTTGTTAAGCACCTTTAGCTTGAAATAAACAATGTTAAAATCTGCGAATCTATGGTTTTTTCAGGCCACTCATTGATCAAGCCCAAACAGATCACGGACGGTGCTGGCATAAACGGCCGCTTTCTCATCCACCACCGTTTTATCGCGCAGGCAGAGGGTGGGTTCGTGCAGCAGCTTGTTTACCAGGGCACGCGAAAAATGTTGAATATGGGCCAGCGTTTCGGCATCCACCTCGCCCAGATAACGCAAGGTACGGTCCAGCTCCTGCTGGCGAATCGCCTCAGCCTTGTGGCGCAAATCGACGATGACGGGACGCAGCGCCAGGCCGCGCAGCGCGGCGTTAAAGGTCTCCATTTCGGCGGCAATGATCGCTTCGATGGCGGGCACTTCGCTCTGCCGAGCCGCCAGCGCCCCATCCAGGCTTTGCTGAAGCTGGTCGGCGTCGAACAGGTGAACGTTGGGCAGCTGACGCACGGCGGGGTCGATGTCGCGCGGCACGGCAATATCAATGAGAATTAACGGCCGTTCGCCACGCAGCTTTAAACTATTTGCCACCATCTGCCGGGTAAGCACTGGAGCACCAGCGCTCGTGGCGCTAATCACCAGATCGGCGGCGGCAACGGCCGTTTCCAGTTCGTCAAAGCCATAAACGGGCAGGTTGTCAGCCGCGGCCAGGGCTTCGGCGCGGGCGCGGCTGCGGTTGGCAATGGCGACGCGGGTGACGCCACGCGCCCGCAGCGATTTCAGCGCCAGATGGCCCATCTCACCTGCCCCAATGATGAGGTGCTGCCGCCGGGTCAAATCCCCCAACAAGGTCTGGGCCTGGGCCACGGCCATGGCGCTGGTGCTCACCGGGTTCTCGCTGACGCTGGTTTCGCTGCGCGCCCGCTTGCCGCAGCGAATGGCGGTACGGAACAGCTCGGTCAGCAGCGGCCCAATGGTTTTGGCAGCGGTGGCAGCCATGAAAGCGTCGGTGACCTGACCCAAAATTTGCGGCTCGCCCAGCACCTGCGAATCCACCCCGGCGGCGACGCGGCAGAGGTGGTTGGCGGCGTCTGTTCCGGTGTAAAAGTAAAGATGTGGCTGGAAAACGGCCGTATCCACTGCCTTCATCCGGGCCAGCAGGTCAGCCAGCAAGGCGCGGGCGTCCAGACCGGGGCAGTTGAGCACAGCCACCAGTTCGGTGCGGTTACAGGTGGAGAGGATGACCAGTTCCTGCACGGCGGCAAAACGGCCGTCGGCCTCTTGCCAGTGGGGGGGCAAGTTGGCCAGGGAACAGCTGAGCTGCTCCCGCAGCTCAATCGGTGCGGTGCGGTAACTGAGACCAAGCAATACAAGGCGGGTTGATGAGCTCATTAAACTGCCTGCGAAAAGACGCGGGTGTCTGGTTTATGGCGGCGCAGGCGCAAATCCAGAGCCATAGCCGCATTACGGAGAAACGGCCGTCCCCGGTCGGTCATCGCCAGGTGAGTGCCTTCAATGGTTACCAGGCCATCGGCCAGCAGTTCTGCCAGATAGCTGCGCACGTCTTCCGCCTGGGCTTCGTCCGTGAGCGCCACCTGCTGCCGGGTCATGAACTGCAGAATCTGCTCCCGCTGCTGCTGGTCTTCGGCATCCAGCAGGTGGCCGCGAAAGGTGGGAATCTCCCCGGCCAGTGCCCGCTTTTTGTAGCTGCTGATGAGCTTGTCGTTTTGGTGGAAACAGGTAGGCGCTTCAGAGATAGAGCTGACGCCCAGCCCCAGCATAATGTCGGTGCGCATGTCGGTGTAGCCCATAAAGTTGCGGTGCAGTTCGTTCTGTTCATGGGCCAGATAGAGGTTGTCGTCTGGCAGGGCAAAATGGTCCAGCCCCAGCTCTCTGTAACCGGCAGCCAGAAAAATTTCGCGGGCGGTTTCGTACAGGGCCCGTTTGTCGGCCCCTTTGGGCAAATCATCTTCGGTAAAGAGACGATGCGCTTTTTTAATCCAGGGCACAAAGGCAAAGCTGTACAGGGCGATGCGGTCTGGGCGGAGTTCGATGGTGGTTTCGGCCGTTTTCCGGAAAGAGTCCACCGTTTGGGCCGGGAGGCCGTAAACCAGGTCATAATTGACCGACTCGAAGCCCGTTTCCCGCGCCATCAGGGTCAGATCGCGGGTTTCTTCGTACGATTGGTGGCGGTTAATGAGATGCTGCACTTCGGGGTTGAAATCCTGCACGCCCATGCTGATGCGCTGAAAACCAAGCTCGCGCAGCGCTGTCAGATGTTCGCGGTTGGTCACCCGTGGACTTACTTCAATGGAACCTTCAAAATGGGCCGGATCGATGTTGACCCTCTCCATCATGGGGCGCAGCAGCCGCTGAAGATTCTTGCCGGTAAAAAAGGTCGGCGTGCCGCCACCCAGGTGAATCTGGCGAATGGGCGCGGTTTTGAACTGCGGCACCTGGGCCAGATAGCTTTCCCACTCCTGGTGGATCGCTTTGGTGTAGCTCAGCTCATTGTCGTGGTTTTGGGTAATAAAGGTGTTGCAGCCACAAAAAGTACACAACGATTCACAAAAAGGAATGTGAATATAGAGCGACCAGGCGGTTTGCGGATTGTCGCTAAAGGTTTGCTGGAGGGCGGCGACCCACTGCGCGGTGGTGGGTATTTCTGACCAGTAAGGCACGGTAGGATAACTGGTGTAGCGCGGTGCGGGAATATCGTATTTGGCCAGCAGCTCCGATTGCGTTTGTTCTTTCAACATAGTTTGTCCTTCTCACCGTATTACTCTGTGATTGTTTCCTTAACTTTGCCATTTGTGTGGGCGGCATAATGCCGGGCGCTGGCCAGCAGGGCATCGGTTTGGGCTGGTTCCCAGCCTTGCAAATGTTGTTGAACCAGTGCCGTGAGCAAGTTCAGCTGGCTGGGGCTGTCGTTAAGGCAAGGGATGTAGTGGTACCGCTTGCCGCCAGCTTCCAAAAAGATTTCCTGGTTTTGTATGGCCATTTCTTCCAACGTTTCCAGGCAATCGACAGCAAAGCCGGGGCAGAGGGTATCGACACTTTCCAGGCCGTCGTGAGCCCATTTTTCTAACGTTTTGTCGGTGTAGGGCTGAAGCCACTCTTCCGGGCCAAAGCGAGATTGAAAGCAGACCTGATACGCTTCTTTGGACAGGCCCAGGTTTTCAGAGACCAGCCGGGCGGTTTTATGGCAGAAGCAGTGGTAGGGGTCCCCTTTTTGGAAGTAGCTTTGGGGAATGCCGTGGAAAGAGTAGAGGAGCTTGGCGGAACGGCCGTTCCGATGCCAAAAATCACGAATAGAATCTGCCAGCGCCTGAATGTAAAGCGGCTGGTCATGGTAGCCGGTAATGGTGCGCAGCTCAGGCAGCCAGCGGTAGCGGCGCAGTTCATCAAACACGATGTCATAGATGGTGGCGGTGGTGGTGGCGGAGTATTGGGGGAACAGCGGCAGCACCAAAATGCGCTGCACGTTGGCCTTACGAAACTCGGCCAGCCTTTCTTGTATGGACGGACGGCCGTAACGCATCGCCAGCGCCACCAGAATATTGTCACCCCAACTGGTTTGCAGCTCGGCTTGCAGCTTGTCGGCAATGCTTTGGGAGTAGGTGAACAGCGGGGAACCGGCTTCCGTCCAGATGGAGCCGTACAGTTTGGCTGATTTTTTGGGGCGGACGTTAAGGACAATGCCGTTGAGGATCGGCTGCCACAGCCAGGCAGGCCATTCAATCACCCTGGGATCGCTGAGGAATTGACGCAGATACGGCCGTAACGCCTTAGCCGTTGGCGCGGCCGGCGTGCCTAAATTTACCAGTAAAACGGCCGTGCGCGGCGCGGTACCGTGGCTAAATTCTGTTTGTCCGATATATTTTGTCATGCGAAATTACTCTATGAAATCCATATAAATATTGGTAATTCTATGCAAATCTATGTATTTCTCGCCTATTCTACTACAAGCGGAAGCCGCGTCAACCGATGTTATAAAACTAGGAAGAATGTCACCAAATAACCTGAGCAATGTAAAAACGGTTCTTTGGGATTTCGTGCAGCAATTCTCAATCTGGTAATGAGTTGACAGCTCTTGCCTCATTTCAGGTGTGTTCCGGCAACTTTTGTTAAGCTCAGCCTCACTCCGGGTGCGCCGTCGCCACGGCGCTTCGCGCTGGCGACGCTAGATGGGCGGGGTTTTTTGACTTTTTGGGGGTGGTCCACCCCAAAAAGTCCCCCGCACGGGGTGCGATTGTGGATTAAAAATTAATTCGGGTAATAAACTTGTCATGCTGAGGTCCTCCGAAGCATCCCGCCCGCTTGATAATCAGTGAAACTTTGGCTGTGCCAAAGCACCTGCTATCTGCTCCTTGCGGGATTCTTCGCTTCGCTCAGGCTTGTGCTGAGCTTGCCGAAGTAATGACAACTACCTGATTATTTTTTAAATCTCCAAAAGCGCCCCCGCACGGGCTAGAAGCTTTAGTGACACAACGCATCGTGGCAAAAAAATTTGGAAAGGAAAGCCGTTTTATTTTGACCCAAGCCCAGATTGAGAATTGCTGATTTCGTTGGGGTTGGCGTGAAAATATTTTATGATTGTGCTATCATTGCGTGCAGTACAAACGAAGAAAAGCGCGGTCACAACGCCAATCTGTTGTGGCCGTTTTTTATGCCGTAACTTGCTCAGACCATGAACGAAGAACTAACCCCAACGATTAATCCTGAAATATTAAAAAAGCAGATCAATGCCCGGCGCACCTTTGCCATCATTTCACATCCAGACGCTGGCAAAACAACGCTAACCGAAAAACTGCTCCTGTACGGTAACGCCATCCACCTGGCGGGCAGCGTGCGCGCCCGGCGCAATCAGCGCTCCGCCACCTCCGACTGGATGAAAATGGAGCAGGAGCGCGGCATCTCGATCACCTCCACTGTGCTGCAATTTCCGTATAAAGAGCATGTGGTCAATTTACTAGATACCCCCGGCCATCAGGATTTCTCTGAGGATACCTACCGCACGCTAACGGCGGCAGATTGCGCCGTCATGGTGCTGGATGCGGCCAAAGGGGTGGAGGAACAGACGCTCAAGCTGTTTGAAGTATGCCGCCGGCGCGGCATCCCGGTGTTTACCTTCATCAACAAGATGGATCGCCCGGCGGAGGACCCGTTGGGGCTGCTGGATGAAGTGGAAACGGTGCTCAAAATGCAGCCAGTGCCCATGAACTGGCCCATCGGCGATGGGGATACCTTCATGGGGGTTTATGATCGCAAATCAGAGTCGGTCCATCTGTATGACCGCACCGTGCGCAACCAGACAATCTCCCCGGAATACATTACCACCCTGGACGACCCACGCATTGAAGCGGGCATTAGCAGCTATCAGTTTGAGGAGCTGCACCTGAACATCGGCCTGCTGGATGAGCTGGCGGCGTATGATCATGAGAAGTTTTTGCGCGGGGAGCAAACGGCCGTTTACTTCGGCAGCGCGCTCACAAATTTCGGGGTGCAGCTGTTCCTGGATGACTTCATCAAAATGGCCCCACCACCCAGCGCCTACCCCAGCGATGCAGGCAAAATCGAACCCGCCTCCCCCGGGTTTTCCGGTTTTGTCTTCAAGATTCAGGCCAACATGGACCCCCGCCACCGGGACAGCGTCGCCTTTTTGCGGATTTGCAGCGGCCGTTTCGAGCGCAACGCCCAAATAACCCATCCCAAAACCGGCAAAACCATCAAGCTTTCCCGCACCTACACCTTTTTTGCCGACGAACGGGCCGTGGTCGATGAAGCGTACGCCGGGGACATCATCGGCCTGCCCGGCAACCGGGAGTTTGGCATCGGCGACACCATCAGCAGCGGCGGCGATTTCAGCTTCGACCCGATCCCCCGTTTTGCCGCCGAACATTACGCCCGGCTCATTAACCTGGACGTGGGCAAGCAAAAGCAGTTTCTCAAGGCCATTCATCAGTTGGAATCCGAAGGGGCGATGCAGGTACTGTATGAAACAGAAGCGACGAGGCGCGATCCTATTTTAGCCGTGGTGGGTGTGCTTCAATTTGAAGTCGTCCAGTCGCGGCTGGACAATGAATACAACGTCAAGACCCGGCTGGACCCACTGCCACATCGGCTCTCCCGCTGGGTAGACGGGCCAAAAGAGCAGATAGACCAGCTCCCCTGGCGCTACGGCATGATGCGCACGGAAGATTTAGACGGCCGTCTCGTCGCCCTCTTCTCCTCCCCCCATGAGCTTAGTTTTTACAGCGAAAAGTACCCGGATATTCAGTTTCTCAGTATTCAGTAGGTCAGTATTCAGTAGGTCAGTGTTCAGTGTTCAGTAGGGCAGTGTTCAGTGGGTCAGTGTTCTGATTACTGATTACCGATTACTGATTACCGACAACCGGCATTTCCAGGCCGTGTGCTTCTAAAAAGGCTACATCGCGGAGGAGAACGGCCGTTTCCCCATCCGCCACCACACGCCCCTCATCCATCACAATCATGCGCGGGAACAGCTCCTGCACCAGCAGCATATCGTGCGTCGAAACCAGCATCGTCAGCGGCAAATCGCGCAGCAAATGGATCAGCGAACGCCGGGCGCGTGGGTCCAGCCCCGCCGACGGCTCATCCAGCACCAAAACCTCTGGGTCCATCGACAGTACCGTGGCTACCGCCACCCGCTTCTTCTGGCCAATGCTCAAATGGTGCGACAGCCGCGCCTCAAAACCAGCCATACCGACTTGTTCCAACGCCATTTTCACCCGCCGCCGCACCTCCGCCTCCGGGTAACCCATGTGCAGCGGCCCAAAAGCCACATCGTCAAACACCGTCGGCGAAAAAAGCTGATCATCCGGATTTTGAAACACCATTCCCACTTTACTGCGGATCAGCGGCAAATTCTGTTTGGTGATAGGCAATCCGGCCACCGACAGCGTGCCCGTTCCGGTGAGCAAGCCATTCAAATGAAGCATGAGCGTGCTTTTGCCCGCCCCGTTTTGCCCCACCAGCGCCACCTTCTCCCCTGCGCCAATCGACAGGGACACGCCATGCAGCGCCTGATGCCCGTCTGGATAAGCAAAGCTCAGATTAGCCACTTGCAGCGTCGGCTGCGCAGAGCCATTCGAGTACGGTGGCTGGCTCAAAACATCAGATTCATGAACAATCGGCATGGTAGCTCCTGGTAGGTCAATTTTTAAAAATTGACCAACAAAACGTGCCCAATTAGCTGCAAGGCAATAATCAGCATTAAACCCAGCCCTAGAAACAACCAATCGCGACGGGTCATGATGTGGGGATTCATGGTAAGCAGCTGACCGCGATAGCCACGCGCCAGCATCGCGTTGTACACCTTGTCGCTGCGATCTAAGCTGCGCACCAGCAGCTGCCCCACCATGCTGCCCGTCACTTTGGCCCGCCAAAAGACGGTGCCGCCATGCTTGCCATCGTTTACCAAACGGGCGCTGCGTGCCTCACGCGCCCGCAGCAGGCGCAGCGCCTCATCCGCCAGCACAAACAGATAGCGGTACATAAAGCTGATAATGGAAATGAGAATGGCAGGTACTTTGAGATGGCGCAGCGCGTGCATCAAATCGGGAAACTGGGTGGTGGCCGTGAGCAAAATCGCCGCCTGCACCGAAAGCCAGCTGCGAATGACAATGCTGACAAAGCGAACCACGCCCGCATCCGTGATGGTGATGGTGCGGCTGCCCCACGCCCAGCTGGCCAGCGGCGCGCCAGGCTGCACAAAAATGACAGTGATCGCCGCCAGCGCAAACGGCAGGGCAATGAAGGAACGCTTAAACAGGTAACCAAAGGAAAAATGAGCTGCCCGGTTGGAAACCAGTAAAACCAACCAGGCAGCTGCAAATACCAACCAGGCCCCATCTAGCAGGAGAACGTTGGAGACAATGAACAGCAGCGTTAGCCCAACCTTGACCCGTGGATCAAGGCGGTGAATAAGGCTGGTTCCCTGTTGGTACCGGTCGAAGGTGCTAACGTGCAAAGAAATACCTCGGAATACAGAGATTGGTCCAATCTTTTTGTAGTTTAAGTTTTAAATCGGGTAACCACCCTCACCCCAACCCTCTCCCTGGGAGGGAGAGGGCGGCCAGTTCCCTCCCCCTTGCAGGGGGAGGGCTAGGGTGGGGGTCCAAGATTTGCCCGATTTATTTTCTAAAGAGTAATGAGATCGGTCCAATCTAACTCAGGTTAACTCTGGCGGCGCAGGACACGGCCCAGGCCAAAAGTGATGCCCGCCACAACGAGCGCCCCCACAATGCCCGCCACAATCGTGGATAAGCCTGTTTCACCCAGGGCGGGAATAGTGTAGTCGGGCAAGATTTCAAACGGAGCGTCCAGCGCAGTGTCAATGAAGCCAGCTTGTTCGGCCACCCACTCCAGGCCATCGGGCGAGCCGGAGGCCAGCGGGGCCAAAAAGACAACCGCCAGCGCCAAAACAAGGCCCGCCACAATCCACCGGCCGCTGCCCGCCGGGCTGGAATCGCGCAGCAGATCTGGGCGAGTCTGCATGATGAAGCTGAGGGCCGCTACGGTAATAAGCGCCTCGCCAATGCCGATGAGGGCGTGAATGCCCAGCATGGCCGGAATGGCGATACCCAATGAGGTGGTGCCGCTAAAACCGAGCAGAAGCGCGGTTACGAGCGCCGCAATCATCACAGAGGCCCAGGCCGCAACGGCCGTTACCCCCAACTGCACCCCCCGCGCCTGATTCTTGACCATCTGAAACACGCCATACCCCACAAAACCGGGCACAATGCCCATGATCAAAATGTTGGCCCCCATCACCACCAGACCACCATCCTGAAACAGAAGGGCTTGCAGGCTGATAACGGCCGTCATCGCCAACAGCCCAACCCACGGCCCCAGCACCACAAAAGCCAGCGTCGCCCCCACCAGGTGGCCAGACGTGCCGCCCGCCACCGGGAAGTTCAACATCTGCCCGGCAAAAATAAAGGCCGCCATGATGCCCGCCAGGGGCACCAGCCGTTCGTCAAAGTCCAGCTGGGCCTGCTTCACGGCAAAATAAAGCACGATCAGCGTCACAATCCAGCAAAGGACCGAAATGGGGATATTCAAAAAACCATCGGGCACGTGCAGCAGTTGGATACCTGCCAAGAATAATGAATACATAACCTGATTCTCCTTCAAACATGTGGGTAATTGAGTAATTAGGTAATTGAGTAATTGGGTAATTCACAATTACTCAATTACTCAATTACCAATCTTCATCCTGTGCCTGTCTGCATTCAGCACACAGACCAGTTATGGCCAGGTGGGACAAATCCGCTTCAAAACCGTGCTCTTCCAGCAAGTGCGCCGCCAGCGCTTCAAAATGGGTATCTTCAAGCGAGGCAACGTGCTCGCACTGTCGGCAAACTAAATGGTGATGGGGTGAATCGCCAACAACCTCAAAAATGGTGCGCCCACCAATATCGGCTTTGGCCACCAGGTGAAGCTCACAGAAAAAATCCAGAATGCGGTAGACGGTGGCCCGGTTGATGGCGGGCTGCTGGATGTTGACGGACTCGTAAATTTCGCTGGCGGTGGCGTGCCCGCCCTGCTGGCAAACCGTGTCCAGCACAATTTGGCGCTGGGGCGTCATGCGGCAACCCTGCTGACGAATTTTTTGCACATAATCAATGTTGTAATGGGTCATAGCGAGCGTTAAGCCTTATTGCAAATTTTTGCATTAGCAACAATTAGCACTGATTTTAGCACTGTTTTGGCAGGCAACAACTATGTGAAAGGGTGAGGGGGTGACGGGGTGACGGCCGTTACCACTCCAATTGTGCAGCATTTCAACTTTCGGTATACTGTTTTACATCGTGTTTCGGCACCAAACTTTGGCACATACCTGATAGCGAAACCAATATAGACGAGTCTTATTCAACTTTAGATAAGAAACCGAGTATTTTATGACACATGTTTCATTACAAACCTATACTGAAAATCGGGAACAACTTCTGGCAAAGATTATTGCGACTATATCAGGTGATGATCGCTTTGTTGCAGCCTGGCTAACAGGAAGCTACAGTCGCTCAAATCAGGATGCCCTTAGCGACATTGATATTAGCATTGTGGTTAATGATGAACACAGCGACCTCCTTTGTTATCGTGCATCTCAAGTCAGCGCACAGACTACACCAGAACGCCTGGAAATATTCACGCGGTTTGGTGAAATTGCATTCTTGCATGAGAATAATAACAATGCTCCCGAAGGCGGGACATTTACCAATACTATCTATGCTCAAACTGCTTTGATCATTGACTGGATAATGATCCCGCAAAAAACTGCCCGGCGATCATCTCCGTCACAACTACTTTTTGACCGAGTTGGCATCCCAGAAGCAAATCCAATTGCTCCTGAAACTTTAGAACAACGCGCAGAAAAAGCCTCTGAAATCACAGCTTTCTTCTGGATGATGATGGCGATGACGGTAAAATACCTGGTTCGTCAGGATACAGTTTTTGTAATTACGTGGCTTGAAGAACTACATAAAATGCTGCGTGAACTCCGGCGACTAGTCGCCGACGAACCTTTTCGCTACAAAGGAGGCTCTCTTACTTCTATAAGCCCCGATTGTGAGAGCCAAGTTGCAGCAATTTACCAGCTTGCGAAAGAAATGGAAGAATTAATGCCTGAAATTGTCGCTTTAGGAGGGTTCGTGCGTCCATCTCCGATACCAACGCTAGAAATACTGCTATATTTTGCTAAAGAAAAATGGGTTCTCTGAGGTTTTGTGTGGTGAAGTGGTAAAATTGGCCAAAAACGAAAAATGGCAAAGAGTATAGAAGCGACATTAGAAGACGTGCATGCCCATAAAGCTTTGACCAAAGCGATGGGGTTAATGGACCTTGACGTG
>JBGTCV010000030.1:0-17164 GCA_041748655.1 Promineifilaceae bacterium (SeqCode) | reverse complement strand
GAAAGCGGAGAAGTCGGCCAACCCCTTGAGTGACAGGGTTTTGGTGATAGCCGCTGTCAGCGTGGTTTTGCCGTGGTCTACGTGACCAATCGTGCCAATATTCACATGCGGTTTTCCGCGCACAAATTTTTCTTTACCCATAATTTCCCTTTCCTCTATGCTAATTGGTTCGTTAACCGGCACGCCGGTTGACACATTTCCTTATCAATAAAATCTAATTAACGGCCGCTTTTCATTATGCTCTGAGCAATATCGTCACTAACAGGGGCATAATGCTCAAACTCCATCGTAAAAGTTCCACGCCCTTGGGTCATCGAACGCAAACGAGTGGCGTAGCCAAACATTTCTGCCAAAGGAATCCGCGCCTTGATGGATTGTAAACCTTCTGAGCGCATGACGATTCCTTCAATCATGCCTCGCCGTGAAGACAAGTTCCCAATCACGTCACCGGTATATTCTTCTGGGGCAACAACCTCTATAGCCATAATTGGCTCTAAAAGAATCGACCGACCTTGCTGCATACCCTCTTTCAAGGCCATAGATCCAGCAATTTTGAAAGCCATTTCCGAAGAATCCACTTCATGGAAGGAGCCATCGTATAACGTTGCTTTAATATCAACGATGGGATAACCAGCTAACGTACCACTTTCCAGAGCTTCTCGAATACCAGCTTCTGTAGGTTTAATGTATTCCTTCGGAATGACACCCCCCACAACCGCATTCTCAAAAATAAAGCCCGAACCAGGCTCCAGAGGCTCCAGGCGCAAGACCACATGCCCAAATTGCCCACGACCACCAGACTGACGGACAAATCGCGCCTCAGCTTTATTGACCGTACGAGTAATCGTTTCCCGGTAAGCAACACGCGGCTGACCAACATTGGCTGCCACCTTAAACTCGCGCAGCATCCGGTCTACCAATACTTCCAAATGAAGCTCACCCATGCCTGATAAGATTGTCTGGCCGGTTTGTTCGTCAACTTTCACCTGAAATGTGGGGTCTTCTTCTGCTAAAGAACGGAGGGCAATGCCCATCTTATCTTGATCTGCATTCGTTTTTGGTTCAATGGCCAGATTAATAACTGGTTCAGGAAACTTAATTGCTTCCAAAATAATGGGAGCGTCTTGAGCTGACAAAGTTTCGCCCGTAAAGGTCAACTTCATACCCAGCGTGGCAGCAATATCGCCTGCATGAACCTCTTTCAAATCTTCACGCCGATCTGCATGCATACGTAAAATACGGCCGATTCTTTCTTTCTTATTCTTGGTTGTGTTTTGCAGGGTGTCACCCGTGCGCAGTACACCAGAATAAACTCGGAAGTAAGCCAGTTTGCCCACGTAAGGATCGGTTACAATCTTGAAAACCAGTGCCGACAACGGCTCATCGTCTGAAGCCGCTCGTGTCTCCATCTCTCCAGTAAATGGGTTCAAACCCTTAATCGGAGGCACATCCAGCGGTGAGGGCAAATAATAAATAACTGCATCAAGCACCCGCTGAATACCCTTGTTACGCAAGGCCGTACCACATAAAACAGGCGTAACCAGGTTGTTAACTGTTGCCTTGCGCAAAGCCGCCCGCAGTTCATCAACAGATGGCTCCTCGCCCTCAAGGTAACGTTCCATCAGCTCATCATCCGTTTCAACGATGCGCTCAATAATAATCTGGCGTGCCTCGTCAGCTTGCTCGCGAAAATCCTCAGGAATTTCCACAATTTTTGCCTGTGCACCCAAATCATCATCATCCCAAACGGCCGCTTCCATCGTAAGCAAATCAATAATGCCACGGAAGTCCGATTCCTGACCAATAGGCAGTTGGATGGCAATGGGGTTGGCGCCCAGCCGTTCCCGAATCATGCTGATGGTGCGAATAAAGTCCGCACCCGTACGATCCATTTTATTCACAAAACAGATGCGCGGCACATTATAATCATCCGCCTGACGCCAAACTGTTTCTGATTGAGGCTCTACCCCGGCAACCGCATCAAATACAACCACCCCACCGTCCAAAACGCGCAAGCTGCGCTGCACTTCGGCCGTAAAGTCAATATGACCCGGGGTATCAATGATGTTGATCTGATGATCAAGCCAAGACGTTGTGGTGGCCGCAGACGTAATCGTAATACCGCGCTCCTGCTCTTGCACCATGTGATCCATCGTAGCGGTTCCTTCATGAACCTCACCCATACGATGAATGACACCCGTGTAATAGAGAATGCGTTCGGTCGTTGTCGTCTTACCCGCATCAATGTGAGCAATGATGCCGATATTCCGCACGCGGTCTAATTGCAAACGACTCATGTTATCCAGTACCTAATTTCCTTAAAAGCGGAAATGCGAAAATGCCCGGTTGGCTTCTGCCATGCGGTGCGTATCGTCACGCCGTTTTACTGCAGCGCCCTGATTAGTAGCTGCATCCATAAACTCATTGGCAAGCTTTTCAGCCATCGAACGCCCCCCACGACTGCGAGATGCGTTCAATAGCCAGCGCATAGCCAGCGATAGCTGACGCCGCGAATCCACCGGCGTGGGCACTTGATAAGTAGACCCACCGACTCGACGTGGTTTCACCTCAATTTGAGGCGTGACGTTTTGAATAGCCTGCTCAAAAACCTCAATCGCGGGTCGCTTGGCACGCTGTTCAATGAGATCAAAGCTTTCATACAACACACTCAGCGCTGTACTCTTTTTACCATCATACATAAGACGGTTGACAAACATAGAAACATGGATATTGCCATATTTCAAATCGGGTACAACCTCTCGTTTTTCAGGACGTTCACGTCTTGGCATCTTGAAATTCTCCGTTAGTTAACAAGCCGATTACTTCGGCGTCTTCGTACCGTACTTAGAACGGCCCTGCTTCCGCTTGTCCACGCCGCCAGCATCCAACGTTCCCCGAACGATGTGGTAACGAACACCAGGCAAATCCTTAACACGCCCACCACGAATCAGAACAACAGAGTGGTCCTGAAGGCTGTGGCCTTCACCAGGAATGTACGCCGTTACCTCAATACCATTCGTCAAACGAACACGGGCAACCTTGCGCAGTGCTGAGTTCGGTTTTTTCGGCGTCATCGTTTTTACTTGGGTACAAACGCCACGCTTCTGCGGCGCGCCTTTGGGCTGGCGCGTCCGACGCTGTTTAAATGAATTAAATGTCCATTGTAAGGCAGGGGCCGTGCTTTTCTTGCCTTTGGCGCTGCGCCCCTTGCGTACAAGTTGATTAATCGTAGGCACGCTGGTTTATCTCCTTACTATCTATACTGACTAAATAAAGGCAAACGTAACTTTTTACCAGAGGTATCTCTGCCAAAATTCACCCTAGTCACTATAATGTTCTAAAATCTAATTAAGGTTTGTGGCTTATCAGGCCAAACTTACCATTACCCGACAAATGAAGGCCATCGTAGTTGTATTAACTCGATGGCCTCCACGTGGTTTCACTTATTCAATTAGTAACTACGTATTAATCTAGTTACCTGTTTGGGACAGACATACGAACGGTGATTCTATCACAGTTACTCTGGTTGTCAAACGGTTAACGTTCTGTTTGTAAAACTACATTGAGTGGGTAAACAGGGGAACAAGCCACCCTGCTTACCCATGATTTTAGCGGCGGGTACGGGCCAAATCCATCAGGCCTGTACCGGCCCATTTTTTATTTTTCTTTTCGTCTTCTTTACCAAAACGGACGGTTTCCCCGCTATCGGTTACAGCTTCTACGGCCAGACCCAGGCTTTGAAGCTCTTTTACCAATACCCGGAAAGATGCCGGCACACCTGGTTCATCAATCGGCTCGTTTTTGACAATTGACTCGTAGGTTTTAACACGTCCCTGAACATCATCTGACTTAATGGTAAGCATCTCTTGCAGGGTGTAAGCCGCTCCGTATGCTTCCAGGGCCCACACTTCCATTTCACCGAAACGCTGACCACCAAACTGGGCTTTACCACCTAAAGGCTGCTGGGTTACCAGTGAGTATGGACCCGTAGAGCGAGCATGGGCTTTATCTTCGATAAGATGGGCCAGCTTGAGCATATGCAAAATACCGACTGTGACTGGCTGGTCAAACGGCCGTCCCGTTTTCCCATCCATCAGCATTTCCTTACCCAAAATCGGCAGCGGCTCGTGTGTTAGAGTCGTAATCTGGTTAGCAAGCAGCTGAAGCTCAGCTGGCTCAACCTTCAAGGGATCTACACGAACCAGTTCTGGCAGCGCATCCCCATGTTTATCTAGCATGTAGCTGTACCATTCACGGATACACACTTCAATGGCTGCTTCATTATTTTCCAGCCAATCCAGCTTCCGCTTCATTTCATGATCTTGGGGGAAGACCAGGTCTGGATCCCAATCGCGCCCACGTACCCACTCACGCGACACGCTCCACTGCGCATACCGCAAATCAGTCTCCAGCCGTTCGATATCGTACCCTTCTTCCCCAAGCCAACCGGTGACAAAAAGGCGGCGCGCTTCGTTTTGATCTTCCAGTGATTCCAAATCATACATGATCTCTGTCAGCCAATCCCAGGCCCAATCAGCCGCCACCTGCCAGGCACGATCCTGCAACCAGGCACGCGCCAGCTCTGCCGAAATTTCTCGCTCGTTGGCCCCATCAAACACGGGGGTAATGGCGCGGAAGCCCAGGCGGTGCGCTGCCCAACCCAGGTGTGTTTCCAACACCTGGCCGATATTCATACGACCAGGCACGCCCAGCGGGCTCAGGATGATGTCGATTGGTGTACCATCAGCCAGATATGGCATATCTTCCATCGGGACAATCTTAGAGATAACACCCTTGTTGCCATGCCGCCCGGCCATTTTATCCCCTTCAGAGATTTTACGACGCTGGGCGACGCTAACGCGCACCATTGTTTCTACACCAGCTGGCAAGTCGCGGTCATGCTGCCGGTCGAAGACGTGAACATCTACCACCTTACCGCGCGCGCCATGCGGCATCCGCAGGCTAGAATCTTTTACTTCACGCGCTTTGTCGCCAAAGATAGCCCTTAACAACTTTTCTTCTGGGCTTAACTCTTTTTCACCTTTAGGCGTGATTTTACCAACCAGAATGTCCATCTCATTGACATCGGCACCCACGCGAATGATGCCACGCTCGTCCAGGTCTTTGAGAGAATCTTCACTCACGTTCGGAATGTCGTAGGTAATTTCTTCAGGGCCCAATTTGGTATCGCGGGCTTCAACCTCATGTTTTTCAATATGAACTGAGGTAAAGCGATCCTGGCGCACCATCCGCTCACTCACCAAAATGGCATCTTCGTAGTTGCCACCTTCCCAGGAGAGGAAAGCGACCAACACATCCTGCCCCAGGGCCAACTCACCATATTGGGTTGATGAGCTGTCTGCCAATACATCCCCTTTCTTTACACGCTGTCCTTTTACCACAACGGGACGTTGATCGATGCAGGTGCTTTGATTGGAACGGTTGTATTTGCGTAAATTGTAGGTGCGTGGCCCATTTTCACCAATGACAACGATGGTATCACCGGTCACATTCACAACTTCGGCATCTTCTTTGGCCACCACGATCTGACCAGAGTTGATAGCGGCTTGCTGCTCCATGCCCGTGCTCACAATCGGCACATCTGGCTGCAACAAAGGAACAGCCTGACGCTGCATGTTCGAGCCCATCAGGGCGCGGTTAGCGTCGTCATGGTCCAGGAAGGGAATCAGCGCAGCGGAAATACCCACAATCTGCCGTGGGGCCACGTCGATATAGTCAATGCGTTGTACAGAGGTAAAGCGGAACTGCTGGTTGCGGCGTGAAGAAACACGCCGATCGATAAATTGCCCTTTGTCGTCGATGCGAGCGCTTGCCTGGGCAATCGAGTAATGGTCTTCTTCATCAGCAGACATATAGGCAATGTCCGTTGTGATGTACGGTTTTACCTGCACTTCGGCAATGCCAGCCTCTTTTATAACTTTGGCAGCTTCCTCAGTGATGGTCTCGTCGGCAGCGACGATAATTTCACCCGTTTCGGGGTGGACAATGTTATTGAAGGCGTCATGGTCTACCAGATCATCACTGTCACCAGCGATGATATTGAGGACGCGGCGGTAGGGGGTTTCGACAAAGCCGTATTTGTTCACACGGCCGTATGTGGCCAACCGACCAATCAAACCAATGTTGGGACCTTCCGGTGTTTCGATGGGGCAGATACGGCCGTAATGGCTATGATGCACATCACGAACCTCAAACCCGGCACGTTCACGCCGCAAACCACCTGGGCCTAAGGCCGACAAGGTGCGCTTGTGGGTCAGCTCCGCCAGCGGATTTGCCTGCTCCATAAACTGGCTCAGCTGCGAGCTGCCAAAGAACTCACGTACGGCAGCTACAACCGGCCGAATATTGATGAGAGAGACCGGCGTGACCGTGTCGCTGTCACGAATGGACATGCGCTCACGCACCACCCGCTCCATGCGACGCAGGCCAACGCGCAGCTTGGCTTGCAGCAGCTCGCCAACCGTCTTAACCCGGCGGTTGCCCAAATGGTCAATATCATCTGGCCCTTCCAGACCATTGTTGATATTAATCATACGCCGCACCAACTGCACAATATCGTGCTGAGTAATGGTGCGATGGGTCAAAGGCACCGCATCGTGCACGCCCAGGCGCTTGTTCAGCTTGTAACGACCGACACGCGCCAGATCATAGCGACGTTGGTCAAACAGCTGTTCATGCAAATATTGGGTGGCATTGTCCAACGTGGGCGGATCGCCAGGGCGCATCCGCTTGTAGAACTCGATCAGCGCCTGTTCAGCCAAAGATTTGCCGGGGTCCCACGGGGGTTCCTGCTCAATACTGCCCTGAATGTAGAGGTGCTCGCCGTTGGTGTCGATATCTTCAAAAAGGGCATAGATTTCTTCGTTGCTGCCAACCTTGAGCAAGGGGTTTTTCAGACCATCATCAACAGCCGCCATAGCCCGCAGGAAAAGCGTCACCGGAACGGTACGTTTGCGGTTAAATTTAACCGTGATGTAATCCGTTTTGCGGGTCTCGAACTCCATCCAGGCACCGCGATCGGGAATGAGTTTACCCATAGCCAACGGCCGTCCCGTGGTGCGCTCGTCCTGAACCTCAAAATAAGCACCAGGAGAGCGAATCAACTGGCTAACCACGACGCGCTCAGTACCGTTGATGATAAAGGTGCCAGCAGGGGTCATGAGCGGAAAATCGCCCATGAAAATATCCTGCACAATCGGTTGATCCTGGTCAGTGCTGTAGAGCATCGCCTTGACATACATTGGCGCTGCAAAGCTCATATCCCGCTCGACACATTCTTCTACTGAATATTTTGGTTCCCCAAACCAGTAGGTGAGGTCAAACCCTTCCACCTCCGGGCGATTACTGGGGAAATACAGCTTCAGATCCCCATTGAAGCTTTCAATGGGTGAAATTTCGTCAAAAAGCTCGGCCAAACTTTCTTCAATGAACTGTTTGAATGAATCTAACTGAACATCGATCAGTGTTGGCAGCTCAAGCAATTCGGTCATGCGAGCATAATTTTTTGTTGGAAGTTTAGACATTTAAGATTCCTGCTCCCTGAGAATAATAACCACTCTTTCTAAAATGCGAATTTTCGAACCGTTGTGTTCACCAAAACCACAAATAAAGGGTGCAACGAATTCTCTCAATTGTTGCACCCTTTTTTTTATTTCAACTGTCCTTAATGCGGTTGCGAGCCTCTTCCATCGTGCAGACAAGTCAAATAATGGTTTTTTGCACGTTGTAACGAACGAATACCAATTCGCGAACGGGAATTATAGTGAGCGGTGGCTATTTTGTCAACTGCTTATACAAGGAAACGATGCGTTCGCCCGCTTTTTGCCAGCTGTAGGTTTGCAAGGCACGCTGGCGCAGCTGCTGGCCCAGTTCCAGGCGGCGTTCTGGCTGATGCAGCAGCGCAGCAATGGCAGCGGTAAAAGCGGCCACATCGCCGCTGGGGGCGTAGACGCCCAGATCTGCCAGGTATTCCCGATGCACGGCCGAATCATAGGCCACAATAGGCTGGGCAAGCGCCATATAGTTCAGCAGTTTGCCACTGCCTTCGCTGGTAGACATTTTGGGGGCGACGGCAATATCCCCCAGCGACAAATAAGCTGGCGCGTGTTGGTACTGCACTTTACCAGTAAAGGTGACACAGTCTAGCACCCCGGCTTTATGCGCCTCGCTCTTGTAATGAACCACGTTGGGATAGCCCATGATGAGAAAATGGCACTTTTCGCCAGCCTGTTTCAGGCGGGCGGCGGCTTCGATGAGATGGGGGATGCCCTGATAATCAGTGAGCAGCCCCAAGTAGGCGATGATGAGGCGGTCGGCGGGGATACCCAGCTTTTGCCGCAGCTCCTGCTTCATTTCCGGGCTAAACTTTTCGGGGTCGAAGCGACCCGGATTGGCACAGTCGGGCAAGGGCACCAGCTTTTCGGCAGAGATGTGGAACTGGTCTTGCAGCAGGCGGGTGGCTTTGATGGAGCTGGTAAGGATAGCCTGGGGCATCCCGTTGATAAAGTTTTCCAGGCGAAAGGCGAGGCGGTAGAGACGGCCGTTTTCCCGTAAAAAGTTGTGGTCGGTCATTTCGGCCGTCATGCTGCCCTGGAAGTCGAACACCAGGGGGCGGCGCAGCAGTTTGGCCAGCAAGCCGCCAATGAGCGCCCCTTCGTGCATGTGGCCGTGGATCACATCTGGCTTGAAGCGGATCGCTTCTACGAGCGACTGCCAGGCCAGGTAAACATCGAAGGCAAGCTTGTGGCGTGAGGAACCGACTTCGTAATTGGAGCGCCAGGGTAACGGGGCGGTGCGCCGAATATCGAGGTCTGGCATATCGCTCCCTTTATAATAGGTAACGATGGCCACCTGATGCCCCATGCCTTGCAGGGTGTAGGTTTCTTCCAGAATGCGGATATGCCCGCCATAATCGCTGAAAAAGGAGGTCGGGGCGATCATGAGAATGCGTAACGGCCGTTCCCCAGCTACCGAACCCGAACGAACCTGTCCTTTGGCAGACATCTCCACCTCCCCAACGGCTGATTGACCGCTACTCATCGGAATCATTGCCTCGACGCGCCAGGCCACCAAACAGGTGTTCGCTCATGCTGCGGGGACGAATAGGTGGGGAGGTGCGTTCGTCCCAATCATTTTTCTGGCGGGCCAGGAGCCATTTTTCTCGCTCGATGGCCAGCTGTTCGGTGAGGGCAGCCAGAATTTCCTCATTTTCTTCATAAATCAGGCGTCGCACTGCTTTTAGCTCATCCGTCATGGCATCGAGCCAGCGCAGGGTGGCCTGCTTGTTTTGCCAGACGTGCAGGGGAATATCCCGCTCGTTTTGCAGGGGCAAGGTCATGAGGGCAAAGGGCAGCCCGGCAAAGCGGAGCATATCGCGCCAGCCAGGAGTCTGCTGTAGGGCGTTGAACATGGCCAGGGCCACCAGGCCAGACAGGGTTTCAGTGCCCTGCATCAGGCTGTCGTACTCATCGGGGTCTACAAAGTAAGGCAGCGCACCGAGAAGCAGGCCAAAGTTAACGGCCGTTTCCACCGCTTGCGGATCTGCTTTGGGGGAGGGCATCAGGCAAAAGGCGCTGTTTTTGAACAGGTCTGGGGTGGCGGTGGTGGCGGCGGAACGGCCGTCTGTGAGATAAGGCGCAGCCAGCACCGGCACAGCCCCCACATAATGCCCCCGGCGCAAATGCTGCTCGGCCCAGTCTAGCCCTAATCGCTTCACGCTAGAGAAATCGAGCACCAGGGTATGGGGCTGCAATTCAGTGCCAATCACCTGCAAAATGCTTTCCATATCGGAAATTTGGGCAGTGATGACCAAAATATCGGCTTTGCGAGCAGCGTTTACCAGGTTCCACTCCGCCTGATCGATGGCCTGCATTGTTTCTTTGGCAATTTTGCCCTTGGTGGCATCGGGGTCATGCCCGACTACGGTGACATCCAGCGGCGACTTTTTCAGCGCCAGGCCAATGGAAGCGCCTACGCGGTTCAGGCCGATGATGGTAATGGTTTGTGTTTTCATAGGTTTTCCAGGAACCTGGGGATAAATCCCCAGGCTATTTTGGTTTAATTTTGGTCATCCGCCCATTGCAGCAGGCGGAGCAGGCTTGCTTCTTCGCTGGTATCGTCTGGCGCGATAGGGTCCTGGTGGCGCTGCATGAGCGTCACGGCCTGGGGCTGGCTGCCAACGGCGGCGGCCATTTCGGCGCTCCAGACAGGATGCTGCACTTTGACGGCAAACGGCCGTTTCCACCCCATCGCCTCACCTTGCCCCCAAACGGCCGTTTGCCGGGGCAGCAAAATGGAGGCCAGCACAATCAGCGACCGCTGCCAGATGGAGAGCGACAGCTTTGTTTTGCCCACATCGTGCAGCAGGGCAGCCACCAGCAGCGGCGGCTGGTTATGCCCGGCGTCTTGCAGCATCTTCATGACGCGATAGCTGTGCCACTGGTCGTTCAGGGAAAAGCGGTCGAAGAGGGTCAGCTCAGCGGGCGACAAAATAGTGGCCACTTCTTCGCGCATGGACGGTTCCAGGGGAACGGCCGTAAGAATCTGCCAAAATTGCCACAGCCGGTACCGTACCATTACACAATGACCGCTTCAACAAGACCCACTTAAAACCGAGGCCCCATGCCGCCTTGAATCATCTGGTAACTTTGCGCCGCCAACACGCCAAAAAGAAACGCCATGTACAGGCTGTTTAAAACCGCAATGCCCACAATCGCCAGAATGGCCCCCGTAATGACCGAAAGCCAGAGTGAATTACGGTAACCATTCCAGGGATCAAATCTAACAAAAAGCTGCTGGGAGACACGCCCGCCATCCAGGGGAAATACCGGCAAAAGGTTAACCAGGCCCCAAAAGGTATTAATCCACAAGATAATCCCCACCAACTCGTTGACCAGCCTGCCACCCACCGGGACAAAGGCGACGGGAAGCGGCAGAAAGCCAAATATCCAGTTCACAGAGACGATTCCCCCGGAAGCATAGACCAGGGCAATGGTCAAACCGGCAAATAAAAATCCGGCAAAGGGGCCTGCCAAAGAGATGGCAATGTTCTCTAGCCAGGTAAGCGACGAGCGCCTGGCAGAGGTGGGCACGGCCAGGCCCCCTAAATGATACAAAATGACAAATGAATCAATCCCGTAGCGGCGCATCACAATTGAATGGCCCAGCTCATGAATGAGGATGGAGACAAAGAGAACAACAACCCAAATGGCAATGCGCTCCAGGCTGCGGGACGACAGGCCAAGCAGCACACCAATCACCCAAAACATGGGGCTGACGCGTACAGCAAAACCTGCTATAGAAAAATTGAGATCGTAACGGGTTGGTGGTGGTGGCTGAAACATAAACGGGTTTCCCTGATAATCCTGCCTGTTGGTAGAAAACTGCCGATTTTAACCGCAATCGTAGTAACGGTTAGGCGGCTAAAGTATACCGTGCTGGCAAAGTGGGGGCGAATGATGAATGGTTAGGTTCACTTGCCATTTAGAATGTCATGGGGCAGACGGCCGTAAATCGTATTGGCAACGGCCGTTCCCCTGCCTATAATCCCTGCCCATGTATGTAGAAATTCACCTGGGCGACGTAGTGCGCCTGCGCAAGCCGCATCCCTGCGGCAGTTATGAATGGCAAGTGGTCCGCCTAGGCACCGATGTCGGGCTGGTCTGCCAGACCTGTGGCCGTCGCGTGCTGCTGCCCAGGGGCGTCTTCAACAAGCGGCTCAAAACCATCCTCAAATCAGCTTCTGACGAGGCCAACAAGGCAGATGAAGCCCCGGAATGAGCAGCTTTATACTGATACTTTACTTTACCGCTCTGGGCGGATTGGGGCTTTATGGGCTGTTTGGGCTGCTCACTTTTGGCCTCTATTGGCGACATCGGCACGAAACATTCCCCACCTTGCCGCTGCCCATCGACCCACCCAGCGTCACGGTGCAGCTGCCAGTTTTTAATGAACCGCTTGTGGTGGAGCGGCTGATTCATACGGCCGTAACCCTGCAATATCCCCCACACAAGCTGCAAATCCAGATCATCGACGACTCTACCGACAGCACCACCGAACGGGCGTCTCGCTGGGTAGCTTACTATAAGGAAAGAGGCGTGAACATCTCACTGGTGCATCGAGCCAGCCGGGGAGGCTACAAGGCAGGTGCCCTGGACCACGCGCTGCCCCACGCCAGCGGCGACTTTATCGCCATTTTCGACGCCGATTTCAAGCCGCAGCCCGACTTCTTGCAGCAAACGATGCCCCACTTTGGGCAAAACCCCCGGCTGGGGATGGTACAAACGCGCTGGGGACATTTGAATAATGGCCGTTCTCCCCTCACCAGCGCCCAGGCCATTGCCCTGGACAAACATTTTGCTATGGAGCAGACGGTGCGCCATCGGGCTAACCTGTTTCCCAAGTTCAACGGCGCAGGCGGGGTGTGGCGTCGCAGCTGCCTGGAAGATGCGGGCGGCTGGGAAAGCGACACGGTGTGTGAAGATATGTGCCTGAGCACCCGCGCCGTGCTGCGCAGCTGGGAATGCCTCTTTTTGAACGAGGTGCAATCTCCGGCCGAACTGCCCACCACCATTTCGGCCTACAAAAGCCAGCAGGCCCGCTGGTCTAAAGGCTCGTCGCAATGTTTGCTGAAATACGGCCGTGCCATTGCTACCGCCCGGCAGCACAGCCTGCTGGCCCGCTTCTACGCCCTCATATCGATGTCGGCCTACAGTACCAACCTGTTCCTCATGCTGCTGCTGCTGCTGCAAATCCCTCTGCTGCTGCTCGATTTTCGCTTTTCGCCGTGGATGCTGCTGTTTTCCATTGCCGGTATTGGCCAGCCGCTGCTGTTTGTCATGAGCCAGCAAACGCTGTACCCGGATTGGCTTTGGCGGCTGCGCCACTTCCCCACGATGGTGCTCATTGCCATCGGTATGGCTCCCAGCAACGGGCGGGCCATTTTCCAGGCGCTTTTTGGCCGTGACCATACCTTTGTACGCACGCCAAAGCAGGGCAATCTGGCAGAATTACCGCTGCTTGAGCTGAATTTTGACTGGATCATGCTGGTGGAGCTGGGATTGGCGCTGTATGCCTGGGTCGGCGTGGGACTGGCCTTGCAGCAGAAAAATTACGGCCCGCTCTTCTTTTTAGCCACCTGCGCCCTGGCGTACAGCAACATGGTACGGTTAAACATGCGTGAGTGGCGCTGGCATATTAAGCAAGAACGGCGAGAAACGGCCGTATCCCCCCCCTTACCCTAACCTCTTTCCCCTAAAACAATCGATGTAAGCGTTCAGCTCCTTACCTGGAGCGCGGGCATCGCCTCGGCGCTTTGCGCCTGGCGATGCCGAAGATCGTGGGGTTTTTCCACTTTTTGGGGTCAAAATGACCCCAAAAAGTGAAAAAACCCAATCCTCCTCCCCGCACGGGGCGCGAAGCGCCCTCGTGCGGGACGTCAACTGAACGGGTACCAACCGATTTTTAGAATAATTCTCAAGAATATTGATATTTTTAGATAAAGCATTCAATTTATCAATATATTTTTTATTTTCTTGCTAAAATGCTTGACATCTGATAATTCTTCAACTATTATTCATTCGATTGTTAATTTTATTAAGATTGGTGTTGATATTTACAATGTGGTGCGAGAAAAATGAAAACTGTTCAATTTGTAGAACCTGTAGATGAACAAACAAAGCTAGATGTTATGGTAGAAATCGGGTCGGTGACGATACGGCCGTCTACCAGCAAAGAAATCCACATTGAAGCCAGCTACCGCTACATGAACGTTTGGGTAGAGCGGCGGAATCGCGCCGTTATTGTCCGCGCCGAGCAAGAAGAGGGGTTCCGGCAAAGATTGGGCCGCCTGTTTAGCAGCGATCAGCCAAAAGCAGACCTTATCATCCACTTGCCCGCCACCTGTGAAATTGAAGCCAAAACCGTCACCGGTTCACTGGATGTTGAAGGGGTTCAGGCCCCCGTGACGGGTCGGGTAATTACCGGCAAGATGCACATGAAAGATATTCAAGGCCCCATTTATGCTAAAACGGTTACCGGCAAGCTGCATTACGCCGGCGAACTAACCGCAGAAAACCATCGTTTTGAAACCGTAACGGGCGAGATTCGCCTGACCCTGCCTCACACCACCGACGCCCGGCTAACGGCCTACACCACCACTGGCAAGCTGCGCTGCCTGCTGCCTTTGGCAGAGCGCCAGGAGCAAAAGCATTTTGTGGGCGGCAAGCTGCGCGGCGTTTTGGGCAGCGGCGCTGGGCAGATCAAAGTCAAAGTCACCACGGGCAACCTGCTTGTGCAGCCCATCGCAGAAAAAGCAGCGCAGCCCATGCTGGAATTGGTTTAAGCATTGCTGGACGAACAGTTAAAATGTCAAGTATCATGGACCTATTCAACTTTTCTGACATTTTAAGGAGACCCCATTCATGAATTCTGTTATTGGCCAATGTCCCATTTGCAACGATACCTTACACGTCACCCGGCTGCACTGCCGCAACTGCGACACCAGCATTGAAGGCCACTTTTCGCTGGGGCGGCTGTACCAACTCTCCCCGGAACAGCTCAGCTTTATCGAGACGTTCATCAAGTGCGAGGGCAAAATCAACCGGGTAGAGCAGGAAATGGGCATGTCTTACCCCGCCGTGCGCAGCCGCCTGACAGAAGTGATCGAGGCGATGGGGTATGAAGTGGGGCCGCCAGAACCAGAACTGACGCCAGAGACACGCCAGGCGGTTCTGGGCGATTTGGGCAGCGGCAAGCTGTCTGCCGAAGAAGCATTAGCCATTTTACGCGGCGAAGGCTGAGTCAGTATTCAGTAAAGCAGTATTCAGTAACCAGTTGGCAGTTTTTACTGATTACTGGCCTACCGATTACTGATTACTGAAACAAACGGCCGTCGCCACAAGGAGTACAAAGAAAATGAATCACCCTAATAAAATTCGCGTGTTAGAACCGTTTATTGGTATGGCCTTGTTTATTGTGGCCACCATTTACCTGGTCAATGTTTTTAATACCGGCAACTGGATGTGGTTTCGGGGGAATACGGTGCATGTACGGCCGTCTCGCATCATCATCGTGGATCACGGCGAACGTACCGTTCTAAATCCGGGTCATGCAGCCTTCACCCCGCTGGTAGAAGCCGCCACCCAATCGTTGAGCGAGCTGAACAACTCTGGCATCGTCGATGTGGGGCTTTCTGAGCAAACATTGGCCGACTACGCCAACAATTCCCTGGTGCTGGAGCTGTATTTCGACAGCCCGGTCGTGTTCAACACCGCCGCCCGCACCGGCAAACCCACCCAGCTGCTCATCCCCATCGAAGGGCGGCACGCCGATGGCGGTCTGGTTTTCCGGGGCGACAAAGGGGAATGGTGGTATGGCGCAGTGCGCATGGCCAACCCGCAGCCGCTGCTGGCGGCTCTGGCACAGATGGGGTACCTCGTGGCCAGTTCGCAGCCAGCTGGATAGCCTGCCTATCGCTGTGCTTTCTTAACGCGAAAAACAATTGAGTAATTGGGTAACTGATACAGGAGCATATTATGAGCAAAGTAAATCGAATGGAAATTTTGGAACTGTTGAGCAATGGCAAAATTACGGCCGCAGAAGCAGCCGACCTGTTGAGCGATGTGGGCAGCCCGGCCGAAAAAGCGCCGCAGCCCCCGGAAAAAATAGCGACTCCTTCCCCACCTACGCCACTAGCGCCAGGAGCAGACCATGAACCGAGCTGGTTCCGCGTGCGCGTGGCCAATTTGGAAACCGGCAAAAACCGGGTGACGGTGAACATTCCCGTCCGCATGATGAAGTTTGGCCTGAAGATTGGCAGCCGCTTCAGCCCAGAAATTGAAAATCTGGACTGGAACGAGCTAACGGGCCTGATGCAGGATATGAAGTCTGGCATGTTGGTCGATGTGCAGGATGAAGAAAGCAACGAGCACGTGCAGGTTTATCTGGATTAAATCGAGGTGCGACGCACTTGTGTGTAAAAGTGCGTTGCACCTTAGCAGTTACGATTAAAAGTAAAAGGTGTTTTTATGAACCAGGAAAAGATTTTTACCGGTAAAGCGCCGCATGTTAGCATTGCCGAATGTAATGGTGAACTGGTCGTGCGAACCTGGGCAGAAACGGCCGTTTCCCTCAAAGGTGATAGTTTTGAAGTGACCCAGGACGACGACGCCCTTTCCATCGTCAGCCAGCGAGACCTCAAACTCACCGTTCCCGTCCTCAGCACGCTTTCCATTCGTTATGTCAATGGCGACGTGGCCATCAAACTGCTGGAAGGGGATGTCGATCTGGTGGAAGTCAACGGCGACATCATTCTCAGCGGCCTGAACAATGTCCACATCCAAACCCTCAACGCAGACCTCTCAGCCAAAAACATCAACGGCGATCTAACGCTGGATATGGTGCATGGCGACGCCTCCCTGCGCAACATCGGGGGGTTGACGGTGCAAAGTATTCAGGGTGATCTGGCCGTGCGCAATGTTAACGGCGCTGTGCAGCTGCACCAGGCACAGGGGGACGTCAGCCTGCGCACCGTGAATGGGGCTGTGACCATTGACCATTGCTCGCGAGACGTGAATTTGCGCAATTTGGGGGGCTTAACGGCCATTCGCGGCATTCAGGGCGACATTCGGCTGGTTGGTGGCCTGAGCCAGGGCGACCATACCTTCAGCGCCGAGCGTGACATCGTCGTGCGCTGGCCCGCCAGCTCCCCGCTCAACCTCACCGCCACCGCGCCTTCCATCAAAAACAGGCTTCCCCTGGACAAAGAGACGACGATGGAAAACACGCTCATCGGCCGAGTTGGGGATGGTGAGACCAATGTGAGCTTGACGGCAAACGGCCGTATCATCCTCAAGGAAGGTGATCTTGTGGACCAAAAATGGGGCGATGAAGCCGCCTTTGAAGCCGATTTTAACTTTGACTTTGCCGACTTTGGCAGCCAGATTGCCGAACAGGTCAATGAACAGGTCGCCCAAATCAGCCAGCGGCTGGAATCTAAACTGGGGCCAGAATTTAGCCAACGCATGGCCGAAAAGATTACCCAAAAGGTAGAAAAGGCCACTGCAAGAGCCGAACAAGCCGCTGAACGCGCCCGGCAGCGGGCCGAACGGCACCAGCGCCCAGCCCGCCCGCCCCGGCCACCCCG
>JBGTCV010000029.1:0-9573 GCA_041748655.1 Promineifilaceae bacterium (SeqCode) | reverse complement strand
TGTTTTTAATAACTGGAGACGCACGAATTGATGGGCTGGGAGCTATGTCGGTAGGACTTGCCACAATGGCTGGAGCAATAGTAATTATTGCAGATATACACGGGCTGATTGTTGGACGTTCCGCCTCTGTTGAAGTTCAAGAGAATATAATAAAAGTAGCCAAGTCGGTTGAAGGAGTACGAGGGGTTTTAGATATATACGCTTTTTACGTAGGTTCTAATAGACTATTTGCGGTATTAGAGGTTCATTTATCTGATGATTTTACGACCAATCAGGTTGAGAAAATTTCGGACACAATTAAATCAAAAGTTAAAAAAGCAGTACCTAATATACACAGAATACAAGTTGAAGTTGAGACTCCTGAAGATGAGCTAGGGATTAGAAAATAGAAACAGTAAACAGTAAACAGTAAACAGTAGACAGTCTCTAGTTTCTCGGCCGCCGCCGTGGGCTGTCAGCTTATAGTTACTCCTCAACGCCCAGGCGCGTCAGGTTGGCCTGGGCGCGCTCGACCAGCTCTGGCTGGTTGCGAAACGAGCTGAGGACTTCACGATAGATATCTTCGGCCGCGATCATGTCCCCGTCGGCTTCATAGAGTTCGCCCAGCCGCAAGTAAACAATTCCCAGGTAGGGGTTGGTACGGCCGATATTCCTCAGGACAAATTGCTCCGCCTGCTCGATGGTCAGGCGTTCGTTGATGATTTCATCAATGCGAACTTTTGCGTTGGAGACAGAGGCCGGTACGGGACGGGCATATTTGCCGCGCCAGATACGTTCGATGTCGCTATAACCACCGTAACGCACAAATTTATTACGTTCCTGGTCGAACTCCTCATAGCCGGCAAGTGCTTCCAGGTAATTGCCCGCTTCAAAGCTGGCATTGGCATCGGCCGTATAGGTGTTTGTCAGCCGCTGCGCGTCCCACCAGGCCAGGGCATAGGTAGCAACAAAAACGGCCGTTACCGCCAACGCAATAAGCGGAAAACGCCACTGTTTGAGACGACTCGGTGCCACAGGGACAGGAGTCCCTTGAATGGAGGGCAGGTTCGTGGTCATACGCTACCTCACTTGAACGTCACGTTGGCAAATGCCTTCATGAACTGATCCTGCAAAAAGAAGAAGATCACGACGAGAGGCAGCGTAACCAGAGTGGTCGCCGCCCAAATCTGCTGGGCGTTCTCGCCCGGCACCGATGATTGGAACTGCAGCAGACCCAGCTGCACCGTCCATTTGTCCGGGGTATTGAGATAGAGCAAGGGGCCAAAGAAGTCATTCCAACTGGCCATGAAGTTGAGGATGGCGACCGTAGCCAGCGCCGGCCGGGCCAACGGCATGATAATACGCAGAAAGATCGTAAATTCATTCGCCCCATCCAACCGCCCCGCTTCCACCACCTCATCGGGGATGCTGACCATGAATTGGCGCAGCAGGAAGATATTGAACACCGTCACGGCTGCGGGAACAATCAGGGCGTGAAATTGCCCCACCCAACCCAGGTTGAACATCAGGACGTAGGTGGGAATGAGAAAGAGAATGCCGGGAATCATCATCGTCGCCAGCATGAAGCTGAAGATGAAGTTACGGCCGGGAAAAGGTATCTTGGCAATGGCGTAGGCGGCCAGCGCGCTCAGCAACGTATTGAGTACGGTAATCGAGATGGCCAGGATAAGCGAGTTGCGAAAGAGCAGGGCCATGTTCAGCCGCTCGAATACGCCTGTATAGCCGCTGAGGGTGATTTCGGTCGGCAGGCTGGTCGGCTGGTGCAGGATTTCACGGCCAGGCTTTACCGAGTTCATCAGCATATATAGAAAGGGGTAAAGCACCACGATGGCCCCGATCAGCAGCAGGCCATAAATGATGATGGTGGACCACCGGATGCGTCTCCGGGGTTGGGTCAAGGCCGGTGTAGTCGCAGATATCTCGCTCATAAATCACCTCAATCACTGTCCGCCGAGACAAAGCGGAACTGTAAGACCGTTAACACGCCGATGAGGACCGCCAGCAGCAGGCCAAGCGTGGAGGCATAGCCCATGTTGGAGCGGTCAAATGCCTGTGCATATAAGTAGAGTACCGGCGTCAATGCCTGGTTGTCTGCGCCGCCGTAGAGGTCGAAGAGGACAAAAACCTCAGTGAACATTTGCAGGCCGTTGATAATGTCCACGACTAGGAGGAAGAAAAGCTGCGGCCGTAATTGCGGCAGGGTGATGTAACGAAACGACAACCACTCGCTGGCGCCATCAATGGCGGCCGCATCGTACAGATCAGGGCTGATCGAGTAAAGACCTGCCAGCAGAATGACAAAGCTGATGCCGAACCACTTCCAGGTGTTGATCAGGGCGATGATCGGCATTGGCAGCCATCTGTTGAAGGTCCAGAACACGGGTCCATCTGTGATACCGGTGTTCACCAGCAGGCTCTGCACCGGCCCGGTGGGGCTGGCCAGATAGCCACCGACGATCATAAGCACCATCGTGGAGGTGAGGACCGGTAAGAAGTAGACTGTGCGAAAGAAACGCCCACCCCATGTGGCGCGAAAGACAAGAACGGCCGTGAGCAAACCCAGGCCATTCTTCAGCACAATGAAGATGGCCTGATTGTAAACAATGTTGAACAGGCTTTTCCAAAAGAGCGGGTCAATTATTCCCTTCAGCCAATTGCCCACCCCAACGAAGGCGCGGCTTTCTGGGGCTACGAAGGAGTAGTCAAAAAACGTGAGATAGAATGACAACACAAGAGGATAAAGCCCAAAGACAATATAGAGGACGACCCATGGTGCGATAAAGACATAGCCCCAGAAATTGCGGCGCATGTTTTGCCAGAGCGAGAGTCCTCGTCTGGGGCCAATGGTGTCGGGCGGCTGCTTTTCGGCAACTGTTACATTAGCCATTTGGGTTCTCCTTTCCCAATGGGAATGTACGGCAGCGTGAAAAATGCAGGCTATCACGCTGCCGGCGTGAAAACAGGATTGACTATTGGCCTAGTAATGCAGCACGCGCTCGCTCGGCCGCCTGCACAACTGCTTCTTCGGGGGTTAGGTTCCCTTCAACAACTGCCCGCTGGTAGACAGCCTGAACCTCATTGGCTACGGTTTCGGCCGTGGAGAACTGCTGCGGTAACATGCCATTCTCCAGCACTTCGATAAACATCTGGCGTGCTGGTTCCTGGAAGTAAGGGTCTTCCCTCAAACTGACGAGCGTCGGCAGGTAGCCCAGCTCGGTGATGAACTGCCGGTTGTTTTCCTCCTCCATGAGAAACTGGAGGAAACTCCAGGCACGGGACTGTCTCTCCGGCGTTGTTTTCATGATGATGAGCGCCCGGCCGCCGTAAGTCGTGAAGCTGGGGTCGCCTTCGTTGAGCACGGGTACCGGCGCGATGCCGACATCTTCACCAATCACCATGGGTTGGTTGGCCGCGGTCTCCAGATTCGGTTCCCAGGAGTAGCCGTATTGCGGCCACATGCCGATCTTGCGACTAAAGAAGTTCGTCTCCATGGTTAGCGGGGCAAACTGCTGGGCTGCCTGGGTGAATTCAAAGAACGCTTCCATCTGACAGTTGGGATTGTCAAAGGCGATGTCCGTGCCGAGCCGGTTGACAAGTTGGCATTGGCCCTGATTTCCGTTGAGATAGATGGGCTGGAGCATATTCCAATACCACCCACCCCAGGCCAATGCTTCGTTCCAGAAAACGTTGCCGTATATGTCATTGCCCAGATTGTCAATAGCTTCGGCCGCTGCCAGGTATTCATCCCAGGTCACGGGCGGATTTTCCGGGTCGAGGCCGGCCTCTTCGAAGAGTTGTTTGTTGTAAATCATCAGGGTGACGTCGGCGCCGATCGGGATATAGTAGTTGTGGCCGGAGAACTGTTCCACAATTGCCGGATCTACCCGATCCAGTAATAGTTGGAAGTTGGGCAAGCCCTCCAGGGGAATCAGGGCGTCATCGGAAGCCATTTGCCCCAGCGCAGGCCCCAGGGAGGTGACGACCAGATCGGGCTGGTTGCCGGCGGCGATGAGCGCCTGGAAAATACCACCCTCAGGCTCGCCCTCCACCGTTACCTGAACGTTGGGGTTCTCCGCCATATATTTCGCTGCCAGGCTGACCAGTACGTCATGCATGGCCCCGGCCACAGAAGAAACGCGAATGCTTCCCGCCACAGTTTCCGCTTCTACGGCCGGTTCTGCGGCCGGTTCAGTGACGGCCGGTTGGTCAGCGACGGCAGATGTTTCTTCTGTGGCTGGCACGGCCGTTTCAGGCGTCGCACCCCCGCCACAAGCCACAGATAAGCCCAGGCAGAACACCAGGGCTAACAACAAAATAGACAGTCTACGTAAATGAGTGATCTGGATATCCATTTTCCTTCCTTCTCCTTCCTCAAAGGCTGAGCAAGATATCCTTCCGGAGGTGAGTACCAGAGACGATGAATAGATCACACAGCCTCCGGGAGGTACTCCAATAAGTCGTTTGATGGCAGCGCAAAAGCAACCATTCTTCTCACTGGCAGGAACGCAAAATTATTCACCCGCCAGAGGGCAAACTCATTCGTTGAACGTTTGACAGTCAAACTGGATTCTATGGCTAAATAAAACAGGGAGATTTTATTTTGGGATGCAATTTTGCAAACGTTTGGTAAATTGTATTAGGTGTACGCTAAATCATATACCTAGCGCTTCGGGGTTGCATCGGCCAGTCAGGTAGTAATTAAATCCCCCAGTTGGGGGATATATGGCGGTTAAGGGTGCATAATGGAGTAATTCAATATGTTTTGGCTCTTTAGGAATTCAGGGGGTTGACACCATTTGTAGGGGCGACCCTTGTGGTCGCCCTCGACGGGACGGGCACAAGACCCGCCCCTACATTTACAGATATCCCACGAAATCCCTGGGTTTAATTTTAGAAGGGGGTGGACGCCGTGCTGGTGCATATTTTCCCGGAAACTGCTCCAAATTAGCTTTTTCACGAAGCAGTTTCCAGGAAAATGATTAAGCGAGAAAGCTAATCGCGTTTGAATTTTGAATAATCGGGTGCCGCATACCGGGTTTTGCCGCCGTTGCTCACATCCATCATCGCCTGCACCTTCATTTGCAGGCCAAACAGATTGATGAAGCCCACCGCGTCCTTCTGGTCGTACACATCCTCCTCACCAAACGTGGCAAAATCTTCCCGGTACAGGCTGTTGTCGCTGTGCCGTCCGATGACGATGGCGTTCCCCTTGTATAGCTTAAACTTCACCCAGCCGGTGATCGTCTTTTGCGTGTCGCTGATGAATGCCTGCATCGATTCCCGCAGCGAGTGGAACCATTTGCCAAAGTAGACCAACTCCGCATATTTTAGCGCCAGCTCTCCCTTGAAATGACTGGTGTCCCGGTCCAGGCAGAGCGATTCCAGCTCCCGGTGGGCGGCGTACAAAATGGTGCCGCCGGGCGTCTCGTAGACGCCATGGGATTTCATCCCCACCAGCCGGTTTTCTACCAGGTCAACACGGCCGACGCCGTGTTTGGCTCCCAGCTCGTTCAGCTTTTCGATGAGGGCGGCAGGGGGCAGCTGCACGTCGTTGACGGACACGGGGATACCCTGCTCAAAATGCACCGTGACAATTTCGGGCTCGTCCGGCGCATTTTCCGGGGAGACGGTCCATTGGTACATGCTTTCTTCTGGCTCGTTGCGCGGATCTTCCAGAATGCCGCCTTCGTGCGACAGATGCCACAGGTTGCTATCCCGGCTGTAGATCGATTTTTTAGTGTGGGTGACGGGCACATTGTGCTTTTGGGCGTAGGCAATGGCATCTTCCCGTGAGCGGATGTCCCATTCGCGCCAGGGGGCAATCACTTTAAGGGTGGGGTTGAGCGCCTTGTAGGTCAGCTCAAAGCGCACCTGGTCGTTGCCCTTGCCGGTGGCTCCGTGGGCCACGGCATCGGCCCCTTCGGCTTCGGCGATGGCCACCTGCCATTTGGCGATGAGCGGCCGGGCGATGGAGGTGCCGAGCAGGTACTGCCGTTCGTAGATTGCGCCGGATTGCAGCATGGGGAAGAGGAAATCTTTGGCAAATTCGTGGCGCAAATCTTCCACGTATACCTTGCTGGCCCCGCTGGCCAGCGCTTTCTCTTCTAGCCCTTTCAGTTCATCATCTCCCTGGCCGATGTTGGCGCAGAAGCAGATGACTTCGCAGCCGTAATTTTCGCGCAGCCAGGGAACAATGACGGAGGTGTCCAGACCGCCAGAGTAGGCGAGGACGGCTTTGTTAATGGTTGGTTTTGACATTTTTGTAACTCCTTGTTTGGTTTGAATAACAGGTAATTGAGTAATTGAGTAACTGGGTAACTGAATGGGGTTTGGGGTGAGGGGGAGGACAACGGCCGTTTCATCACAATTTGTCAACAATGGGCAAGCCGTACAATCGCGCCACACCTTTTCCGGGAACAGCTCTTTGCTGCTGATGGTGAAGCCCATCTTTTGAAAGAAGGGAACGGCGCGGGTCAGGGCAAACAGGGTGGGCAGCTGCTGGTGCTTCGCCTCGGCAATGATCGCCTTGACGATGCTGCTGCCCCAGCCCTGCCCCTTCACCTTGTCGGCTACGGCCAGCGAGCGCACTTCGGCCAATACCTCGCTGTAGTAGAGCAGGGAAACACAGGCCACTAGCTCCTCATCGGCGTCGATGCCGACGAGCCAGTAGGGCAGCGTGTCGCGGATCGATTGGGCGGTGCGGGGCAGCACGTCGCCGCGCCGCACGTGCTCGTTGAGCAGGGCGAGGATTTGGGGGATGTCTTGTGGGTGTGCAGGTCGTATGTTCATAATTGGTTTAGGTCATTCGTCGGAAACCAACCGTTTGCCCAGGCTGATCACGTCGTCGATGTGGTAGCCAAGGTGACCGTAGAATTGGATAACGGCCGTATTCCCACTCCGCACCTGCAAATTAATCTTGGGGCAGCCCAGCGCCGCCAGTTGGGTCTCCACCGCCTGCATCAGGGCACGGCCCACGCCCCGCCGCTGGGAGTTGGGTGCCACCGCCAGATAGTTGATCCAGCCACGATGCCCTTCGTAGCCGCCCATGACGGTTCCGGCGATACGGCCGTCCTGCTCCGCTACCAAAAACAGCTCAGGATTGACCTGCAATTTGCGGGCAATATCTTTATGCGGATCGTTCCAGGGCACCGTCAGGCCACACGCTTCCCAAATAGCGACTACAGCGTCACTATCTTCAAGGCAAAAGGGGCGGATTTCTAGTTGTTTCATAATTTCTCCTTCAAAAAAAGAGGAACACAGAGCTGCACAGAGAAGACACAGAGGGGCACAGAGAAAAATCTTGTCAGTCTGCGTAATCTTTGATTGTACTCTGCATTTTTCATGTGCTTTCCTCTAGACAGGCGGCGATGGTGGATACGGCCGTATCAATCTCACTTTTGGTCACAATCAGCGGCGGGGCCAGCCGCAAAACGTCATCCCCGGCGGTGAGGATGAGTACGCCTTTGTCCCTGGCGGCGGCCATGATGGGAGCGGCGGGCTGATTGAGCGCCACGCCCACCAGCAAGCCGTGCCCCCGCACTTCTACAATTTCTTCCAGCTCCAGCGTTTGCAGCCGGTGCTTAAGGTAAGCTCCGTTTTCCTGCACCGCCTGCAAAAAGCCGGGCTGATTGAGCTTGTCGAACACCACGTTGGCCGCAGCGCAGACCAGCGGCCCGGCGGCAAACGTGCTGCCGTGGTCGCCCGGCTGCATCACGTCGGCCACGGCCTGGGTGACCAGCACTGCGCCGATGGGCAGCCCGCCCGCCAGCGGCTTGGCCAGAGTCATGATGTCTGGCGTCACGCCAAACTGCTGGTGGCCCCACAGCTGCCCCGTGCGCCCCAGGCCGCACTGCACCTCGTCGAAGATGAGCAGGGCGTGATGGGCGTCGCAAGCGGCGCGAAGCGCTTGCAAAAAGTGTGGCGTGGCGGGGTTGACGCCGCCCTCGCCCTGGATCGGTTCCACGATGACGGCGCAGGTGTCGTCGTCGATGGCGGCGTGGGCGGCGGCCAGATCGTTGAACGGCGCAAAGACGATGCCAGGAACCAGCGGAGCAAAAGGTTCGCGGTACTGCGCTTTGTAGGTGGCGGAAAGCGAACCCATTGTCCGGCCATGAAAACCACCGGTGAAGGCGACGGTTTTTGATTTGGCGGTTGGAGATGGCGTCTGTGTGCGAGCGTATTTGCGGGCAAATTTGAGGGCGGCTTCGTTGGCCTCTGCGCCGGAGTTGCAGAAGAAGACCTTGTCGGCGAAAGAGTTTTCCACCAGTTTTTGAGCCAGTTGGGCCTGCGGGGCGGTGTGAAACAGGTTGCTGACGTGGGTGAGCCTGGCCGCTTGCTGAGCAACGGCCGTTACCCAATCTGGATCGCTGTGGCCCAACGCCGTCACGGCAATGCCGGAGGTGAAATCGAGATATTTGTTGCCGTCGCTGTCGTACAAATACATCCCTTCACCGTGGCTGAAAACGATGTCGGGACGATTGTACGTGTGCAAAACATAGTCCGCTTCTGCCTGAATAATTGCTTGTTTGTTCATCAATGCACTCCTGAAAAATTTATCCACAGATTAACGCAGATTTCGCAGATTTTTTGCCGTTAATCTGTGGATTTAATTAATTGCCTCACGCGTAAATAAGGTGCCGCTGTTGCTGAGCAACCCGGCGAGGTTGACGATTTCGGTCTGCTGCACGCCCTGGGCGATGGTGGCCAGGGCGGCGCGCACTTTGGGCACCATGCCATCGGTGATGATGCCGTCGCGGATGAGCGTTTCGGTTTGGTCAGGGGTGAGGTGGGGCAGGATACGGCCGTTGCTCAACACCCCCGGCACGTTAGAAACAAAGGTCAACCGCTCGGCTTGCAGCGCCAGGGCTACGGCGCTGGCCGCATCGTCGGCGTTGACGTTGTAGGTGTAGCCGTCGAAGCCCAGCGAGAGCGGCGACAGCACCACCGTCAGCCCCAGGTTGGTGAGCTGTCGCAGTAGGTCGGTGCGCACCTGGCTGATTTCGCCCACATAGCCGAGATCGGCCGTAGGGTGCTGCTTCTTAAGGCAGCGCAAAATGCCGCCGTCCACCCCGCTGAGGCCGATGGCATCCACCCCCGCCGCCAGCAGCGCTGTGACGATTTGCTTGTTGGTCTGCCCGCTCAGCGCCATCTGCACCACGCTGATCATCTCCCGGTCGGTGACGCGATGACCGTCTACCTTCGTGGATTGCAGCCCCACTTTTTGCTCCAGAGCCACAATCGCCCGCCCGCCACCGTGTACGATGATGTGTCCTGTGCCTGCCGAAACGGCCGTTCCCGCCACATACCCCGCCAACCCCGCCAAAAATCCGGGATCATCCAGTTCGTTGCCGCCAATTTTTAATACTTGCATGTTGCACCTCGACAATTACCCAATTACCTAATTGCAAAATGTAATTGAGTAATTGGGTAATTCTTTAGTTATCCCTAAATGGGCTCGATAAAAACGGCATTTTGTGCCTCATTTTTCCCAAATCAGGTCTTTGCCAACCGTACGGCCTCGTAACCAGGCGGCAAATGGGCCGTAACCGAGTCCTTTTTGAAAAGTTGCTCAGA
>JBGTCV010000028.1:0-24276 GCA_041748655.1 Promineifilaceae bacterium (SeqCode) | reverse complement strand
TCTGAGCAACTTTTCAAAAAGGACTCGGTTACGGCCCATTTGCCGCCTGGTTACGAGGCCGTACGGTTGGCAAAGACCTGATTTGGGAAAAATGAGGCACAAAATGCCGTTTTTATCGAGCCCATTTAGGGATAACTAAAGTTTTATCACTTTTTCCAAAACAGGTATATTCCAGACATCTCTGAGTAGAACATCAATTTTTACTACACTATCAAGGGTAAGCTGTTCCAGCTTCAGTTTTCGCTCCATATCGTCGAATGCACCATGAATTTGTTCTTCTATGCTTTTTCCAACATGGCCAACACAATATCCTAAAAATATGAAATCGCCAGCAACTACATAACCAGAATGAACCCATTCTTCATTAACATCGCATCTTCTTATCCCTTCCAATTTGAACCTCCACAATTTTTATAAGGAATGAACTGCACGCCTCATGCATCACAAAGCTAAATCCACTCGGCCACAACCGTTTTCACATCCATTACATTGCCCGTGTTTAGCGTCGATTTGGGTTCCAGCAGCAGCAGATGCGCTTCTTCCGGGGCAACAGGCCGGTGCTCCACGCCGCGCGGCACGATGATGAACTCCCCTTCCTCCAGCCAGACGTCATGGTCGCGGAACTGCATTTGCAAGCGCCCTTTCAGCACCAAAAACAGCTCGTCTTCATGGCTGTGGTGGTGCCAGACAAACTCCCCCTGCACCTTCACCAGCTTCACCTGCGACTCATTCACCTCGCCCACGATGCGTGGATGCCAGTAGTCGTTAAACAGCGTCAATTTTTGGGCCACATTTACTTTTTCCATAGTTTTGTCCTTTTTTTAAACGAAGGAACCAAGAAACAAAGGAACGAAGAATAATCTTTTCTTTGTTCCTTCCCCCCTTTGTTCCTTCGTATAAATTTCCCCACCTTGTTGACAATTAATTTTTCCTGGTTTATACCTTGCAGCCTTACCGGCAATGACAACAACGAATGAGAGAAATTAACGAATTTTTATTAGTGGGTAAAATTCGTTGGTTGCTTAAATTCGCTGTAGCCTCATTTATATCAAGGATTGGCATTATGGCGCAGGAAAAATTAGACGCAATCGTTCATCTGTTTTGTGGCTTGCCCACGTCGGGTAAAACGACGTTTGCCAAAGAGCTGGAGCAAAATCACAAGGCGATTCGCTTTTCGCTGGACGAGTGGATGATTGCCCTGACGGACGCCACCATTTTTGATGCGGAATATGGCGAGATGGCCGAGAAGTTGCAGGAGCTGTTTTGGCAAACGGCCGTTCCCCTCCTCAAACAAGGCACCGATGTCATCCTCGACTGGAGCCTGTGGAGCCGGGAGCGCCGCCAAAAGTGGATCGGCCGTATTACCGAACTGGGGGCCGATTACACGCTCTACTACCTCAACATTCCGCCCGTGGTGCTGCGCCAGCGGCTGGAAGCACGCAACGCTGCCCTGCCGCCCGGCGCACATGCCATTCCCATCACCGAGCTGGATCGTTTCATTCCTATTTTCGAGCCGCCCACACCGGACGAAAACCTGAACGTGGTGCAAATCTATCTGGGGCAAGATGGCCCCATACACAACCCGCATCTGGAAGGGGACACTTTCTTTTGGGCGGGCGGCGCAACGGGCGTACTGCTGCTGCACGGCCTCACGGCCACCACCGCCGAAGTGCGCCTGCTGGCGGAAAAGCTGCACGCGGCAGGCTACACTATCTCCGCGCCGCTGCTGCCCGGCCACGGCACCCATCCCGACGATCTCAACGAAACCCCCTGGCACGATTGGGCCTGGGCAGCCGAAAAAGCATACCAGCATCTGGCTACAGTTTGCGACCAGGTTTTTGTGGGGGGTGAATCGACCGGTGGGGCGCTGGCGCTTTACCTGGCAGCCAAACACAAGGAGATTGCGGGCGTGTTGTGCTACGCGCCAGCCATCAAGCTGGCTATTCCCACGCACAACATGGTGCGTTTGTATGTGGCCGCACCGCTGGTCAATTCGCTGCCCAAGGATAACGTGGGCAGCAACGAATATTGGCAGGGCTACCGGGTGAATCCGCTGCGGGCGGTGATGGAGCTCATCCGGTTGGGGCTTGAGGTGCGCCGTCAGCTGCCGCAAATTAGCCAGCCGGTATTGGTGATGCAGGGACGCAACGACAAAACCGTCTCGGAAGATGTGGGCGAGATTATCCTGGAAGGGGTGTTGTCGGAGCGGGCGGAACAGCATTGGCTGGAGCAGTCGGGCCATGTCATTTTACTGGAGGATGAGGTGGATGAGATTACGGCCGTTACTCTCAAGTTCATGAAACGGGCTATTTCAGCCTAACGTTTCTTTCAGGAAGGCCAGCGTACGCTGCCAGGCCAGTTCAGCCGCAGCCGGGTCGTAGGCATCGGGGCGGCTTGGCTCAAAAAACCAGTGACCTGCACCGGGATAAATGTGGACGGTGGTGGGACGGCCGTTTTCCTTCAGTTTCTGTTCAAATTCCTTTAGATAATCTGCATCCTCATACGGATCGTCTTCAGCAAAGTGGCCCAGGTAGCTGGCCTGTGTATTGGTCTGACTGGTCCAACCAGCGCCGTAAAACAACACAACCGCCGCAACCTGCTCTGGCTGGGCATGGGCAATCCACACGGCATTCATGGCACCCATTGAAAAGCCCACTACGCCAACCTGGCTGCCCCGGCATGCTTCATGGGCCAGCAATTCATGCAAAGCAGTTCTCACAATCGCTTCGCTGGCCGCTTCATCCATCGCCTGGCTGAATGCTTCGGCCTCGGCAATGGTGGTGGCGATACGGCCGTCGTACAAATCAGGGGCGAGGGCCACAAAGCCAGCTTCCGCCAGCCGGTTGCACACTCCTTTGATATCCTCGTTTAGCCCCCACCAGGGATGCAGCACCAGGACGCCTGGCGCTGGACGGCCATCCGGCAAAGCAAGATAAGCTGCTGCTTCATACGCATCGGTTTGGATTTTCATACGCTTCTCCTTGGTTGTATTTTCTAAATTCCACTGCCTCGTAATGGACTATAGATAAACGAACGTAACGATTCGGGCACTCTGGAGATTGGGCCAATTTGTTCGATGAGAGGCCTCTTTCAGAGAAAATTGGCCCAATCTTGGCCAAGCCAGTCTTTTATGAGGGCAAAATCAGTTTGAAGCTGCGTTCGCCCACAATCTGGCCGTTGACCTGAATTTCTACCCGGTGGCTGCCGGGGTAATAGGTGCGGGTAGTTATGGGGCGGATGGGATGGCTTTTTTCGATGGTGAGCGATTGGTTGGGGGCGAGGACGGCCGTTTTCAACTTAAACACCTTGCCGCCAGTCTGTCCATTCGCCTTCACAAAATGAATCACAAAATCAATCACCACGTTTTGCGCCGTGTCTGCCCTGTTGTGCAGCGTGAAGTTTAGCCGTAACGAACCGCCCAGATGCAGCGGGTCTGGCGCAATGCTGAAATCAGTCAGCGAAACCTGAGGTGGACCATAACCGAGCACCGCCAATGCGTCTGGATCGCCGTCTTTCACCAGGGTGCGCAGGGCACGCTGCACAATCCAGCGCCGCTCCGGCGAGCCATCCTGCCACCAGCGGCGGCATGTCTCCACCACCCGCTGCGGATGGTCTTTGGCGATATCGTTGAGGTGGTTGCTCACGGAGCGGCGCACATATTCAGATGGATCATCCTTAAGCTTTTCCAGCAGTGCCAGCGTCGGGCTGGGGTCTTCGATGAACTGGGTCAGCCGACCCGCCCAGGGCAGCCGGGGGCGGGTGCCTTCGCTCACCAGCCGCCGCACGTGCGGATTTTCATCCTCGGCCCAGGTGTGCAAAATGGCCAGCATTTCTTCCTGGTGGTGGATGAGGAACGGCCGTATCGCAAATTCGGCCGTGTGTCGCTTGGTAATCTCCCGCATGGCCTGCACGCCAATGTCAAAATCCTCCAGGCCAAACACCTCGATGAAGTGGGCAATTGGCCAATGATGCCAGCCATCGTTAAACATGCCCCCTTCGTCGCTCAATTCTGCGCCCAGCGCCGCTTCCAGCACCGCCCAGGCGTTGGCAAACCCGGCGGGCAGGTGAGCCCGCAGCGCCTGAACAAAGACGATGGTGCGCTGCTTCATCTCCAGCCCGTCCAGCTGTGGCGCAATCTGGTTTACAAAAGCGTCGGTGGGGAAGGGGGGATGAACGGCCGTAATCATTGCTGCCATCCGTCGTGCTAGCGCCTCATCAAAATAATCTTTAAATAATCTGTTTTCGCTCATGGGTTCATGTATGTAATGGTTAGCAGAACGTAAGTTCTGATTTTATACATTCTTTGGCCAAAAGGCAAAACTAATTTCACCTGCTGGCACTACAAAGATCAAATGGCCTGTTGAATTCTTGCTGCGATTTGTTGTTGCATTTCTCTCGGCGCTTCTACCCACCCGAATGCCGCTTTAAGTGAACAGCACACCGACCGACCAGGCATTGATTTGGGGCCAAGACGACGCGCCACAACTTTGTTTCAAAAACAAAGCGATAATCCGGGTTTTCTTTTGTCCAGGCGCAAATTGGGATTTTCATGCTATCTAAATTTTTGGCGGTCCTTGCCGCAAGCGCTGCCAGAGCTGATCAACAATTTCTGGCGTCCATTTTTCGGCCCAGCCCAGGCCACGGCCGTATGGACTTAAATCTTCAATCCACCAGGTGACGCCTACCTCAGCGTAGGCCGCCACTTTTTCCCGGTCTTTGTCTGGATTATCGCCAGTTGTTGTGCCGCCGTGGACTGCCGCAAATGGTGTGTCAGCGGTGCGGTGCTGCTGGATGGTGGCCAGAATTTCGCGCCAGTCGTCGGGGTTGAGGGAGCCGCGCAGCCCGCCGGGATAAACCCCATCCCACCGGGCGGCGCGTTGAAACGGCCGTTTCCGGGGCCAATAGCCACCAACCCAAACGGGAATGCGCGGCTGCTGCACCGGGCGGGGCAAAAAGCGCATCTCTTCCAGCTGAAAATGTTTGCCTGCGTAAGAAAAATAGTCACCAGACCAGAGGCCCGCCAGAATGTCCAGCGCTTCATCCAGCTTTTCGGCGCGAATGTGCACATCTGTTTCTTCGCTGAAGAAGCCAAATTCCCACTCGACCGGATCGCCCAAGCCGACGCCCAGGATGAAACGGCCGTTTGACAAATGGTCCAGCGTGGTGGCTTCACGCGCTACTTTCCAGGGGCGGCGGCGGGCCAGCGGCGTAATCATCGTGCCCAGGCGAATACGGCTGGTGCTGGCGGCGATGGCGGCCAATGCGATCCAGGGATCGGCCATCGGGTGCCACAAATCGTCAAACAGGATGTGGTCCCACAGAAAGAAGGCGTCCCAACCGGCGGCTTCGGCTTCCTGGACCATTTTCACCAGCGTGTGTACCTCGCCAAACGCTTCAAATTGGGGCACGTTCAGGCCGAATTTCATCTTACCATTCCCCAGCATAACCGAGAGAATACGGCCGTACCAGTTCCGTTATCAAAAAATATTTTAACTCGACCAACTGCCGCAGATGCAGCACATCGTGCGCCACCCAGGCAGCCAGCATGTCGCCAGCATAGAACTTGCCCGCCACCGGATGGGTCTCAAACGTCTCCAGATTTAGATCTTCCAAACTGGCCAGCCAGTCCAGCGACTTTTGGCGCTCGTCCAGAAAGTTTTGTAAAGAGCGGGCCAGCTCTCGCTCGTTATAGCGGCGGGCAGTCACCCAGCCCATTGGGTCGATTGGCGGCCATGCCTCACCGGGACGATGCAGCAAATAATCCAGGCGCTGCCGAAAATCTTCCCGTTCCTCGTCGTACAGATGGTTGACCACCTCTAAAATGGACCAATCTGCCGCTGTTGGTTTGATTTTGGCCTGTTCCTCACCGATTTCCGCCACGAGCTGCCGAATCATGGCCCCATTTTGCCGTAGCTGTTCTTGACACGCCACACTATCCATTTTTCACCTCCGTTGGCAAAAATTATAGTGTAACCTCTTAATGTGACATCTTTTGTCAGGTTTTGGCTTGGATCAGGCGTAGTCAAAGAAAATGGGACGCGGATAAACGCCGATGACGCAGATAAAAAAATAATCAGCGTTTATCTGGGTTAATCAGCGTCCTATTTCATTTAGAAGTTGGATTACTGAAAAACCGTATCTGTAGGGCATTGTTGCGGTAAGCCCTGGCGGTATTTGCTACAATGGTGGCATGAGCGATCCCAAAAATTCCCCGCTAATCGTAGCTTTTGTGGCTGATTTGATGTTTACCACCCGCATTCAAAACGTGGTGAATCATTTGGGTTGGCGGATTGAGTGGCTAGAAACGGCCGTTTCCGTTGGCCCTACCCATTCACCCGACCAGCGAGAGCGTCCCGGTGAATCCCTGCACGGCACCGAGGGCAAGCTGTTCGAGCAAATTACGGCGTGGCAGCCTGTCCTGCTGCTGTTTGACCTGACCAACCAGCAAATCCCCTGGCGGCGCTGGCTGCCCATCCTTAAATCCTCCCCCGCCACGCGCCGCCTGCCCATCCTGGCCTTTGGCCCGCATGAAGACAAAGAGACGATGCAGGACGCCAAAAAGTTGGGGGCCAACTTTGTCGTAGGCCGCTCCCGCTTCACCTCGGCCATGCCCGATTTGCTGCAAAAATATGCTCGCTTGCCGGACCGCCACGCGCTGGCCAACAGCTGTGCTGAGTCGCTGGCGGAGCTGGCCAAAGAGGGGATTGCGCTGTTCAATCAGGGGGAATATTACAAATGCCACGACGCATTGGAAGAGGCGTGGATGCAGGACCAAAGCCCGGCGCGGGAGCTGTATCGCGGTATTTTGCAGGTGGGCATTGCCTATTACCAGATTCAGCGGGGCAACTATCGCGGGGCGGTTAAGATGCTGCTGCGGCTGCGTCAATGGCTGGAGCCACTGCCCTCTGTTTGTCGGGGGGTAAACATTGCCAAACTGCGGCAAAATGCGGCCGAGGTGCAGGCGATCCTCACAGAGTTGGGGCCAGAGCGGATTGGGGCGTTTGATACGGCCGTTATCCACCCCATCGAATACGAATAACTATGGCTTTTTGGGAATTCAGGGGATTGACAGGCTTGTGATGCGTGAAACGTGACGAGTAAGTCGGAGGTGAATCACGTTTCACGCAGCACGTTGCAAAATCCGGACCTGGTGCGGCGCTGGCACCGCTGTTGTTTGGCGAACGGCCGTTTACCGGTAAACTCTCTTGCCATTGGCCCCAGTCGATGCAGGATATTCCTCTGGGAGCTACAACCACCAAACTACTGTGGCCTATCGGCTATGGATTGACGACAAAAGAGGTGCAGCATGTCTAAAGCAGTGCAATTTCCAAACGATTTTTTATGGGGAGCCGCCACCTCCTCTTACCAAATTGAAGGGGCCTGGCAAGCCGACGGCAAGGGCGAGTCGATTTGGGACCGCTACAGCCATACGCCGGGCATGATTCAAGACGGCACAACCGGCGATGTCGCCTGCGACCATTACAACCGAATGCCCCAAGATGTGGCGCTGATGGCGTCGCTCGGCCTGCAAGCGTACCGCTTTTCCATCAGCTGGCCGCGCATTCTGCCCGCCGGGCGGGGTGCAGTCAACAGCGCTGGCCTCGATTTTTACGACCGGCTGGTGGATGAACTGCTGGCCAAAAAGATTACCCCTTACATCACCCTGTACCATTGGGATTTGCCCCAGGCACTGCAAGATGAAGGCGGCTGGCCCGGCCGCAGCACCGCTGAAGCGTTTGTGGACTATGCCGATGTGGTCAGCCAGCGGCTGGGTGACCGGGTGCAGAACTGGATCACCCACAACGAGCCGTGGGTAGCTGCGTTTGTGGGCTATTGGATTGGTCGCCATGCGCCCGGCATTCAAGATTTTCCCCAGGCAGTTCGCGCCAGCCATCATTTGCTGCTGTCCCACGGCTGGGCGGTTCCCGTTATTCGCCGAAACAGCCCGGACGCTCAGGTGGGCATCACCCTGAACCTGAATTCGGTCTACCCCGCATCCCCCAGCCCGGCCGATTTGCAGGCAGCACGGCACGAGGATGGTTTCCTGAACCGCTGGTTTTTGGATCCGCTGTACGGCCGTCGCTACCCCGCCGATATGGTGCACACCTACAGCCAGCAAGGGCATCTGCCGGACGAAATGGCCTTTGTCCAGCCCGGCGATTTGGCAGCGATTGCCGCGCCCACCGATTTTTTGGGCGTGAACAACTATTTTCGCACGATTGCACGGGATGAAACGGCCGTAAACAACCCACCCCCCACGCTAATGCCGTACGACAACCATACCGAAATGGGCTGGGAAGTCGCCCCCGAAGGGCTGCACGATTTGCTCCTGCGGCTTCATCTGGATTACCGGGTGCTCAAACTGTACATCACCGAAAATGGGGCGAGTTATAGTGATGGGCCGGATGGAAACGGCCGTATTGCCGACACCCGCCGCCAAACCTATCTGCAAAACCACCTGGCCGCCGCCAATGCCGCGATGGCCGTTGGTGCACCATTGGCAGGCTACTTTGTCTGGTCTCTGTTTGATAATTTTGAGTGGGGCTATGGCTACAAGCAGCGGTTTGGCGTTATTTGGGTGGATTATGAAACGCAGCAGCGATTGCTAAAGGACAGCGCCCACTGGTACAGCGCCGTCATCGCCCAAAACGGTTTTGTAATCAAGTAGGGGCAGGTCTCAGACCTGTCCCTACTCGACTGAAATTAGACTCTGGTTATTTGGCACTGCGGCGCAGCTGTTTGGAAATTTCCACTGCCACAAATACAATTGAACTGGTGGCCAGGGCGATGAGCAAATCGGTGAGCGACAGTGCTTCGGTAGAGAAAAACTCCTGTAAAAACGGCACATAAATCAGGGCCATTTGCAGCAGGAACGTCACCAAAACTGCAACAACCATCAGGCGGTTAGAGAACAGGCCAATCTTAAAGATTGAATCGGTGTTGGAGCGAGTTGCCAGAGCGTTGCCCATCTGGGCCAGGGTGAGCGTGGTGAAGACCATCGTCTGCCACGGGCCGTTGGGGTCGCGCAGCCAGTAGACGTAGCCGATTCCCAGCGAGATTATCCCCATCAAAAAACCAATCCAAAGAATTTGTTTGCCCATACCCCGGCTGAAGATGCTTTCTTTGGGGTGGAACGGGGAGCGCTTCATGATGCCCCGTTCGCCTTCCTCCACGGCCAGCGCCAAACCAGGCACCCCATCGGTTACCAGGTTGATCCACAATATTTGCAGCGGCAGCAGCGGCAGGGGCATCCCCAAAAACGGGCCAATCAGCATCACAAACAGTTCGCCCGTGTTGCTGGAGAGGGTGTACTTCACAAATTTGCGGATGTTGTCGAAGATTTTGCGCCCTTCTTCTACGGCGGCCACGATGGTGGCGAAGTTGTCATCCAGCAGCACCATATCGGCCGCTTCTTTGGAGACGTCGGTGCCAGTGATGCCCATCGCTACACCGATGTCGGCGCGCTTAAGGGCGGGAGCGTCGTTGACGCCGTCACCCGTCATGGCCACGATCTGCCCCATGCTTTGTAACGCTTCTACAATGTTCAGCTTGTGTTCTGGCGAGACCCGGGCGTACACGGAGACTTCCGCAACGCGGTCTTTGAGCGCCTGGGTGTCCATTTTGGCTAACTCATAGCCGGTGAGATTTGTGTCTGTTTGGGTGATGTCTAAATCTTTGGCGATATTTTGGGCGGTGAGCGGGTGGTCGCCGGTGATCATGATGGGGCGGATGCCAGCTTGTTTGGCGATGGCAACGGCCGCTTTCACCTCGGGCCTTGGCGGATCAATCATCCCTACCAAACCGATCAAAATAGCATTACTTTCCCGCGCCTCATCTCTGTTTTGCAATGGACGGAAAGCCAGCGCTAGCACCCGCTGCCCTTCGCTGGCCATTTTGGCATTGCCATCCAGAATGCGCTGCCGCCACGTCTCATCCAGCGGTTCAAACGTTTTGCCTTCCCCGGTCCAGATGCGGTCGGCAATCTCCAGTAGGCTGTCTACCGCCCCTTTGGAGAAGGCTACAAAGGGGGAACCACTCCAGGGCGCTTCGGAATCGTCATATTCAACATTGACCTGGTGAATGGTAGTCATGCGTTTGCGCTCGGAGGTAAAAGGAATTTCGTCGATACGCGGCCACCGTTTGTCCAGCACTTCTTTACGGTAGCCTAGCGTGGCCGCTGCCACCACCAATGCGCCTTCCGTTGGGTCGCCGATGGCCCGTTCGATGCCATTTTCAGTTTGCAAGACGGCATCGTTGCACAGCGCTCCCGCCTTGAGCAGCAAGCTTTGGGTACGGCGATGGGCGGCTTTATCCGACTTTAGCTCGGCGTTGAGGACAGCCCCTTTGGCGTCTCGCACCGTTTCAAACGTTTCGGTTTGGCTGGTTACGTCTAAAGTGGTGACAGTCATCTTGTTTTCGGTGAGGGTGCCGGTTTTATCGGAGCAGATAACGGTGACGGAGCCAAGGGTTTCCACGGCGGGCAGCTTGCGGATGAGGGCGTTGCGCTTGAGCATCCGCTGGGAACCCAGCGCCAGGGTGATGGTAACGACGGCGGGCAGCCCTTCCGGCACGGCAGCGACAGCCATGCTGATGCCGGTAAGGAAGAGCAGTTTTAATGTTTCATCCAGGGGTACAGTTGGATCGCGGAAGATAAATCCGGTTGTAACGACGACGCTGACGATGGCCAGAGCGACCCAGGCCAACTTTTTGCCCAAATCGTCCAGACGGCGCTGGAGCGGGGTTTGCTCTTGCTCAACGCCCTGGATGAGTTCGGCGATGTTGCCCAGTTCGGTTTTCATGCCGGTATCGGTGATAACGGCCGTTCCGCGACCATAAGTAACTACCGTGCCCATAAACACCATATTTTTGCGGTCGCCAATGGGCAGATCCCCCTTATCGAGGGGATCGGTTATTTTTTCGACGGCTTCGGATTCACCAGTGAGGGCGGCTTCTTCCACCTTGAGGTTGATGCTTTCGATGAGACGGCCGTCTGCCGGGGCCAGATTTCCCGCTTCCAGCAGCACCACATCGCCGGGCACCAGCTCGCGGGCGGAGATTTCTGCCAGCTGGCCATCGCGGCGCACCTTGACGGTGGGTACCGCCAGCTTTTTCAGGGCGGCAATCGCCTGCTCGGCGCGGTACTCTTGCGAAAAACCGATGACGGCATTGAGAATGACGATGGCTAAAATGACAATGACATCATTGAACTCGCCTAAAAAGCCAGAGACAATGGCGGCAATGATTAAAATAATAACCATCACATCACGCAGCTGATCCAGCAGGATGAGCCAGGGGTTTTTGGTGCCTTTCTCCACCAGTTCGTTCAAACCATATTGGCTCAAACGGCTGGCGGCTTCTGCGGCAGTGAGACCATCTTGCGCGTCACTTTCAAGTTCGTTAAGGATCTGTTCTACACTCTGTTGGTACCAGGTCATAGGGAGTTCCTCTTTCTGTAGGCCGAAGAATATTAATCAGGTTTTGGCAGTACAGGCGCGATGAGGGATTACGGCCGTATATCTCTTTGTCGTTGGCCTCTGTCGTTTTTCAGGTTGCCTCAGCTCGGGGCTGTAGGGTGACATAAGTATATCATAACCGATTCATACTGTTCATAGCTTGTTTGTACGACATGTGGCTGCTTTTTGTTTCATGACTAATTGTTGAAACTGTCCTTTCGATCATTCGCAAGCGGAATTGAGTCCGGTATAATCCACGACGCTTATAGAAAACTATTTTGGAGGCAAACAACCAATCATGAGTAACAGCTATATTCCAGAGCGGGCAATGTTTATTTTTGCTCATCCGGATGATATTGAATTTGGCGTGGCCGGAACGGCCGCAAAATGGGCCTGTCACGGCAGCGAAGTGACCTACGTGGTTATCACCGATGGCAATGTGGGGTCACACGACCCTACGATGACTCGCGAGCAAATCGCACAGATTCGGCGGCAGGAGCAATCGGCAGCGGCCAAGGTAGCGGGCGCGGCCAACTGCCTCTTCCTGGGCTATGATGATGGCTCGCTAGAACCGACTTTGGCGCTGCGCAAAGAGCTGGTGAAGCTCATTCGCCAATACCGGCCCAACGCCGTGGTCTGTAGTGATCCCAACATGTTTTTCCGGGGGGAGCGGCTCAACCATCCCGACCACCGGGCGGCGGGCCGCGCTGCGCTGGACGCCGTTTTCCCGGCGTGTGAAATGCGCTTGCTCTACCCGGAATTTGAATCAGAGGGGATTCAACCGCACAAGGTGAACTTTGTCTACGTTTCCACGGATCAGGAGCTGAACCATTTTGTGGATGTTGCTGAAACGCTGGAGATAAAGCTGGCGGCGCTTAAGGCGCATGAAAGCCAGCTGGGCGGGAATGATTATTCTGACCGGATTCGGGAGCGGGCGGCCAGCGTGGGCAAGCAGGTAGGGCTGGCGTATGCCGAGGCATTCCGCCGCTTTACCGTGACGCCGCTGCCCCAACCGGAAGGGGAGGCTGCCCGATGATCAGCGCCAATGCGTATATTCCGGAACGGGCAATGTTTATTTTTGCCCATCCTGATGATATTGAGTTTGGTACGGCGGGAACGGCCGTAAAATGGGCCAGATGCGGCAGTGAAGTGACCTACGTGGTGCTGACCGATGGCAACATCGGCAGCCGGGAGGCGGGCATGACGGCCGAAAAGTTGGCCGAAATCCGCCGACGGGAGCAGAGTGAAGCGGCTGAGGTGGCGGGTGTGGCTCGCTGCTTGTATCTGGGGGAACAAGACGGCCGTTTGCAACCCACCTTGGAACTCCGTAAAAAATTGGTCCAGCTCATTCGCCAATACAAACCCAACGTGGTGGTCTGCGGCGACCCCCAATTTTTTTACAGCGATGGCTACATCAACCATCCGGACCACCGCAACGCCGGGCAAGTAGCCCTGGAAGCGGTTTTTCCTTCCGGCGATTCGCCACTGCTCTTCCCGGAACTTGTAGAAGAAGGGTACGAACCGCACAAGGTGAACTATGTCTACATCTCTTTTGGGCTGCGAGATGCCAATACCTATATCGACATCACAGAAACGGTGGAGACTAAAATTGCCGCGCTGCGCAAGCACGCCAGCCAACTGGGAGATTGGGACCCGGAAGAGATGGTGCGCAGCTGGTCGGCCGAAACGGGCCAAAAAGTAGGGTATGCCTACGCGGAAGGGTATTACCGGATTACCTTGAAAGAGGTCGAAGGGGGGAGCGAAGAGTGAAAAGTGAAAAGTGATAAGTGGAAGCTACTTTTCACTTTTCACTTATCACTTTTCACTGCTTACTCACCAGCGCCGGTTAACTCTAGCAGGCGGGTGAGGGCCTCTTCCAGGGCTGCCAGTTCTGTGCCGTAGGTGGCCCAGTCGCCATTGCGCTGGGCGGCTTCGGCGGCTTCAAAGTGGGCATTGGCCGCACTGATCAGCTCTTCTACAGAAGCGTCGATGGGGGCGGTTTGCACCAGGGGGGCATCTGTCTCGATGACAACTGGTTCCCCATTCCCCTCAAGTACAATTTCCCCCGGTGTTTCTAGCAGCAGCGCCGCCAGCGCCCTGTCCAGCGTCAGCTCCATCGTGATGCGGGTATCTGTCGCCACAATCACCCGCTTTAGCTCCGGTAGAGCGCTGGTATCGGCTTGTAGATAGATCGGCTCGACGTACAAAAAGCTGTTGTTCAGGGGAATCACCAACAGATTACCACGAATGACGTTAGAACCACCCTGATCCCACAAAGAGAACTGCTGCGAGATAAAGGAGTCCTGGTTAATGCGGCTTTCAATCTGAAGTGGGCCAAAAACCAGCTCCTGCTTGGGCAGCTCATACACCACCAGTTCACCATAATTGGCCGGATCGTTGCGCACCGCCATCCAGGCAATCATATTATCTTTGCCAATGGGGCTCAGCGGCTGGATGAGCAGATATTCGCTGTCTAATTCTCCAGGCAGCCGCATCACGACGTAATAAGGCTCTACCCGCTGCTGGCCGCCCTGGTAAATTTCCTGGGGTATTTGCCAGACATCTTCCTGGTTGTAGAAGACGCGCACGTCGGTCATGTGATAACGCAGATATTGCCGCGTTTGCAGGGTGAACATATCTTCCGGGTAGCGCAGATGGGCCTGAAGATTTTCTGGCAGCTCGCTCAGTGGCTTGAACAAGCCTGGAAAAGCGCGACTGTACGCCTGAATTAGGGGGTCTTCTTCATCGGCAATGTAGTAGGTGACGGTGCCGTTGTAGGCATCGACCGTTATTTTGGCGGCATTGCGAATATAGTTGATTCTGTTAACGCTGTCTGGGGTTGCGTAGGGGAAGCGGTCGCTCAGGGTAAACGCATCCTGTATCCAGATTAGATTGCCCTCATCGGTGAGTACAATGTATGGATCGCTGTCTAGCGCCAGGAATGGGGTGATTTCACCGATGCGGATCTGAATTTGCCGGTTGAGCTGTACCCGCGTTTGGGCGTTGATTTCATTGCTCAACAGCACGTTGGCATCTCCCAGGCGAATGGCAAAGGCCAGCCGCTTGAGGTAGGTGTCCAGCGGTACACCACCCGTGCCGGAGTAGCTGGTGTAGACGTTTTCGTTGCCGCTGGGGTAGCTAAATTCGTCCCTATCGCTGCCAACATATACTTCGTCGTTGGTTTGTTCGCCATAGTAGATTTCTGGACGTGTTACCTGAAGTTCCAGTTCGCTTTCTGGCGGCAGGTTTTTAATGAAAAATTCGGGCTGTCCGTCAGCGGTGAACTTATCGACCGGATTCATGACGATGCCGTAGCCGTGGGTAAATTCCAGTTTTTCGTTGACCCAGGAACGAGATGGCAGCCTGGTTTTGTCCAGTTCACGAGTGGCCAACATCACCTGACGGATTTGGCCGTCGATCAGGTAGCGGTCTATATCGACTTCTCTGAAAACGTAATACGGCCGTAACGCCTGCAACTGTGTGTACGTTGCCTGCAAGGGCCGGTAATCCCACAGCCGAATGTTGGTTAAGACATCTCTGTTTTCAGTGATGTCCTGTTGGTCCAATGGATCAATGTTACCAAAATCACGCACTTCAATTTTGTCCAGGTTAAAAGCCATCCGGGTATAGTCGATGTTGTATTGAATGAAGGGGCTTTCACGCACCAGCTCATTTGGCTCTACATCATACCGCTGCAAGATGGCGGGGTAAACGCCGCCAACCAGCAGGGTAACGGCCAACCAGAGAGCGCCTGCTGCGAGCAACGGCCGTAAACTCAGTCGGAAGACGTTCAGCAACATGATGAGCGCCGCCAACGCCATTAACGCCAGCTGGCCATACAGGGCGTACAGCGAAGCGTTGAGGTCGGTGTAGCTGGCGCCAAAAACCACGCCGCGCCCTGAATAGTTCAGATTAAAAATCTCGAAAATGTAGCCACTGGCCCACAGCAGCAAGAGGAGCGCCGCCAGCAGCGCGACATGCTGCCGCAAAACAGGCGACTCTTGGGGTCGCCACTGCCCGCGCTGAATTTCAACGGCATTGTTCACCGCATAAATGGCCAGCGTGCCCAGCAGTGTCAGCAGCAGCAGCGAAATGGTCCACTGCTGCAGCGCTTCATAAATGGGCAGTTCAAACAGGTAAAAGCTAACGTCGCGGCCGAAGAGCGGATCGGCCGTCCCGTAGGGTACCCGATTCAGGAAAAGTAAAAACTCATCCCAACGCACCGCAATAGAGCTGGCAAAGCCAAAGGCCAGGAAGAGGGCTACGCCGGTTAGAATCCACTTCACACCGGTTATTTGTAAAAACCGGGGATAAAACTCTGGCGTCGCTTTTATGGCGCGTCGTCGGGCCAGCTGCCAGTTGCCCCATAAAATGAGGAAAGCGACCACAAAAAAGGCGGCAAAGCTGAGCAGTTGATAGCTCCAGCGAGTGAGCCAAACGTTTTGGTAATTCATCTCACTAAACCAGAGCCAGTCGGTGTAGATACTCACCACCCAGTTCACGCTGATAAACAGCAAAAACAGGATACCAATGATCCAGAAGCTGCGGTTGCTGCCGCGCGGCTGCTGTGGGCGGCGAGGAATGGGGGGTCTTTGGCCACCGCCATCACCCTTGTTGCTCTCCCAGCCAGCCTCTTCCATAGCTCGCCTGAACACTTCTGGGATGTCCCAGTTATCTCGACTCATGTTTCACGTCCTAATGGTTTGTAAATCAGGGAATCGTTCTCAGCTGAACGATTCTTCATTGATTGATTTAATCGATTGGGTTACCTTCTATTCTCTCACAATTTTGGCATAAAATGATGAGACTGTACTGAGAACGGCCGTTTCCGCCGCAGATTGCTTACCACACTGTAGAATAACCATTTTACCAGATTAGGCCGTATCATTCATTTTTATGGAGGACGATGATGAAAAAGATGACCAAAGAAGAAGCGTATGCCTTTATGGCAGCGGGAACGCGAACGGGTAAATTGGCCACGGTGCGGGCAGACGGCCGTCCCCACGTAGCGCCCATCTGGTTTGTGCTGGACGGCGACGATTTGCTGTTCAACACCTGGCATGAATCGGTGAAGGGGAAGAATTTGGTGCGGGACGGCCGTATCGCTCTCACCGTGGATGAAGAAGTCGCGCCCTACGCCTTTGTACTGGTGGAAGGCACCGTGGAAATCATTGACGACGACCTGGTTGAGAGCAAAAAGTGGGCCACCCGCATTGCCGCCCGCTACATGGGTGCAGACCAGGCCGAAGCGTTTGGCCAGCGCAACAGCGTGCCCGGTGAGCTGCTGGTGCGCATCAAGGTGAACAAAATTGTGGCTCAGAAGGAGCTGGCAGATTAGGTGTACTGGCCGTTTGCCCGTTGATAATTATGAAAGAAGACAGGTTATCCGCCGAGGAAATCATCAATAAGCTTCAAACGAGTGCGTATATGGTCACAATCGGCACGGTTGATGGAATTGGCCTGGAGGCCACCCTGAACGAGGCAAAGGTGGTGTTTCATCACCGATTGAATGCCTTTTCCAGACCAACCAGGCAAGAAGCGCTTTCCGTTTTGTCCCAATTGAGCGATTGTTTCGCCGAGTTGTATCGGTCTTCGGCACCTTTCAGGAAGTTTGTGGGAGGCAGAAAGTTTGAAGTGGAGCTGTACGTCTTTTCGGGCCAGATGGACTTTACGGTTGCCACGATGGATGACAAGGGCCTCACCTGGCACGTGAATTTAGACGATTAGTTTTGGTATGACGCCCGGCCGTTTCCATTCCTGCCTCACCGCCACAAATAACAATTGAATCAAGCCAGTGCCTGCGCTACAATCTTCTGGACTTTCTGATTAAACACCTTACACGTAACGGGAGCAAATAATGACCAAAAAAACCGTTGGCTATGTCCATCTTGAGTGGCAATGCCCCGCCTGCGGCAGCCGCAACAAAGGAATCGACAAGATTTGCCGCAACTGCAGCGCAGCCCAGCCGGAAGATGTGACTTTTGAGCAGGCGGCCCAGGAAACGCTCATTGTGGATGAGAAAGTAATTGCCCAGGCAAAGGCTGGGGCCGACATCCACTGTCCTTTCTGCGGCACGCGCAACCCGGCCAAGGCGACGCATTGCAGCCAATGTTTGGCCGAACTTAGCGAAGCAACCGCGCGGGAATCGGGCAAAATTGTGGGGGCACACCAGAAAAAAGCGGTGCCAGATGTGGCCTGTACCCATTGCGGCGCGATGAATCCTGGCACGGCGCACGAATGTTCCCAATGTGGCGCTGTCTTGCCCAAACCGAACCGGCCCGAAACTTCCCCCAAACCAATAGCAAAAAGCGCCACCGGCATGTCTAAAACGGCCCGATTTGTGCTGTTTGGCATATTGGGCCTGTTTGTCATTGCCTGCCTGGCTGTGGTACTGTTTTCCAGCCGCACCGAAGAAGTGGTGGGTGAAGTGCAGGGTGTTTCCTGGGAATACGGTGTGGCCATTGAGGCTTTGACGCTGGTGGAGGATCAGGACTGGCGGGACCGCGTGCCGTTTGATGCCGACATTTTATCCTGCCGTGAAGAGCTGCGGCGGACGCAGCCGAATCCGGCGCCCAATTCGGTGGAGGTGTGTGGCACGCCGTACACGGTAGACACCGGCACCGGCGTTGGCGAGGTGGTGCAGGATTGCGAATACCAAGTGTATGACGATTATTGCACCTTTACCGAGCTCCAATGGCGACAGTTTGATCTGGTTTCGCTGACGGGGAACGATTTTGAGCCGGAGTGGCCTGACCCCGCCTTGCTGCAGGACCAGCGTTTTGGCGAAAGTACAGAAACGTATGAGGTGATTTTTAACGCCGACGGCCGTTCCTACACCTACACCCCAGACAGCTACGCCGAATACATCCAGTTTGAAGAGGGCAGCCGCTGGATCTTAGAGGTCAATGCGTTCGACAACATCCGCTCGGTGGCCCCGGATCGATGAAACCTTTCTGGCAAACGGTTCTCAATCCGGCCTGGTATCACGGTTTTGGTAAGAAACGGCCGTTCTTTGAAGGCTGGTATTACAAACTGATAGACTCCACCACGCAGCACAAATACGCTATCATCCCTGGCGTCTTTCTGAGTGAAGACCCCCACGCCTTTATTCAGGTGCTAAACGGCAGCACGAAAGAAGCGTTTTACCACCGTTACCCGCTCAGCCAGTTCTGGGCGGCCGATGATCGCTTTGAGGTCCACATCGGGGCCAGCCGCTTCACCCAGCAAGCCCTAAGCCTGCTGATTGATCAGCAGGAACAGAAAATCGAGGCCGATTTGCAGTTTGGCGATGGGCAGCCGTGGCCTGTGTCGCTGGCGTCGCCCGGCATCATGGGCTGGTACGCCTGGGTGCCGACGATGGAGTGCTACCACGGCGTCCTCAGCTTCGACCACACTATTTACGGCACAATGCGCCTGGATGGGGAGCCGGTGGATTTTAGCGGCGGGCGGGGTTATATCGAGAAAGATTGGGGGCAGTCGTTCCCCTCCGCCTGGATCTGGCTGCAAACCAACCATTTTGCCCACAGCCCCGGCACATCGCTCACCGCTTCAATTGCGATGATCCCGTGGCAATTTACGCGATTCAGAGGCTTCATCGTCGGCCTGTGGCACGAAGGCACGCTGTACCGTTTTGCCACCTACACCGGGGCCAAAACGGAGGCGCTCACCGTGGCCGACGAGCAAATTCACTGGGTGTTGACGGGCAAAACCGCCGGGGCCAGGCACCGGCTGGAAATCATCGCCAGCCGCGGGGAGGCGGGCATTCTGGCCGGGCCGTCCACGGTGGATATGGGCAAGCGCGTCGCCGAATCGCTCACGGCCACGGCCACGGTGCGCCTCTCCCGGTTAGAAGGTGGGCGGGATTCGCCGGTTTTTGTGGGGAACGGCCGTTTCGCGGGCCTGGAAGTTCACAATATCGAAGAGGAACTGCTTTCTGCCACAAAGTAGCCCAGTCTACTCATCGTCCAGCGAATCGATTAAATCCAGCATCTCCGTGTTGCCGGGGATGTCGTCCATGCTGTGGCCGTAATGGACAAACCGGGCAATCCCGGTCTTGTCTACCAGCACCTGGGCAGGCATCCGGCCGAATTTAAACAGGTTAATTTTCTGCCCGTAAAGCTTCAATACGCCGTGTTTGGGATCGGGTAGGCCGATGAAGGGTAGGTGATGTTCATCAAAATAGCTGGCAAACGCTTCGCTGTCTTCTGGGCCGAGGATAAGTACGGCCGTATCCCGCTCCACAAACTCATCACTGTCTCGACGCAACTGCGCCATATGCTTTTGGCAAAACGGTCAGAAAAAGCCCCGGTTAAAGACCAGCAGCACTCGCTGCTGTCCCTTAAACTGCGACAGTGAGACTTCGTTTCCTGCATAATCGACCAGGGTAAAATCGGGGGCCGGTGCGTTTAGTTCAACTTGAGCCATTTTTGATGCTTTACTCCCTTACAGTTAGCGTTATTAGACTTGTTCCTCAATAGATACGGGACACAGATTTTTATCTGTGAAAATCTGTGGCTCTACTGAAAAAAGCCAACGCAGAGACGCGGAGACGCAGAGAAACTTGAGAAAAATCTGCGTAAATCTGCGAAATCTGCGGTTTTTTCAGTGGACTCATCTGTGTTCATCTGTGTCCGAAATTCTTCATTCTTTTAATAAGGAACAACTCTCTTCCCAGGTAAGCATAGCAAAGTGACCGCAAAGTTCAAGGTGAAAACGGCCGTTTCTGCTCATGTTGTCATCTGGCACATCCCCGATTAAAATCCCCTCCTTGAAATTACCTGTCAAAAATAGTCAAAAGCAGGTAAGGTTGGCTAAAACAAAATCCCAGGAAGAGGTTGAGCAATGGAAAATGTGTTGTCCCAATTAGAAGCAGCTCAGGCAGAGCTGCAACCCCAGTTTATGGCCTTGCCGGGCGGTGACCGGCGCTGCTCATCACCACGCCGGAATCAACCGACGCTGCGGTCGTGAGAAGCAGAGAGAATCTGGCACAAATTAAATCTGCGGTCTATTCTTTCGGCCAATCGGCCCCGTCATAGTAGCGCGTGCCGCGATGCCCCTGGCGCGGAATGGGCCTATCGAGCCGCTCACCGGGGCAAGCTACCATGATTAGCGTGCGGGGACGGCCAGAGCCGGGGTTCACCGCGCCGCCAATCAGCTCCTTGATTTTGAGACGGCCCACCAGCTCGTCGTTAAAAATCGTGTAGACGTAATCCCCCACGTTGAGTTTAGACGGCTTGCCCGCCATGTGAAACTCAAACTCGTCCAGGCTGCCGTCGTATAAACTGTCTACACCTGCCTGGCCCCGCTGGGCTGGAATGGTTTTGGTAATGCCAAAGCTCATAAGATTGTTCCTTTGTTGCCCTCAAATTGGGTCAATCAAGTATATGACAGTTGCGCCGACGCTTCAATCTCCCTGAAATCTTACGGTTGTCTTAACAACACCGCGCAACCTGTAAATTTTTGCCTGGACGCTGCATCTGAAAGGTATGGCTTTTTTAATTGAACTCTTCACACTCCGGCGCAGGGAAGAACGGTATACTAAACCTATTATGAGTGAAAGTAATCCCCAAAACGGCCGTTTCTACTATCGCTGGGAATGGCAGCTGCAAGCCAAACCAGAAGCATTCTGGCCCTTTTTTGCCGATACCAACCGCCTGAACCGGGACACAGGCATCTTCCCCGTCGATGAACTGCCGCTGCTTGAAGGTGAAGCGGGCAACGGCCGTCGCCGCCTGAAGTTTCGCCTGCCGCTGCCCATTGTCTGGGTGGAGGAACCGTTTGAATGGGTAGCGCCGTACCGGTACAGCGTGCTGCGCCATTACGAAAACGGCCCGCTGCGCTCGCTGCAAATTTTGGTAACCATTACCTCGGGTGCTGAGGGCGGTTCTACCCTGGTGTACCAAGCCTGGGCCGAGCCGCGCAACCTCATTGGGCGACTGGCGCTGCCGGTGGCGTTGGGCTTTGTTGCGCCGCGTCGTTTTACCAGGGCAGTGCGAATTTATGATGCCGTGGCTGCCATCGAAGCTGCACCGCTGCTGCTGCAACGGCCGTATCGTCTGGTGCCCGGTGCTGAAGGGCGCATGTTGGCCATGGCCGACCAGCTAATCGCCCAGGGGGCAGACCGGCTGCTGCTGGACCGGCTGCTAACCGAGATTAAGCAGGCGGATGATCTGGTGTTGGCTCATTTACGGCCGTATGCCCTGGCCGATCAATGGGGCGTGCCGCGTCGCACCGTCTTAGAGCTGGCCCTCATGGCCACCCGCGTCGGTTTGCTCGATTTTCAATGGGAACTTCTTTGCCCCCTGTGTCGGGGCGCGTCTGACCGGGTGCATAACCATCTGTCTGAGATGTCCACCAGCGCCCATTGTCCCACCTGCCACATCGATTTTAAGGCAGACTCTGTGCACGCCATCGAGCTGACTTTTGCCCCCAACCCCTCCATCCGCCCCGTGGAGCGAACTGAGTTTTGCGTCGCTGGCCCGCAGCAAACGCCCCATGTAGCCATTCAGCAGCTGCTGTCGCCGGGCGAAAAACGCACGGTGACGCCGCAGCTGGCTTTGGGGCGCTACCGGGCGCGCACGATGGCTTTGTCTGGCAGTCAGCCATTCCGGGTTGCAGCGCAGGGCACCAACCAGACAACCATCCAGATTAGCGGCGTGGGATGGCGTTCTGAAGTTGAAACCCTGACTGCTAAGCCCACCCTTGAGCTGGATAATCAGACCGGTGAAGCGCAGCTGTTCATTTTGGAAGAGCTGGCCTGGAGTGATCAGGCGATTACGGCGGCAGAAGTGATTACTTTGCAGCGCTTTCGGGATTTGTTTGCGCAGGAGGCGCTTCAGCCAGGTGAGCAGTTTTCGGTGGGCAGCCTGACGGTGTTGTTTACCGATTTGCGCGACTCGACCCGCCTGTACCGGGAGATTGGGGATGCGCCGGCTTTTGGCCTGGTGCGTAACCATTTCGATGTGCTGCGCGAGGCAATTGATGCCGAAGAGGGCGCCATCGTGAAGACGATTGGGGATGCGGTGATGGCCGTGTTTCGGCGGCCGGTTTCGGCAATTCGGGCGATGGTTCGGTCGCAGGAAATATTGGCCAATCCGGTGAATGGGGAACGGCCGTTGCAGCTCAAAGCCGCCATTCACGCTGGCCCCTCCATTGCCGTCACCCTCAATGAGCGGCTGGACTATTTTGGCACTAACATCAACATCGCCGCCCGCCTAGAGAAATTCTCCGAAGGCAACGATCTGATCATCTCCGATTTTGTTTATTGCGACCCCGAAGTGCAGGAATTTATCAAAAATCCCAATGCACCGATGCAGGCCACATCCTTTGAAACCCAGCTCAAAGGATTTGATGATGAATGCTTTAGCCTGTGGCGCATTTCCCCAGCAAATCCAAAGTAAATTTTTCTGGGTCTTTGGGATTTCGTGGGGTTTGGCGTGAAACCCTTCTACAAGCTCAGGGCAAGCTGTGAAACGTGATGCCTCTCCGGTCACGTTTCACGCATCACGGCTTGTCAACCCCCTGAGTTCCTAAAGAGCCCAAAAGTTTGGTATCTGTCAGGCGGCTAGCCCCGATGGTTGTCGATTTTGGCAAATGTCTCACCGTAAATGAGATTGCGCACTTCGTCGCGGGCCAGGAAGTCGTGGGGGAAACCCAGGGTAATCGGGCTGGCTTCAGTGAGCTGGTGCAGTTCGTCCGCAGACAGTTCCCACTCCAGACAGGCCACATTATCGGCGATTTGGTGTGCGGTTCTGGCGCCAATGATGGGAATGAGCGAGCTTTGGGCCTGCTGCTGCCGCACCCAATTGATGGCTACCTGGGCTGGGGAACGGCCATTTCTTTCCGCTATCTCCATTACCAATTCTGCCAATTTCTTTTGCTTCTCACCGGCATCATTGTACCGTTTAGGCTCATCACCCGCCTTGTTGTACTTGCCTGTGAGTGCCCCACCGCCCAAAATACCCCAGGTTGTGACGCTCATCTGGTGGGCTTTGGCCATCGGCAGCAAATCCCGCTCTGGATCACGACCGGCCAGGCTGTAGGGCAGTTGGAGGGCGACGAAGCTGGACCAGCCGCGCAGCTCCGCCACTGCGTTTGATTGAGAAACCACCCAGGCCGGCGAATCAGAAATGCCGATGTAGTTGACCTTGCCGCTGCGCACCAGATCATCCAGGCCGCGCAGCACCTCTTCCACCGGCGTCAGACCGTCCCAGGCGTGCAGCCAGAGCAGATCGATGAACTCGGTATTGAGCCGCTTCAGGCTGGCTTCGACGGAGCGCATCAGGTTTTTGCGCTGGTTGCCGCCAAAGTTGGGATCAGACGGCCGTTCCGACAAGGTAAATTTAGTGGCCAACACAAAATGATGACGGTCAGCGTGAATAAAGTCGCCTACAAATTTCTCGCTGGTGCCGTTGGTGTAGTTATTGGCCGTATCCACAAAATTGCCGCCCGCATTGGCAAAGGTGTCAAAAATTTGCTGGCTCACTTCTTTAGATGCGCCCCAGCCCCAATCTTCGCCAAAGGTCATCGTGCCCAGCGCTAAACGGCTTACTCTGAGACCAGTGTTGCCAAGTGTGTAATAGTCCATGCGATCGCCCTTTAAAACCTGATTAAGCAATACATTTTAAGCAAGAACGCTTTTGCTCTCTAGATATTGCCAAAACGCCACTTTGAAATCTATAGCTCAATAGTCATAAATAAATTGAAGGCGGTGTTTGCGTAGTCAGAGAAAGGTTCGCCCGGCGTGAAGCCAAAACGCTCATAGAGCAAAATAGCAGGCTTGAATGCCTCTGTTGATCCAGTTTCTAGACTCACCCGCTGGTAT
>JBGTCV010000027.1:0-6008 GCA_041748655.1 Promineifilaceae bacterium (SeqCode) | reverse complement strand
TCAAGGTCCATTAACCCCATCGCTTTGGTCAAAGCTTTATGGGCATGCACGTCTTCTAATGTCGCTTCTATACTCTTTGCCATTTTTCGTTTTTGGCCAATTTTACCACTTCACCACACAAAACCTCAGAGAACCAGAAATAATTGGACTTGTGTTGCTTTCTAGTGCAGCACGAACCTGCACCCATGATTTAGGCAATAAATCTCCTACATGTGGTAATCTATTCACATAGTGGCACAAATCTTGAACTACTCCCTCCAAGCCGCGATTGTTAGCAAGATTGACTCTATGTAACTCTTTTAGACCATCAAAATGCTTACGCAGTTGATGATAATTCAATGCCCAAGATCTATCTTGTTTTTCATTGACAACAAGGATAATAGTGCTTCCATCACTCAGAATGTCAACAAGGTTTAGCCAATAAAAAAAGTCGGTCTTCTGTTCTCTGGCATCGGCTACCAGAACATAAACTGAGCGCCGGGTAAAGAAGAACTGATGTGTAGCGTGATAAATCTCTTGACCACCAAAATCCCAAATGTTAACAAGAAATTTTTTTTGAGCGTCTAAATCTATTATCTCACTCTGAGTTTGAGAAATCGGAGTCTGAAACAGATCAAATTTCCACTGCACAACATCTATACCTTGCGTTGTCTCTTCAAGAGTAGGCAGAGCAGCATTAGGGTTTATCAATTTTCTCGATAAAGATGTTTTTCCAGCTCCCGGTTCACCAACTACGATGAGCTTTGCCTCATAAAGTCGATTTTCTCCTTCCTCGGCCAACTGGCTAAAAAAAACTCGCAGTGCTTCCAAATCTATGGATGCGAAATTTTCACGCTCTCGTATGTGGGAAGGTATAGATTCTAACGGATTTCCGAGTAGATATAAAGTTGTCAAATCTGGAAATTCGGTCAACCAACTAGGCAATATTCTAAGTTGGTTGTTTTCAAAATTGAGAAGTGTGATACTTTTGAGCCTTCGTAGCTGAGAAGGAAATATCGAAAACTTATTGTTCTGCAATTCCAACCATCGTAAATTGATCAACTCATTAAAGTTTTCAGGTAATTGTGTTAACCCGTTATCATTCAGATGCAATCTTCGCAAGTTCATAAGTTTTGAAATGGATGGCGGAATATCAGTAAGCATATTCTTGCTTAAATCAAGTACACGAAGATTTGATAACTTGGTTATGGCATCTGGAAATGAAGCAAGTTTGTTTCCGCTTAATAGGAGATGTTCTAACCAAGTTAATTCAAAAACTTCCATTGGAATTACTTTTAGCTTTTCTTCCTCCCCTCTTTCTTTTCCGTGGAAGTGCGTGGATAAATTAAGTGTTTTCAACTCTTTCCGTTTTGCTTCAAGTATAGCTCCCAACGCCCATTGGGGTATTTGTTCGTCTTGTTGCTGCATCATACCAACTTAACCTCCCCTAAAACTTCCGCTTATACTACCGACAATCGCTACCCATGTCGCCGCATAAAGCGCTCCAGGCGGTTGAGGGCTTCTTCGATTTTTTCGTAGGCGGTGGCGTAGCTGGCGCGAACAAAACCTGCGCCGCTGGCGCCAAAGGCATCGCCGGGGACCATGGCCACTTCTTCTTCGTCCAGCAGGCGCATGGCAAAGTCGTCGCTGCTCAGGCCGGTTTTGGCAATGGAGGGGAAGGCGTAAAACGCGCCGCGCGGCTCGAAGCAGTCCATCCCCAACGTGTTGAAGCCATCGACGATGAGGCGGCGGCGGCGGTCGTACTCCTGGCGCATTTCTTCCACATAGCGGTCGCCCGCGGGGGTAAGGGCAGCCAACGCAGCCGCCTGCCCGGTGGTGGGGGCGGACATGATGGTGTATTGGTGTACCTTGCGCATGGCGGCCAAAATCTCGGCGGGGGCGCAGGCGTAGCCGATGCGCCAGCCGGTCATGGCGTAATCTTTGCTGAAGCCGCCCAGCAGCACGGTGCGCTGGTGCATCCCCGGCAGGGCGGGCACGCAAACGTGCTCAATGCCGTACACCAGGCGGTCGTAAATCTCGTCGGAGATGATGAGGAGATCGTGCTGTTCGGCAACGGCCGTTACCGCCAGCATCACTTCTCTCTCCATCACCGCGCCGGTGGGATTGTTGGGGTAGCCCAGCAAAATCGCCTTCGTTTTGGGCGTGATGGCCGCTTCAATCGTTTCGGCCGTCACCTGAAAATTATCCTTGACGTAGGTGGGCACGGCCACGGGCACGCCACCGGCAAAGGTCACTTCTGGCCCGTAGGCCACAAAGCTGGGTTCGGGAATGATCACCTCGTCGCCGGGATTGAGAACGGCCGTCATTACCAGATACAGCGCCTCACTCACCCCTACCGTAATGATAATCTCCTCGGCCGGGTCATACTGCACCTGGTACAGCTTGTGCAGATGCTGGCTGAGCGCGGTACGCAGCTCTACCGTGCCGCTGTTCGAGGTGTAGGCGGTCTCGCCCCGCTGGAGCGATTCGATGCCCGCCTGCAAAATCGGCTGCGGCGTCACAAAATCCGGCTCGCCAATGCCCAGCGAAATGACGTTCTTCATGCTGGCGGCAATATCAAAAAATTTACGAATCCCCGACGGTGGCGTGGCCGCGACCCGGTCCGAAATAAAATTACGCATTGTGATCTCCTTATTTTTCAACACCACGACTGAATTCCCGGCCCAAACCCAGGTGTTGAAGAATTGCCTCTCCACCTCTACTACCTGGGGTTAAATGGGAAGCTCGACTCTCGCTTCGATCATAGATAATAATTTTTTCATGTTCTGGAAGTTTCCAATCCCGTCCTCTTCTAGTTGCAATTATCAATACTTTTCCTAAGATAGCTTGTGGAACTAAAATATCATGAACATATTCCAGCATAGCTTTACTTGATGAAAGTCGATTAATTAATGAATGGGCACCAAATGACTTCGAATGGTAGGGAACTAATTCAAGACATGCTAAATCTTTGGCAAGTATGCTAAGAGCTTCTAAATGGGAGGTTTTACGCCGATGAGCCAGTTTTCTGATAACTTGTCCCAATTTTTTATGCCAGTAACCAAAGCCAGGATGCCAAGAAAAAGATGGATTTAATGCAAAAAATGGATAATCGTTGTCCAGATTGTTCTGGTAAAGATTTTCGAAGAGAGTTTTCTTGTAATTATCATTATTCTCTTCAGCATGAAAATCACCCGCAGCCAAGCCAGGATTCAACATCAAGATGAAAATTGTGGCATTTTTCAAATTGCCAAGATAAGGGATAGGAATAAGGCCTAGATGAAGCTTTTTTTGTGTTCTCGAACCGAATTCTCGGCTTTCAATATATTCTTTAAACGATGAGATATTTTGCCAATGTTGTTGGTATTTCTTATCGAGTAAAAACTCATCCCCTGGAAAAAGATACGGCGAATTGTCTGATTTACATGTTCGCCAACCCTTGATCAGTTTGTGAAAACTTGTGTTCGGAGTGTTCACTCTTATAAACTCCAGTTACTCAATTATCCAATTTCCACAATTGAGTTGTCGCCAATAAACATGGCCTTGGGCTGGCCAATGATGCGGGCATTTTCGCCAATGAGGGCACCGTCCAGCACGCAATTTTCGATATAGGCCCCCGCGTCTATGAGGCTGTTACGCACGACGCTGTTTTTAATGGTGGCCCCCGCCTCCACGCTCACGAAGGGGCCGATGACGGATTGATCAATAACGGCCGTTTCATGCAAAAACACCGGCGGGAGCGCGGCAAAATCCTCGGCATAGCTGCGATCAATCGCGTCTGCACTGCCATATCCCAGCGACAGCAGGCGTTGGTTGGTAGACAGCATAAAGTCGGGCTTGCCCGCGTCCAGCCAAAAAATCGTCGGCTTCGCTTTGATTACCGCGCCCTGCTCCAGCATCACCTTGTACGCATCCACCAGGTAAAACTCACCCTTGGTCTGGCGATTTTCCGTGATGATGGTTTGGATAGCGCTGTGGAGGAGACGGCCGTTTCTAAACCAGTAAATCCCGGCCAACACCTGCCTGTGCTCAAAACCATCTGGCTTCTCGATGAAGTCGCTCACCACATCATTTTCATCCGTCACCACCACGCCAAAGGTACGCGGATCGTCCATCTCCTGCACCAAAATCACCCCGTCCACACCCGGCTCCGGAATCTCCGTGTAACGCGCATTGACAATGCCATCGCCAAAGGCAACCAGCACCTCACCATCGTCCAGAAAATCGCGGCACATCCAGATAGCGTGTGCCTGCCCCAGCGCCTCCTCCTGAACCACAAAATGGGCGTTCAGGTGCGGATAATGGGCACGAATCCACGCCTCAATCTCGTCACCTTTGTAGCCCACCACAAAAATGACCTCTTCCGTGGTGATCTCGTGCATAAAATTCAGCAAGTGGCCAATGATCGTATTGCCCGCCACGTTCAGCAGCGGCTTGGCGCGGCTCCAGGTATGCGGCCGCATCCGGGTGCCAAAACCAGCGAGGGGGATGATGATTTTCAAAATGTCGCTCCTAGTTTGTGGGTATTCAGTAAGCCGGTAATCGGTAATCGGTAATCGGTAATCGGTAAAAGCTAACACGTTTCGATTACAGCGGTAAAAACAGAAATTTGTTCGTCAAATCGTCAGGTTCACCAACCGTGGTGATGGTTCCGCTTGCTGCTGAATTTGATCCACTCGCTCTAAGCGGCGTTCAATTTCCTGCTCAAATGCGTCCCGATGATCCCAATAGTACGCTAAAGCCGAATAAATCTGGCCCAAAGAGAGATGCGGGAATTGGAAATGCAGCTCTTCGGCGCTCCAACCATAAGCAATCCGGGCCAAAACTAGCTCCACAACCTTCATTGTGGTATCGGACAGGATGGGAACACCATCTTCTGTTAATGCAATGTGCTCATATCTGGTTTCGGTCAACATATTCGTTCGCTCCGCTCGATTTTAGATTCTCTATATCATGTCGGATGAGTTTCTCAACGTCAAGACAATAGGTTGCTGTTCACTGCCCCACTGTTCACTGCCCCACTGTTTACTGACCCACTGATTACTGACCTACTGAATACTGGATACTGGCAACTGTTTGTGCCAATCGGTCGCTTGTTCGTACGCAAAAGCTGCGTTCAAAATGGTGACCTCTTGCAGGGCATTGCCGATGAGCTGGAGGCCAATGGGCAGCCCTTTGCCATCGAAGCCGCAGGGGAGGGAGAGTCCGCAGCTGGCGCTGAGGTTGACGGACAAGGTGAAGATGTCTTGCAAATACATACTCAGCGGATCATCTACGTTTTCGCCAATTTTGAAGGCGGTGGTGGGTGTGGTGGGTGCAGCAATCACGTCCACCTGCTCAAAAGCGTTGAGAAAATCTTGCTTGATGAGGGTGCGTACTTTTAGAGCACGGCCGTAATATTCATCATAATATCCGGCGCTGAGAGCATACGTCCCCAGCATGATGCGCCGCTTGACCTCCGGGCCAAACAGGGCGCGGGTTTTCTTGACGCTGTCGATCATGTCACTGCCCGTCACGCGCGGGCCAAGGCGAATGCCATCGTAGCGGGCCAGATTGGCGCTGGCCTCGGCCGGGGCAATGAGGTAGTAGACGGGCAGCGCGTACGCGGTGTGCGGCAGGCTGATGGGCACAATCTGTGCGCCCAGTTCCTCCAGTTTGGCGATGGCGGTGCGTACGGCCGTTTCCACCTCAGCATCAATCCCCTCAATAAAATATTCCTTGGGCACGCCCACGCGCAGTCCGCGCACGTCTCCCGTCAGCGCCGCTTCAAAATCGGGCACGGGGATGTTGAGCGAGGTGCTGTCGTTGGGGTCGTGCCCGGCGATGGCCTGGAAGAGGGCGGTGGTATCGGCCACGGTGCGGCCAAAGGTACCCACCTGGTCCAGCGTGGAGGCAAAGGCAATAACACCCCAACGAGAGATACGGCCGTATGTCGGCCTGAGTCCCACCAAGCCACAAAACGAGGCAGGCTGGCGCACGCTGCCGCCCGTGTCGGTGCCCAGGGCGGCGTAGGCCAGGCCCGCCGCCAC
>JBGTCV010000026.1:0-41857 GCA_041748655.1 Promineifilaceae bacterium (SeqCode) | reverse complement strand
ATTAGCCATCTATGCCAATCCCCGCTCAGATACCTGAAAGGATTTTTATCAACAGATTTCGCAGATAAAATCTTGGGTCTTTGGGATTTCGTGGGGTAACTGTAAATGTAGGGGCTTGCCTTGTGCCTTCCCAGTCGAGGGCGACCACAAGGGTCGCCCCTACAAATGGTGTCAACCCCCTGAAATCCTGTTGTACCATAAACTTGTCATGCTGAGGTCCTCCGAAACATCCCGCCCGCTTGATAATCAGTGAAACTTTGGTTATACCAAAGCGCCTGCCATGTATTCCTTGCGGGATTCTTCGCTTCGCTCAGAATGACAAAACAATTACCTGATTATTTTCTTAAACTCCAAGAGACCTACCCCTACATGTGGTTACGGTTGTCCGAGAAAGAGCTCGTGAAAGTTGATCTGGATACGGCCGTTGCGCACCCGCACTTCATACCGATCCAGGCTGCGCTCCGCTGGCCCTTCCTGTAAAGTGCCATCCAGAGCAAATTTACTGCCGCTGCACGGATCGATAAACTGGCTGCTGGCCTGGTTCCAGGCGTACCAACAGTCCCACGGCTCAGGTCGTGGCGTGCGTTTGCCAAAGGCCAGAATTTCTTCGCCCGTGTTGACAATGTAGATGGGCGTATCGGCGTAGTTGGTCCTGTAAGGCTTGTCAGAAGGCGGAAAATCAGCCAGATCGCCCACCGTGATGAGCGGTTGATGAGGCAGCAGCAGCCAGATGAGAGCCGCAATGAAGGTGATGGTGAGTAGAACTGCCGTTGCCAGAAAAACCGTCATCGACAGCTCGCGGCTGTTGAGTTTGTTTGGCTGTGAGGTTAGTTGCGCCATTTGCTTACTCCTTTTGCCCGCATCTTACCGTATCTCAGAAAGGTGGGTTCTCATCTGTTCTTCAGGGTGGCGACGGCAACGGCCGTTACCACATCATTCCTTACCTCCATACAGTTCACCCCCTGCACCACGCCTTCTTTGGGCGGCACTTCGCTGGCTTTAAAGCGAATCATCTTGCCGCCCTGGGCCAGGATGAAAATATCATCATTTTCCTGAACTGTCACTGCGCCGATGAGTTGGTCGGCCTTGAAGATGGTTTTGCCGCCTGCGCCGGGCGCTTTGTTCAGGCGGAAGCCGCTCATCTGGCGGATGGTGCCTTTGCCGTCGTGCCCCACCACAAAGACGCCGCTGCTTTCGGTGACGCTGGCCACGGCAACCACCTCATCCCCGGGATCGACGCGCAGCCCCAGACAGCCGCCGCGCGCGGGCACCTGCGTCTCGCGGAAGCGGATGCCCTGGGACTGATGGGTAGCCAGAAAAATCTCGTCTGTGCCGCGTGTCCAGCAAACGGCCGTAATCTGCCCCCCTTGCTTCACATCATGAAAAGACATGCCAGGGATGAGGCTTTTGCCAACGTAGCTGGCCGCCACCCGCTGCACCCAGCCCCGCTGGCTGGCCAAAATGACGTATTGGCCCCCCTCGGCGGGCAAAGCGCCAACCAGATGTTCGTTGCCGTGGAAGGCAAACTGGTCGGTGAGGCTTTCGCCAGGGGCACGCAGCTCCTCAGTTTGATGGATGTCGGCCACGGCCAGCGGAAACACTCGGCCCAAATTGCTAAAGAGCAGCAGCCGCTCGCTCTCATCGGCGACGGCCACGTGGGCGGGGAAGTCGTGCTCGTCTACGGCCAGATCGAACACACCGATGCCGCTGCGGCGCTGACGGCCGTATAAATGCCGCGCCGTCCGTTTGGCCACGCCTCGCTGGCTGATGGTGATGATTTGCTGGGTGGTGGGCGGTTCGGCTGGCTCATTGTCGGCGCTGCGGCGACGCGAGGGTTGGCTGGCTTGGTAAGTGAGCAGCTCGGCTTCCAGCGCTTCGATGTAGGCCTGCACGTCGGGGCTAATGTTGCTCAAATCGGGGCGTTCCAGGTCCATAAATTCTCCTGCAAGATTCTTTGGTGCGAAAAAAATTGACGCAAAGGCGCAAAGAGGCAAAGGAGAAAAAGAAAAAATAATAAAAGCTTTGCGCCTTCTGCGCCTTTGCGGACTTTGCGTTAAAAATTTCTCACTGCCCTGATCATAGAGAGGGAACGCGGATTCGGCAATATGAATTGTGGGTTTGGTGAGGGGTTGACATAAAAAGAGCCGGTTATCCCGGCTCTTTTTGCGTCACTATCGTCAGTCAATTATTAGGGCAGCACGCTGTCGGGGAATCCCATCCCTTTTAATTCCTCAGGATTGAACGCGGAACCGTGTGCCGCCACGGTCCATTGGCCATCTTGCCGCAGCATGAAGGCGGTGAAGCCGCCGGGCGGGTTAGTGGAGTGAATGGTAACCCGGGCGTAATCGCCAACAACAACGGCCGTTTCAGCTTTAAATCCGGTAATGTCCCAGCCGATTGCTTCCAGACCGGCCAACGCCGCTGCGCCGGTTACGTCTTGATTGCCCGCGCTCTTGCCGCCAGCGAACTGTGGTCCAAAAGCGCTTTGCAATGCGACCAACGTTGCTTCATCATCGCCTACGTAAAGCGCAATGATGTTCTGGTTCCGGTAGAAGTGAGGCGTGGCAATCCAGGAAACCATGTTTGTGCCAATGGCGCCGCTGGGCGCAACCTCGGCTGCTTCCGCTTCGGCAACGGCCGTATCTTCATAGGTGAACAGCTGAACCTCTTGGCCGTTGACCAGCAAGATTTGGCCGGGTGCGCTGAAGAAAGGTTGAGAGAGGATTTCCCCCATTTCCACCGTGACACCGCCAGCCTGCAGCTTTGCCGCCACGCTCTCTGCTGTCGTCACCTCCCTTGCCGCGGCCGTGTCTCGCGCCGCTACGGCTGGGGAACAGGCAGCCAGCATTAAACTGAATAACAGAATCAAGCTAAAACCAATATTTTTAAACATCTTTTGTCTCCTTTTTTTCTGACTGATCGTCTAAATTTTTTATTAATGCCGCAACGCGGCGAATCGTGGCCAACAACTCTTTTGGATCGCTTTGCTTGGGAATGAAGGCAGCTGCACCAACGGCCGTTGCCTGGGCTTTGGTGACGGCAGTGGCGTACATGGTGGTGATGATGACGGCCGTTTCCGGTACGGCCGTGAGCAGTACCTTCGTCGCTTCCAGGCCATTCATCGACGGCATTTTAATGTCCATCAACACCACTTGCGGCCGTAACTGCATTGCCATAGCAATCGCCTCGTGGCCATCACCCGCCTCACCCACAATGGTGATATCCGCTTCCAGCGACAGCCGCAGCCGCAGCCCCACACGAGTCATTATCTGATCATCCACTACCAGCAAAGTAATCATCTAGTGCAATCCTTCTCTGATTTGCTCAACTGTCAGCAGCTTACACTTTTCCGAGGCGGCGCGAATCGTACTCTTTTGGGATTCTGGTCTCGTACTTTTGGCCGAGAAGAAGATGCAGCTTTTGCCAGTTGTGTAAAAGCCAAATGCTTTATAAATTGAAGCGATCGCAGGATCGGCTTTTTTGATTTTGTGAAACTGGTTTTGATTTGGATAAATCAGGCGCAGCTTTATGCTAAAATGCCTTTCAAGAAAGAGTTCACGAACGAGGCTCACCACCACGAATGAAAAGTTGTGGCCTCGGTATCCTTATCGCGTTGGGTGTTGGCGAGGATTGGAATCCTCGGCTATGGATGCTATTTTCAGATGCTATTATTCGAAGGAAGAGAGAAATGATGATTCGTATCCTGATTGCGGATGATCACAGCGTGGTGCGCCAGGGATTGCGCATGTTTTTGGGCCTGGACCCGGAGTTGGTTGTTGTGGCTGAAGCCGAAGATGGCGCAGAGGCCGTGGCGCTGGCTCGCCAGCACCGGCCAGACATTGTTTTGATGGATTTACTGATGCCAGAGATGGATGGGTGACGGCAACGGCCGTTATCCGGCGAGATCTGCCCGATACAGAAGTAATTGCCCTAACCAGTATCTTTGAAGACGACAAGGTCATCGGTGCGGTGCGCGCTGGGGCGATTGGTTACCTGCTCAAAGATACACGAGCGCCAGAGTTGTGCCAGGCTATCCACGCTGCGGCCGCCGGGAAGGTGCAGCTCGCGCCGCAGGCCGCCGCCCGGCTGCTGCGCGAAGTGCGCGCGCCAGAAAGTCCGGAACCCCTGACGGAGCGGGAAACCGAGGTGCTGCGCCTGCTGGCCCAGGGATTATCGAATAAAGAGATTGCCCAACGTCTGGTGATTGGCGAAAGAACGGTCAAAACGCACGTGAGTAACGTGCTGGCCAAGCTGAACGTGGCCAGTCGCACCCAGGCCGCCATCCACGCCATCCGCATTGGTCTGGTTCCTGCCCCCACTTAATCATGCCCACATTTCTGCACCGGCTCAGCACCAAAATTACGCTGCAACTGCTGGCGGTTGTGGTCGTCTTAACGGCCGTTACCAGCCTGCTGGTTCTTCAAGGATTCCGCCAGACCCAGGCGGCGGCCGTGGCCCGCGCCACCGCTGGCTTGAAATCCCAGGCCCATACCGCGCTGCACGAGTTGGCCCTCAGCCACGCCCGCTTGCTGGCCATAACGCTGGAGACAAATCCTGAAACGGCCGTCATGGAACAGGCCGCCCTGGCCGAATGGCTGTCTGATCAGCTGGAGCAAATTTCGCTGATGCCGGGCGGCTATGCCTTTGTGCTGGCGGGAAACGGCCGTCTCGTTGCCGCCTCCTCCCAAACCCCCATCGAACTGCGGCGGCAGGCGCTGCCCCAAACGGCCGACCCACAGCTGCGCCAGACCGTGAGCGCCATGCAGCGCGGCGACAACGGGTTGGCCGAAATAGTCGTTGCCGGACAAACCATGCTGCTGGCCCACACCCCGCTGCCCGATTCCGACTGGAGCCTGGCGCTGGCCATCCCGATGGCGGCGATTGAGGCCCGCGCCGAGCCGGTAGCCGCCACCATCCGCGCCGATGCCGAACGCACCGCCCAGCGCGTCCTGCTGACGACGGGCGTCTTCCTGGCGCTGGCCACGGTGGGAAGCGTGTTCTTCACCCGGCGCTTTCTCTCTCGCCCGCTTGCAGAGCTGCTGCGCGGCGTACGCACCATCAGCGCTGGCCAACTGGACGTGGCTATTCCCGCCAAAACCAGCGATGAAATTGGCGTGCTGGCGGGCGCTTTTAACCGGATGGCGGCCGAATTGCTGCAGCGCAACGAGGAACTGGCCCGCAGTGAGAAAGAGTTGGAGCAGCGGGTGCGCAACCAGACCCGCGAGCTGCAAACGCTTCTGGAAACAGCCCACAACATGACCCTGACGCTAGATTTAGAAACGCTGCTGGGCGTCATTCTGGACCAGCTAAGCCGCGTTGTTGATTATTTTGGCGCCACCTTTTTGATTGTAGAAGGGGAAGAGCTGGTGCCCCGCGCCTATCGCGGCCCTGCCCCGGTTGAGAAAGTTCTGGCTGCCCGCTACCGGCTGCAAGATGCATCCAGCCAGGAAATTTTGCGCAGCCGCCAGCCGGTAATCGTTGCAGACATGCAGCAGGACGGGCTCAGGTCGCGTGCTGCGCTGGCGGCACAGGCTGCGTTTGCCTCTGTGCTGCGCTACATTCGCGGCTGGATGGCCGTGCCGCTTCTGTACCAGGAGCAGGTGGTTGGTATTTTGGTTTTGCATCACGAGGAAGTGGGGGCGTTTACGGCCGTACACGCCGAAAAAGCGATGGCCTTTGCTAACCAGGCAGCCATCGCCGTGGAAAACGCCCGTCTTTACGCCCAGGCGCAGCGGCTCTCGGCGCTGGAAGAGCGGCAAAAGCTAGCGCGCGAACTGCACGATTCGGTGTCGCAGGCGCTCTACGGCATTGCCCTGGGGGCACGCACGGCGCGTGCCTTGCTGGATCAGGCTCCCGAACGGCTGCAAGACCCCCTGGATTACGTGCTGACGCTGGCGGAAGGTGCGCTGGACGAAATGCGTGCCCTCATTTTTGAACTGCGTCCGGAATCGTTGGCCGAGGAGGGGCTGGTGGTGGCTCTGGAGAAGCAGGCTGCCGCGCTGCGGGCACGCAAGCAGATTGAGATCCAGACCGAGCTAGTGACCGAACCAGACATTTCGCTAGAGGCTAAACACACTTTATACCGCATTGCCCAGGAAGCACTGCACAATGTTGGCAAGCACGCCCGGGCCAGCCGAGTCGGGCTGCGCCTGCGGCAAATGGATGGTCAGCTTGTGCTGGAGATTGAGGATAACGGCCGTGGCTTTGATGCTACGGCCGTTTTCCCCGGTCACCTGGGCCTGAAGTCGATGCAGGAGCGTGCCCGGGAGATAGGAGGCAGCGCTATTATTGAGAGCCAGATTGGTCAGGGGAGTTCCGTGCAGGTTCGTTTTCCCCTTTAGCCAGCGCCAGATATTTCACCAGCCGGTTCCCGTTCTTCGCCAGGCAGCTACGGGCAGGTAACGTTCGGGTTCCAGTCTGCAAACAGGCCAGCCGGATTGCTTTTCCAAATCCAGGCGTGCAGCGCATACACCCCCAGGCTTTCATTCAGATGGAAATGTTGGCCAAAAAGTTGGGGTGGATGGCTGTGTCCAGCAGCGTCCCACTCGGCAGCAGGCACAATATACTCAACGGCACCCAGGGTAAGACGGCCGTTTCGCCCTGTTGAATAGACCATCGCCTCGGGACGCAGAGGATCCACATGCAGGTCTAGAATGTCCAGGTTAATGTAGTGGTAGCCCATGCCGCCAACGCCGGGATTATCAAAGCAGTGATCTAAGCCCGGAACGAGGTCGTACCCCGCAGCCTGAGCAGCGGGCAGGCTGCGAAACCGGGCTGTAACCGCCCGCAGCCGCTGGATTTCTGGGGAACGGCCGTCTGCCAAAACAAGCTGCACCGTTAAGAATAATAAGGCAATAACAGCCCCCACTAATACTAATTTTTTGCGTTTCATAACAAACCTCCAGATTTTTATCGTTCTTTGGGGAATTCAGGGGATTCAAGATCGTGAGGCGTGATGCATGACCAGAGAGACCTTCACGTATCATGCATCCGGGGAAACCAGGCCCACGTAATCCCAACCAGCTATCTTTACTTTACATGTGGAAGTAGGGGTCCAGCACCCGCACCTCTGTGATACGGTCTACGGGCAGGCCATTGCGGTCAGCGGCGGTGCGCACCGCTTCTGGCGTGGGCGCATCATAAATGCAAAACGTTTTATGCTTGTCAATGGTCACATAGGAATGAATCCAGGTGACGCCATCTGTGGCGTTGTTACCAACAACAGTCAGGCAGACCTGGGCTCCTTCAGCCGTGGCGGGCAGTCCAAGTCCGTCTGAAAAAGTGCGTTCTACAAGGTATCTAGGCATAGGTAGGTTCTCCTTTTGGCAAGTGATTTTTCCAGCTAAATGATGAACCAATCATAGACAGACTCTGGCATCATCACATCCGAGAGTTCACCTATATTGGGTCTGGGGAGCACCTATTTTGGGGGTTAAAAGCAGGGGGTGAGGAAAGCTTTTGCAGCGGATTAATACAACTTTGTGTTAATTCACAACAGTTCGATGTTTATTTCAAAGGAGGTTGTGCTGGTGTACCAGGGCGCTGGCTTCACCGCGTGATTCAACGGCCAGCTTGGCCAGGATGGCTGAAACGTGGTGTTCAACCGTACGCGGCGAAATGGTCAGATGTCGGGCAATCTCTACATTGCTCAAACCTTCGGTCAACAGGGCGAGCACCTCAATCTCACGGCCGGTAAGGCCAAAGGAATTCTCGCGGGTAGAGGGGCGTGGACCACGGGGGATGCCGCGCAGGCCTGCAGCGCGCATCTGCTGGCGCACTCTCTCGCTGGCAGGGAAGGCACCCAGCTTCTCAAAAATTTCCAGAGCGGCAACCTGGGCTGTTTTGGGACCATCGGCCAGGGCAAACGCTTGTTCGTAGAGGCAGCCACGCTGCGCCCAGTAGTCGGCGGCGGCCTGCCAGTTACCAGCGATTTGTTGGGCAAAGGGAACGGCCGTCCAGGAGGGAATATCGATCTCCTGACCAGCCCGCCAGACCCAAAAGGCCAGCTCCCCGGCCAGCCAGGGATGGGCTTTATCCAGGGCAAACTGATAGGCTACCTGGGCTTCGGCCAGCGCCCGTGCCTGATCTCCGGCCAGCCAGGCTGCTTCCGCCCGCGCTGCCCGCACGGGAGCAATCCGCTGCAAAGTTTGGGTTTTTTCAGCCAGCGTGAGTGCCTCATCCAGCGCTTCCCAGCTGCCAGGATCACCACGCCGGGTGCGCAAACGCCCCAAAGCCAGCAGGGCCATGATCCGGCTGATGGCTGAAAGGCCGGGATATTGCAAAACGGCCGTTGCCGTGCGGGCAGCCTCACCCCAGCGCCCTAAATGCAGATGAGTCAGCGCCTGCCAGGCTAGCATATACAGCCGCGCCCCATGCTGCTCGTGCTCGGTAGTAAACGCGATTCCTTCAGTCAGGTATTGATCGGCCTCCAGATAGCGATACACCTCACCTGAAGCGGACCCCAGATTGGTAAAGGCGTTGGCGACTTCGGCAACCAGGTTGTGTTCACGGGCGATTGCCAGGCTTTTTTCCAAAGAGATGCGCCCCTCGGCAAAATCATACACCATAAGGGCGGAACCGATAGTGTTGTAAGAGGCCGCCAGGATGGATGTATCGTTGAACTGCTCGGCCAGGGCCACTGCTTTGGCACCCCAGGCCAGCGCTTCCGCCTTGTCCCGATGAAACATGCGCAGGGCGGCCTGCATTCTGTAGGCCTGGGCCAGTTCACGGCCGGGCGGCAGCGCCTCTAGCACCTCAACTGCCTGGAGACTCACCTGCTCGGCAACGGCCGTTTCCCCCAGCCCAAAGTACATGATCACCATCAAACTCAGATTTTCTCCCACCTTCAGCCAATTGCCCGCTTCACGCCAGATCTCAACGGCAGCCTGACGGGCCGCCACCCCTTCCGGCCGCCTTTCCACGATGTTGCACTCCCGGGCATATGCTTCCAGAAGGGCCGCTCGTTCAGTAGGGGGCAGCGTGTCGGCAAAGCGCAGGGCACGGGCATATTGGGCCGCTGCCTCCCGGTGTGCATTTACCAAGACAGCTTGCCGGGCAGCGGCAGAAGCATAGTGCAGGGCAGCCTCGGCATCATGGGCTGCCTCAGCATGATACGCCAGGCGGGCCAGATTTTGCCTGCCGGGAGGCGAGGCACTCATGGCCGCCAGAACCAGTTGGTGCAGCACCATTTTCCGTTGGGGGGAGATTGCGTCCAAAATCGTGCGATGCGTCAGCTCGTGGCGAAAAGCCAGCAGATCCCCTTGTACCTGAAGCATTCCGGCCGCCAGACATTCCTCGGTGGCAGCCACTTCGTCACCGGTAACTCCAGAGAGCAGCCAGGGTTCGATTCGCGCCCCAATGACGGCCGCTGCCTCTAATGTCGCCCGGCCAGACAATGTCAGGCGGGCTGCCCGCGCCAAAACCGCATCTCGCACCGTTGCCGGAATGCCGCTGCTGCTGCTGGCCAGCACTTCTGTCACGAAAAAAGGATTGCCATTTGTCTGGAGATGAAGCGCAGCGGCGTCTACCCCTTTATCCTGGGCCAGATGCTGAACGCCCGCCTCAGAAAGAGGGGACAGGGCGATGCGGCGCAAAATGCCCGAAGTGGCCAGATCGCCTAAAACAATTCGCAGGGGGTGGTGGGGCCCAATTTCATCGTCACGGTAGGTGAGGATGAGAAGGGTGGCCGTTGAGCGAAGTCGCCGGCCCAGGAATTTGATCAGATCCAGCGTGGCTTCGTCGGCCCAGTGCACATCTTCAATGATGATCAGAGTCAGTAAAGTGCTGTTTTCTAGTTTATGGAGGAACGTTCGGGCCAGGGCCAGCCAATCGGCGCCTTCTTGCAGCATTTCTAGCAGGTCTGGCCACTCCTGCCGGGCCATATCGTAGATGGGATCCAGCGGGCGCGGCGTAAAGAGTGCGTCACAAACGCCAACGAGCATTTGCGATTGTTGAGGGCGTTCCAGGGCAAATCGCTCCACGAGGGCAGTTTTGCCAATGCCTGCCTCACCGTAGACCAGGGCGATACGGCCGTTGCCCTCCGCCGCTTCCGCAAAAGCAGTAGACAAAGCCTGCAAAGATGTGTCGCGTTCAAGCAGTTCCATAACAAACCCCAGGTCTGCATCGCCGTTAAACGACAAGCGGCTTCTTACTCAACGAGCCAAAAATTTCGCGAAAACAGACAGAACATATTCAACCATGTCTGGCGTAATGCGGGGATAGACGCCAATCCAGAAGGTTTGGTTCATCACCGTGTCGGTGTTGGTGAGCTCGCCCACAACGCGGTAGTTGATGTTTTGATAGGCAGGCTGGCGGATAATGTTGCCGCTGAACAGCAGACGGGTGGCCACCTGATTGGCTTCCAAGAATTGAATCAGGTCGTTACGGCTAAACGGGGCGTCTGGCCGCACGGTGAGCAGGAAGCCAAACCAGCTGGGGTCGCTGTTGGGGGTGGCCTGGGGCAAAATGAAGAATTCTTCATACTGTTTGAGGCCGTCGTACAGCAGCTGCCAGTTGCGCTTGCGGGCGGCAATGAAGTCGGGCAGCTTGTCTAGCTGGGCCACGCCCACGGCGGCTTGCATGTCGGTCATTTTCAGGTTGTAGCCGATGTGGGAGTAGATATATTTGTGATCGTACCCTTCGGGCAGCTCGCCCAGCTGCCATTCAAACCGCTTGCCGCAGGTGTTGGCCACACCAGGAGCGCACCAGCAGTCGCGCCCCCAATCCCGAAACGATTCCACCAATTTTTTGAGCTGACTGTGGCGCGTCAGCACGCAGCCCCCTTCGCCCATAGTGATATGGTGGGCGGGGTAGAAGCTAACGGTGGAAAGATGGCCAAAGGAGCCAGTGAGACGGCCGTTATACCGCGCCCCCACAGCGTCACAATTGTCCTCAATCAGCCACAGGTTGTGCTTGTTGGCAATCTCTAAAACCGGGTCCAGATCAAACGGATTCCCCAGCGTGTGGGCGATCATGATGGCTTTGGTGCGGGGGGAAACGGCCGTTTCCAACTGCGCCACATCCACGTTATACGTCCCCAGCTCAATGTCCAGAAAAACCGGCGTCAGCTGATTTTGGACAATGGGGTTCACCGTGGTGGGGAAGCCCGCCGCCACCGTAAGGACCTCGTCCCCTGGCAGCAATTGGCGCTCTTCCAGCTTGGGCGAGGTCAGCGCCGACAGCGCCAGCAGGTTGGCCGATGAGCCAGAGTTGCACAAAATAGCGTGGCGAACCCCCATCCAGCGGGAAAAGTCGCGCTCAAACTGATCGGCATAGCGGCCTGTGGTCAGCCAAAATTCCAGCGATGAATCGACCAGATTCACCATTTCGGCCGCGTCAAAGACGCGACCAGAGACAGGCACATCTGTCTCGCCTGGGAAAAATGGTTGCTGGCTGTGTTCAGCTTCGTAATATTCCTGAACCAGCGCCAGGATTTGCTGCCGCAGCGCTTCGCTTTTACTCATCTGTTGCTCCAATGCAGTTATTACAGCCGGGCAAGCCAATGCTGCCGCCGTTGAAAATTGATGTTTTAGCCACAGAGGGTGTAGAGAATAGCGTTCATTTCTCTGCAGCTTTTATCGATTAATTCCAAGGAATAGCTTATTGCAAAATGGGGATTTGGTCGAATGGTTGTTCTGTTATTCAGCCGTGGTGCGAGGTTTTTTAACAGGGGGTGGGGTGGCTAACGGCCGTATCCCACCCACCACAATTTGCTCCACGCGCCCCAGCCGAAACAGCACCAGCCCAGCCATAAAAGAAGCGCCGCTGTAGATGAAGTAAAGCCAATGCCAGGGCAAGGCCATCAAAGTAAAGCGCAGACCCCGTTTTTGCCGGAGAAATTTGTAAAATGACCCATTGAGCCAGATGAGCAGCAGTGCCGTCAGGAGCGCCATCAGCCAGGCCCAGCGGGAAAAGAGGGTGAATCCCAGGCTAAAAAGGCCAATGTAGGCAACGGCCGTACTCAACCGCTGTGAAAAGTTCAGGTTCAAATCGTTGGGTGCACCGCCCCCTTGTAAAATGAGCCGTGTCCAGGGCAGCGCCCGATCCCGCACATCTGTAACAAGCATCTGGCGCGGCGTCCACCGCTTCATGTGCTTCACTTGCAGCAGCTTCTCCAACTGCACCCGATGCCCCCCCGCCTGCAAGCGATACCCCAGTTCGATATCCTCAATGCTGGGCCGCTCGTACAGATGCTCATTAAAGCCGCCCAGAGCCAGAAAAACATCCCGCCGAATCGCCCCGCAGCCGCTCCAAAACGTAGAAGCATCAATTTTGCCCTGCTGATGGACGTAATGGTGCAGCAAATTGCGGTATTGCGAGAGAAAATTAGTCGCCGATGGTTGGTCATCATAAGAGCCAAAGCAAGCGGTTAGGCCGGGGTCTGCCTGCATGGTGGCGGCAATATGCCCTACCGTGCCGGGCTGCACCAGCACATCGGCATCCACAAAAAAGAGAATATCCCCTCTGGCAACCTGAGCGCCAATATTGCGCGCCTGGGCAGGTCCCAACCGCCGTTTAAGGCCGCTCAACACGCGCACATTATGCTTATAGGCAATTTCAACGGTATTATCGGTAGAGCCATCCTCTACCACAATGCATTCCCACGGCTGGTACAACGTTTGCTGCACAGCTGTCAGGCAGTGGTCGAACAACGGTCCGCCGTTGTGAACCGGAATAATTACCGAAATCATAGGTTTCATCTTGGTTTATCTCTCTGGTTGTAACTCAGCCTAAGGAAAAAGTTGTAAAGAAAAGCGACGGTGTATCCCAAAACAAAGCCAGTCACAAAGCCGTAAAGAAGTCCTATCAGGCTGCCCCAAAAGCTTACGGTGTACCCCAGAAAAAATTGGCCCAACAACGCTAAATGAGGCCCGACGGGTTCGCCACCTTTAATCAGCAGCCAGTTGGTCGCAATAAAAACAAGTAGTCCAAAAATGAGGCCCGTTACCAGGCCAGACACAAGAGCGTTGAGCCGGGTTAGCCGGGTCATGACAATTTTTTCCAGAGTTGATTCGTCTCGTGTCATCTTCAAAAAAAAACTTTTTGGTTCTGCAAAAGCGATAGCTGGCCCTTAGCCAGCAAACGGATTCAACCCCAAAAAGTTCCCTATCATCATTAGATTGTGGTGCTGGATGGTATAAAGGGGCGTATCTGTAGGTAAACGGCCGTTTCCATTCTCACCAGTTTCTCAGCAAGCTAATACCAGTATTAACCAATTTTGCCGTTTTGTGCAAGAAACTGCACGCTAGCGCCCTGCTGTTTTGTTCTGGATACGGCCGTAAAAAACCGAACACCAGCCGTTTAAATGGCTAAATATACTCAAAAAACTGGCGCATTACGCTTTGCTGTGCCGAACGATGCAGGCTCACCAGATAAAGCGCCGTCACCGCATTGCGCATGAAGGCATACCCCCACCCCAAAGTGAACCCGGTTAAAAAGCCATACCCCAACCCAACCAGGCTGCCAACGGCCGTTACCGTATACCCCGGGAAAAATTCAGCCAGCAGCGTCAGGGTTTGTCCCGTCACATCACCACCGCGCAGCAGCATAAACAGGGTGGCCAACAGCAGCCCCACACCCACCACAACGCCCAAAGCCAGGCCCAAAGCCAGGGGAGCCAATTTGGGGAATGTGCTTTCCAACAACTCATCGACTACCTGAATAATTTCTTCGGGTTCAACCGGCTGAGTTAACGCAAGCTCTTCCAGATATTCCTGCTCGGCGTTCACCTGCCACAAATTGTTCTGCTCCCCGTAAAGCAGGTTGCGCACCGCCAACATCCCCGTCAGCATGGCGTGGTCCTGGTTGTTGTACCGGTGCAGGCCGTTGCGCCCAATCGTTTGCAGATTTTCCAGCGTGGCCAGGTAAGCCTTAATCGTTTCCAGGCTTTCGGCGTAATCAGAATCATAAACCGGGTACGATTTTTCTACCCGAAAAACAACCCCATCCACCACGTCTTCTGGCTCTGCCAGGCCAATTTTGGCAATCTCCTGCCTGCCCAGAGCAATTAGCTCCTCATCCGGCATGGTCCAGGTGGCGTCCCCTTCATTACAGAAATATTCCAGCCCCAGGCTGGTGGTGGTTTGGTCTGGAACCATGTCGGGGCTCCAGTTTTTGAAGTTCTGAATGCGCCCCACCTGCACGCTGGGGTCGTGGATGTAAATCCAGTTGTCGGGGAACAGCCTCGGTTTTTTGATAATGAGGCAGACGGTGAGAAAGTCGCGGTAGTTAAGCTGGTTGGCGGCTTGCAGAACGTTTTCAGGCGGTGGCGGATCCAGCCATTGCAGCAGCTGGGTGACGGGCATACTGGAGATAAAGCTACGGCCGTTTAGGGTATGGATACGGCCGTTTTGCGCCAAAGTCACCCCCGTAATGCGCTGTCCGTCCCGCTGGATGCCTACCACGTTGCTGTTCAGCTGTACCTGCCCACCCTGCGCGTTGATCTGGTCCTGAACGGCCGTCCACAACATGCCAGGACCCTGGCGCGGATAATCAAACTCCTCGATGAGCGTCTTGATCGTCTCTTGCGGCTTCAAAAACATCGCCGCTATCGCCGTTTTTAATGACAAATCCTTGATGCGCTGTGCCGCCCATTCTGCCTTTAGCTCACTGCACGGAATGCCCCACACCTTTTCTGTATACGATTTGAAGAAGGTTTCAAACAGCCGTTTGCCAAACCTGTTTGTGACCCATTGTTCAAACGTCTCTTCTTTTTTATAGGGAAAAAGATGCCAGCGCAGGTAGCTGCTAATGATGCGCACACTCTCAATGGGGCCAAGGCCCATCAGGGCATTTAAAGGTTTTAGCGGGTAATGGAAAAATTTATTTTTATAGAAGATGCGCGACAGGCGCGAACGCCGTAGAAAATCATCCCCTAGCACTTCTTGCCAAAACTGCTGCACTGGGGCCGATTTCGTATAAAAACGGTGCCCACCCATATCAAAATGGTAGCCGCGATAATTTTCGGTGCGGGCAATGCCGCCGACCTTGTCGTTTTTCTCCAGGACGATAGGGGTTTCCTGCTGTTTGATCAGTTCATAAGCGGCCGTTAAGCCAGCTGGCCCACCACCAATCACAATGATTGGCGCCTCAACCAGGTCTGCGCTGTTGTGAATCATTGCCCGTACTTCACGAATTTTCATAGAACAAGATCGTAAGCGGAGGCACTTACAGAGGCACTTACAAATCGGCTTAAGACACTGATACTGTGGTGCCATTCATGGAGGAGTTGAGCGGGAAAGCAGACTAAACGTTTGCCAGATAATGAGCCGCGCGCAGAAGGCCCACAATGCTTTTGGCATCCTGCAAACGGCCGTTCCAGGCCATCTCCACCAGTTCAGCCAAAGGCAGCGGGGTCACTTCAATCGCTTCATCTTCATCGCCGGGGAGGGGGGCGGGGGTCAGCGCTTCGGCCAGAAAGAGCTGCATCAGCTCATCAGAGAGGCCGGGGGCGGGCCAGATTTGGCCCAAACTGGTGAACTTTTCGGCCCGATGGCCCGTTTCTTCGCGCAGTTCCCGTTGGGCGCAAGCCAGCCACGGCTCTTCCCAGCCACGTGTGCCAGCAGGCAGTTCCAAAATTACCTGGTCCAGCACATGCCGGTATTGGCGCAGCATCAAAATCTCTGGCCCGTTGGCCGACGGCCGTATCGGCACCAGCACCACTGCACCTGGATGCTCGATGGCACCTTTTTCTATGGTACGGCCGTTGGGCAGTTGCAGCCTGTCTAGCCGCAGCCGCCAGCTATCGCCCTGCTGCCAAAGAAGCCTGGAGTTAATTCGTTTTATGGGCAATAGAATTAAAAAGGCAATTGGGCAATTGAGTAATTGGAGAAATTATCCAATTGCCCACGCTTATCAGTTGCTTGGCGGAATCTTAATCACCTGCCCCACGTCCAACCGATCGGGGTTGACAATGCCATTGTAGCTGGCCAACTGACTCACGGTGAAGCCGTATTGCAAGCCAATGCGGAACAGGTTTTCGCCAGACTGGACGATATGGGTACGTTCTGCAGTAACTGGGGGAACTGCCGTTACATCAACCCCAGGTTCGGCGGGTGTTACCACTGTGGCACCCTCAGCAGGAATGACAAGCACCTGTCCAACCGCCAGCGAATCGACGTTGGTCAGGTTATTGGCCGCCACAATCAGGTCAACCGAAACATTGTACAGCAGACTCAGGCCCGTCAATGTATTACCTGCCGCAACTGTGTGGATGACTTCGCCACGGGGTTGGTCAGGTTCTGCAGGAACTGTGGTGGCAGCTTCGGGAACGGCCGTTGCTTCTTCACCGGTACCTGGATCGGGTTGTGGAACGGCCGTAGCCACTGCCGGATCTGTTGTCGGGAAGACGTTGGGGTCTGTTGTGGGGTCTACCGGGATAGCCGGTAAAATGGGGTCGGCCGTTGGGGTTTCACTACCGGGAATGGGGCGCTCACATGCCACCAACGCCAACAAAATCAATGCCGCCATTACTGGCAGCCACCAGCGAGATTGAGCCAGACGTTTCATACGGTTCTCCTACCTTTTTCGTATTTCAATAACAATTTACAATTATGTAAATCTCTAGTAAACATAACGCAGTCTACCATAGGCCAAAATGAGCGTCAAGTGAGTGGCAGCTGTGTGATGTTTGTCGAGTGGTACGGTTCTGTTTCGCTGTGTTTTTGGGGATCGGCTATAATTTCGCCCTATGCCGTCTGAACAGTCATCTGGTTCAAACGGTGGCGCATATGTGGGCAAGGTGGGCATCAATGCACACCTGTTATCGGGGGAGGCTGGCTACAGGCGAGCAGGCATCCACCAATATATCGCTCAGGTATTGCGTCATCTGCCCTGGGAAGAGGGTGAACCAACTTACGTTGTCTTTACGCAACAGGACAATTTATTTGAAGATATGCCGGGGATTACGGCCGTTTCCAGCCGCCTATCCACCGAAAATCGCCTGCTGCGCATCTTTTGGGAGCAGGTTGTTTGGCCCTGGCAGGCGTGGCGGCGCGGGTTAAGGCTGCTGCATAGCATGGCCTTTGTCACCCCGCTGCTGGCCCCTTGCCCCACGGTAATCACCGTGTATGATCTCAGCTTTTACCATTTTCCGGAGCGGTTCCCCGTCTTGCAGCGGCTTTATTTAAGCAGCCAAACGCGCCGCTCTTGCCAGCGTGCCCAGCGCATCATCACCATTTCAGAATCGAGCCGCCAGGATGTGCATCGCTTTTTAGATGTGCCTCTGGCGCAAATTGATGTAGTGGTGCCCGGTGTAGACCCAATTTACCATCCTTTGCCAGCGGCGGCAGTGGCTGCCTTCCGGCAAAAGCAAGGGCTAGAGCGATTTGTGCTGCACGTGGGCACGCTCCAGCCGCGCAAGAACATCCCGGTGCTTATTGAGGCGATGTCTCGCCTGGATATTCCAGAACTGAAGCTGGTGCTGGTGGGCGGCAAGGGCTGGCTGTACGATGATATTTTCCGGCAAGTGCAGGCGCTGGGGCTGGCAGACCGGGTCATCTTTACTGGCTACGTGCCAGACGACGACCTGCCGCTCTGGTACAACGCCGCTGAACTGCTGGTCTTTCCCTCGGTGTATGAAGGGTTTGGCCTGCCGGTAGTGGAGGCAATGGCCTGCGGCACGCCGGTAATTGCCGCCAACAGCTCGTCTATTCCGGAAGCGGTGGGCGAGGCGGGGCTGCTGTTTGCCCCGGATGATGTGGAAACATTGGTGAATCAGATGACGGCCGTTTTAACCAGCACCGATTTTCAGCATACACTACGCCAACAGGGGCTGGATCATGCCCAAACTTTTTCCTGGGAGCGTGCCGGGCGGGAAACGGCCGTTGTCTACCGTTGCGCCATGTCGCACTCTGTTTAAACAATGAGCCATAAACGAATTCGACTTGCTACCGTTTTAAGCGATCTGCTGTTGGTCAACGGCGGCTTTGTCCTGGCGTACATTATTCGCTACCAGTGGCAGTGGCTCCTGCCCGTTGACGAACGCTTTTTTGAACCCTACAGCAGCTACCTTAGCCAGCAAACCGTGCTGAATATCTTGCTCATCATCACCTTTGCCCAGGTGCGCGTCTGGCAGCGCAAGCGGGGCGAGTTTTGGGTGGACGAACTGTCGCGCATTATCTACGCCACAGCCGCCGGCATTGGCCTGATGAGCATGATTGCTTTTTTTGTGCAGCCAGAACCATTTTCCCGCCTCATGCTGGTCTGGGTGTTTCTATCCATTGTGCTGCTCATTGGCCTGGCTCGCCTGCTGCGCCGCCTGCTGCTGGGAATGCTTTATCGGCGGGGCATTTTAGCCGACCGGGTGTTGGTGATTGGCTCTGGTGAAGTAGGGCGCAGCCTCATCCGCACCCTGCTGGCCCGGCCAGATTTGGGCTATCAGGCCATAGGCTACTTGCACGATGGCCTGAGCGAAAACAACATCGGCCTGGGGCGTATTCCTAACCTGGGCACTTTTACCGATTTGCCCAACAAGTTGGCGGAACAGCCGCAAATGCACACCGTATTCATTGCGTTACCGGGTGAAATGCACCAGCAAATTGCTCAACTGCTGCAAATCTGCCAGGAGTACGGGGTGCGGGCGCAGGTGGTGCCGGACCTGCTGCAATTGAGCATGAATCGGGTGGAGTTTAACAATATGGCGGGCATTCCCACGCTAAGCGTGCGCGAGGTGGGCATTAACCGGACGCAGCAAACGGCCAAGCGGCTGCTTGATCTGGCAGTTATTCTGGTAGGTGGGCCGCCAGCCCTTCTTGTGATGGGGATCATTGCGCTGGCTATTAAGCTGGATTCGCCAGGGCCAGTTATGTACAAAGCGTCGCGGGTGGGCAAAAACGGCCGTTCCTTTCAAATGGTTAAATTTCGCTCGATGGTGGTGGATGCCGACCAGCACAAGGAAGCGCTAAAGGTCTATAACCAGGCCGATGGCCCCATCTTCAAAATGAAGGATGATCCGCGCATGACGCGGGTGGGCCGCTTTATTCGCCGCCTGAGCCTGGATGAACTGCCCCAAATTTACAATGTGCTGCGGGGTCAGATGAGCCTGGTAGGGCCGCGCCCGCCCCTGGCGGAAGAGGTGGCGGCGTACAAGCCGTGGCACAAGCAGCGCCTGAGCGTGATTGGGGGAATTACGGGGCTGTGGCAGGTCAGCGGCCGTTCCGACCTGACCTTCGACGAGTTGTGCCTGCTGGACATCTACTACATTGAAAACTGGTCGCTGGCGCTGGACATTCGCATTTTGCTGCAAACTATCCCGCATTCGCTCTTTGGCCGAGGAGCCTATTAACTTAACGATTGACGATCACCAGCTAAAATTCATCATCTGGGGCGGTGGGCTGGGCGATATCTATCACTTCGCCGTGAAAGTTGATGGTGATGCGGAAGCCCATCATGCCCATCATGTCGCGGGCCTGGGCAGGGATGCCCTGGGCAATAATCTGGTCCATATCGATGTTGTTGAGTTGGGCGTCGATAGCGGCTTTGGTGAACAGGTCGTCCTTGCCCATCATGCGCAGCGCCTGCTCCACGGCAATCTCCTTATTTTCTTCCAGCTGCTGCAAAAAGATGCTCAGCACCTGCCGATCGACCTGATCCGCATCGATATGGCGGCGAAAGCCGGCGTCGTCTACTACGTAAAACATGTCGTGCCCGACAACGGCCGTTTCCACCCGATTCCCCATTTCATCATAAATTAATTCTTGAAATAACGCTTTGTTTGCCATTGTCATGCCTCCTACAACTCAGTTCAGCTTCTGCGGAATAGTACGCAGTGGGTTCACATTTCTCCCGCAAACGGCCGTTTGGCTCATCCCACATTAAGCAATTATACATTTTAGTGGCAAGCGCGGGGTATTTTGCGGTCAAAATTGGTGATGTGTCACTGGTTGAGTATAATTTCGCGTTGGTTCACACTCAAATCTATTAAAAGCCACAGAAGAGAATTTAGAGAACTTGAGGCTAATCTTCAAAAATCTCTGTGACCTCTGTGGCTAATAAATAATATTTTGAGTATGGACACACGGAAGGGAGAAAGTAGGGAACATTGTTTAGACCACTCGACTGGCTCTTGGGCCTGTTTTCACTCGACATCGGCATTGATCTGGGTACCGCTAACACCCTGGTTTATATTCGCGATCGTGGCATTGTGATCAACGAACCGTCCTGGGTGGCCATCAACCGGCGCACCCGCCAGCCCCTGGCCATTGGCGCAGAAGCACGGGAAATGGTGGGGCGCACCCCGGCAGATATTGTGGCAATACGGCCGTTGCGCGATGGCGTTATCTCCGAATTTGAAATCACCGAAGCGATGCTCAAATATTTTATAGATAAGGCGCATGAACAAATGATCGTGCCCTTTCCCCGTCCCCGCGTCGTGGTGGGTATCCCCAGCGGCGTCACCGAAGTGGAAAAACGGGCCGTTTACGACGCCGCCATTTCGGCCGGTGCCCGCGAAGCTCATCTCATCGAAGAGCCAACCGCCGCCGCCATCGGCGCGGGCCTCCCCGTGGGCGAAACGCGCGGCAGCATGATTGTGGATATTGGTGGCGGCACCACCGAAGTGGCCGTCTTTTCGATGGGGCGCATCGTTGTCAGCCGCTCTATTCGAGTGGCAGGGGATGAAATGGATGAAGACATCATCCAGTACGCTCGCAACAAATACAACCTGCTCATCGGCGAGCGGATGGCAGAACGGGTAAAGATGGGCATCGGCTCTGCCTTCCCCCTGCCTGAAGAGCGTACCATGACCCTGCGCGGCCGTAATCTGATTAACGGCCTGCCACAGTCCGTAGAAATTAGCAGCATTGAGCTGCGCGAAGCGATGTCGCCATCCGTTAATATCATCGTCGATACGGTGCGCGACTGCCTGGATGACACCCCCCCCGAACTCATCGCCGATCTGATGGAAGTAGGCGTTTGCCTGGCGGGCGGCGGCGCACAAATTCGCGGCCTGGCCGACCGGCTAGAAGATATGGTAAAGATGCGCGTTTGGGTGGCCGAAGATGCCATGACCTGTGTGGCACGCGGCGCGGGCCGCGTATTAGAAAATATCGAGCTGTGGGAACGCTCGCTCACCGGTTTGCACCGGGGCAGTACGCATCATTAGCAGTGGCCAGTTTTCAGTATTCAGCGGTCGGTTAATAATCGGCCTTAATTGCCCGTCTCTCAGCTGTTTTTCATCCTTCTATGCTATCCTCTCTTCACTTTTCACTGAACACTGATTACTGCTTACTAACGCACTGATAACTCATTATGAACCTAAACGACGCCCAACGCAGGATTCGCTGGACTACCCTGGCTGTCCTGGTGGGAGCTTCCATTTTGTTGAGCGTTTTAGACAGCACCGGCAATTTAGATTTGTTGTTTGGTTTTATGCGCGATCCATTAACGGCCGTTGCCGGCTGGACCTCTCGCCAGACTGATACCGTGGCCGACGTACTTTCTGGCCCCCGCGATATGCAAGAAGCCCGCACCCAAATTGACGAACTGCAAGCGATTATTGACGCTCAGGAACGAGAAATTGAGGAGCTGCGCGAAATTCAGGGGGAATGGCAAATCTTGCAAGATATCTTCAACCGCGTCCGGCAGTCGCCAGAGCTGCGCCGCCAGACAGCTACCGTCATCGGCTACGACACCAGCCCTGCTGTGCGCAGCATCATCATCGACAAAGGCTCGGATGACGGGCTGCGGGTAGGCATGCCGGTAGAAAGCCCTCGCGGGCTGATTGGCCGCATCTTCCGCACCACACAAAATTCGGCCCAGGTGGTACTCATCACCGATAACGCCAGTGCGATTCCGGTGCGGCTGGGCACCTCACGCGCCACGGGCAGCCTGAAAGGGCGCGGCGCAACAGGCGACCTCATTATCGAATGGATCGATCTCAAGTTTCAGGTGGCGTTGGGCGAAGTGGTGCTGACGTCTGGGCTCGGCGGTAATTTCCCGCAAGATATTGTGGTTGGCCGCGTGGTGCAGGTCATTCGCAACGAGGCAGACTTGTTTCAGCAGGCGATTGTGCAGCCCGCTACCGACTTTGAAACGTTAGAGATTGTGCTGGTGGTGACGGATTTTCGCCCCATCGACACGTCGATTTTTGAAAGCCCAACGGAGAATTAGATGAGCGCCTCTATTTATCTGGCCATGCCGTTGATGATTGTGTTGGGGTTGGTGGAAACGGCCGTACTGCCCCACTTCCCCATTCTTGGCCACACTCCGCAGCTCGCCTTTCTGGCCGCGCTCTCTTGGGGGCTGCTCTATGGCATGGAAGAAGGCATCATCTGGGCCTTTTTTGCCGGTATCTTCACCGATTTCTTTTCGATTACACCAGTGGGCGTTTCGTCGTTGGCGTTTATGGGGGGGATAACGGCCGTAATTTGGGCCAAACAAGCGCTCCCCACCAGCCGTGTCTTGCTGCCGTTGGCTCTGGCTGGGCTGGCCACCATCATTAGCTACCTCATAGACCTGCTGCTGCTGCGCCTGTATGGCACCATCACAGACTTCCAAATCATCACCATCTTGCCCAATATTATATTTACCAACATTCTGGCCATTTTGCCCGTTTACTGGCTGTTCTACCTTGTAAACCGCGCCATACAGCCGCGCCGCATACAGATATAATCAGACGCTAAGTGCGGCTGGCTGAGGGATGCAGGAACAAATAACTAACCACCGGCCACACTTGCAAAGGATAACAAGATGTCAAGAATGGGTTGGGACCGCGTAGAAGACCAGGAAGAACTGGACAAAGAAGATTTTGGCCTTCGTGGTCGGCTCTTTTTCTTTCGTGTTGTGGTTATTGCCATTTTGGGCGTGCTGCTCTACCGCGTTTACTGGATTCAGCAAACCGAAGGGAGCAACTTCGGCGCACTGGCCCAGGAAAACCAGTTCGCTATCCTGCGCAGCAAAGCACCGCGTGGCGTCATTTTCGACCGGGACGGCGACCCGCTGGCTATCAACATTCCCAGCTTTAACGTTACCATTACCCCCACCTTCTTGCCCGATGATCCAAACGAACTCCTGGCCATTTATGAACGGGTGTCGCTGCTGACCGGAGTTCCCGTAACCAACACCACCGAGCAGCAAGAACTGGTTCAGGCTGCTAACCCAGAGCTGGTAGAAACCTACACCCGTCTGGCTCGCATTTACGGAGTTTCTGGGCAGCAGACGCTGGACCTGGCAGGTGTGGTCCCTCAACTGCCAGACAGCATTTCTGAAATTATGCGCATCAACAGACCGCTGCAATATATTCCGGCCGTTATCACCTCTGGCATTCCCATTACCCAGGCGTATACCATCGAACAAGAGAGCATCTTTTTGCCTGGAGTGCGCGTCATTCCACAGCCTCTGCGCTATTATCCAACGGCCGAATATACCGCATCCATCATCGGCTTCATGGGGACACTGCCCAATGAAAACTGGCTCAACCTGGGGTTGGGCTACCAGCGAGACGACCGCGTTGGCTGGGCCGGGCTGGAATCCTCTATGGAAGTGGAAATGGCAGGGACCAAAGGGGAGCGCCAAATTGAGGTAGATTGGACCGGGCGAGAACTGCGTCAAATTGGTTTGGCCGCAGACCCTGTTGCTGGTTTGAACCTGCATCTGACACTAGATATTGATTTGCAAATAATGGCTACCGAAATTTTGCGGCAAGCAATGGAACTGCGCGAACGGGTACCTTCGCGTGACCAGATCACCGGGGTGGAATCGTTGCTAGAAGTGCAGCAGGGGGCCGTGGTAGCGCTTAACCCCCAAACTGGGGAAGTTTTGGCTCTGGCCAGCCTGCCCAATTACGACAACAATCTATTCCAAACATCGGTGCCGGTGGATTATTATCTTGGTCAGGCGCGTAATGTGTACCAACCGTTTGTGAATCACGCAGTTAGCAGTATCTATCCACCTGGCTCAGTCTTCAAAATTGTACCTGGGGCGGGTTCGCTTCAGGAAGGAATTGTGACTGCTTCCCGGCTGCTGTTGGGGCCAGGTGAAATTACGATTGCCAACCGGTTTGCCCCCAATGACCCTGGGCGTGCCCAAACCTTCGTTTGCTGGCTCCGCACCGGACATGGGCTGATGAATGCCATTACCGGCATGGCCAACTCTTGCGATATTTACTACTACAAAATCAGCGGCGGGTTCGATCAGGACGGTGAATTTGTAGAGGGGTTGGGAATTGACCGTCTGTCGCGTTACGCTTCCCAATTTGGCTTTGGTCGGGTGCAGGGCATTGAGCTGCCGCTGGAAGCGGCGGGTGATTTACCACCGGATCGCGGCTGGAAGGCGCGGGTGTATGGCGAGCCGTGGTCAACGGGTGACGATTACAACATGGGCATTGGCCAGGGTTTCCTTTCGTCTTCACCATTGCAGGTAGCCCAAATGGCGGCAGTGGTGGCTAACGGTGGTTTTTTGTACCGTCCAACCCTGGTGCACCATATGACGGACTCAGATGGCAATATTGTGTTTGTGGATGATAACAGCCAGATTGTGGCGCGGGCCAGGTTGGGGGCAGACGGCCGTACCATCCTCACAGACGCAGATGGCAACCCCCTGGACGATCCTTCTTTCAGTAATATTCGCTTTGATGCCAACGGGAACTATATTTTCCAGCCAGAAGTGCTTAACGCGGTAGATGTAGACCGGGAACACATGGAAATTATTGCGGAAGGGATGCGTCTGGTGAATGTGCTGGTCGATCAAGATGAGTTTTATACCGGCGCAACCTATGTGGATTGGCTGGATCCGTTTGGGGTTACAACTGCTGGCAAAACAGGAACGGCCGAATTCTGCGACAATATTGCCATTGAAAAAGGGTGGTGCAGCTACGACGATATCGTGAACCGCGTAATTTTGCCTACCCATTCCTGGTACGTAGGCTACGCCCCGTTTGAAGATCCTCAAATTGTGGTGGCAGCATTTTTGTATCATGGTGGAGAAGGCTCACAATGGGCCGCGCCGGTGGCCTGCAATGTCATTGCTGCTTATTTTGGACTTGCCCAATATGCCCAATTTACCGGCGACCCGGAGGCGGAGTTTACCCAATTTGATACCCGCGCCTGTAATTCGCTCAGTTTTAACCCTACTTTACCACCTGATTTACTGGATTTTGTCCAGCGCAATTAGCAATTGGCACATGCTTCCCCCATCCATAGACGTGATGCGTGCGGAACCTCCGGTTACACTTCACGCATCACGTATCACTCAAACCCTCTCCAAAGCTTAAAGCGCCCTATCTATTTCGCTGGTTTCCCAGTTGTGCTATTATTCACGTATGACAACCATACTTCTTGTGCGACATGGTGAAAACGATTGGGTCAAAAAGCATCGACTGGCTGGCTGGATAGAAGGGATTCATTTAAATGAAAACGGCCGTAACCAGGCCACCGCCGCAGCGGAACGATTAGCCTCGCTGCCCGTTAAAGCTATCTACAGCAGCCCGGTGCTGCGCTGCCGAGAAACGGCCGAATCTATTGCCAGCACCCTCGATTTGCCCGTTACCATTCTGGACACCGTTGGCGAAGTACGCTATGGGGAATGGGAAGGCAAAAAGATCAAAAAGCTGGCCAAGAAAAAAGAGTGGTTTACCGTTCAATTTTTCCCCAGCCGAATGCAATTTCCTGGCGGAGATTCCCTGCGCGGGGTGCAAACACGCGGTGTTGAGGCAATTGAAGCGCTGGCCCAGGGCCACGACGACAACGATATGATTGTGGTTGTTTCCCATGCGGATCTGATCAAGCTGGTATTGGCCCATTATTTGGGCGTACATATCGATCTGTTTCAGCGCATTATTGTGTCTCCAGCTTCGGTAAGCGTGCTGCATTTGTCAGCCAATGGCGGTGTGCGCGTAGGGCGCATCAATGATGATGGCCCCCTGCAGCCACCAGCGAAACCGGCAGAAAAGAAAAAGAAAACGTCGAAAAAAAAGCAGCCCGAAACATCAACCCCAGAAAATGGCGATACGGCCGTTTCCAAAAGCAAACGTGATAGTTAGAGAATCTTATGGCTAGCCACATTGAATTAAATCCAGTCAATCAAATTACTGTGGGCGCTGTTGGCCCCCCTGGACAGCGAACCTTTTATCTACAGGGCAGCCGGGGTTCGGAAACCATTTCGCTTACCATTGAAAAAGAACAGGCGCGGATGCTGGCTGAAAGTTTTGATGCCCTTATTCAGGAGCTGGCAAAAAAGTATCCAGAACCAGAAAACGAAGCGCCTGTCTGGACCGATATGCGGCTGCGCGAACCCGTTGAATCGCTGTTTCGCGTGGGCAATATTGGCATTGGGTACAATGAAGACAGCAATCAGGTGGTGCTGGTTGCTTACGAACTGGTGGGCGAGGATGAAGAGCCAAACGTCGTAAGCTACTGGGTATCACGGGCGCAGGTTCAGGCGCTGGTACAGCACGCTTACGATGCGGTAAAAGCTGGCCGACCCATTTGCGGTAACTGTGGCAAACCAATTGACCCCACAGGGCATTTTTGTCCAAATCGAAACGGACATGCCCATTAAGGGGCACCTCTCTTTTTACGCCCGGCGGCAAACGGCCGTTGGCAACCAGAACCGTTGATATGGCTCAACAGGCGTTAACCACAGCAGATTGGCTCCAGTTGTTACAGATTGGCACCCTGGATGTGAAGGGAGTGCTGCCCTGGAGTTCCAATTATTCCTTTCTGGTGGATATTTGCCCGAATACGGCCGTTTGGCAAGCGCTGCCCCATCTATCACCAAACGCCCTGAAGGAAGTACGTGCTGTCTACAAACCGCGCCGGGGAGAACGGCCGTTGTGGGACTTTACCCAGGGAACCCTGTGCCAGCGCGAACGCGCCGCCTTTTTGGTGAGCCAGGCGCTGGGCTGGGACTTAATCCCACCAACGGTTCTGCGCGAAGGAGAACATGGTACAGGCTCCGTGCAGATGTTTGTGCCCCACGACCCAGAAGCCCATTACTTTACGTTTGAAGGAGAAGCCCTTTTTAGAGACGCCCTACAAAAAACCGTGCTGCTAGACATCATCATCAATAATGCAGACCGCAAGGCAGGGCATGTATTAATAGAAAAACAGGCCGAAGTAGACCGTTTGTGGCTGATCGACCACGGCATTTGCTTTCATACCGAATATAAACTGCGAACCGTTATTTGGGAATTTGCTGGTGAAGCTATTCCACCCGCGCTGCAAACAGACCTGGAAAAATTCAGCGACAAACTGGCCAGCAACGAGAGCGGCCTTCGCTCCGAATTAGCCAATTTACTATCGTTAACCGAAATTGAAGCGTTGCAAAAGCGCATCCGGCGCATTTTGCATCAGGGCACGTTTTTTTCACCAGGCCCCGGCCGCCATTACCCGTGGCCACCGGTATGATTTTTTAATAGGCAGTGTGTAGACAGAAAACACTTTTTACACTACCCAGGAATAATGAATGACAACGCCGATTGCCTATAAAATTCTCGTTATAGATGACCATCCGGAAACACTTAGTATCATCCAGCGAGTTTTGCAACAGCAAGGGTATAACGCGCTGGGGGTACGCTCTGGCTTCCGTGGGTTGAGTCTGGCCGAATCGGAAAACCCAGATTTGATTATGGTGGACGGCATGATGCCAGAAATGGATGGCTGGGAATTTTGCCGCCGAATACGCGCCACGCCCCAGCTTGCCGATATTCCCATCATCATGTTTACGGCCGTTGATGAAGCCGATCAAAAATTAGCCGGTTTTGATGCGGGTGCCGATGATTACCTCACCAAACCCACCGAACCGGCAGAACTCATTGAACGGGTAAAAATGATTTTGGATAATCATCCCCCAAAAGCCACAGCCGAAACCCGCCTCCATGAAGGACCCCCCGAAAGTAAAAAGCAGCCAGGAGACACCAATACACCGCTGGCCAATACCATTACATTCCCCACATCGGGCAGTGTAACGGCCGTTTTGGGGGCACGGGGCGGTGCAGGAGCCACCACCCTGGCCATTAACCTGGCCAGCAGCCTGGCCAACATGGGGCGAACCACCACGCTGATTGATCTGGACCTGGTACAGGGGCACATAGCCCTGTACCTGAGCCAAAAACATGAACACGGCCTTAACAACGTGCTCACCCAGCCAGAAAGTCGCTGGCCCTATGCGCTTCAAACCGAACTATTCAAATATAGTGACCATCTCAATTTACTACTAGCCCATACCCACCCGGCCCACGCACCGCTGACCTTGCAGCCAGATCAAACTCGAAGCCTGCTTCAGCCGCTGATCAAACCGGGGCATCATCTGGTTATTGATTGTGGGCATGAGCTAACGCCCATTGTTGAATCCATATTAGCCCAGGCCAACCAAATCATTGTCTGCCTGCGCCCAGAGCGGGTGGCTCTGGCCAACGCCCGCCACCTGCTGGAGCATCTGCGCCAGACTTCCCCGGCAAAAGCCTCAGTACGTGCCGTTATTTTTGATTTCAGCGGCCAGATGGCCGTTCCCCACGAATCGCTGGAAAAATTTCTCAACCACCCACTAACGGCCATTTTGCCGGTATCGTTAACCGAAATGAACCAGGCCGTTAACAAAAGTATCCCGCTGGTGCAGTTGAACGCCCATGCCAAAGCGTCGCTCCTGATCCGCCAGATTGCCCAGCAGCTGATAAAAGCGTAGCCATTATGACCCCACTCCCCACTATTGCCCGTGCCATTGAGCTGCTCCGTCAGGCCAAACATGTGGTGGCCCTCACCGGGGCTGGTATTAGCACCCCTTCTGGCATTCCCGATTTTCGCAGCCCAGAGTCGGGCGTGTGGGATCGGGTAGACCCGATGGAAGTGGCCTCGATTTACGCTTTTCGGCAAAATCCAGCAGCGTTTTTTGAATGGTTACGGCCGTTGGCACACACCATCCTCAACGCACAACCCAACCCTGCCCATCTGGCGTTGGCGGCTTTGGAGGCAAACGGCCGTTTACACACTACCATCACCCAAAACATCGACCTGCTGCACACCAAAGCAGGCTCCAGCACCGTCTATGAAGTGCATGGCAGCCTGCGCCGCGCCACCTGTCAGGGCTGCCACCACGAAGTGGATGGCCTGCCCCTGCTGCGAGAATACGCCAGCAGCGGTCAACCACCTACTTGCACCTGCGGCCACATCCTCAAGCCAAACGTGATATTATTTGGCGAGATGCTGCCAGCCCTTATCATGCGCATGGCTCAGTTAGAGGCCAAACAATGTGATCTAATGCTGGTGGCAGGTTCATCATTGGAAGTAGCCCCAGCAGGCGATTTGCCGCTCCTGGCCAAACAGACGGGAGCCAGGCTCATCATCGTCAATTTAGGCCCGACACACATGGACAGTCAGGCAGATCTGCTGTTTCGGGATGATGTAGCGGAGCTGCTGCCGCAGTTGGCAGAGCCTTTTATTATGAAAAGGTAACTACTAAGGTGCAAGGCACTGGTCGCAGCCGTTTCAATGGGTTGGAACCGTTTGGCCAGTGCCTCGCACCACTAGCAAAGAGCTGAAAGTGACCGCTTATGAAAGTTGACGAGAACACCGCTTTGAAAACAAGCGCATCCATCTCGCCAGAGCATCTGGCCCGACTGCTGCAAGTTAGCCAGCGGCTCAGTTCCACCTTACGGCTGGATGAGCTGCTGTCGCTGGTGATGGACGTGTCTACCGAACTCACCCATACCGAAACCGCATCCATTTTACTGGTGAACCGCTCCAACGGGCAGCTCCATTTTGCCGCCTCAACCCGGGGTGAAGTCCCGCAAGATATTGTGGTGCCGCTGGATAACAGCATTGCGGGCTGGGTGGTGCGACACGGCCGTTCCCTCATTCTGGACGATGTACAAACCGACGAGCGATTTTACGCCAATGTCGATGAAAATCTGGAATTTGTGACGCGCTCCATGCTGGCTGTACCGCTGATCACCGGGCAAGGGGTCATCGGTGCGTTAGAGGTAATCAATAAGTTGGACGACACGAATTACACAAGCCAGGATGTCGCGTTGATGGAAGCGGTGGCTTCACAATCAGCCGCAGCCATTATGAATGCCCATCTGTTTAGCCAATCCGACCTGATCGCCGAAATCATGCATGAGCTAAAGACCCCGCTGATGGCCATCTCTGCTGCCAGCGAGCTGCTTTCCAGGCCAGATTTCCCACAAGAAAAACATGGCGAACTGGTAGGCATGATTAAGAAAGAGTCGAATCGCCTTTCCAAAATGACGAAAGATTTTCTGGATTTTGCCCGTCTGGAATCTGGGCGAATGCGGTTGGCGCGGGAATCGGTAGCGATTCAGCAAATTATCGAAGATGTTGTTGGCATCTCGCAGGCCCAGGCCGCCGCCCGAAATATTGAGATGAGGACCCATCTCGCCCCGGATTTGCCCAGTGTGGGGAGCGAAACGGCCGTTATCGGTGATCCAGATCGGCTTAAACAGGTGCTGTTGAACCTGGTGAGCAATGCCATTAAGTACAATGTGGTCAACGGCCGTATCAACCTCAGCGCCACCTGCCAGCCAGGCGAGGTGCAAATCAACGTCACCGACACCGGCCCCGGCATTGCCCCGGAAGATATAGGCCATCTGTTTGAACGCTTCTACCGCATCCCCGGCAGCGAAAGCGCGGAAGGGAGCGGGCTGGGCCTCTCTGTGGCCCAAAAGATTGTGGAAGAGCACAACGGCCGTATCGAAGTCCAAAGCACGCTGGGTGAAGGAACAACGTTTACCCTATTTTTGCCAGTAACGGCCGTAGGCTGAGCAAATCACAAAAAAAAGGCCGGATGTCCTGACATCCAGCCCAAAACAGGCAACCAACAGCAGTGGGCCGCACTTTTGTAGAAAGTACGGCCCACTTTTCTGTTACACATTAGGAATTGTATTGTTCAAGAAAGTCGTTCACTTCCGCCTCAGCCTGCTCGCGGGCATAGCCATACTTTTCCTGAACCATTCCAACCAGCTCTTCATGCTTACCAGCAATCCGGTCCAGATCATCGTTTGTCAGCTTGCCCCACTGCTGCTGCGCTTTACCTTTCAACTGTTTCCACTTACCTTCTAAAATATCCATATTCATTTGCATCAGATTCATACTCCTTTTATATTTTTAGTATTTCAGCTAACGTTAATTTACCAAACACCAGCACATCAGTTTGCTTCGTTTAAACAGGCACTTCTAAGCACTTCGCACAAAGTTCAGCACCAGGCTCCCCAGGAAGAACACGATGAAAATGTAGAACAAAATCCTCGCAATCCCGGCTGCGGTGCCAGCAATGCCACCAAAACCCAGGAATGCAGCCAACAAAGCTACCACCAGAAAAACAAGCGCATAACGTAGCATGGATACTCCTTTACTTAATTCGTCAGACGTTCAGTAAAAACCAAACCCGGCATCTGACAACCTTTTTGTTTGGCGTGATGAGATAAGTGTAAATTTTTTGCTGGGATAAATCAGCTATCCAGATATAAGAATGGGATATAATCGGGGGTATATATAAGTTTATCCAGGGGAAAAGAGCCTCTCTAACCTTAAATACCCCTTTTTTTACAGGTAAGAAATCAGCATAACTCAGCGTCTATGTCTGGGAAGCATTTCTAAAACTACACCGTCTACATAGACGAAACAAACTGAAGGTACACATATTGTCATGGAAAAAGAGCGTGTTGTTATCATTGGATCCGGTCCGGCAGGGCTAACCGCCGCACTATATACCGCCCGAGGGCTGCTAAATCCGCTAGTCATCGTCGGCACCCAAATTGGTGGCCAGATCGCCATCACCCACGAAGTAGAAAATTACCCCGGCTTCTGGTCATCAGAACAAACCCCCACCGGACCGGAGCTGGTAGAAGTCATGCAAAAACAGGCCGAACATTTCGGCGCGCGCTTTGAATACGACGAAGTCGTCGAAGTCGATTTCGCCAAAGGTTCCCCGTTTTACATTAAAACCTATGGTAAAGAGTATGAAGCCGATGCTGTCATCGTAACGGTTGGTGCGTCGCCACGCCATCTGGGTGTGCCCGGTGAACAAGAATTTGTCGGGCGGGGCGTCAGCTACTGCGGCACCTGCGATGGCTTCTTTTTCCGGGGCAAAGATGTGGTCGTCATCGGCGGCGGCGACAGCGCCATGGAAGAGAGCATCTTCCTGACCAAGTTCGCCAACAAGGTAGAAGTGATCCACCGACGCGATGAGCTGCGTGCTGGCATCTCCCTGCAAAAACGGGCCTTCAACAACGAAAAGATCTCCTTTGTCTGGGACACCGTCATTGAAGAAATTCAGGGGAACGGGATCGTGCAGGGTGTGCAAACCAAAAATCTAAAGACAGGTGAAACCCAAAAATTAGATACCGACGGCGTTTTCATCTTCATTGGCCATTACCCAAACAGCAAATTCCTGGAAGGACAACTGTCTATGGATGAAGAAGGGTATGTCATCACCGATGAACGTTATCGCACCAGCGTGCCGGGCGTTTACGCCGCTGGTGAAATCCAGGATGCCCATTTCCGCCAGATTGCTACCTCTGTGGGACAAGGGGCCGGGGCCGCCATGGAGTTGGAAAAGTGGCTGGCAGCCCGGGAGTAACTGGCTAACCTCTCAAATGAACGTTTTGTAATTGAGTAATTGGGTCATTACCTGATTACTCAATTTTTCTTTATAATCAGGCTGTAGACAAATCAAAAGATGCAGATATGAGCAAACAAAGGGTAAACAAATTTTACGGGTTGAATAAGTTAAATCTGTGTACTCTGCAAAATCTCTGAACAGGAATATTATATGGACAGTCTAAAAAATTGGATCACAACTCACCCTAATTTATCTGCCTGGTTTGTGTTGGCGCTGGGCATGGTGATTTTACTGGTGTATGAAGCGCGAGACGTAGGGTTGCAGGGCAGCCAATGGTTTTGGCTGATTGTGGTGACTGTTTTGGTCGCCGGGGCCTGCATCTGGATTATTAGCTGGGGGGACGATGATGACGATTTAGTCGATGCCCCAACCACTGGCCAAGAATAGCGATGCAGCCTTCTCCTTACACGCCACCGCCGCCGGTGGTTTCTCTGGAAAAAGTTGAAATCATGCGTCAGCGAATTGCTCATCTGTTTGTGGTGGGTGATACGACGCTGGACGAGCCACACAAAGGGTTTGTGCGCTATCGCGGCCGTTTCCAGGTAGACCCGGCCAACTGCTTTGATGAGGTACGGGCTATATTTGAAGCGCAGGGCTTTACGCCAACGATTCGGGATGAGGGAAACGGCCGTATCGCCATCGTCGCCATTCCCCAGGTGTTCAACCCACCCGCCTCCAACTGGATCATCAACCTGGTGCTGTTTGTCGTTACCGTTCTGGCAACCCTGGCCACCGCCTCCTTCTACTACGCCGAAACGCCGGAGCAAGCGTTCCAGATTTGGCGCGGCTGGCCCTTTAGCCTGAGCATCATGCTCATTCTGGGCGCACACGAGCTGGGCCACTATTTTGCCGCCCGCTACCACAAAGTGGCCGTCACCCTGCCCTACTTCATTCCCTTGCCCATTATCTCCCCCATCGGCACCTTGGGCGCAGTGATTCGCATGAAAGCGCCCATCAAAAACAAACGCGCCCTGTTTGATATTGGCGTGGCGGGGCCGCTGGCAGGTCTGGTCTTTGCCATACCCATCTTGCTTTATGGTCTGGCCACCTCTGAACTAGGCCCCATTTCGGCCGAAGGGCTGCTGGAAGGCAACTCAATTTTGTATTATCTGGCCAAATTTGTGACCTTTGGCCAATTTTTGCCCAGTGAAACAGTCGATGTCTACCTGAACCAGTTTGCCTGGGCTGGCTGGGTAGGGCTGTTGGTAACGGCGCTCAATCTCATGCCTGTAGGGCAGCTGGATGGCGGGCATATTGTGTATGCTTTAATCGGCAGCCGGGTCAAAAAACTATTTGCCCCCGTCATCGCTATTTTGGGCGGGTTAACGCTGATCTCTTTCTTCATCGACAGCACCTTTACCTGGGGCATCTGGATTTTGCTGCTCTTTTTCTTTGGCCGGGTTCATGCCGAGCCGCTGGATGACGTGACGCCGCTAGACCCAGGCCGCCGCTGGCTGGGAATCGCGACGCTCGTCATCTTTGGGCTGATTTTTGTACCGATTCCGTTCCGAATGCTTGGCTAACTGCCTCGCGGAATATTTGCTGCAGAGGGCGCAGCGTTTTAAGCGTTCCGGCTAATTTTCAATACGCTCTGTAGCTATCAATTTGTCACGACTGGCAGAGTTGGCTATAATTTTGTTCGCTTTCGGCGCCATAGCTCAGTTGGTTAGAGCGAGGGACTCATAAGCCCTAGGTCAGTGGTTCAAATCCACTTGGCGTCACAGCAGAAACAAAAAGGCCGCTCCAATTTGGGGTGGCCTTTTTCTTTTATACGATTTTTGTGATGGTTAAAAACAAGTTGCACAGAGTTACGCAGAGAAGACACAGAGTTTCACAGAGAGGTTTAGGAGAAATCTTTGGACTCTTTGCATTCTTTGCGCCTTTGCGTCAGGTTTTTTGAGACTGGAGATTGGAAATTGGAGATTGGCAGGTGGTGGCTGAAGTGGCTGGCGGTTTTGCTGGGCGTGGGGCTGGCGCTGCTGTGGGATTTTAGCGGGGAACCGGGACGGCCGTCTTCACTCCTCCCCATGACCAGCCCCATCCTGACCGAAGATGTGGTGCAGGGGCGGTTAAACGCCGTGCCGCCCGCCCCTCGCGGCGATCTGCGGCTGGAATACCGCTTTGTGGCCCAGCACAATGGCCTGCGCGAGCTGGAGCTGCTGCTGGCCCGGAATGGCGAACCAGAATCGGAAGAAAACGGCCGTTTCAGCCTCACCCTCACCGATTTACAGGGCAACCCAGTCGTCACCCAGTCGCTGCCAACACGCCAGCTGCGGCACAACCAGCCGTTTGTGCTGCGCTTTGCCACGCAAGCAGATTCGGCAGGACGGCCGTATCTGCTCACCCTCAGCGGCAGCGAAGAGAATCGGGTGACGGTTTGGGGCTACACCGCCGATCTGCTGGAAGATACCGAACTCACCCTGACAACCGGGCCGTTGAGCCATGAATCGCCGCCAGAAACGGCCGTGCAGGAGCTGCGCTTCACCAGCCGCTACCAGCTCACCTGGGCCGAAGGGCTGCGCCGGTTGGGGTCGCTGCTGTGGCAAAACGGCGGGCTGATGCTGCTGGTGCTGTTCTTTTTGCTGCTGCCGGGGGTACTGCTGCTTCAGGTACGGCCGTTCCCCATGCTGTCTGATCCAATGGCCCGGTTGGGGGTGATGTTGGCGGTGGGAACGGCCGTTTGGCCGCTGCTCTGGTACCTGTTTTCATGGCTGGGGGGTCGGTTTAGCGGTTGGCTGCTGTGGTTTTTACTGGCTGGCGGCTGGCTGCTGGTGATTTTTTTTCAACGCAAAGGCGCAAAGGCGCAGAGGGGGGCCTGGGGAAAGTGGCAGGGGGAGCACACGCTTTTGCTGGGGCTGCTGCTGGTGGGGTTGGCGGTGCGGCTGCTGGCAGTGCGGGATATTGTCTTTCCGCCCTGGGTCGATTCGGTGCGGCATGGGGTGATTACGGCCGTTATGAGCCAATCGGGCCAGACCATTACCACCACTGGCTACGAACCGTTCCTGCCCGTTGACCGCTTCCCCTACCATTTTGGCTTCCACACCCTCAGCAGCAGCCTGGTGCTGCTGGGCGGTTGGCAGATTCCCCGCCTGCTGCTGGGGCTGGGACAGCTGCTCAACGCCCTGCTGCCCCTCACCGTCTACGCGGGTGGCTGGCTGCTTACCCGGCAGCGGCGTGCCGGGCTGCTGGCGGCGTTTCTGGTGGCGCTGCCGCTCTTTTTCCCAGGCTATTACGCCACCTGGGGGCGCTACACTCAGCTCACCGCCATGCTGCTGATGCCCGTTCTGCTGGGGCTGACGTGGCGGCTGGTTCGTGGGGCCAAAAGCTGGCGCGGCGCGTGGTGGCTGGTGGCGCTGCTGGCGATGGGGCTGTTTTTGGTTCATTTTCGGGTGTTTGTTTTTTACGTGCCGTTTGCCGGGCTGGTCTGGCTGCTGAGTTGGGGGCGGAACGGCCGTTTCCTCTGGCAAGCGGCCGGATTGAGCTTGCTCATCCTGGCCCCCCAGCTCATTTACCTGCTGCAAAACAGCAATCCAGGCAGCGCCCTGGCGGCTCGCCTGCCAGACTACACCGCCTTCCCCACTACCTATTACACCGCTGGCTGGGACCGGCTCTTTCTCTGGCTCGCCGGGAGCGTGCTGCTGCCGGTTTTGCTCATTTGGCTGTGGAAACGGCGGGTCTGGACGGCCGTTCCGCTCTTTCTGGCGCTTTGGGCCGGGCTGGTTCTGCTGCTGCTTTCCGGGAACTACCTGGGCTTTGCCGCCCTGCCGCTGGTGAACCTGAACAGCTACTACATCACCACCTTTTTGCCGCTGGCGCTGTTTTTGGGCAGCGTGGGGGCGCAGTTCTGGCGCTGGCTGCGGCGGCAGCCGGAACCGCTGCTGGTGGCGGTCATTTTGCTGCTGGCTCCGCTGGGAACGGCCGTTACCCTCTTTGGCCTCCAGCAGCAAATCACTATTTTAAACGAACAAACCTTGCTGGTGCGGCCTGGGGATGTGGCGGCGCTAACCTGGCTAGACGCCAATCTGCCAGAGGATGCGGTGGTGGCGGTGAACAGCTGGCGCTGGATGGGCATCACCTGGTCTGGCAGCGATGGCGGGGCGTGGCTGGTACCGCTCACCGGGCGGACCAGCAGCACGCCCCCGGCCGATTACATCTACAACCGTGAACTGGCGACTTTTGTGCAGGCGTTTAATGAGGAGGCAACGGCCGTTCCCGACTGGCGCACGCCAGAAGCGGCCAACTGGCTGCGGCAACAGGGCATGACCCACATCTTCATCGGGGTGCGGGGGGATATGATGGACCCGGCCGAACTGCTGCAAAATCCGGGAGTGGGGTTGGTATACGGCCGTAACGGTGCCTTCATCTTCGAATTGAAATCATCCACAGATTTCACAGATGACACAGATTAATTTGCCGCTTGCCCCACAAGCCAAGAAATCGGATCAACTCTCTCTGTTCTCTTTTACCTCTGTGTTCTCTGTGGCTATTACCAAAAATCGGTGCCAGGCTCCCCTTTGAATGGGCCAACGATGTCGCTGGTGATCCAGCCGCCGTAAAAGCTGCCCGGCTGCGGCGTTACCAGCTCGCCATCGACGGTACAGGCGTCCATCGGCTCCGCGTAGAAGGCGACGTGCATCTTGATTGACTCAAACGGCGGGCGCGGATCAATGTAATACCAACCCGCCACCGGAATTTGCTTGTCGCCCACCATCAGGCCGTAATAATGGGCCTGTCCCTTCCATTCGCACAGCGAGGTGCTGTGGCGCGGCACCAGAAACTCTGTCTTGATATCCTCTGGCGGGATGTAGTAGGTGGGCGGATGGCTGGTTTCCAGCACGCGCCTGGCGCGGCGCGTGTCGGCAATGATCACGCCGTTGAACACAATCTGGATATGCTTATTCGTCTCTTCCAGCCGGGGCGGGCGAGGGTAATCCCACACCGATTCTTGCCCCGGGCCGGGTTCAATGCGCTTTTGTGTCATAACTTACTCCAAATGGTATCGATATTAGACATTATTGGAATTAACGTTATGTCAAAAAATAATCCGCAGATTTCGCAGATTGACGCAGATTAAAGGCAAAAAATCTGCGAAATCTGCGTTAATCTGCGGATCAGTTCTTATTTCCGATATTGTCTATTGATCCATTTTCCCACAAATTTTGACCAAGAAAACTTTTTCTCATTTTGTCTTACAGCATGTCGAGTTTGCCTCTTTGCTTTCACCAAAATTAGGTTACCATTTTGCTCTGACTTTCGGTTTAGCTCATCATTTCAGGAAGGGTGAATATGACAACGCCTGTGGCGGAACGGCCGTTTAACTACAAAAAAACGCTCATTGTCGGCTTTGGTTTTTTGGGCATCAGCATCATCTGGCCCATTTTTAACCAGTACATCCCCATCTTTTTACAGGCAGGCAACCCCGCCTTTGAAGGGGGCAGCGAGGTGCGCGGCTTTGGTCTGGGTCCAGCGCTGGCGCTGTTCATCATGACCTGGGACAACCTGATCAACGTCTTTGTCCAGCCGTGGGTGGGAGCCAAAAGTGACCGCACCTGGAACCGGTTCGGGCGGCGCAAGCCGTGGATTTTGCTGGGGGTGCCCATTGCCCTGGTTGGTTTTACGCTGATACCATTTGCCCAAACGGCCGTTGCCATCGCCGTCTTCATCCTCATCACCAACTTCGGCATGGCCCTGTTCCGCTCTCCCACCGTTGCCTGGCTGGGTGATTTGTACCAGCCAGACGATCGCAGCAAGGCCAACGGCATCATCAACCTGATGGGTGGCGTGGGTGGCCTGCTCGCCTTCTTTGGCGGCGGGCTGCTGTTTGAATATTTTAGCGCCATCGACCCGGAATTGGGGCGGATAGCTCCCTTCATCGGCGGCGGGGTACTGCTGCTGGCTTCAGCGCTGGTGGCAGTGCTGGGCGTGCGCGAGCCACAGCGGATCGCCATAGAAGACGAGCCGGATGACCCCGGCGTGCTGGCCAATCTGCAAACCGTCTGGCGCGATCCCAACAAGAGCGGTTTGTTGGTGCTGCTGGGCATTCTGCTCTGGTTCATGGCGTTCAATGCGCTGGAAGCGGGGCTTTCCTCCTTTGCCGTGTTCACCCTGGACATCTCTCCCGGCACCGCCTCCATCTATGCCGGATCGATCACTATCAGCTTTATCCTGTTTGCCGTTCCAGCGGGGTTGATTGGCACGAAATACGGCCGTCGCTTTGCCATTCGCATCGGCTTAAGCGGCTTGACGCTGCTTTTTCTGGTGGGCTACTTTCTCATTCAGGGGGCGGCGACCTTCATCCTTATTCTGGTGCTGGCCGGCGTTTTCTGGGCCTGCGTCAACGTCAACAGCCTGCCGCTGGTGTACGACCACGGCGACGAGCGCAGGATTGGCGCGTACACCGGGCTGTACTACTTTTCGTCGCAGTCAGCGGCCGTTTTGGGGCCAACGTTAGGCGGCGTGGTGGTAGACAGCCTGGGCAGCAATTATCGTTGGCTCTTCCTGTTTAGCGCCCTCTTCATGGGGTTCGCCTGGATTGTCATTCAGAGAATGAGACCAGAATAACGCCCAAACGCCTTGCGCCGGGGGTTCAGCCCCCGGCTGCTTTTCACGTGTCCCAAATCTTGACGAATCCCTCGCCCCATGCTACCATGCCGCCATGATGAACCTGAACGTTTTCAGCTATTATGGCAGCATCACTTTCACAACACAGACGCCGCAGGCGTGTAGGAATGAAGTTGGCTGTCACTGACAACTGAACCAAAACACCCAGACTACCCAAGACGCGGCTCATCACCGCGTCTTTTTTTATTTTTGCCATAGATTTGCCACAGAGGACACAGAGAAAAAAGAGGTATTAATGAGGCGAAAAATCTGTGCAATCTGCGAAATCTGCGGCTGAATTCCCAGGAGATGGCCTCATGAATGCAATTGAAGAACTTCGCTGGCGCGGTTTTATCTACGACCATACCGAAAGCGTACCCGACCTGCTCGCCAAAGAGAAAGTGACCCTGTACAACGGCTTCGATCCGACGGGGGACAGCCTGCACATTGGCCATCTGGTACCGATGATGGCGATGGCCCGAATGCAGCGCTATGGCCACACGCCCATCGCGTTGGCGGGTGGCGGCACGGGCATGATTGGGGATCCAAGCGGCCGTTCCACCGAACGAAACCTGCTCACCCTGGACGAAGTGCAGGCCAACCTGGCGCGCATCCAAAACCAGCTGGCGGGCATTCTGGATTTTGAAGTCAAAAGCAATCCGGCCCGCATCATGAACAACGCTGAATGGCTGATGGAAGTGAACCTGATGGCCTTCCTGCGCGATGTGGGCAAACATTTCACCGTCAATTACATGATGGCCAAAGATTCCGTTAAGTCTCGCCTGGAACGAGAAGACGGCATCTCCTACACTGAATTTAGCTACATGCTGCTGCAAGCGTACGACTTTATGCACCTGTACGAAAATCACAACTGCGTCCTGCAAATGGGCGGCAGCGACCAGTGGGGTAACATTTTGGCTGGTGTGGAGCTAATTCGTCGCGCCAGAGGCCAAAAAGCGCACGCGCTGGTCTTCCCGCTTATCACCCAGGCGGATGGCAGCAAGTTTGGCAAAACGTCAGCCGGTACCAACGCCTGGCTGGCGGCGGATCGCACCTCGCCCTACCGTTTCTACCAGTTCTGGCTCAATACCGACGATGGCGATGTGCTGAATTACCTGCGCTACTTCACCTGGCTGGACAAGCCGGAGATTGCCGAGTACGAGGACAAGCTGTTCAACGCGCCAGAAAAACGGGAATCGCAGCGGCGTCTGGCGCAGGAGGTGACAAGGATGATTCATGGGGAAACGGCCGTACACAAAGCCGAAAAAGCGGCCGATGTGCTGTTTGGCGGCGATTTAGACGGCCTGGAGCCCGCCGACATTCGCGACATCTTCGCCGATGTGCCCTCCAGCGAACTGGCCAAATCCGCGCTGGAAGGAGATGGCCTATCCGTGGTGGATCTGCTGGTAGACACCGGCCTCGCCTCCTCCAAAGGCGACGCCCGCCGCTCCATCCAGGGTGGCGGCCTCTACCTCAACAACGAGCGCATCAGCGACGCCGGGCAAACCGTCACGCTCAACCAAAGCATTGACGGCCAATTCCTCATCCTGCGCAAAGGCCGCAAAAAGTACCATCTGGTGCAAATCCAGCAATAAATTTGCACATCAACGCAATCAAAAAGGCCACATTGCAAGAAGTGGCCTTTTTTGTTCGCGGCCAAGATTGATCCAATCTGGTAGATTGGACCAATCTACCGGTTAGCTTTCGTACGCTTCGATGGGGGCAGGCGCAGATGAGGTTACGGTCGCCGTAGACGTTGTCGATGCGGGCCACGGCGGACCAGAACTTGCAGCTGCGTGTTTATTTACCAGGAAGCTGGCTTCTTAAATCTACCATCTACATCTATCATCGTTTTGGGAAACTGGCACCTGGACAGCACACCCATGCGGATATTTTTCACAAAATCCGCGTTGGTAATCAGTACCTTGCTTGGATGCTTCTGGGGGTTCAGAATACCAATACTTTTGCCCAACTCTTTCTTCACAAACTGGACTGGCAGCAGCAAATCAGAATCATTTGAGACGATCACAGCAACATCATAAGCATCTTTGTAGCCATCACTCAACAAATGCAGCGCCAAATTAACGTCCGAGCCTTTTTCTTCGGTTTTGATTACTTTAACGTAACCGCTTTTGGGCGGCGCAAGCGGCATCATGATTTCGTGCGTCAGGAAATGGCCGTAGATGATTTCAAGATTGGGATTGTTTGTAAGGCACGCAAGTAGGTTTGCTGCCTGGTCAACTGGTTGGGGTCTGAGGATCGCGGATTTACCAGCGCGGTAAAATATTTGATTTTATTGATGTTGTCATGCGGCAGCATAAGATGGCAAAGTTTGGCAAGGTCTAGCCAACGAAAAGGTGTGTTTTTCAACGCACCATAATAGAGATTGAAGCCGTCAACGTAGATATTCGCTCTCAAAAACGCCCTCCTGGAACACAGAAGCCGCCCTTTCGGACGGCTTCGCACCCTTTCGCCGAAGCTACCGGGGGGGATATGCTGTGATTATAACACAGCCCATCGGTTGGCGAAAGTGTGCTCTGCCATTTGGGTGCGCGGAAGTATTGTTGATGAGAGAATAGAAGCCCAAAATGGAGGTAAGAGCAATGAATAAAGAAGACAAGTGGGCAGAATCCTTTCGTCAAGCGAGTGATGAAGTCAGTCAGTGGCGCAAAAAGCAGCCCAAAGC
>JBGTCV010000025.1:0-27919 GCA_041748655.1 Promineifilaceae bacterium (SeqCode) | reverse complement strand
CAGGTTTCGGGGATTTCATAGCCAGCTGCGTCCCAGGCGGCTTTGGGGTACCAGACCAGGCTCTTGCCAGAGTAGCGGTGCATGACGCCCGCTTCCATGCCGTCTACGGTGTTGAATTCGCGCCAGCCAGGGTTGTACTGCCGAGACAGCCATTCATCAGACATGAAATCTGTGACGGGCACAATGTCGCCACTGCGCACGAAGGCGGCAAACAGGCCAGGCTGCGGGAAGTCTACAATGTCGGGTGGGTTGCCCGCGCCAACGCGAATGGCAATGGAGCCTTCAAACTCCTTGCTGCCGATGTAGTTGACGGTGATGCCGGTGGCTTCTTCAAAGGCGTTCATCGATTCGTTGAACTTCACGCCATCGACATCGTTGCCTTCAAAAGCGCCGTCTACCGTAACCGTGGTTCCGGCAAACTCACCGGCGACGGCACGTTCCAGGAAACCACCAGGGGGCATATCGAAACTTACATCGGCTGCCGGGCCGACAGGCGTGTCAGTTGGGGTGTCGGTGGTTGTTTCGGTGGTGGTATCTGTACTGGGGCTAGTGGGTGTTGCGGCGGGTTCGTCAGACGAACAAGCTACAAGAACCAAAAGTATAGCCAGCAAAATGCTGAGTAAACGAAAATGTTTACTTTTAAACATGGTTTCTTATCCTCCAAACGTTAAATGTAATCATTCAGTCAACCCGAGATTATGATGTAGCTTCGGGGAGAAAAAGAGCAGTTCTTTCTCTGCGCATTATTATGCGGCTTCTGCGTCAAACCGAATGCTTACGTAAAATGAAAATAGTTTTCTTATGTTGTTACGGTTGTTAAAGTTTAGATCTAAAAGCTGTACCTCCTTTATGAAAATTTGCGGATTGCTAATGCTTCATTATTTATCTGGACGGTTAGAGATGGGGAGCAGTTGTGTGCCGCTCAATCAGTTTCGTAGGCAGCACAATCTCTCTGGGTTTGCTTTGCGGGTTGTTGATTTCTTCCAAAAGCAGAGAGGCTCCTTTTCTGCCAGATTCTAACAGCTGCTGCCGAATAGTGGTAAGTTGAAGGTATTCCGCAATTTCAATATCGTCGTAGCCAATCAGGCTGATATCTTGAGGGATTTGGATGCCCAGCTCTTCGGCAGCCCTGAGCACACCAAACGCCTGCGTATCGGAATAAGCAAAAATGGCGGTTGGTGGATCTGGTAAGGTAAGTAATTCGTAGGCCAATTTTTTGGCTTCACGGCGGCTTAATTCACCCTGTCGGTGATATTCTGGACGAAAGGGGAGGCCTGCATCGGCCAAAGCGCGGCGGAATCCCTGGTAGCGGTCTAAGACCGGACGGAAGTTGAAGGGATTTTCATACATGAAATCGCTGATATACGCGATTTTTGTGTGACCTAATTGGGTGAGATGTTGGGTGGCCTGGTACCCTCCGGCAATATCGTCGATGACGACCCGGCTGAATTTGGGGTGGAAAGCATCGATCAGGACGATGGGAATGCCTGCTTCGGCGAAGCGAACGGCCGTTTTGTCTGTAGGGCTTAACGACATGACCAACAAGCCATCGATGCCTTCGCGGCGGGGGAGTTCCTGAAAATACATGTCTCGCCGGGCGACTGTTTCCACGTTGTAAATTATGAAGTCGTATTCGCTTTCGGCAAGAACTTGTTCCACCCCACGGAGCCGTTCGACGTAAGACGGCCGTATAAAAAATGGTGCCATCACGGCCACAATCATTGTTTTGCCCGACGACAGGCGGCGGGCAATAGGGCTGGGTGTAAATTCCAGCTCTTCGATAGCGGCTAACACCTTACGTCGCGTTTCGTCGCGTACGGCAGCGTTGCGGTTTAGAACCCGGGAAACCGTCCCGACGCCTACGCCTGCTTTTTTAGCGACATCCCTGATGGTGACACTTGCCATCAGATTTCCTTTGCGAATGCTTTGAAATGTTATTGGTTTTGTGGATTGATTAAAGATTCTCTTCCTGAATATGAATGGAACAATGGAACCGGTTCCATGTGGCAAACACTATACAATAAAGACCAGGGCGTGTCAAGGTTTTTTGGGCAGTTTTGCCGAAAATTACGGTAGTTTGCCCGGGTTAGGGAAGGGCCATTCGCGGAAATCGAAAGCGCAGTCGTCGGTGTCCCGATTGTAGGGGAAGCGCTCCAGGCTGTAGTTGCTGGCCGTGACGAGTGGGCAGGCCACCACGCCAGGATAACTGCCGCTGCCATAGGTAACCACATCTACCACCTTTCCGGTGGGATCGCGCAAGATGACCTCATCGCCGCCGTTAGCCAGCTGGAGAATGGCGGCTGGATCGCCCCAGGCCGGGTCGTCGATGAGGGTGGGAACGGCCGTATCCGTGCTCAATATCTCGAAATCCGGGTTAAATCCATGTTCGGCAAAGAAGGCGGTAGCTGCCGTGGCAATCACCAGCGTCTTGCCAGGAGCCAGCAGCGTGCCGGGTGGGAAGCGGCGCACGTCTTCAAAATCGGTGGGGTTGACGGCATCACCGATGCTGTAATTGCTTAAATTAACAGTAAAGCCGGTGGGGTTTACCAGCTCGATGAACTCTTTGTCATCCTGACCAAAGGGATCATACAGCACCTCGCTGATGAGGACGTGGGTGGCGGGGCCAATGTAATTGTTGAGGATGATGGGCAGGTAAACAATCGCTCCCCAGTCGCGGTAGAACATATCGGCCAGGTAAGCAAAGGCGTCGTTGGACTGCATTTGCAGGGCCAGCTCCCGGTTGCCCTTGCTGGATTGTTCGCTGCCGTTGAGGCTGCCCACGTGGATATAGCCCTGCCCGTTGGCCCACACCAGCACCATTTTGTTGTGGATGCCCAATCCGGCGGGATTGCCCGTTTTGCAGGCCAGTTCCAGCGCTTCGGCCTGAGCGATGCCGTTGAGGTAGGCGCAGGCGGCGCTGTTGCCAGTGGCGCTGGTGGCGCTGTCGAAGTAGGCATCGAGTAAGATTTGTACTGAAGCGCCGCGCCGGGCGGCGGCGATGTAGGCTTCGACGCGCGGGCTGGGGTCGGCCGTGGGGTTGGAGGTGGTAGCGCCCCAATACGGCCGTTCATCCAGCTGCTGTACCAAAACCAGATCCCCTGCACCCGCACGCCCTACCATGCCCAGCAGCGAGTCGGTGTCGCGCAGGCTGTTTTCTGGAGAGTGGACCAATTCATAGCCAAAGTTGCCGCTGAAAACGGCCGCTTGCGGATGCCGCACCGTATACGTAATGCCGCCCGTTTCCAAAATGGGCACAAAGCCGGGAGGTGGCCCGCCAATGAAGCTGGTATTGGTGATGTCTACATGGTTGGTCAGGTCAAAATCGGCGTCGAACACGCTTTGCACATGTGCCACGACGCCGGGCGCATCGCTAATCAGCACCACGCCGCGCCGCCCCCAGGTGCCGTCGGTTTTGTCGTCGCTGGGCATGGAGTTAGGGCTGAGGTTTTCGCTGCTGATGATCACTTGCTGACCGTCTATGAGGATAAATTTGGCGTGGAGGAAGCGGTAGCGGTCGTAAATGCGGTTGGTGCTGCTGTTGATCATGAACCAGCATTCGCCGCCCGCAGCCTCAATCTGCTGACAGATATATTTTTCTTGATCCGGTACACCACCGATGGGAGCGCCTTCCAGCAGGACGGTGACCGCCACGCCCCGGTTGAGGGCGGCGATGAGGTCGTTGGCGATGGCGATGTTTTCAAAGGTCATCGTTTCGATGGCGATGCTGGTTTTGGCGGCTGCCAGGTGCAGCTTGAGCGTTTCGTAGGCGTTGTCTGGGGCGACGGCCACGGTGAGCGTGCCGGACTGGCTGAATTTGGCGGTCTGGAAGTAAGTGTCTAAATCCCAACCGGGGTAGAGGACTTTACGGCCGTTGATCACATCCCCCCTGCTCTGCGCCCAATCGGCCGCTGTGTCTGTATCGGGCACGGGCAGCCCGGTTGCCTGGTCGCGCATCCGGTATAGAATTTGCCCTTCTGCGCCAAACACCCCGGTGACGGCATAGGGCTGTACGGCCGTTCCGCTCCAGCCGCTTATCGCCGTATTGCCACCTCCGTAAACCATCACGTCTACAATTGCGCCCATGCTGTCCAGTAAGATAACTTCGTCATTTGCCCCAGAATTGGCGTAGCCGGGCCAGGTGCCGCTCATTTGGGGCACGGCGGGACTGGTATCCACCAGCTCAAAATCGGGCCAGAAGCCAAACTGTCGCTGGAAGGCTGCGCCCTGCCAGGCCAGCCAGAGCGCTTCGCCCGGTGCCAGCGTGACGCCATCGGGCAGGGTGGCAAAGCTGCCAGAGCCGTCGTTGAGCTGCCACCCGCTGAGGTCAACGGCCGTTCCCGACACGTTAATAATGAGCACCGCTTCATCGGCATCACTCAGCTCGTAACCATCGTACAAAACAGCGTCGATGAGCACCGAACTGCCGCCTGCGCTGGAGCGGGGAGCAAAGGTGGCCCAGAGGATGAGCAAGGGGAATACGGCCGTAGCCAGCAAATATGCAATACGTTTCGTCATCACAACCCTCCTGAAATGGGGATGGCGAGGCGTTATAACCTCTGCTATGAAATTGAAAGACAATGTTTGGGGTCACGAGAGCGCCCACGGCAAAAATTTTACCCACAGCTTTGCCCGCAGGCAAAAAATTGAGAAAACTGGGCATGAATGCCCAGGCTATAGTGGTAGACTTGACGGTCTAGACCTTTTGGTCTAATATATCCGCAGCAATGATTGACCCATTTGAAGGATAATTCATGAGCTTTGATAAATCATTTGAACACAAGCAAAAATTGCTGGATGCTGCGCTGGAAGAGTTCACCGCTTACGGGTACGAACAGGCGTCGATCAACCGCATTTTAGACCGGGCGGGCATGAGCAAAGGGCAGTTTTATTATCATTTCAACAACAAGGAATCGCTTTATGTTTCTTTAACGGCCGTCTTGGTTGAACGCAAGCTGGCATTTTTAAGCAGCGCCATGCAGCCTATCGACCTTCAGCAGGATATTTTTGGCATTTTTGAAGCACAAATTCGGTATGGGCTGGCCTTTGCTGCCCAACATCCGGCGATTTACGAGTTTGGCCAAAGCTTTTTGCGTGAGAAAGGAAACGACATTTACGACAAGGCGCTTGCGGCCAATCGTTTTGAAAACCAGGACAGCTTTAATCAACTGATTGAAATGGCGTACCAAAAGGGTGAGTTCCGCGAGGATTTACCGCTGCCGTTCATCAAGCGGACGATTAGCTATCTGTTTAACCATGTCACCGATTTTGCCGATCTGACAAATCCGGCAGAGATGGAAAATAATTTGAAATATGTGATTGATTTTATGCGCAATGGGTTAGCAAGAAGGAGTGGCGATGAATAATTTGGCAATTGTGGCGGAAAAGTTGACCTATCGCTTTGGGGCGTTAACGGCCGTAAATCAAATCAACTTCCAGGTGGCCGAAGGCGAAATTCTGGGCTTTCTGGGGCCGAACGGCGCGGGCAAATCAACCACCGTGCGGATGCTGACGGGACAGCTGCTGCCCAAAGAAGGCAAAGCCACCCTGCTGGGGCTGGACATTGCCCGGCAGCCGAAGCAAATACAGGCGCAAATAGGTATTTGCTTTGAGAACAGTAATCTGTACGAGCAGATGAGCGCCCTGGACAATTTAAAGCTGTTTGCCCGGCTGTACGGCAGTAACGTCAATGCCGATGAACTGCTGGTGCGCGTGGGGCTGGAAGGGCGCGGCAAGGATAAGGTGGAGACCTATTCCAAGGGGATGAAGCAGCGGCTGATGGTGGCCCGTGCCCTGGTGAATCAGCCGCGCATTCTCTTTCTGGACGAGCCAACGGACGGGCTGGACCCGGTCTCCTCAGAGACGATTCGCAACATCATTCGGGAAGAGCAGGCGCGGGGTACAACCGTCTTTTTGACGACGCACGATATGCTGGAAGCGGATAAATTGTCTGACCGGGTGGCGTTTATCAACCGGGGCGAGATTGTGGCGCTAGACACGCCGCACCGGCTGAAGCAGCAGTATGGCAAGCGAGCGATTCTGGCGGAGGTGGAGCTGGCCGACGGCCGTTTACAGACCCGCGAAATTGTGCTGGACCAAACCGACACGGGTACGGCCGTTGCCGAGCTGTTTGCCACTGAAAAGGTTGTCACCCTGCACAGCGAAGAAGCAACCCTGGAAGATATTTTCATCCAGCTTACCGGGCGAGGTCTGACATGAACGGCCGTATCATTGGCGCACTCATTCAAAAAGATTTGCGACTCTTTTTTAGCAACCAGTTTTTTGCCCTGGTGACGCTGCTGGCGCTGTTTGCCTACGCGGGCATCTACTTTGCCATGCCGTCCACCGTGGACGAAACGGTGGAGATGGCGATCTACGCTCCCAACCTGCCCGCCGAATTTGCCGATTCGATGGCTGAAGGTGGCGTGGTTCTGGTTGCTTTGGATTCGTTGGGACGGCTGGAAACGGCCGTTACCAATAACGATTTTGTCGTGGGCGTGGCCTTCCCCGAAGACCTTAGCCAAAAGCTGGCGGCTGGCGAACAGGGTCAGATCGCCCTCTACTTCAGCCCCGCGTTCCCTGAAGAGCTGAAGGAAGCGTACATCATCCTCTTTGAAGAAATCGGGTACATGATGGGTGGGCAGCAGCTCACTCTCGATGTGCAAGAAGAGGTTTTGGGCGTAGACCGGGCCGGGAATCAGATTCCCCAGCGGGATAAGATGCTGCCCCTCTTTGCCGTGCTCATCCTCACCGTGGAGACGCTGGGATTGGCCAGCCTGATCAGCGCGGAGATTGAGGCGGGCACGCTGCGGGCGCTGCTCATCACCCCCATGCGGCTGGAAGGGCTGTTTGTGGCCAAGGGAACGGTGGGTGTGGGGCTGGCTTTTGTTCAGGCAATTGTGCTGATGGCTGTAACTGGCGGCCTGAGCCAGCAGCCGCTGCTCATCATTGTGGCGCTGCTGCTCGGTTCGCTGCTGGTGACGGGGCTGGGCTTTTTGCTCGCTGCCGTCTCTACCGACATCATGTCGGTGATGGCCTGGGGAGTGCCGGTGATTTTGCTGCTGGGCCTGCCTGCCATTAGCCTGCTGCTGCCGGGGCTGACCACCAATTGGGTGGAGGCGATTCCCACCTTTTACCTGGTGGATACGGTGTATCAGGCGGCCAACTTCAATGTTGGCTGGTCGGGCGCGTGGCCGAATTTGCTGATTTTGTTGGCCTTTTCTCTGGCCTTTTTGGGATTGGGCATTCTGGTTTTGCGGAGGAAATTCCAATGAGTCTGCGACGGATTGGGGTGCTGTTGGGCAAGGAACTGGTGCGTGGCCCGCGCAATTTTATCTTTATTTTTGCCATCGTGGTGCCGGTGGTACTTTCGCTGGTCATTTCGCTGCTGTTTGGCACCTTTTTCTCTGGCAAGCCAAAGCTGGGCGTGGTGGACGACGGCCGTTCCCAGCTGGTGACGCTGGCGCAGGGGGTGGAATCGATCCTCGTGACGGAATACGCCACGGATGCGGCGCTGCGCCAGGCGGTGGCGGCGGGGGTGGTAGATATGGGGCTGACGCTGCCGGAGCGGTTTGATACGGCCGTTCAAACCGAACGCGCCGTGCAGATGACCGTCTACGTCTGGGGTGAGAGCTTGCTAAAAAACCGGGCCGTTTTGGGCACCTCGCTGGCCGTTTGGATTCGGCAGATTGCCGGGCAGGAAAAGCCGGTAGAGATTGTGGCCACGACGCTGGGAGGTGAAACGGCCGTTCCCTGGGAAGACCGCCTGCTGCCGCTCGTCATCCTCATGACGATTATGCTGGGCGGCATCATGCTGCCCGCCGCTTCCCTGGTAGACGAAAAAATGAAGCGTACCCTGACGGCGCTCATCACCACGTCCGCTTCGGCTGGCGAGGTTTATGTGGCCAAAGGGCTGCTGGGCGTGCTGCTCGGCGTGGTGATGGGGGTGATCGTTCTAACGCTCAACCGCGCCTTTGGCAGCCAGCCGCTGCTGCTGGTGACTCTGCTGGCGTTGGGCGCAACGCTGGCTTCGGCCTTTGGCATTTTGCTGGGGATATTGCTTAAGGATATCAACTCCCTCTTTGCCACCATCAAGGGGATTGGCCTGCTGCTATACGCGCCTGCTTTTGTCTATCTTTTCCCGTCGCTGCCAGCGTGGGTGGGGCGCATCTTCCCCACCTATTACGCCATCGGCCCGATTGTGGACGTGACGCAAAAGTGGGCCAGCCTGGCCGACGTGGCCCCGGATGTGGCCATCCTCATCGCCATTATTTTGCTACTGGTGGGCATCATCGCCTTGATGGCGCGGCGGGCGCGGAAGGGTGGAGCGTTGGCGGCAGCCTAAGTGATTGGTCCAATCTTCAAGATTGGACCAATCTGGGTGTAACTCGGTCATGCTTCCTGCCCTGTTTTGTTATGGTGTTTAACCTGGGGGTTTACGGCCGTAATACGCATAAAAATTGGTCTGAATCGTGCCGTTGTACAGCTTGCGCACCCGGTCGGGGTTGGCCCGCTTGAAGTAGTCGGGGAACTTGTCGTCGGCGGTGAGGATGTAGATGGACCAGCCATCCTTTTTGCGGAAGGTTTTGTTGAATGCGATGTAGATGGCGTTGAGATTCTGGTACTCCGCCAGGCGAATGCCGTAGGGGGGATTACTGATCACGATGCCAAACTCCTGATCGATCCACAGCTTTTTCACATCTTTCACGCCAAACAAAATATCATCCGCCACGCCCGCTTTGGCGGCGTTGCTGCGGGCAATTTCTATGCTGGCGGGGTCGATATCGTACCCTTGCAGCTGGAGCTTGCCGCTGGGTAAGATGGCATTTTGGGCTTCCTCGCGGGCTTCGATCCACGCGGCGGCGGGGATGGCCGGCCAGCCTTCGGCAGCAAATTCCCGGTTTAGGCCGGGGGCGATGTTACGCCCCAGCAGCGCCGCTTCAATCAAAATGGTGCCGGAACCGCACATCGGGTCGATGAGCAGCCGGTCTGGCTGCCAGACGCTGAGCTGCACCAGCCCGGCGGCAAAGGTTTCTTTGAGCGGCGCTTCACCTGCTTCTTCGCGGTAGCCGCGCTTGTGCAATCCTGCGCCGGAGGTGTCTAGAGTGAGCAGGGCGCTGTTGCGCACCAGGGCGAGCTGGATGGTGAATTCGGCCCCGGTTTCGGGGAACCAGTCGAGCTGGTAAGCGCTTTTAAGCCGATCAACCACCGCTTTTTTGACGATTGACTGGCAGCTGCGGGCGCTTTTTAGCACCGACTTAAACGATTTGGCGTTGACGGTAAACTGGCCATCTGGCGTGATCCACTCTTCCCAGGGCAGCGCTTTAGTCTGCTCGAACAGGTCGTCGAAGGTGTGGGCCGGGAATTCGGCGATTTTGAGCAGCACGCGGTCCGCGCTGCGCAGCCAGAGGTTGGCTTTGGGGATGTCTGCCAGGGTGGCCTGGAATTGGATACGGCCGTCTGACACCACGATCTCGTCAAAGCCCAATGCTTCTACTTCTTGCTTCACGACCATTTCCAGGCCAAATTTGGTGGTGGCGATGAGGGTGATTTTCATGAGTCGGTAGTCTGTAATCGGTAGTTGGTAATCGGTAATTGGTAGTCGGTAATTGGTAGTCGGTTTACTGATTACTGTTCACTGATTACCGATTACCGTCTTCAGGCGCTCAAGCGCTTCCGCCAGCAGCGACCGGGGGCAGGCCAGATTGATGCGCTCGAAACCTGCGCCTTCGGGGCCGAAAATTTCGCCTTCGTCCAGGTAGAGCCGGGCGTCTTCAAAAATGAGCTTTTTGCGCTCGGCGGGGGTTATATCGAGAGCGCGGCAGTCCAACCATACCAGGTAAGTGCCTTCGGCGGGCAGCAGGTAAAGCTGGGGCAGGTGTTTCTCCAGATAGTCCCGCATGAAGTTGTAATTGCCTTCGATGTAGGCCATAACGGCCGTTAACCACTCTTCCCCCAAATTATAGGCCGCTTCGGTGGCCACCACGCCAAAGGTGTTGGTGCCCATCAGCCCGGTGCGCTCGATGGTTTTGCCAAACTGGGTACGCAGATCAGCATCTGGGATAATGATGTTGGACAGCTTCAACCCGGCGATGTTGAACGTTTTGCTGGGGGCGGTGCAGACGATGCTCTTTTGGGCAAACCGCTCGCTGATGCAGGCAAAGCTGGTGAAGGGTACATCTTTGTAGAGTAAATCGCAATGAATCTCGTCGGAGATGACCAGGACGTCGTTGTCCAGGCAGATTTCACCGAAGCGGGTCAGCTCTTCGGCGGTCCAGACGCGGCTGATGGGGTTGTGCGGGCTGCACAGGATGGCCATTTTTACGGCCGGATCGGCCGCTTTGGCGGCGAGATCGTCGAAATCCATCTGGTAACGGCCGTCTTTCAGCACCAGCGAATTAGACACCACCTCTCGCCCGTTGTTTTCAATGGCATGGGTAAAAGGATGGTAAACCGGCCGCTGAATGATGATCTTGTCGCCCGGCTGGGTGTAGGTTTGGATCATCAGGTTGAGGGCGGGCACGACGCCGGGGGTGAGCACAATCCAGTCGCGCTGAATGGAACGGCCGTAGCGCCGGGCAAACCAGCTAATCACCGCCTCGTAGTAGGAATCGGTGGGCATGCAGTAGCCAAAGACGCCCCGCTGCGCCCGCGCCACCACCGCCTCGATCACCGCTGGCGGGCAGCGGAAATCCATATCCGCCACCCAGAGCGGCAGCAGCTGATCATCGCCGTGTTTGGGATGGGCATGGTCGCCATGCGTCACGTTGTGTTTGGCATCGAACATAAATTCCCACTTGATGCTGTTGATGCCAAATTTGTTTACGTCAGTGTCGAAATCGAAGCTCATTGAATACCCCTGTAATTTTGTGATGACCGGGGAAGTTTAGTGGATGAAAGGGTGAGGGGCAAAGAAATGGTTAATGGTTAATTGTAAATGGTTAATTGTAAATGGTGACGGGTCACCGATTACCGTTTACCGATTACCGTTTACCGCCCACTCGCCACCAGCCCGGCGACCGGATCAAACAGTGCCAGCGGGCCGCCACCGACGTTAATGAGGAGCTGGTTGTTGGCACTTGTATTGAGCGAAGTCGAAGTAACGGCCGTTAGCCACATCTCATTCGCCAATGGGGTGCGGGAGCCGCCTTCAAACAGCCGGGTGAGGGCGTTTTGGCTCTGGTTGAGGGCAAAAAGGGTCAGGTGGCCGGTGGCGCCGCTGCCGACACTGGCGGCGAGGTAGGGCTGGCCGTTGGCCAGGTGCAGGCTGACGTTCCCCTCAACCTGCCCGGCGTAGGAGCGCTGCCAGTTGATGCCGCCATCGGCCCCAAACTGGATGAGGCGGCGGTCGCCGACGTCGGCGTGGGCCAGCAGCAGGCCGCCATCGGGCAAGGCCAGCAGGTCGCCCCGACCGACGCTGCCGGTGGGCAGCGGGTAGATCAGGTTTGTCGCCGGGCTGTCGCTGGCCAGATCAAAGCGGTACACCCCTTCCCGATGGTAAAGCCACAGCCCGCTGCTGCTGAGGGCCAGCTTGCCGCTGAGATCGGCTATTGGCACGGCTTCATCTGCCTGGATGCGCCAGAGACGGCCGTTATTGCCATCCGTCGTCAGGTAAAGCGCCCCGTCGCTGAGCTGCCAGTCGAGGATCTGTCTTTCCAGCGGCAGGGTCCAGAGCTCCTCGCCCGTGGAGGAAACGGCCGTGAGCGTGGTGCGGGCTGCTGCCAAAATGCCGCCGCCGGGCAGGGGCAGCAGGCGCGTGGCGCTGTTCAGCGGCAGGCTGGTTTGCCACTGCTGGATGAGATCGGGCAGGCTGTAGGCCGCTACGGTGTTGCGGCTGCTGTCGGCCAGGATGAGCTGGTTGGCGGTGGCATGGTGCAGGGCGTCGTCGATTGTTTCCAGGCCGAAGATGAGGGGGGTGGAACGGCCGTTTGCCAGATCAAGCCGCACAATTTGCCCCGCTTCCAGCAGCAGATAATCGGTGTCGTTGAGTGGGCCGATGGCCTGGCTGCCGCTGTTGGTAAACGGCCGTACCCAGCCAACCCCCGGAATGGCACCCACTCGCGCTGCCCAAATTTGCTGCGATGGCCAGAGCCAGCCCTGGCTGGTGGGGTCTTCTGGCCAATAGCCAGTGAGGGTTTGGTAGGGCGCCTGGGTGCGCACTTCAAAATGGAGATGAGGCGAGCTGCGCGGCTGGCCAATCAGCCCGACCAGCTGGCCCCGCTGGATGCAGCTGCCGGGGGTGAGCAGCACGCTTTCCGGGTCCAGGTGGCCGTAGAAGGAGAGGAGGGTACGGCCGTTGGCAAAGGTATGCTGGATGATGATGACGCCCTGGTCGCGCCCCCAGCCCAGCGGTTGGGCATATGTTACCAGCCCGTGACCGATGCTGTAGACGGGGGTGCCCAGGTTGGGCCGCCCGGATGGGCCGCCCCAATCTTCCCCGGCGTGGAATTTGTCGAACCGCTGGCGGAAGATACCAAAATCACCGCCCCCCCGGCTGACGTTGGCGGCGTGGGGGGGATCGATGGGAAAGTCGAACAGATCGACCAGGCCGCAGGTGGCGCTGCCGCTGGGGATGGGATCGCGCAGCTGTAGGCTGCGGATGTCTCCCAGAACGGTGAGGGGAACGGCCGTTGCCGTTGGGGTCGGTGTAGGCGTTGGTGTGCTGCTGGGGGTGGGCGTGTTGGTGATTGTGGGAATGGCTGTTAGCGTGGGCGTAACGGATGGTGTGGCGGAGGCCGCTGGTGTGTTGGCCGCCGCAAGGGGCGTGGCGTCGCTGGCCGGGTTGGTGCAGGCAGCCAGCAGCCAAAGTAGACCCACTGTTAGCCCTAAAATGTGTTTTGCAACGTTTATTTGCCCTCTTTGGTGCCCATCCATAGGCAAATTTTAGCCGTTCTCAAAATGGAAGTTAGTCCACTTACCAGAATCTCACCGGTTTTTTAGATTTGTACCGATCTCGCTTATTCGAAGCTAGAAGTTCAACTTTGAGTCCACTGAAAAAAGGTCTTCTTCACCGCGGAGAACGCTGAGGTTTTCTCTGGTGTTATTTATTCTCCGTGCCCTCCGCGTCCTCCGCGGTTAGTTTTTTCAGTAGAGTCAACTTTTCTTCTCGACAGAAATTACTGGTTGACGATAAAAAGTTGAACTTCTTTTGGTACAGTGAGGCCAGGGCGTAAAAACCCTGGCCTCACCTCATTTAAGCGTTTTCACGCTGATATAGCCTATTTAATTGTAAGTGCTTTTGGTTGGTTTAGTGGAGTGGGGTTATTGAGTGATCTGGCCGCGAATTTCACCAGCGGGGTTCATGACGGTATGAACGTTGACATACAGCCCACCATTTCGCAGCAGTTCAACCAGTTCAGCCATATTACCGGCCAACGGGCCAATCAGGTCTGCCTCGGTGATGATCCCTTCGGCCAGCTGGCCGTTGAACTCACCCGTTGGGTCACCAGAGAAGAGGAAGGCGGCAACATCACCATCTTCGCCAGGAAGCCCAACATGGATATGTGCGGCCGTTACATCGGTGATGTTTCGCACGTACAGCCGGTAGAAAAGCGTTGACACATCGACCCGGGTCTCTGACTCTTCATCATACTGCTGATGGGTAACCAGTTTGAAGATGGCAGCACCTACCGGCAGCACTTCTTCGGTTTGTTCATCATCCCCTTCAGAATTTTCATCTTCTTCATCGTCCTCGTCGCTAGGATTATCAAAAACGGGTGGGGTTGTTTCTGCTTCGGTCGTTAGTTCGGCCGTAAAGATTTCCGCAGATGGCGCCTGGGGCGTCGTGTCATCCTGGTCATCCTGATCGTCGTCACCCATATCGTTGTCATCGTCAGCGCGAGGGTGATCGGCTTCACCGTCGCGACCCGGTTCCCGGTCTGTTTGCGGGCGATCATGGTTACGGTCGCGGTTGTTGTTTGCGGGACGATTCTCCGTGTTGTCCCTATTGTGCGGGTTTTGGGATCGAGCCGCAGCAACGCTGGTACCTGAGGCAAAAATCAACGCCATTGCCAACAGCAGGAACGGCACGATTTTTGTGAGGATGGGATTTTTTTTGATCATCTTATTTTACTCCTTACTCAACTTTACAATACTTGTTTACTTATATGCTCCAATACGGACGTATTTTTTGCATCGCATCACCTCCTTTAAAGGCATATCGGTGCTTTTTTTGTTTTTCCGGTTTTTCGAATGTATGTTTTTGGAAAATAGTTAGAGAGAGCGTCTACTTCTGCGTCCAGACAGGAGGCCCAGAAAGGCACTAAAAAGTGCGGAGCCAATAATTGACCAAAGGATGGGGAATGTTTCGCCATCAATGGTGACGGGGAAAACCTCAGGAAGCCCCAGCTGCTGGCCCAGCCACATGCCTAATAGGGCACCAATGAACCCCACAAGGGCCGCAATAAGGCAGCCACCGCGTGAATAGCCGGCGATGGCCTGGCCGAGGCTGCCGCAGATGGCGGCAATAATCACGAGAATAATAAAACCTGTTAATGTCATTGTTTACTCCTTGAGTCCACTGAAAAACTCACCGCAAAGGGTGCAGAGAGTAAAAATCACCAGAAAAACTCAGCGTCCTCAGCGCTCTCTGCAGTAAAATTCACCTTATTGGACAATATATTTATGGGCGTATTGGGGCTTGGAGGTTAACTGTGGTGGAGAAAAGCGTATTCGGGCAGTTGTTCTGCTTCTTCCCTGGTTTTGGCAATTTGAATAGTGGATTCGCTGATGTGTTCAACAAAGTAGGTGGAAATGATGTAATACTTGGGAAGCAGCGTGCCTTGGGCAAATACCAGGTCGCTGATCAGGTAATCTTGGGTATCTACAATGAGGTGGCTTAAATGACCCAGACGACCATCCAGGCATTCTACCAGGGTGTGGTTGTCTAACACCAGCGAATCGTTATTAACGCCAATCCGTGTTTTTTCGTGAGTCATGGCAAGATTAGGAATAACTGTTGCGGGATGGGCCACATATTCGACCTCGTTGATTGTTTTTGCCACTGACCAATCGGCCGTTCCTTTTTCTACAACGGTTTCCTGGTATTCTGGGTACTCTTTCATCTGCTTGTCGGCGATTTTCAGGTTAACGGTTTGGCTCGACGTATCTTCTATCAGGGATATAGGGAGTGCGGTGGCTCGTTTGAAGATTAGACCATTTTCAACGATCAGATCAGTCAATTGCCAGATTTCAGGTTCGATCACGATTTTTGAGAGCTGGCCACAATGTTTATTACGGCCGTATACATTCGCACCAAACTTAAGGTTCCATTGTGAATTTTGCATGACTTACCTCCACTGCTCTTGGTGACAGTTCCCTCCCAAAAATTAGTACAGAAGGGAAGAGCTGTTGAACCAAATAACGAAGCTTGCCTTTGCCTTGAAACTGCACACCTCACTTGAGGCTGAGGCTCACCTGAAACGATAGCAGAAAAGCGTCGCTGTTCGCGTCTATCTAGATATATAGAGCGGATATAGAATTGTTTGAGCAGAAAAAAGACCAGAGGTGAGGCAGAGAATTCTGTTGGCTGAATGAGTTTGGGATAAATGAAGGATTAAATGAAGGTAAGTCCAGGCTGAATCAGACATTAATTCGTGCCTGTTTTGACTTTCAACGGTATACATGGGCCTATATCTTTATCGCAATCGCAAGCGTAACTCATCTTGATAGTTACAGAATATGATGAATTCTCCTCAAACTTTGGGTTTGGCCCGTTCGCTGTTGATCTATTATGGGGTTCCCTGGCGTGCCTGGCAGATGCGGCGGCTGTACGGCCGTTTCATCCAGCCGGGCGATTTGTGCTTCGACATAGGGGCGCACGTGGGCAATCGGCTGCGCGTCTGGCGGCAGCTGGGGGCGCGGGTGGTGGCGGTGGAGCCGCAGCCCGTGTTGTTTGATTGGCTGCAAAGGGTGTACGGCCGTTCCCCCCACGTCACCTTACTCGATCAGGCCATCGGCTCAGCACCGGGCGAAGCGACGCTGCACATCAGCCAGCGCACGCCCACCGTCTCTACGCTTTCTCGCGCCTGGATGCAGGCGGTGCAGCAGGATGATGGTTTTGCGGCGGTGGCCTGGGATACGGCCGTTACCGTTCCGGTTGTCACCTTGGATGATTTGATTGGGCGATACGGCCGTCCTGCCTTTTGCAAGATTGATGTGGAAGGATTTGAGCTGGAAGCGCTGCGCGGGCTTTCTGTGCCGATTGCGGCGCTTTCGTTTGAATACATTCCCGCCGCGCTAGACGTGGCGCTGGGTTGTATTGACCAGTTGCAGGCGCTGGGCAATTACCAGTTTGGCCACGCGCCGGGTGAATCGCACCGGCTGCCAGCCGGGCAATGGCTTACCCCAGACGAAATGCGCCACTTTTTGCAGCAGCTCACCCCGTCAGACGGCAGCGGCGATATTTATGCCGTGTGCTGTTAAGCAAATCAAAGGTAGCATCAAATATACAGGTGCGACGCCTGATTGACGGACAAATCTCAGATTTTTACCGCAGAGCACGCGGAGGAGGCGGAGATTTCTCCTTCATTTCTCTCTGCGCTCTCCGTGTTCTCCGCGGTTAAATAAGTTTTGTCCGTCAATCAGGGTGCGACGCACTTGTTCTGGTGTAAAGCAGAGCAATACTTTTAGCGTAAGTGCGTCGCACCTCTGAGACCTGAATAGTTACGATTTTTTGCCTTTAATCTGCGCGAATCTGCGAAATCTGCGGCTTATTTTTTGACATGACGTTAATTCCAAGAATGGCTACTACATAATTAGCGGGAAATGGCGCATAATAATTTTTGGTTGAAGGAGAAACAGTTTATGAAACGATCTCAAAAACAGAAGCAGCTTGAGCAGGTCCAAAAACAAAAATATCGCCAATATGCCATCATTGGCCTGGCGCTGTTTGGCGGGCTGCTCCTTCTGGTTGGCGTGATGATGCGCCCTGGCACCGGGGATCGCGCTGGCGGGGGAGTGGAATTTGGCGATTTGTCTACTCAGCAGGTTATGGCGATGGGTAAAGAACGGTATGACACTTACTGTGCCGTCTGCCATGGATTTGATTTGGAAGGCCAGCCGAATTGGCAGCAGCCTTTTGCCGATGGCTCCTTTAAAGCGCCACCGCATGATGAAACAGGCCACACCTGGCACCACAGCGATGCGTATCTGATTGAATCGATTAAGCTGGGCGGTGCGCGGCTGCCGGAAAACATTGGTGTGAGCAATATGCCAGCTTATGAGGATATATTGACGGATGATGAGATATTGGCGATTTTGGCTTATATCAAGAGCGACTGGCCACAGGAAATTTTAGAGATACAGTCTGCACGATAGGGGTGCTCATAAAGCGTGCGCACCGCCCTGTTAAACAGCCATTGAACAGCATGCGCTTGTTACCAGTCGGCAGGCCAGGCCATGATGGCCAGGTAGCCAGGCAGGCGGCTGACCCATTGGATCGGCCTGAACAGGCTGCGGACTAAACGGAAGTAGGGGGGGATGGGTTGGCCGTTGGCCACCTCTACAAAGCCAAACTGTTCATAGAACGGCACCAGCTTGTTCATGCAGGTGAGCCAGACCGGCGGCGGCTCATCTGCCAGCAGTTGTTGAATGATATGGCCCGCCACCCCTTGCCGCCGCCACTCTTTTTGCACCGCGATAGAAGCGAGCTCACGCGAGCCATCCCGATGCGGTTTGATTTGACCACAGCCGATGAGACGGCCGTTTTCAGCCACAGCCACCGCCACCATGAAGCGATGCCACTTCAGCCCCATCGGGTTGATGTTGACGGCGCGAATGAGCGCTTTGATGGCGGCTTCATCGCTCGCCTGGGCGGGGCGGTAGGTGATGGCGGACTGGGTGCCGATCATTCAACTGATTTCTGGCAAAAGTTACAGATTCTTCTTTGTGCCTTTCGTAACTTTGTTTCTTCGTATTTTGCTTTCCCGCTGCAAAACGCAGTTCACAATTTCATTTTGCGCAGGCCCAGCGCCATCGCGCCCAGGGCGGTAAACATGGTGATGGCGATCTTGGTGACATCAACGATTGGTTCTACGCGCACGCCGTCGGGCGTGATGATGATCGTGGCCACGGGGCGGGCCATCGTACTGCCCCCGCCGCCGCCGCCGCTGCCATAGCCGCCGGGTTGTCCTGGCCCTTCACTGTCAGTTGGCCCGGTTCCTCCGCCACCACCGTAGCCCACGCCCATCCCCGCCATATATTCCGAGGCGTTGATCACGGTGTAGTCGCCTACGGTGACGGGCTGGCTGTAAACGGCGTCTGGGCGGGTAACATCAAACAATTTGCCCATGAGTTCATTGGCAGATTGTTGATTTGGGATTGCTTCGAGTATTAGTTTGTTGAGGTTTTCACTCATTAGAAACTCCTTTTAGGGACAACTGTAGTCGAGGATTCCAATCCTCGCTTTTTGGTGAAGAAAATTTCGCGCTAAGAAAGTGCAGCTACGGGGTTTGTTTTCTCAGCAGGCGCAGGATCAGTGGAATCAGCAGGCTGGCTCCAAGCACGCTCCAGGTGGCCAGGCGGGTGATGTCGGTGATGGGGTGGCGTTCCGTTTGTTCGCCTTGCTGGACGAGAACGGCCGTTGGCCGCTGCCACACAAAGCCGCCAAATGGAAATTTGATGATGAGCGCCTGGGACTCAGGGATGACGGTGTGATGTAGGGTGGATACGGCCGTACCCTGCACCGTTTGCAATTGAATAAAATCAGTAAGATGCGCCATCGAACCTCCTTGTTCGTGACTGGCAAGGAAACAGAGACAGTGAATGGGAAAGAGTGGGATTGTTAATCTTCCTGGAAGTGGCGGTCGAGCTGTTCCAGCAGATGGGCAGCTTCTACCAGCTTGTCCAGCGGATTTTCTTCGCCGGTGAAGTAGCGGTAGTCGGCGGGCATCAGGTCCAGCGTTTCGACGATTTCTTGATACTTTTCTTTGAGAGAGCGTTCGTTGATGCCAAAAACGGCCGCAATTTGCGAGCGCGTAATTTCTAAAAAGTTGACTTTGACGATGGCATAGGTGAGCGCTCCGGCCCAGAGAGATGGTTTGGGGGTGCGCAACGGCCGTCGGCCGATGGCGATGCGATATTCCAGCCACATCTGAATCGCTTTGCCAATTTGGGGCAGCGGCAAATCCAGCTGCTTCATCCCCTCAATCAGGTTGGATTCCACTTCGTCGAGGCCGGTTGAAAAAAGCTGTTCGTAGCGGGCGGCGACATCCCCTTCTGTTTCCGTTTGCAGGTAGCCACCCAGCGCGGCCATCGCCTGGTCATAATCACCGCCGCGCGTGTAGGCGCGGGTGAGGTTGAGATGGTATTCTGGGTTTTGTGGATCGGTAGAAACGGCCGCAGCAAACGCCTCGACCGCTTTCTCGATTTGCCAGGAATCGTAAAAAGCTAGTCCCGATTGATTGTGTTCTACTGCCTGTTTTTGTTTATTTGTCATGAGTTAGCCAACTCTGCTTGATTTATGGTTGCATTGTACAGAGTGGCAGAAGCAGCGTCAAGCGGATAGGACTGTCGTCGATAGGATTCTGAGGACGTTTGCTCGGTGATCGGTTTTGCGCTAGGAGTCAAGTGGCTGGAAGCTGCGCAAAATTGTATCAAAATCGGATTGATGGCGGGGGAATTGGGCGAAGCTGGTGCAGGTAACAACCAGATAGATGCCGCTGCTGCCCGGCACCACCTGTTCCAGGCAGCGCCAAACCTGTTCGCCTTGCTCAATGTTGAAGAGCAAGCTGCCTCTGTTGGCTTCGGCCAGGTCGGCGGGTCGAGTTGTTGCTTCGAGGGTGACGTTTTCAGGCATCTGCTGCTGGACATAGCGGGTAATTTCATCCGGTCTAAGCCGCTGTAACCGCTGGCTTTGGGCGACAAGCACAAAAACCGGTGCGCCGCTGGGGAATACGGCCGTATCCGCCGTGCCCAACAAAAGCAGCTGCGTATCGGCCACCAGGGCATCAAACAGGCTGCCGAGCGCTTGCAGGGGCGGGCTGCTGCGCAGGCCAGGTGCTTCTGGGGCACGGTCCAGCTCAACGGTTTGCCACGCTTCGGGCAAATTCAGGGTAAATTGAAGCTCGCTGTCGGTGATGGGCTGCCAGCCAACCAGCGGGGTGGTGCTGCCGCTGACCAAAAAGAGCGGCGCTTTCCCAATGGCGCGGATAGTAGCAATAAGAATGAGAAGGGTGACGGCCGTTAAGCCCACATAAAGCAAAATGGTCTGGATGGGTGGTGGGGGTGGTTGGCTGTCGTCAGGAACGGCCGTTGCTAACTGCGGCCGTCTCACCGCATTCGGTTTGTTGGGCGACAGTGCCTTGCCGCAGTGCCAGCATTGGCTGTCTGTTGCCATTATCGTTTGTCCACAATGTTCACATCGAGCAATCATAAGGTTTGCCAGTCAGAAAGAAGTGGGCGTGTATGCCAGTCTGCGGGTTTGCCAGTGGCCAGACTTTTCACTTGCCCAATTAGTACCCAAGTCCTATTGCCGCCCTCTAGTACCCTGCCTTAAACTAATTGCATTGTACACCAAATAGATACCCAGTTTCCTCCTTTTTTCTCCTCTTCCCGCAAAAGGCCTTGCAGCAGCAAGGCTTTTTGTTTAGAAATTAGTGTTGGTGCCAGGCACGGGCGGATAGAGGCTGGCAATCCAGGATCGTTTCGCCTGTGCCAGGCACCTGCTGTTAGACCCTAATTTTCGTCGAATTTGACAAAGGTGACGCCCGCGCCACCTTCGCCGTCTTTACCTTCCTCAAACGAGACAATATACTTGTTGTTTTTGAGCGATTTACGTACGGCCGTTCGTAACTTCCCCGTCCCCTTGCCATGAATAATGCGCACCCACGGCATCTGCGCCAGATACGCCTTATCAATAAACGACGTTAGCTCTGCCAGCCCTTCCTCTACGCGGCGACCGCGAATGTCCAGCTCCACGCCTGGCGAACTTGCCTTCACCAGCGGCGTCGATTCCATTTGCGGCTCTTCGTCTTTAGGACGGCTCTTAAACTCCAGATCGCCCAGCTTGGCTCGCATCTGCAAACGGCCGACGGCAATCATCGCCTCATATTTGCTCAGCGAGATGATTTCACCTTCGGTGTTGAGCGCTTTCACCGTCACCTTGTCACCCACGGCCAGTTCCAGACGGTTGCTGGTGAGCTTGCGGCTTTTGGTGGTTTTAGGCGCAATCTGCTCCACCGCCTCTGTTTCCAGCGCGGCCACATCCTTACTCACCTGCTTCAGCTTGTTCAGCGATTGGGCATCGCGGATGGTGCGTCGGGCCTGGCGCAGCTCTTCCTCGATGGCAGCGATTTTTTGCCGGGCCTCTTCCTGAGCGTCGGCCAGCACCGCCTCGCGCTCCTCTTCCAGCTGCTCCATCTGGCGAGCCAGGGCATCTTTCTCATCCTCTAGCTGTCGCCGAATGAGCCGGGCGGCGGCTTCTTCAGAGGCCATCTTTTCGCGTAAATCGTAAATGGCGTCGAGCAAACTTTCTGCTTCGTTGCTGCCCGCGCCGGTCAGGTTCATGGCGTCGTCCAGGATGGTGTCATCCAGCCCCAGCCGCCGGGCTATGGCAAAGGCATTCGATTTGCCAGGGATGCCAATCGCCATTTCGTAGGTGGGAGAGAGCGTTTCCACATCAAACAGCATGGAGGCGTTGGTCGCGCCGCGCTGCTGGTCGGCGTACAGCTTCAGCTCCGGGTAATGGGTGGCAATGAAGGTAGTGGCCCCCTTGTCGCGCAGAAAGCTGGTGATTGCCTGGGCCAGCGCCGCCCCTTCCGTCGGGTCGGTGCCGGAGCCCAGCTCATCGAGCAGCACCAGCGAGCGTTCATCCACCTGGGCCAGGATGCGGATGATGTTGTTCATGTGTGCCGAGAAGGTGGAGAGGCTTTGCTCAATCGACTGCTCATCGCCGATGTCGGCAAAAACGTCGTCGAAGACGGTGAGACGGGCCTCGATGGCGGGCAGGTGCAGGCCAGATTGGGCCATCAGCACCATCAGCCCGGTGGTTTTGAGGCTGACAGTTTTACCGCCGGTGTTGGGGCCGGTGATGAGCACGGTGAAGATGTCGTCGCCCAGCGTCAGGTCAGTGGGGATCACTTCGCCGGGGGGCAGCAGCGGATGGCGGGCATTGCGAATCCAGACGGTAGAGCCGGGATGGGGATTGCGCGGCTGGGGTGTCCATTTGGCCAGCTCGTTGGCGTGTTTGGGCGGACGGGGCTGCTCAAATTCGCGCCAATCGACAAAATCGGGCGGCACGCCCTTGATGATGGCGGCGTACCTGGCGCGGGCAAAGATGAGGTCCAGCTCGGCCATGCGCTCCACGATGCGAATGATGGGGTCGGCTACGTCGGCCACTTTGGCGGACAGTTCGGCCAGGATGCGCTCGATTTCGGACTGTTCGCTTATTTGCAGGCCGCGATATTCGTTGTTGAGGTCGATGGTGACCATTGGCTCTACCCAGACGGTGGCCCCGCTGCCGCTCTGGTCGTGGACGATCCCTTTGATGCGCCCTTTGGCATCTGCTTTAACGGGCACGACGTAACGGCCGCTTCGCATGGTAATGATCGGTTCCTGGAGCCACTGGTTTTGGCTGGAGTTGAGCAGGCGCTGGAGTTTGTCTTGAATACGGCCGTGTACCGCCCGCAGTTCTGCCCGTATTTTGGCCAGTTTGGCGCTGGCGCTGTCCAGCACCTCGCCCCGCTCGTCGAGGGTGCTGCTGATGGTGTCTACCAGGCCGGGGCACTCCTCCACCAGCTCGGCGATGGCTGCCAGGGTGGGAAACTCGTCGGCGACCTTGATGAGCTGCCGCTTAAGCTGCCGGGCGGCCACCAGGGTGCTGCGAATGTTGAGCATATCTTCGGCGGGCAGGGTGAAGCCGCGTTTGGAGTTTTCGGCTGGGCGTCGCACGTCGCGCGCCCCGCCGATGGTGATGTTGGTGTGGGTATCTAGCAGCAGAAGGGCTTCGGCCGTCTCTTTTTGCCACTGCTCGGCCAGAATCTGGTCGGTGGTGGGTTGGAGCTTGCGGGCCAGCTCTTCGCCAGCGCTGAAGCTGGTGTAGCCAGCGAGAATGTTGAGTACCTTGTGGTATTCAAGGGTATGTAATGATTTTGTGTCCATTTTCTCTTTGTTGGTCACAGAGGGCACAGAGAGGGAAGAGATTTTCACTCAGGCTGCGGCATCTGTGGTTTTAGATAGACGACTCTGGAAGCACATACCCTCGGGTGTCGTTTTAGCGAGAGAGGTTCCGAGTCGGTTGATTTTTGTTAAGTTGATGATGGTGGGGGGATACAGCCGTACCGCGCAAACGCAATCTGGCAGCAGCGCCCACAAGCAATACATTTTTAATGACAAACATGAAATAACCTCCTCGTTTAGATTTTGGGCAAGTATACCTACGAATTAAATTCTGGCTAAAAAAGCTTTTATGGAAAACGCCAAACAGGCCTGCAAGGTTGCAGACCTGTTTGGTTTAGACGATTAGATTATTGATTGTGAAGATGATTTATTGTGCGACTGGCTGAGGTAGTAAAGCGTCCTGGTTGGCAGCTAGAAAATTGGCAACGGCCGTTGGCTTGCTGCCGGTGAGTTCTGTAAAGTCATTGGACACTGCTTCAAATTGGCCTTGAGCAGTTGCAGTGTCAATTGACGCATACGTTTCAGCGATAGGCCGAGGCAGACCCGCCGCAACCATATTTTGAATCAACACTTCCAGTTCCAGGGGCACATACGTGATGGGCGTTCCGGAAATTTTGGTGGCGAGGTTGGCCAGGTCATTTTGGGAGAGTGCTGCTGGGCCGGTAATGTTGAGAATTTTACGGCCGTTAAAAGACGATAACAGCGCGGCAGCGGCAGCCTGGGCACAATCCTCACGTGTGATATAAGCGATTTTGCCCTCTCCGGCGGCGCTAAACAGTTGACCCATCTGAATGGCCTGGCTGAGCGAGAACAGCAGGAGATCAGCATAAAGATTGTTGCGCAGCACCGTCCAGTTTAGCTGGCTGGCGGCCAATGCTTCTTCTGTGCCATAATGATCGGGGGCAAAAAGAACGGCCGATTCCGGGCCAGGATTGGCCAGCGAGGTGTAAATGACGTGACTGACGCCAGCTGCTTCGGCCGCTTTTATCGCAGCCTGATGCTGCTTTAGCCGCAGCCCCGGCTCGCCCAGTGCGTCTGTGCTGATAAGCAGCAGGCGATCCACACCAGCAAAGGCCGCAGCCAACGACTCGGGTTCGTTAAAATCTGCGTAGCGGACGATGACGCCGCGTCGGCTCAAATCGGACAGCTTTTCCGGTGTTCGGGTGGTGGCGATAATTGTCCCTGCGTTGGCCACAAGCAGTAGTTCCACCACGCGACGGCCTAATTGGCCAGAAGCGCCGGTAACCAGCAGGGTAGATTGATTATTTTCAGACATTGTAAAGCTCCTTGATTTGGTATAAAATTGTTTCGATAGTTACTATAAGTGATTAACTCTCTATTGGGAAGTAGGCACTATAAAGTAGGATAGTTACCAAATGGAAACAATTGAAGTTTACGGGAATGTTTATGCAAGTGATTGCCCAACGCGGCAGGTGCTGGACCGCATTGGCGACAAGTGGACCGCATTGGTTATGGGGCTGCTGGAGCAAGGGCCGCAGCGATTTTCAGAGTTGCAGCGGAGTATTGGTGGTATTTCGCAGAAGATGCTGACGCAAACGCTGCGCAGTTTAGAGCGTGATGGTTTGGTCAACCGGACTGTTTACGCCGAGGTTCCGCCCCGCGTGGAATATGCGCTGACGCCGCTGGGAGAGACGCTTTGTACGCCGCTGGCCACCATTCGCCACTGGGCTGAGGCAAGCATTGCTGAAGTGTCGGCGGCTCAGGCTGTTTATGATTCTCGGGGGTAGACGGCCGATACTCTTTATTACAAAGAAACGAAGGAACGAAGAGACAAAGTTTTCTTTGTTCCTCTGTATCTTTGTTCCTTTGTATTCATTGGCATTGCCTTCGGCCAGCAGTTGACGAGCAGCATGGTTTTGTTTTATTAGGTTACGGCCGTTCGCCCCATAAATTCCAAAATATGCCCGGCAATCTCCTCACCCTTATCCTCTTGTAAAAAGTGGCCTGCGCCTGCGATGGTGATTTCCGGCTGGTCTTGGGCACCGGGGATGCCGCGGCGGAAAATCGCGTCGCCGCCGCGAGTGATAGGATCGCCGTCGCTGAACATGACGAGGGCCGGTTTGGTCCAGCGGGTGAGTTGGCGCTGGGCGCGGCTCATCTCGGCCGCGCCGGGGTCGGCTGGTTTGAGGGGAACAAGCAGGGGGAAAACGGCCGCTCCTGCCTTATACCGCTCATCCGGGAAGGGGGCTTCGTACGCCTTCACCACTTCTTTGGGCAGCTGCGTCACCGTGCCGTTCTGAATGATGCGGCCAACGGGCAGCTTGGTACCAAACCGCTCGGCGGCGGTGCGCCACTGCATGAACGCCTCCGGCATGGGGAACATGCCCGTGGGCAGGCCGGTGTTCATGATCACCAGCCGGGCAAAGCGCTCCGGCAGCTGGGTGGCGATGGTGAGACCGAGCAAGCCGCCCCAATCCTGGACAACGGCCGTAATCCCCTGCAAATCCAGCGCTTCGATAAACCCCACCAGCACGTCCCGGTGCAGCTTAAAGCTGTAGTCGGCGGGATCGGTGTACTTGTCGGAACGGCCGAATCCCACCAGATCCGGGGCAACCACGCGGTGCTGCGCCGCCAGCGGCGGAATCATCTTGCGGTAGAGGTAGGACCAGCTCGGCTCGCCGTGTAGGCAGAGCACAATTTCGCCCTTGCCTTCGTCCACGTAATGCAGCCGCAGGCCGTTCACTTCCACGTAGTTGGGTGTGAAAGGGAAGTCGGGCAGGTTTTCAAAACGGCCGTCGGGGGTGCGGATGATGTCCATAAATTCCTCTCTTTTCAGTGGCAACAACGAATTTGAGAACGGACGAATTTTTTACAGCTCCCATTCGTTAATTTCTCCAATTCGTTGTTGCCCTGTTTAGCCCCAGCGGGGTGGGACGGGCACAACGGTGCGGGGCAGCTCTTCACAGTCGGGCATGTCGGGGGTTTGGTAGATGTAGGTACGGCCGTCTACCGAACTAAACCCCGCGTGATTCCCGTCCTTGTCGATGGCCACCAGATTCATGGCGCTGATGAAACGGCCGTCTAAATCCCGCAAATCAGCCATCGCCCGCTGGCTGGCTTCCATCACGCCCAGCCCCATCTTCAGGTAAAACACCAGGCTGTGCGCCGTGCAGGCCCGAATGGCCATCTCGCCCATGCCGGTGCAGGCCGCCGCGCCGTAGCGGTTGTCCGCATAGTTGCCTGCGCCGATGATGGGGGAGTCGCCCAGGCGACCGGGGTATTTCCAGGCCCAGCCGCTGGTGCTGACGCCGGTGCAAATGTTACCCTCTTTGTCCTGGGCGATGAAGTTGACGGTGCCTTTGGCCCGTTCTGGGTCGGTGGCCAGCTCGACCCATTGAGCCAGATCGGTACGTTGGGCGATTTGGGTGATGTCGGCGTCGCTCATGTCGGCGCGCAGGCGGTTGGCCCAAACGTCGCGGGTTTCCGGCAGCAGCATTTCGGCTTGCGGCGGGTGGCCCATTTCGGCGGCAAAGCGGTTGGCTCCGTGGCCGACGAGCAAGACGTGCGGCAGCTGTTCCATCACCTGCCTGGCCACTGTGATGGCGTGCAAGTACCCTTTTAAGGCCCCAACGGCACCGCTTTCCAGGGTACGGCCGTTCATCATACTCGCGTCCAGTTCCACCTCGCCCAAAATGTTGGGGTAGCTGTTGAACCCCACGGTGTGGTCTTCTGGATTGGCTTCTACCAGGCGAATACCGGCTTCTACGGCGTCTACGGCCGTTCCGCCCTGGCGTAAAATTTCGATGGCTGCTGTGATGCCGATACGGCCGTTGCTGCTGGCAACAACTATCATAGCTCAATGCTCCTGTTCAGTTCAGTTTGGAAAATCAGGTTAGCTGCATCAATAAATCTCGAACCAAGAAGACGAAGTTACCCGGCTGCAAAACCGTTACTTCAGGGATGCCTGGTTGAAAATGGGCAATGTTGAACGTTACCAGCCACGGGCATTTTTCGCGAGCGGCGGCAACCAGGATGAGTAAATCCTTGGCATCGGCCCTGCCGCCGTGCAGTTTGATTAACTCGCTTGTTGGATCGGGCACGATTTGCAGACAGCGGCTCACTAAATGACGAAAATTGGGCAGCGCCTGGGGCAATTTTGCCGCCAGATTCCGTTCAACTTCGGTAAAAACTTGCTCGGAAATAAGCGCCTCGATGAGAGTAATCTCGGCCATGCGCAAAATGACCTGGCTGGCGCTGTGTTCTCTGGGGGAGGCGGCACCGGCAAATAAAACGTCGGCATCTACAAAAACGCGCGGGACGGGTTTAGGTTTGGTCGGGCTCATCTGATTCTGCGTTGTGTTTTTCAGTGTAATAAGCTTCCCGTTGCTCTCGCAGGCTGCTGATGAGCTCTTGTGTGGTAAGCCCTGCTTCCAGACGCATTTGCTCAATTTCGCGGGCCAACTCGGGGACCATCGGCACCATAGGGGTTAAAACGAAAATGCCGTCTAAATCGACGAGTCGAAAGGTGTCGCCGCTGCGAATGCCGTATTTTTCACGGAGCTCGGCAGGGAGGGTCAGCGTACCACGTTGTCTGACTTGAATTGTTTTGTCCATCTTTACCTTACCCTTCAGTATTTCAGACAATACTGATTTTCAGAAAAATCATAGCTGATTGATGTGAAAGAATCAACTTTTGGAAAGATTCTGGGTGCGCGGAAGTATTGTTGATGAGAGAATAGAAGCCCAAAATGGAGGTAAGAGCAATGAATAAAGAAGACAAGTGGGCAGAATCCTTTCGTCAAGCGAGTGATGAAGTCAGTCAGTGGCGCAAAAAGCAGCCCAAAGC
>JBGTCV010000024.1:0-74524 GCA_041748655.1 Promineifilaceae bacterium (SeqCode) | reverse complement strand
CCCCTGTCAGGGGGAGGGCCAGGGAGGGGGTGCTTATCCAGCAATCAACGCCACCAGCGCCAAAATCAGCCCTACCAGGAACACAATGCTGGCGGGGGCCAGCCCACTGCTGCCCACGATTAGCACGCCCAGGTGCAAAATGGCAAAAAAGAGGGCGACGATGAAAAACGGCCGATACCCTGGTGCAGCAAAAAAACTGGGTTCCTCTTCACCGCTGGCGTAGGTGCTCATCTTCTCCGCCGACTGCTCGCCGTGAAAGGCCCACAGCCGACCCAGGCCGCTCAGCACGGCGGCCAACACCAGGTAAATTAAGAAAGCGATAGGTGGGGTGAGCAGAATTTCCATATGCTTTGTTCCTTGTGAGAGGGGTAATTGAGTAATTGGGTAATTAGGTAATTACGTAATTACCTAATTACCCAATTACCTAATTACTTCCCCACTTCATCCTCCAAATGCGGCCATAACAGCCGTTGCCGCCATTCCCGTCAAGCTATAAAACAGATTGGGCCAGATGCCGATGATCAGAATCGCTGCGGACAGCAGCACCAGGGGGAAATTGATGGTAGCCGGTAACGGCCGTCCGCCCTGCACCGCCAGCGACGGGGTCTGACGATAAACCATGTTCACCAGCGGCGCGTAATACGCCAGCGAGAAGACGCTGTTGAGGGCGGCGAAGAGGATAACGGCCGTAATCCAGCCATTATGCACCGCCGCTCCCGCCACAAAAATTTGCCACTTGGACATGAACCCGGCCAAAGGCGGCAGTCCCGCCAGCCCCAGGATTGCCAGGCTAAAGGCGAGCGCCGCCAGCGGATAGCGCCGCGATGCGCCCGCCAGATCGGCAATGGTCAGGCTGTGATCGCCCGCAGCGCTTTGCTGGCTGGTGAAGGCGTAGAGCAGCGCCCCGGCGGCCAAAAAGGCCAGCCCTTTCATCAGGCCGTGGTTCAGCAGGTGGAACAGCCCGCCCTGCGCCCCGGCCGATTCTCCCGCATAGATGGCGATCCCCAGCCCCACCAGCATGTAGCCGATGTGGGTCAGGCTGGAGTAGGCCAGCAGCCGCTTCACCTGCTGCTGCCGCAGCGCCAGCAAATTGCCCACGACCATGTTGAGCAGGCCAAAGGCCATCAGCAGCTCGCCCCAGGTGGTGGGGGCAGCGCCCAGCAGGCTCAAGGCCCGCAGCAGAGCGACCAGCCCCGCCTCAATCACCACGCCAGACAGCATGGCGCTGATGCCGCTGGGGGCCTGGCTGTGGGCATCGGGCAGCCAGGTGTGCAGGGGCACCAGGGCAATTTTGACGCCAAAACCGATGGTGAACAGCCCACCCGCCGCCAGCAAAATGGGCAGATTGGCGGCGCTGGTCGCCTGCGCCAGGCTATCAAACCGCAGCTGGCCCGTTACGCCAAAGACCAGGGCGATGCCCAGCAGCACAAAAACTGAGCCGAGGCTGCTTTGCACCAGATATTTAACGCTTGCTTCGAGGGTAGACGGCCGTTCCCGGTAAAACGCCACTAGCAGATACGAGGAAATTGCCATCGCTTCAAACCAGAGCCAGAGGTTGAACAGGTCGTATGCCCCGCCCAGCCCCACCATCATGCCCACCATGGCCACCAGCATGGCGTAATATTTCGATTCGCCCGGCTCGCCCGCCAGGCTTTCGCTGGAGTAGAGGGCCACCAGCGTGCCCAGCACCAGCGCCAGCCCGGCCAGCAGCAGGCTAAGGCCGTCAAAACGGAGTGTCATCAGCCCGATGGTAAATTCGCAGGGGCATTGGCTGACATTTTGCCGGACGGCCTGCACAAACGGCAGCCACATCAACAGCAGCGTGAACAAACTCAGCCAGCGGGACAGAGAAAGCTGTCGTCCGCTGTACAGGTTGGCCAGTCGCCCGCCCAGGTAGATGAAGGGGGTGGCGATCAGCGGAATGAGAATTAACCAGATGGGTGCGAAAAAGTCCATTTCAAGCGCTCCCCCACAAGATGAGTAAGACCAGCAGCAGCCCAAAAATAACGCCCACGACGTTCCAGTTTAGCTGCCCGGTCTGCGTTTTTTGCAGCAGGGCACCGGCCCGCTGTGCCCCAACGGTGAGGCTGTGGTTGAGATGTTCAAAGCCAAAGCCGCGTACGGCCGCTTTTTCCAGCCAGCCCAGCCGTGCCACCAAACCGCGCAGACGCTCCCGCTGCCACCAGGCGACCATGCCCAGCAAAACGACGCTGAGGGGAACGGCCGTTGCCCAAACCAGCACCTCGGCCATCATTTCCCCGGTGGTGTGGGCGTGGAGCTCGTGGAAAGGCAGGGTGGCGTGCAGCGATTGGCTGAGCGGCCCCGCCAGCAGCCAGGAGGTAAAGGTGCCAACGGAGAGCAAGATCAGCGGGATGGTCATGGTGGGGGAGAGCGGATGCGGGTGGTGCGTCTGGCGCGGTTCGCCCCAGAAGACGAGCCAGGTCATGCGGGTGGTGTAAACGGCCGTTAAGCCCGCCCCCAGCAGCAAACCGGGATAAGCCCACCAGAGGCTCGATCCCATCCCCGCTTCCAGAATCAGCTCCTTGCTCCAGAAGCCGTTCACTGGCGGCAGCCCGGCCAGCGCCAACGCGCCAATCACAAAAACGTTGCGCAGCAGCGGCATCTTGGTGCTCAGGCCGCCCATCTGCCGCATGTCGCGGCTGCCCAGCGTGTGGATGATCGCCCCAGCGGCCAGAAAGAGCATCGCCTTGAACAGGGCGTGGCTGAGCAGGTGGAACTGGCTGGCGAAAATATTGCCCAGGCCAACTGCCGCCACCATGTAGCCCAGCTGGCTGATCGTGGAGTAGGCCAGGACGCGCTTCAAATCAAAGGTGGTCAGGGCCATGATGCCGGTGAGCAGAACGGAAAGTAGACCGACGGCGATGACGGCCGTTCGCCAACCTGGCACCGCCGCAAAGGCCGGGTAGAGCCGGGCCAGCAGGTAGACGCCTGCGTTCACCATCGTGGCCGCGTGGATGAGGGCGCTTACCGGGCTGGGCGCTTCCATTGCGTCTGGCAGCCAGGTGTGGAAGGGCAGCTGGGCCGATTTGGCCGCCGCGGCGGCCAGGGTGCTAAAAGCGAGCAGGGCGAGAACGGCCGTTGGCAGCGTGCCGGCCTGGGCTAGAAAATGATCAACCTGGTAACTGCCCAGGTTGGCCTGGGCCACCAGCGCCAGCAGCAGCAAACCAATCCCGCCAAACTGGGTGAGGATCAGCGCCTTGATGCCGCCGCGTACCGCTGCCGGATTGTCGTTGTCGAAGGCGATGAGGGCGTAAGAGCAGAGTGCCGTGATTTCCCAGAAGATGAACAGCAGGAGCAGGCTGCCGGTGAGCACCAGCCCGGCCATTGCCCCAATGAACAGCAGCACCAGTGCGTAGTACCGCCCCAACTGGGGCTGCCCATCCATGTAGGCCACGGAAAAAATGACCGCCAGACTGCCGATGACAGCAGCTACGGCGGCCAGCAAGGTGCCCAGGCCATCGGGCACAAAGGTGAGATCGCCCAGAATGCCGTGGGTGGCCAGGTGGATAACGGCCGTTTCCTCTGCCAGCGGCAGCAAGATCAGGGCGGCCACCCCGGCTGCCACGGCAAAAATGATGGCTAAACTGTGCTGGAGGGACGGCCGTTTATTCCCCACCAGCCAAACCAGCAGCGCCCCCAGCCAGGGCAGTCCAATTGTGAGAAGAATGAGAAGTGCAGTCATAACTTTCTACTCTCTAGCACATCGTGCAACCCTCTCCCCAGCCCTCTCCCACAGGGAGAGGGAGCCAGATTCCCTCGCCCTGCCAGGGGGAGGGCCAGGGTGGGGGTCAGTTTTAACCTTTCAATGAAGCCAGCTGGCGCAAATCCAGCGTGCCGCAGCGCTGCTGCACCTGCACCGCCAGCGCCAGGCCAATCACAGCGACCACGGTATCGGCCACAATGACGGTGGCGGCCAGGCTTTGCGACAGGTTAATCTGGCCGTTGTATTTACCGGCGATGATGAGGGCGAGAACGGCCGTTTTCACCAAAAGTTGCAGCACGATGACCATTTTGATCAGGTTGCGCGTCACCAGCAGGCCATAGAGGCTGACGCCCAGCAGAGCCAGAACAGCGAACAGGGCGATTTTAATGGGCCACAACATCGGCTACCTCCTCAAATGCAGGGTGGGGTTTGGGGAGTTCGGGTTTGGGCTGAACGGCCGTTTGCTTCGCCGGGATCGTTTCGGCCGTGAGCAGCCCTAGCATGCCCAACACGCCCGCAAAAATAAGGGCGATTTGCAGCCAGACGTCTATCGCCCGCTGCTGCCACATCACCTCGGTAAAGGTTGCTTCTGCCAGCGGCGGGGCGGGTTCAGCGGTGGGCGAGAGGAACAGGGCCAGGAGAACAATCAGAAACAGGACCAGGCTCCAGGCGAGAGGGCGGGGGATGATGGTGGGCAGGTCTTCGGTTAATTCCCCGGCGACACTGATGGCAAAGACAAACAGCACCGTTACCAATCCCGCACCAACGCTGAGCTCAATCACGGCCACTTCCGGTGCGCCGAGCAGGTAGAGCATGACGGCCAGCTGCACGCTGACAGCCGCCAGCCAGAGCGCCGCCGTGATGAGGCGATGGGCCCGAATCGCCTGGAAAGCGCCGACAGCCATGCCGACGGCCAGTATGCCAAAGACAATTGATTCAAGCATAAGAGATGGCTCCTAGAGATGCTTAACAGTAAAATTCTGTTGTTTACAGGGTAGACTATAGGCTTTCCCCGAGCCGTCGGATAGTGACAGAGTGCATACCTGGCAATTGAAGAATGTCATGTCGTTTGGGTGAATATTTTCCACTTTGCCCGATTATTAACGGCCAGCACCTAAATTTGTTATGATTGGATGAGCCATTGCCCAATTACATCATTACCGGACGTTTAGTGAGCAGTTTTTTAGATTGGTCCAATCTTCAAGATTGGACCAATCTCAGTAAGTAATTTTAGTGAGCCATGAATGCAAGTTATGCCAAATTATCCTTACCCTGAAGTTCCCCGTTTTGAGTTGGATGCCCTGGGCATTCACACCAGTTATTATGAGATGGGCACGCCAAACGGCCGTCCCATTCTTCTGCTTCATGGCATGTCTACCTCGGCCGACAGCTTCCGCGAGACGCTGCATGAGCTGGCGGCTGACCATTGGCTGATCGCCCCAGACATCCCCGGTTTTGGCTATACCGCCTCGACCACACCGTACCATTTCCCCCATCTGGTGGAGTGGCTGGCGGCGTTTTGCGAGGCGCGTCAGCTGCCGCCGGTGGCGCTGCTGGGGCATTCGTTTGGCGGCACGCTGGCCGTTTCTTACGCGGTAGATTATCCAGAGCAGGTGGAGAAGCTGCTGCTGCTGGCTCCGGCGGTACTTGCTTCGGTCAACTATCCTGAATTTGTGAAGCGGATCGGCGTGGGGCTGGGGCTGATCGATTTGGGATCGGCCGTTTCGCAATCTAAGATTTGGGTGCGGCGGCAGATCAAGACCCCATTTTACAACCCAGACCTGATGCACGATTCGGTTTGGGATCGGCGGCTGGCGGATTATGCGCTGGCGCGGCAGTCGGCGGATGTGTTGAAGGCGTCGGCGTTTCATGATTTACGGCCGTTTCTGGCCAAAATCGACCAGCAGGTTTGTCTGGTTTGGGGCGCCAATGATGGCGTGGTGCCGCCCAGCGATGCGGAGCAGTTAGCGGCCGTTTTCGCCAACAGCCAGATTCATCTGCTGCCTGAATGCGGCCACGCCCCGATGATTGAAAAGCAGACGGAGTTTCAGGCGATTGCCCGGCGGTTTTTGGCACGTTAGGTGTGGGTGTGGGGCGTGCAAGCCGCAGGTTGCACAAGCATCAATTGCGTTCTGTGCAAACATAGGGCACAAACATGAGGTAAAACGTATGAATACGAATATCATGGACGTCAATCAGGCCAATTTTCAGGCCGAAGTGATTCAGCAGTCGCATCAGCGGCCGGTGATTGTGGATTTTTGGGCACCCTGGTGCGGCCCGTGCCGCATGTTGGGGCCGGTTTTGGAACGATTGTCGACGGAGTATAACGGCCGTTTCCGCCTGGCCAAACTCAACAGCGACCAAAACCAGCAGTTGGCGATGCAGTTTGACGTGCGCGGTATTCCGGCGGTGAAAGCATTTGTCAACGGCCGTGTTGTGGATGAGTTTGTCGGCGCGCAGCCAGAGCCGAACGTGCGCCAATTTTTACAGCGCGTACTGGCCCAAATGCCCAACGCTGCCCCCGCACAGCCCAAGCCGCCAACGGCCGTGCCCAACACCGCTCAGGCTCGCCTGCAAAAAGCGAAAGAGCTGCTGCGCCAGGGCAACGGCCGTGAGGCGCTGCGCCACCTGCCCACGAGTGACAAAGGGGAGGCGGACCAGTTACGGCCGTTGGCTCAATTTTTGGTTGATGTGGGAGACGGCCGTTTAACCGGCAGCAACGTCAATATCGCCAACATGATCCAAAAGCGGGAATATGCCGGGGCGATGTATGGTTTGTTGATGGAGATGAATGGGGGCGGAAACGCTCGCACTGAGCAGAGCCGAAGTGGCCGTGCTCGCCCGGTGATGTTGGGGTTGTTTGCTTTGCTGGGGGATCAGGACGCCACCGTGCAGGCGTACAAGCAGCAGTTGGGGATTTAGTGAGAGACGGGGAGAGTTGTGCGGAACGGCCGTTTGCTTTTACTTCAACAATTTTACGTGCGGGAACGCCCGTCCACCAACCACTCCTCATCAATATCATCTCGATTTGCCCACAGACCGAAAGCGTAGGTGGCCTGCGATTCTTTGAGGGTTAACGGCCGTTCTTTAGGCAGCAACCGTTCATAGGCGTCAATGCTCAGGATAACCGCCACGGGCTTGCCATCCCGCTCCACCACAATGGGTTCATCTGTTTAATTCACTTCACGCAGGACGCCGCCAAAGCGATTTTTGGCGTCCGTAGCGCTGACTGTTTTTGTGCACATATTTACCTCATTTAGCCAAAATGTTTAGCTAAACACAGTGTAAACGGTAAATGAGGGCTGGCAAGAGGCGTTTTGGGGGTGGAATTACGATTGTATGCCATTAAAAGACAAGTCGCGCGGCAAGCACATACCTGCACCGATGCGTTTCCAATTGTTTCCATAATTAGCTTCCCTTATAAACGGTGATAATGACCAATTTGTTGGTGATATTCATTTTGGCAACCACAGTAATCAAACGGCCGTCAATAACCTGACCAAAAACCAGATATTTCCATTCTCCTGATTGGTGATCCTTTTGCCGTTCAACAATTTCTCCAGTCAGGATTGCTCTTTCTAACATCAAATATTGTGAAGCCATCATCTGCCATTTCTTCTTCGGCATGAAGCGTCATCACATATTGTCGTTGACGTACGCTTTCTCGCACTTGGCGCAAAATGCGGTTTTACACAATATTTTCCTATGCCTAATTTAGACGCTACAGGCAGTTTTTGAGTGCAGCCGGATGAGCGTGAGGAACTCGGCCAGTTCAGCCAAACCCTCTGCTAAATTTTGCTGTTATAAAATCGATGCCCGCAGCGACATATTTAGAAAGTGAACATTTTCACAAAGCGTAATAAGGTTTATGCGGTCGATTTAAAAAATCGGCCCAAGCTTTCAAGGAGCGTATGATCATGAAGCGTTATTGGCAACTCTTGTTTTATCTGGTAATTGGCGTGCTTTTGTTTGGGGGATGCACCTCTTCCGCCGGACCGACCGAGCCAACGGCCGTTCCCACCACTATCCCAGAAATCGACGTGCCGCCAGCAGCATTGGCCCCGGAAGAAGTCGTGGAAGCCTTTTACGGCTGGTATCTCGGCTTCATGGGCGACCGCAGCAGCGCCGACTTTGTCAATCCGCTGGTCGAAGGCCTCTACCGCGACAGCGAGCACCTCAGCGCCGGTTTCATCACCCAAATCGACACACAGCTGGCCAACCGGGACGAAATGGGCGGCGGCGACCCGATCCTGCTGGCCCAGGACGTGCCCGTCAGCGTAGAAGTGCAGGAAGCCAGTGTAGACGCGGGCGAAGCGACCGTGGTGCTGCTGCGCTACTGGGGCGGCAACCCCGACCCGTCGCCGCTGGTGGTGCATCTGCGGCAGGAAAACGGCCGTTGGCTTATCAATAACGTCACCCCGTTTGAAATTCCCGCAACCAGCTCCGTCGTGCCGCAGGCCCTGCCGCCCACGCCCGACATGGACCCCGTGGCCGTCACCCAGGCGTTCTACGACTGGTACCTGGCCTACGTAGGCGACCGGGAAAGCGGCCAGATCCGTAACCCGCTGGTCGATCAGGCGTACCACGACAATCCGCTGCTCACCCCCGAATTCATCGAAACGGTGGACGAGATTATCGCCGGCTTTGATCGCGGCGGCTACGATCCCTTCCTGCTGGCCCAGGACATTCCCACGGATATGTTCGCCACCTGGGCAACCGTCAGCGGCGACGCGGCCCGCGTGACCGTGCTGCGCAGCTGGGGCCCGCCCCACATGGACGCTATCTTCACCCATCTGGTGTACGCCGGGGACGTGTGGCTGATCGACGACATCACCCCGGTGGAGCTGTACGAATCCAACACCGGCACGCCCGAAGGCGCGGTGCAGATGTTCTACGCCTGGTACACCGACGCCATCCGGCGGCGCTTTGTAGACGATACGGTAGACGCCGATTTCCATAACAGCGATCTGCTCACCGACGGCTTCAAGCAGCATCTGGACGAGATGCGCGCCGAAGCGGAGGCCGCCGATCCGGAGATGGGCCTGCACTACAACCCGCTGCTCTGCGCCCAGGATGTACCGTACTATGTCACGCCCGACCGGGCGCTGATTGACGGGGAAACGGCCGTTCTCATCGCGCGCACCAGCTTCGCCAACCATATGATCGTCGTGGATCTGCAAAAAACAGACGCTGGCTGGCTGATCAGCCATGTCGACTGCGTCCGGTCACCTGAGAGCACGGTCAGGGCGTTTTACACCTGGTATCTGGGTTTCATGAGTGGCCGCAGCGGCGACTTTGTTAACCCGCTGGTTGAGGGCCTCTACCGCGACAGCGAATATCTCAGCGCCGTCTTCATTGCCCAGGTTGACGCAGATCTGGCGCACATGGGCGAAATGGGCGGCGTCGATCCCATCCTGCTGGCCCAGGACATTCCGGTGCGCATCGAGGTTCAGGAAGCCAGTGTGGCCGACGATGAAGCGACCGTGGTCATGCTGCGCTACTGGGGCGGCAACCCGGACCCGTCGCCAGTGGTGGTGCATCTGCGGCAGGAAAACGGCCGTTGGCTGATCAACAACGTCAGCATGGCGGAACTGCCAACCGGTGCAGCCGGCAGCGGCCCGCAAACCACCTTTGTTAACACCGACTTCGGCTTTTCCTTCACCTTCCCTGAAGATTGGGTGGTGCGGCCGATTTCCCAGGGTGGTCCCGGTATGCCCGAAGACTGGCCCGTGGCAGCCGGCTGGATGATCATGTCGCCCGACATAGCCGAGGCCCTCGCCGCGCAGACCCCCGTCGACCCCAACGCGCCGATCATCGTCGCCCCCTTCAACGTCGAGGTCGTGCTGGGGAATGAAGCGGCCGTTACCCGTGTGTACATGGAGCTGGAAGGTGAAACCGTGGGATTCAACGGCGTCCGCGGTGTCAAGATTGGCAGCGATTACAAAAATTACATCTTCGCCCATCCGTACCGGTACCAGACCTGGGTGATCGTTACCGATTGGGTCACCGAGTTCCCCGGCCGCGAAGCGCAGGCGGCAGTTGCCGCCCCGGCATTGCAATCCCTGCTGGCAAGTTTAACGTTCGTAGAGTAAAGGCGAGGATTCAGCAGTTCAGCCTGTCAGCAAGTCAGCCACTTGCTGACAGGCTGACAGGTAATAGACGCCGTTGGCATAAAGTAACATTTATCCGTATTGGCTCAAAAATAATCTTACTTTGAGCGATTCCATTGCCTCAAAGCAAACTCTCCGTTGGCACCATAAACAGAGTTAACAAACTGCTGACAGTATTGTAATGAGTCATTGATGGTCTGCCAGCCAAATGAAAAATGGGTCACGCTTGGCCAGGTGGCGACCCAGCGAATGAGTCGCAGCCGCCGTTCTGCCCTGAAGGCGGCAATTTCCGCCTCATAATTTTGGGGCAGGCTGCGTTTTTCTGAATAGCCTTGTAGGAATGCTTCTTGAAGCTGCTTTTGATTGGGAAGACTATCAAAACTGCTAATGGTTATCGCCATGTCACAAGTAAATGGGGCAAATTGACAATCGTCAAAATCGATGATGGCTATTTTGCCATTGTGAAGCAGGCAATTGTGTGCGTGCAAGTCGTTGTGGGTGAGGCCAAAATCCTGCTGCTCGCTCACTTTATCTATCTTTTTCGCCGCCAGGATGGCTGCCTTTTCGCAAAGTTCAAGCTGCTGCTGGCTCAGAAAAGTCTCAATACGGGCGAGCTGGGCTGACGAGAGATTTGCTCTAAAATGTCCCATGCCGCGCCAGTCTGTTGTGTCGCGAAAGCTATCTGCTGGTAGCTCAAACGCTGCGGCATGGGCATGAAGTTCAGCCATGAGTTGGCCAATATGATGCGCCGTTTCTGGCGTGAGCGTTGTGCCGATAACGTCACCCGGTAACCAGTGAAACAGGACGACTTGAACTTGTTCCTCTGTACCGGGAACCGTGATTTCCTGGACAAGCTGTCCCGATGTTGTGGCCAGCGGCTCAGGGATGATGAGATTTGTATTTCGTTTTAGATCCAACAGCCAATACAGTTCCCCCACTATTTCGGGAATGGTTCTGAATGGATCATGATAAACCCGCACGCTGTAGGCTTGTTCGGCCGTTTCTGCCTGGAAAATCACATTGCCGGTATCAGAGACAAACCGCAGCTCAGCCTGACAAATACCGCACTGTTGAAGGGCGTAAATACCAGCCTCCTGCAACGGTGCGTATTGTGCCTGGCGAGAACGATACTCATCCATGTCGTAAATCGTCATTTCTAACTCTTGTGAACGAATGCTCGGTTTTGTAGATTAAGGATGCCTACCCAGGATTTGTTCTTCTTCTCGGATGGCGAGGATGATTGGACGGTTTTGCCTGAGGGCTTCGATGGTGGCTCGCCCAGTAGCTGTAAAACCAGTCAGGTGGCAGCCAACCCACTGAAAATGGTCGGCCCAATCTTGTTGTCGGGGATTAAAGATAGGAACGAGTTCGTTTGTTTCGGGGTCTAGTACAAACTCCTTGGCGGATTTGTGAAGCGAACAAGAGACACAAGCCAGAGCCAAATTTTCCAAAACGGTTTCGCCGCCACTTTTGATAGGGGTCACGTGATCCACATGGAATGACGCTTCCTGTCCGGCCTGATGCAAGTGACAATATTCACACCGGTTTCCGGCACGCTCTATGACTTGGCTTCGCAATGAGGCTGGAATGTAGGAAGACACGGGCGGTTAACTTTGCGGCGCAGTTTTTGAGCGCAGCCGGATGAGCGTCAGGAACTCGGCCAGTTCGACCAAGCCCTCAGCTTCAGCGCGTTCTTCTGAAGATAGCTCCATGCCTTGATCCTGGCGGTCGAGCAGTTCTTGCAGCCTTGATTGAACCGCTGGGGGCAGTTCGAATTTTAGAATTTCTGAGTCTAAGGTCAGTTGCATTTGCATAGTTTGATTTCCTAAAGCGCACTCAATTTTGACGCATTTTGAATGCAGGCGTAAATATCTTCTGCTGTTAGCGTGGGGTATTCTTCCAAAACATCCTCAACCGTATCGCCTGCGCCCAGAAATTCCAGGATGGTTTGGACGGTAATGCGCGTGCCTGTGATGACAGGACGGCCGTTGCAAATATCAGGAGAAATGGATATGCGGTTCTTTATCAACTTGCGTCCTCTCTTTCAACGAACTTGGGGATTATCATACCTGATTTTCTTGAAGAATTATAGCTGGCTGTAAAATTGCTCATTTTGGGGGATTCGGCCGTTTCCTTCCCTAAATTTCCCAACTTCAACAGCAGTGCCAGGCACAGGGCGCACGAACCTGGTAAATGAAGAAGCTGCTGCCCTGTGCCTGGCACTTGAGGTAAGCTAATTTTGTGGGAGAAAAAACAAGCGGCGCGGCTGCGCATACATGCGCCGACGCCGTGCCGCAGCCTAGTGAACTTATGTGCTAGCCTAAGACCTCCCCAGAGTGGAGCGAAGGCCATGTCAACACAAGTATCGTTGTGCCAAAGTTCTCCCAATTGAAATTCTATTGTTCATACAAGTTTGCTGCATTCAATTGATATCCTTCGACTAATTGATTTACGGCACTTACTACCAGTTCGGCTCGACGGCGGATGAATGCCTCGAAGTCGTCCCCCAATTTTTTGATTTTTTGCTCATCGGTCAATCCTTCGTACCCTCCATTTGACAGCTCAGTGATTGGTATTAAATGTGATTGAAGCCTTTGTTTGACGATCTCTTTGGAAGTCCATTCATATCTATCCTTTAAATATTGCAAAGGATCTTTTCGACCTATAGATATGTTTGTTTTGTCCGAAATCAAAGCACAATTCAATGCCAGATAACTGTTTATACCTGCTTCCTTAAGCAATGCATCAGGATAAATATGATGGTAATGACGTTGTCCAATGTTACCTGAATCTAATTGCTCACCAGTGGAAAAGTCTAAGGAGCCAAGGCGGCATGCCACTGCAAGGATTGCACGTCCCCGAATAGTAGTTCTTTTAGGCCATTCTATATTTACAAGCTCATCCGGTTCGGCTAACGTATGATCTTTGAAAATGGGAACATCAACTAATGTTGTTACTTTGGTATTCTTAATTTCTTCTTTATTAATTATTTTCCGTAATGCAGTAAAATCTGCGTAAGCATTGGTTGCAGCAGAGTTCTCGTAGCGATCAGAAAAGAAAGAATGCCACAAGTATTTTTTGAGAAGGAGTTCATCTTGACCACGTTTGTCTCCAGATTCTGGTATATGCGCATATAAGGCGGCAATTACAGCTAAAACCGCATTTGTAGGCAATCGTTGTCGGTCGTAAATGCCTTCATTCTCCAGGAATTCTGCCATACGACTTAGCCCTCGCTCCATAACACCCCATTTTTCTACCATGATCCTTTTGTCCATATCCCAAGCGCCCCGCTGGTTTGGCAGTGCATTTTGTAATAGAGCTGAGGTTGTTAGAATCAGGTCGGACAGATTAGAATATCTGGCTATATTTGGAGCTTTTTCATCCAAGGAATCTTGTAGATCGTGTAATGATCGCCCCATTACACTCTCCACCTCTGCAACAATAATGTCGTAAGTTGACAAAGGTTTACTATTGGTGTTCATGTTGATAAACACATTGAGCGCTATGGTTTTTTCAGTTTGAGAGGCTAGAGATAGATATGGAAGGTTATAGTTTGCAACAATTGCTCGCACATCCTTAATCTTATCGCTAATAGCCTTTTTAAATTCCAAAAATTTCTCTAGTTTTTCGATATCTTCCTTTGGTCGTAACTCATCAGTGGCATTTTTTATCCACTCATCTATCTTGCCCTGGATATCTTCTGGTCTTAACAAATTTGTAGGAATATAGCCTCTTTTTAAACATTGGGCCGGATCGTCGCACCAAAGTGGGTACTTAACACCATTTTTCTTAAAATATCTACCCCTGAAAAAGACCGACATATCATCACGCTCTTCATCTTTTTCGTAATCGTCAAATTGTTTGATGTAGACAAAATAAGTTTCCCATTCATAATTGTTGTAAAATGCTCGCCACAAGGCGGTAAGTCTTTGTTGTCCGTCGAGCAAATGCTCATAGACACGTCCATTTTGTTCTGGTGCTGTTTCGAGAAAACGAGATATAAATTTTTCCTGTTCTCCGACTTCAAGAATTAGCGTTATACCTAGAGGTAAGTTATGAATGACCGTTTCGATTAGGCTGCATATTCGTTGCCGATCCCATGCTTCGAATCGCTGAAAACGAGGTAATTTAATCTCCCCCCTTTTAATCTTTCCATACCAATCTTCAAGTTTTCGGTTACGCGCTTCCATATGATGCTACCCTATCCTCTTGGTGTTTTTTGATTCCCCTTATGATGCCGGACGTTTTTCCTGGTTCGTTTAATTTATATGGCAACGGCCGTTCGCCCCCTCACCTTGTCACCCCTTCACCCCCTCACAACAATTCCGCCTGCTTGATATACTCCTCCGGTTTGATGGAGATTGCCTGGCTGGCGCTGTCGCTGCCCATGCTGATGCCGTAGATGGTTTGGGCGGCCTGCACCGTGCCCCGGTTGTGGGTGATGACGATGAACTGTGTGCCCAGGCTCAGCTCGCGCAGCTGCTCGCGGAAGCGGTTGATGTTGGCCTCGTCCAGAGCCGCATCCACCTCATCCATGATGCAAAACGGGGTGGGCGAGACCTTGAGCAGGGAGAAGATGAGCGCCGCCGCCGTCAGCGAACGCTCGCCGCCGGAGAGCAAGCCCAAGCCCTGTTCGCGCCGGTTGGGCAGCCGGGCAATGATGTCTACCCCGCTGACGGTGAGATCGTCGGGGTCGGTGAGCACCAGTCGGCCCGCACCACCGCCAAACAGCTGGGTAAACGTCTCGCCAAAGACGGCGTTCACTTTATCGACCGTTTCGGCAAAGGCACGGCTGGTCAGCTCGTCCAGCTCGTCGATCACTTTGCGCAGCCGCGCTTCCGTTTCGTTGAGATCGTCTACCTGCTCGGTTAAAAAGTCGTGGCGGTCCTGGGTTTCCTGGTATTCTTCTGGCGCTTCCGGGTTGATGGCTCCCATGCGCTGCATCTGCCCGCGATAGTTGTGGATGGTCTCTTCGATGTCGTCGGGCAGCTCGGTGACGCGGGGCAGCGCTTCGACACCGACGATGGGCAGCGGGGTGGGGCCGGTCTGGTCTTCGTCGTAATGCAGGGCCACAACGCCCAAATCTGCCTTGATGCGCTCTTGCAGCCCGTCGATTTCGCTTTTTTGCTGGCTGTAGCCAATGCGGGCCTGGGTGTAGATTGTTTCGTGGTCGTGGGCTTCTTTTTGGGAAACGGCCGTCTCCTCCTCCACCTTGCCCAATTCAGCCTGTAACTCAGCCAGCCGCGCTTTCATTGGCGTGAGATGGGCCTCCAATTCACTCATCTGGTCTTGCAGGTGAAGGCGGTCTTGCTCATGCTTGTTTTGGCTCAGTTCATCCTGCTGTTTTTGCAGAGCCGCCTGCCGCTCTTTCAGCCGATTGAGCTGCTGCTCAAACTGGTTGAGCGTGGCGCGGCGGCTGTCTACCACGGCGCGACGGCCGTCTACAATCGTTTGTTCCGCGCCCATGTTTTGCCGCAGGCTTTCCCGCTGCTGCTGCGCCTCGGCCACCGGCAGGCTGTCCAGCTGGGCCTGGGCGTGGCTGACGGCCGTTTCCAATCGTACCAGTTCCGCCTCATCTTTTTGGGCGTTGGCCGCCAGCGTTTCGATCCGGGTTTGCAGCCGGGCGGTGGCTTCTGCCTGGGCCGTTTGCTGGCGTTCCAAAAACACCTGCTGCTGCTTTTGCCGGTCCAGATCGCGCTGCGCCTGGCTGACGCGCTGGCTGGCCTCATTCATCAGCCTGCTTAACCGCTGCTCTTCGTTGTTTAGCTGGTCTACGGCTTCCTGTTTGGTTTGGGCGATGGCTTGTTGTTCGGCAACGGCCGTTTCCACCCCCGCCAATTCCTCTTTCATCTTCGCCAGCTTTTGCTGCGCCTCGCGCCACGCTGCCTCGCGGGCCAGCAGGCTGTCCTGCGCCGATTGCCCCACCAGCTCGATGAGGCCGCCCGCGTGGGCCACCGTGCCATCTGGCGCGGCGGCGACGCAGCCGGTGGGGAGGGTTTTGGCCAGGGAGACGGCCACTTCGGCGGCGGACGCTGCGTCCGCGCTCAGTGCAGGCGTTTTGGCCCCATCCACCAGCAGTACCCGACCCAGCAAAAGCTGCACCAACGGGGCAAACTGCTCGTCATATTGCACGACTGAATCAGCCCAGCCGATGGCGGCTTTATCATGAATTTCCGGCGGCGCGATGGGCTGCAAGCTGTCTGCTACGGCGACGGCCAGGGCGGCGTCCGGGTCGCGCTCGGCCAGGAGCTGCCAGAGGGCGGCTTCGTCGGGCAGCAGCAGGGTGCCCAGCCGGGTTTGCAGCGCGGCTTCAATGGCTTGCTGGTGCTGGGCGGGGATGGTGAGAATGCTGGCCAGATTGCCCAGGACGGTGATGTTGGCGGAAACGGCCGTTTCCTTGCGGCGCATCTGGTTCAGCATCTCGGTTTGGGCTTCCAGCCGGGCCAGCTCTTTTTGCTGCCGGTTGAGCTGCTGCTCCTGGTCGCGCAAATCGCGGCGTAAATTTTTGAGTTCCTGAATGAGCGCCTGCCGCTGGTTCTGGCTGTCGCTGCGCTGCTGGCGGAGTTCCTCACCTTTTTGTTGGGCGGTGGTGAAAACGGCCGTTAATTTTGTCACCTCGGCCTGCAACTTCACCGTTTCAGCGTTTGTCTGGCTGGGCTGCTGGGCAGATTGCTCTTGCAGCTGTTCGCGCAGCTGGTTGAGCTGGCCTTGCAGCTGGGCCAGCCGGGTCTGGCTGCTGCGCTGGGCCTGCACCGAACTTTGCAGTTCGGACTGCCATTTGTTAATCGTGGCCTGCTGGGTTTGGAAGTTGGCGTTGAACTGCTGGAGCTGTTCTCGCGCCTGGTTGAGGCTGGTCTGGGCGGCGGTCAGTTCGGTAGTGGCGGCGGCCAATTCGGTGGCGGCGGCTTCGCGCTGCTGGCTGATTGGCGGCAGCTCCTGGGCCACCTCTTCCAGACGGCGCTGCACCGATTCGCGCCGTTCCTGCAAAATGGCCACTTCGCGGCGGGCAGTTTCTAGCTGATCGCGCAGGGCGTCACGTTTGTTTTGGGTGTCACTGGTTTGCTGCTGCAGGCGGTGGATTTGGCGGCGCAGGTCGTCGGCGTTTTCTTGCTGGACGCGCATTTTTTGGCGGCTAATTTGCCATGTTTTTTCGCTGGAAACGGCCGTTTCTCGCGCCCGCCGTATCTCTTTTTTGGCCTGCTCCCAGCGGTAGCCGTACCAGATGCGCAGCAAATTTTGCAAATCGACCGATATTTGTTCGTAATTTTGGGCGCGGGTGGCCTGCCGCTTGAGCGAGGTCAGCCGGGGGCGAATTTCGGCCAGAATGTCGTGGACGCGCTGGAGGTTGCGCTGGGTTTCTTGCAGGCGGCGCAGCGCTTCGGCACGGCGGGATTTGTAATGGTTGATCCCGGCGGCTTCCTCAAACAGGGCGCGGCGCTCTTCGGCCCGCAGGGAAAGTGCCTGGTCTACCAGCCCCTGGCCGATGATGGTGTAGGTGCGCTCTGCCAGGCCGCTGGTGGCCAGCAGGTCGGTAATATCTTTCAGGCGCACTTTTTGGCCGTTGAGGATATATTCGTTTTCACCGGAGCGGTGGGCACGGCGGCCGATTTCTACTTCGCTGTAGTCGATTGGCAGCCAGCCGTCGCTGTTGTCCAGGGTGAGGATTGCCTGGGCCATGCCGGCGCGGGAGCGGCTCTGGCTGCCGGCGAAGATCATGTCGGTGGTGCGCTTGCCGCGCAGCGTGCTGTAGCTTTGTTCGCCCAACACCCAGCGCACGGCGTCGGCGATGTTGCTTTTGCCGCTGCCGTTTGGCCCGACGATGGTGGTGATGCCTTCATCGAAGACAAATTCAGTTTTGCTGGCGAATGTTTTGTAGCCTTGCAGGACGAGTTTTTTTAGTCTCATAAAAAGATAAAAGATCCATTATTTTTGCCGAACAGGCGGCGCGCAGTATAGTGACATCTGGTAAACTAGGCAAGTTGTGTGAAACGGCCGTCTCTGGTAGCGGATAATGAAAACCATATTACAATAGCTATGCCAAAACCGTTTCGTTGTCTGCTGCCCGACCGTTTATAATTACAGTTTCGGGAATTCGTAAATTTAGTCCATTACCAACGAAATTCTTGTACAGTGTGCAAGAATATAATCAAAGATTTCGCAGATTACGCAGATAAAAAAATCCGTTAAATCTGCGCAATCTGTTGATGTTCGCCGAACTATCCTCCGAGGAATCTTTTCGCCGGACCAATAGAAAGATTCCTCACTCCGAAGACTCCGTTCGGAATGACACTTTGCGCTGGTTTTCTTTGCGTTCTTTGTGGTGAAATACCAGAGAGGGTGTGTAGCTGCTCTTGTTAATAAGATTAATCCTGTGACTTTCTCACCGCGCTGGTTTCAGTGAGAGTGTCAGGGTGTGTTAACGATTAATTGGGTTTGTAGTTGTGTTGATTCGTCAAGAGATTGAACATGCGATAGTTACGCTGGAAGCACAGCGTTCTCTGCTGCAACCAGAGTTAGCGACTGTGGCTATTACTGCCCTGCGCGAGAAGCTGGCGGCGCTGGTAGAGCCGCTGCCTCCGCCACAGCAGGCGTGGGTAGCTGTGCTCATTGCGGATATGTCTGGTTTTACCACGATGTCCGAATTGATGGATGCCGAGGATGTGCGGGATATGATCAATGCCGTCTGGCAAAAGCTGGACGGGGTGATTGATTCCTGGGGCGGTCGGGTAGACAAGCATGTGGGGGATGCGGTGATTGCCTATTTTGGCCTGCCAATCCCTCGCGAAGATGATCACGAGCGGGCGGTGCAGGCGGCGCTGGATATGCAGATGGAGCTGGCGTTGTTTAATGATGGTCCACTGCGTCAAATGATCAGCTCTTTGCCGCAAAACCAGGCGCTGCGAATGCGCATTGGGGTGCATTATGGGCCGGTGATGTTGGGGCCGTTGGGCAGCAGCGGCGAATACTCGATTTTGGGGGACACGGTGACGGTGGCGCACCAGTTGGAGCAGCTGGCACCGGTGGGTGGTGTGCTGGTTTCACACCAGATTTTTGAGCAAGTTCATCCTTTTTTTGATGCCGAGGTCAAAGATGGCCTGTCCTTTAACGGCAAGGCAGACAGTGGCCGGGCGTATATTGTTACGCAGGAGAAGCCGCACGCTTTTCAGCGCGGCAGCCGGGGCACCAGCTTTTTGGAAACCCGCATGGTGGGGCGTACGCAGGAGATGGGGTCTTTGCAAGATATTTTGCAAGCGACGATTGAAGCGGGTCGGGTGCAGGTTGTTACGGTTATGGGGGAAGCGGGGCTGGGGAAATCGCGCCTGCTGTATGAATTTGAGCGGATGTTGGGGCTGTGGCCGGATCAGGTGGCTTTGTACCGTGGGGGAACGGATCGGGGCATGTTGCAACGGCCGTACAGCCTGATTCGCGATCTGTTTGTGAACCAATTTGAAATCCATAGCCGTAACAGCTCGGCCGTTGCTCGGGAAAAGCTTGTTCGTGGCTTGATGAACCAACTAGGAGATGGTGAAACACGCGCCTTAACCCAGGCGCATTTTATTGGCCAGCTGCTGGGCTTTGATTTTTCGGACAGCTCGCTGCTAGGCGAAAGTTTGCACGATGCCCGTCAGCTGCGGGAGTATGCGTTTGAAGATTTGGCGGTTTATTTTACGGCCGTTTCGCAGCAAAATGACGCGGTTGTGCTCTTTTTAGAAGATATTCATTGGGCGGATGAATGGTCGTTTGATTTGCTGGATTACCTTATCCATGAATGCCGCTATTTGCCCTTGATGATTGTTTGCCTGGCGCGACCGGAGCTGTTGGAGAAACGGCCGTCCTGGCGGGTGACTGAAGATCACAATCAGCAAATCTACCATCATATTGATCTTGAGCCGCTTTCGCTCATCGACAGCCGCCATTTGCTGTCTGAACTGCTGCACCAGGTCGATAAAGTGCCGCTGCGGCTGAGCGATATGATTGTGAATGGGGCAAACGGCAATCCAAGCCATCTGGCTGAACTGGTCAAGATTTTTATTCAGCAAGAGGTTATTGATACGTCTGGCAGTCGCTGGTATGTGCGCATGGGCAATCTGACTGAACTGCCTACCACGCTGTCACTGGCGCGAATGCTCAGTGGTCAGCTGCAACGACTTTCTGAAGCGGTGTGCCGCGTGGTGCAGCGGGCAGCGGTGATGGGGCCGTTTTTCTGGGATATGGTGTTGTTGCAACAAAGTGCCGAAGATGATGTGCCGTTGACGTTGGAAGGGTTGATGATTGCGCTGGGCGAGCTGGTTGATTTGGGCTGGATTTACCGTCGCAAAAGCTCTGCTTTTTCCGGGACACAGGAGTATGCTTTTAAAAGCGACTTGCTGCAACAGGTGGTCTACCATTCGCTGTCTGGTCAGGAGCAGCAAACGGCTCATGCCCGCGTCGCGGCCTGGTTAATTACCCACAACAACGCCCAAACGACCCAACATGCCAGCATGGTGGCCTACCATCTGGAGAAGGCGGAAAAGTACGCCCAAAGCGCTGTCTGGTACGGCCGTGCGGCTGAGCAGGCACGCAAAGATTATGCGCCGGAAACGGCCGTCTTGCATTACTGCCAATCGTTGAATTTATTGCCTGTATTGGCAGAAACGGCCGTACAGCGCATTGTTTTTAATGAGGGTTTGGGAGAGGTGCTGCGCTGTTTGGCCAAATTCAAAGACGCCACAGATGCTTACCAGGCAATGATCACGACGGCCCAATCTGCCAATGACAAGGCGGCAATGGTGCGTGGCTATCTGGGCCTCTTTTTATGCCACTTTTTGCAGGATGATTTGCCGATGGCTTTGGAAGCGGCCCAAATGGCGGATGAGCTGGCTGTCCAGGCGCGTCTGACTGATTACCGATTGGTGACTCAGGCGGCTGTTGGCTGGGTGCTTGTTTTGTTGGGGGATCAATATACGGCCATTCAAATTGGCAAAACGCTTTACAGCTACCTCAAAGAAAGCGACTCACCGCTGCCAAAGGCGTATATACAGGCGCTGCTGGGCCATATTGCCCGTGAGACTGGCCATTATGAGCGAGCGGCCAACACCACAGAAGCCGCCCGCCAGAGATTTCGTGGGCAAGACGCCCGCATGTGGGAAGCGTTGATGTTGGCGCAGCTGGGTCATATTGCCCTCGAACAGCATGATTGGCAAACGGCCGTTAATAATTATACCAGCTGCCTGCGTTATGCTCGCGATTTAGGGGATGTATACGGCACGGTACTGGCCTTGCGCCATCTGGGCATAATTGCCATGCATCAGGCTCGCTACGAGCAGGCCGATGCCTACCTGCACCAGGCGCTTACCCAGGCTGATAAAAGTGAAAATGACGTACTGCGCATGCAGGTTTCTTGTTGTTTAGGGCAGCTGCATCTGCTGCAAGCGGTGGCCGATCCGCAGTCGGTGGGGGATTTGGTCGGTAAAGAAGAGCATTTACAGCAGGCGTATAACTGGTGGGAGCAGACCTTGCTGCTGGCGCGTGCTTTGGAACGGCCGTTGGCCATTAGTACGGCCGTTGCTGGTCTGGCCCAACTCTTTTTGGAAGACCATTTGCTGGATGAGGCGCTGGCCCAGGCGGTCACAGCCGCGGAGGTGGTCCTGGCGGTGCGCAAACAGCAGGTTGGTCGTGAGGGTCGGCGAGTTACGGCCGTTGCCTGGCGTGTTTTGGGCATGGTGTTGGCCAAGGAACCGGCCAAAGCCCGGCAAACAACGATTCAGCAGCGGGCAGTTGATGCGGCAGAATGCTTTAGCCGCAGCCATCGTCTGCTCATTGAAATTGGCTCTGCCACAGCCGATGAGCTGCTGCTGACGCTGCACCATTGGGCCACATACGAAAGGCTGCGTGATAATTTGGAACGGTCTGGGGCGCTAAACGCAGAGGCCGAACAGCTTGCCCAGACAATCGCGCCACCCACCTGAAAACTATTGTTAAATTCGTCTGAAAAGCGCATAATCAACGGTGTTGCACCCTTACCATGTACAATTGACAATTTTAGATTTACGATTGTTGCTACCCTACTTCTTTAGATATTATTGGAATTAATGTTATGTCAAAAAGAATCCGCAGATTTTACAGATTAACGCAGATTGAAGCGTGAAAATCTGCGAAATCTGCGTTAATCTGTGGATCAATTCTTATTTCCGATATTGTCTATTTATTTGAATTTGCTAATCCCTCCGTATAGTAAGATCGGGCTGTATTGATGATTGAGCAGGAACAACTACAACTGGCCATCACCGCACTGGAAGAGCAGCGCCTCCTTCTCGGCCATGCCGCTGTTGATACAACCATTGCAGTTCTGCAAGAAAAACTGTCCCAAATTGACGACAGCGCCTACAACCATCTGGCTGCCCGAACGGCCCAACGCAAGCAGGTAACGATTCTTTTTGCCACCATCACGGGCTTTGCTACCGTAGCTGAAGCTTTGCCAGATACCAACATGCTGGCCATGATGAATGTGTTGTGGCGTCGCCTGGATGGCGCTATTACTCATCAAGATGGCACCATAGACAAGCATATGGGCGAGGCGGTGATGGGGCTCTTTGGGGTGCCTGTTGCCCATGAGGATGACGCTGAACGTGCCATTCGGGCGGCCCTGCAAATGCGTGCAGCCCTGAGTGACTTCATTGCAGAGCTGGCAACTGAGGATGGACCAAATGGGCAAATGGAACAGGAGCAGCTGCGGGGGCTTCAAATTCGCATAGGCATTAATTCTGGTCCAGTCATGTTGGGACGGGTTGGCAGCAGCGAAGAAGTCACCGTGATTGGGGATGCCGTAAACGTGGCCAGCCGTCTTGAGAAAACGGCTCCGCCTGGTGGCATTCTCATCGCTCACGACACCTACATGCTGGTTCACGATCGGTTTAATGTGGAACCGCTGGGGCTGGTCTCTATTCGGGGACGCTCAGAGCCGATTCAGGTTTATCTGGTGTTGGGCATCAAGCCGCGCCTTTTTTATGCCTCTGGCCGGGGAGTAGAAGGGGTGGAAACGCGCATGGTGGGCCGTGATGCCGAGCTGCATCAGCTGCAAGAGATGTTGGAGCAGGCGGTTAAAGCCCGTGTGGGGCAGATTCTGACCATTTCTGGAGATGCCGGGGTGGGCAAATCTCGCCTGATTCATGAATTTAGCAACTGGATTCGTGCCCTGCCGTATGAGGTGCCCGTGTTTAAGGGTCGCACGTACCAGCAAATTAGCCAGCTGCCTTATTCCCTCATTCGGGATATGTTGGCCACTTATTTTGAGATTCAGGACAACGATCCGGCGGCGTTGGCTGAAGAAAAGCTGGTGCAGGGCATGGCCCAGATCATGGGCCAGGAAAATGATGATGTTCGGATGCGGGCAAATGTCATCGGGCAGCTGATTGGTCTGGATTTGTCTACCAGAGTGCAGCTGATGGGCCAAACGGGAGACGCGCCTCAGCTGCGGGCCGCAGCTTATGAGTATGTGGCCAATTTGTTTGAGGTGATTGCGGCCCATAATTCGGCCGTTTTGCTCTTCTTAGAAGATATACATTGGGCGGATGAGGCGTCGGTGGATATGGTGGGCCACCTGGCGGCAAGCTGTAAACAGGTGCCGCTGCTCATTATTGGCGTTACACGGCCGGTTGAAGGGCAGCCTGCCGGTAATCGTCGGGAACGGCCGTTACCCGGCCGCCAAATTCACCTCGATTCGCTCTCCCCAGAAGAAAGCCAGCAGCTGGTGGTAGAAATTTTGCAAAAGCTGCCAGAAATTCCGGCGGATCTGTCTGATCTCATTTTGCGGCGAGCTGAGGGGAATCCGTTTTATGTGGAAGAGCTGATCAAGGTGCTCATTGAGGATGGGGTAATTATTGCCGGGCAGGAGCAGTGGCAGCTGCGGCGCAACCAGCTAACCGAAGTGCGCGTGCCGCCCAACATTACCTCTGTGCTGCAAGGGCGGCTGGACCGGCTGACCAACATGGAGCGGATGACATTGCAGCGGGCGGCGGTGGTAGGGCGGGTTTTTTGGGATACGGCCGTATCCCAAATGAACGAAGCCGCTGATGAACCGCTCACGCCCAGCCAAACCCGTACTGCCCTACAGGCGCTGGAAAAGCGCGAAATGATCTTCCAAAGACAATCTTCTGGTTTTGCTGGCACCAAAGCCTACCTGTTTAAGCACGCCATCTTGCACCAGGTCACGTATGAATCGGTGCTGCTGCGTGCCCGGCCTGGCTACCATAGTCAGGTTGCCAGCTGGCTGGCCCAGCAAAGTCGCGAACGCATCTCGGAATATGCTGGCATTATTGCCGAACATTATGAGCTGGCCGAAGAAAAATCGACGGCTGCTGAGCTGTATGAAATGGCAGCCCAGCGAGCCCACGACACTTACAACATAGAGATGGCCATTGTTTATTACGGCCGTTCCCTTGCCTTGCTTACCGATATGCCACATTATGCCGTCTGGCAGCTGCGCTTGCAGGAGGAGCTGGGGCAGCTGCTTTTGCAGCAGGCGCGGTTGGTAGAAGCGGCCCAAACTTACATGATCATGCGCTTCACAGCCGAAGAGGACGGCGATTTGCTGCTTCAGGCCCGCGCCTGGAATGGTTTGGCCGAAATTCAACGTTACCAGGCCGATTATGTTTCCATGCTGGAAAGCGCCCTGCAAGCGGAGCGGGTTGCCTGGTTGGTAAATGCTGAATCGACCTGGGTGCGGGCTTTGCTGCTCAAGAGCAGAGCCCTGTTGCACCAGGGTGATGTGGAATTGGCGCTGCTGGCCGTTAACCGCGCCCTGGAAACAAGCCAGCGGCTCGATGAACCAGACCTGTTAACGGTATCATTGCAGCAGGCGTGTGAGCAACATATTAACATTGGGCGTTATCGGCCAGTGGATCAATATCTGGCACAGCTCAAGGGGCAGGCTGCCCTGCTGGATCGTTTGGAAAATCGTCCAGCACTGGCGCTGGCGCACCAGGCGCTGGGGAAAGTAAATAATCGGTTGGGCCGTTTTGACAAGGCGGTTCATTGGCTGCTGGCGGCTGTCAAGATTTATCGGGAGCTGGATGATATGCTGGCGATTGGGCAAACCTTGAATTTGCTGGGCGAGAGTTCCCGTCTGCGTGGACAGCCTGGCGCAGCAATTCCCCTGTATCGCAAGGCGTTGACAATTATGAACGGGCTAGACCATCAGCCGGGCATGATGGAGGTGCGTACTAATTTGGCCGCAGCCTTGATCGATTTGGGCAGCTTTACTGCGGCCGAGCGGGCGGTTAGTTTGCCAGTGAAGTTGATGGAGGATATTAGCAAGATGGCTGGCTGGTATGACAGTTCGCGAGTTTATGTCTACCAGGCGTTGGCTTTCCTGGGCCAGGGTCAACCTGATTTGGCGCTGCGTACGGCTCAGCGGGCTCACCGCAAGGCCGCGATGCAAGAAAGCGACTCGGCGTTGGGCTTTGCCTGGTTTGGGTTGGGAAGGGTTTTGGCCAAAGGGGGGCGGGAGATACGGCCGTTACCCATCGATAACATCACTTACAATGCATCAGATTGCTTTGCCGAAAGTTTGCGCCTTTTTGCTACCATCAACGGTGGCGGCGTTGCTTCCGCTCGCGATCAGGCACGTACCTTGTGGGCCTGGTCGATTCATGAAGCTGACATGGGTAACGATAGCCAGAGCCAGCGCCTGCGCCAGCGGGCCAAAGAGCTGGCCGATGCGCAGAATATTAATCTGCCAGATTGGTAAACAGGGTCCTGATTGACTGACAAAACTTATCTAACCCCAGAGAACGCGGAGATCGCGGAGAAAAATAAAGGAGACGACACCAACTGTCGTTGACCACCATGAATGAAAATCAGCAGATTTCGCAGATTGCGGACAGATTTCTCCTAATTTCTCTGTGCAACTCTGTGTCTTCTCTGTGTAACTCTGTGTTCCGTTTTTTATTTTCACAGGAGAGCCATTCTCTTGGCTTTGTTTTGAACGGCCGTTTCTACCAAACCCGACACAAAAATCCCTTCAGGTAAGCAGATTCAGGGAAGGTGAGCAGCACCGGGTGGTCTGGCCCCTGGGTAAGGGTCTGGATGATCTGCACCTGCCGCCCGGCATCCACGGCCGCACCGAACAGCACTTTTTGGAACAGATCGGCGCTGATGAGGCCGGAGCAGGAGAAAGTGGCCAGCAGGCCGCCCGGCGGCAGCAGCCGCAGCGCCAGCCAGTTCAAATCTTTGTAGCCCCGGCAGGCCCGGTCGATGTCTCGCTGGCTGTGGGCAAATTTGGGCGGGTCCAGCACAATGACGTCGAAGGTTTGGTTAGTGTCCCGGTAGTGGCGCAAAACGTCGAAGGCGTCGCCGGCCAGATATTCATCCTGCGGCCGTTTCCAGCCATTCCTTGCCACGTTTTGTTCAGCCAAAGCCAGCGCGTCGTAGGAGCTGTCTATGTGCGTTACCTGGGCGGCCCCATTGGCGATGGCATAGAGGCCAAAGCCGCCGGTGTAGGCAAAAACGTTGAGCATGGTTTTGTTGGCGATGTGATGGGGGAGGGTAACGGCCGTTCGGTTCTCTCGCTGATCCAAATAAAAACCACTTTTATGCCCTTCTAGCAGGTTTACGCCAAACCGGATGCCGTTTTCCTGAATCACCACGGTTTCTGGCGGTGTTTCGCCACTGGCGACACGGCTGAGGCGGGGCAGCCCTTCCTTCTGGCGCACGTCGGCGTCGGAGCGTTCCACAATGCCTTTGGGCTGCCAAATCTGGTTGAGCGCCGCCAAAACCGTCTCTTTTTGGGCTTCAATGCCAGCGGTGAGGGATTGCATTACCAGAAAGTCACCATATTTATCGACGATGAGGCCGGGCAGGCCGTCGGCTTCGGCGTTGACGAGGCGGTAGGCGGTGGTGGTGGGTTCCAGGTTGAGCAGCTGGCGGTGGTTGTGGGCTTGTTGCAGACGGCCGTACCAAAACGCCTTGTCAATCTGCTCATCGACATCCCAGCTGAGCAGGCGCACCCGAATTTGGGAGTTTGGATTGAAGGTGCCGGTGGCCAGGAAACGGCCGTTTCCATCCAAAACCTGCACCAAATCACCCGGTTGAGGTGTCCCCTCGACCCTGGCAATTGCCCCGGAAAACAGCCAGGGATGCCGGTTCAGCACCGATTTTTCTCTGCCCTGCTTTAAAATAAGTTGCCCGGTGACGCTTTGCATGAAATTCCTAAAAACTGTATCAACAGAGTACGTAGATTGAGCGAATTAAAAATCTTTTTAATCTGCGCAATCTTTGATGGTAAGCGTTCAGCCTTACCTTAAGCAAGGGCATCGCCTCGGCGCTTTGCGCCTGGCGATGCCGAAGATCGTGGGGTTTTTTCAGTTTTGGGGGCATTTTGCCCCCCAAAACTGAAAAAACCCAATACGCCCCCCGCACGGGGCGCGAAGCGCCCTCGTGCGGGATACCAACTGAACGGTTACCTTTGATGTTCATTTACTGCTTGATCTAGACTTGGCGGTGCTGGCTTTCGCTGTTCGGCGAATCAGTTAGCAGCTCCAGGGCGTGGGGCAGAATGGGCAGCAGCACATCCATATTTTCCCGCACCGCTTTGGGGTTGCCGGGCAGGTTAATGATGAGAGTTTGCCCGCGAATGCCCGCCACGGCGCGTGACAGCATGGCGTGGCGGGTAATTTTCAGGCTTTCGGCTCGCAACGCTTCGGCAATGCCGGGCGTTTCCCGCTCAATCACTGATTGGGTAGCCTCTGGCGTGACGTCTCGCGGGGCAAAGCCGGTGCCGCCGTTGGTTAGGATAAGGTTGACCCCTTCAGCACACCAGCGAATAAGCGTGTCGGCGATTTCTGCCTGTACATCGGGCACAATGGCGCGATGGCTCACCTGCCACGGCGTTTTGTTTTGCACAATATCGGCCAGAATAGGGCCGCTGCGGTCTTCGTAGTCGCCGCGTGCGCCACGGTCAGAGACAGTGAGAATGCCAATTTGCATGGCTTATTGCGCCTTTTCAATCAGCGACAGCCAGTTATCGTTCAGGCCGCTGTCGGTGACGCCGTAGAAAAAGTGGATGGTGTCGTTTTCACGCATGGCCAGGTCGTACCAGACATTGTCGTTTTTCTTGCGCACATCCAACACGGCGATGTTGCCCTGCCAGGCAATCTCGGATGGCTTGGGCGTACCGGCTTCCACTTTGGTGAGAGCATAATGCCACAGCTTACGCGCCGAGGAGCGGGTGACGTTTTTGATCAGGCTGCCGTTGCGCAAGTCACGGACGGTGTGGTAATAGATACCCTCGCGCTTTTCACTTTCAACAATTTCTACACCGGTGCGGGGCGGTTCTACCACGTTTGGGGAGCCAATTTGCGGCTGGAGTTGGCCAATGGGGGGCAGGGGTGGCAAAATTTCGGGAAGATCGGATTCGGCCGTTTGGCTCTGATTGCGCTCTACTAGGCGCACAATTTCGTCTCGTACCGCCAGACTGGTTTCTGTATCGTCTCGAATGTAAAAGCGGTTATCGTCGATGGCGTAGGGGGCGTCATGGCCTGGCTGCACGGTGACACGCACAATTTGCGTGCCCTGTGAAGGCAAATTGTCGATGTGAATAGTGGGCCTTGGGGAAAATCGGTTGCTGATGAGAGTTTGCAGCCGGTCAATGACGCCATTGTGATCGCGAACGCCCACCGGTTTTTCTTTGGGGTTTGCTGAAACACCGATGTAGAGCGTGCCGCCGTTGCCGTTGGACATGGCACAAATGTCTTGCAGCACTTTATCCTGATAGCCACCGCGCTGGGCGATAGAGGCATGAAACGCCTGGACAATTGATTCCCCTTCCTCGCGTGCCAGCTGGACAAAGTCCATGGGGGTGGCGGGGCCGCGATACGGCCGTGTTAAAGACAAATCATGCCCCTTCAATACGTTGGCCAGCGCCTCAAACGACACTTCGGGCAGCAAAATTTCTGTGACCCGGTCGCCAATCCCCAATGATTTTGAGTTGGGATTTTCCCGGATTAGCCGATGGGCGTCTGAGCCTTGAATGCAGCGCATGGCGCGAGGATATTCTGGCTTGGAGCCATCAAAGAAGCGGCGGGTGGTGTAGTTGCCGCGCTTGTCCAGGTCGGTTACTTCCACGACGTGCAGATTAGCGTCTTGGGTGTAGGCGATGCGGGTTTGGCCACCAAAATCGAGGCCGCGCATGGCCACACCATTGCTGGAGTTGGCATGTGCGGCAATGACAATACCACCCGCTTCGTTGATGACGCGGTAAGCGGTAAGCACATCGGCCGTGGCGCCCACAGAGGCGCTGCCGGTTTTTAGTGATCCAAGTGGGACACGTAAGGTCAGAAGTAGGTGTTCCAGAAAGCTAATGGGGGTGTCTTGTGGGAAGATGCCCAGAATGTGAAAGCCAAAGGTGGCGGTAAATTCAAAGCCAGGCAGCACCAGAATTTTTTCCAGCAGGCGGCGGTATTCGTCGAGCCGCCGTTTTTCTTCAGGATCCAGCCGGTGGAGCCCTTCCAGCCAAAGGAGCTGCTCGACTTCTTTTTGCATGGTGGCAAAACCAGCCATGGTGTTGTGATCGGTGAAGGCGATGATGTCCAGGCCGCGAATTTCTGCCTGACGTAAAATGTCCAGGTAGCTGACGTTGATTTCCTGGTAGTCGCTGGAGCCAGGGGTGTGCAGGTGAAGATCGATGCGCCGCCATTGGCGGGATGGGATACTGCTTTGCGGTTTATGTCGCCGGGAGCGGTTATTACTCATGGGTTGCCCCCTTTGTCAAAATCTCGTTTATGGTTGTGGAAAGGGCATCAGGGGGGTAAGGTTTGAGCAAAAAAAGATTGGCTCCAGACGAGAGTGATTCATTTTCCTGGCGATAGTCGCCTGAGGTGATGATTACGGCCGTTTCTGCCTTTGCGTCTGTTTCTCCGGCCCGAATGGCGCGGAGTAAATCCAGTCCACTGCGGCCGCGTGCCAGGTGGCAGTCTATCACAAACGCTTTGGTGTCTGTTGAAGCCGCTGCTATGGCTTTTTCCTGGTCTTCGCACGCTTCTACGCTGAAGCCATCTAGCTCTAGCAGCATTTTGAGTAAGCTTGAGTTGGTGTTGTCGTCATCGACAACAATAATTTTTGTCATGTTTCTAATCCGTATAGAGTGCCGCTGTTAGCACATCATCCATGGTGCGTGCCAATACAAACGACATCTCCTGTTTGATTTCATCAGGAATGTTGGCCAAATCGGGTTCGTTTTGGTGGGGTAAAATAACGGTGTGCAGGCCAGCGCGATGTGCTGCCAACACTTTTTCCTTCAGGCCACCCACCGGCATGATTTGGCCGCGTAAGGTAATTTCCCCGGTCATGCCGGTATCGTGACGCACGGGCCGCTCGGTGAGCAGCGAAGCCAGCGCCGTGGCGATAGTGATACCGGCAGAGGGGCCATCTTTGGGGATGGCTCCGGCAGGGATATGAATATGAATATCGTGCTGTTCAAAGAAGTTTGGGGGGACTCCCAGGTGCTCCGCTTTGGCTCGCACGTAGGTGAGGGCGGCCTGGGCGGACTCTTGCATCACTTCGCCCAAGTGGCCGGTGATGGTAAGCCCTTTTTGGCCGGGCATTTTGGCCGCCTCAATAAATAAAATATGCCCGCCGGTGCTGGTCCAGGCTAGCCCGGTGGCGACGCCGGCGGTGCTGGTGCGCTGGGCGGCATCGGCAAAGTAGCGCACCGGGCCAAGAAAATCTGGCAGTTGGTTGGGTTGAACGTATTGGGGATTGATCTGACTGCCCTCTGGCTGGTTGGCAACGGCCGTTGCCACTTTGCGACACACCCGGCCAATTTGCCGCTCGAGTTCCCGGACGCCGGCTTCGCGGGTATAGTCACGGATGATCTGGCGCAGAACGGCCGTATCCAGCGCCAATTCATCCTGCAGCAGCCCGTTTTCCCGAATTTGCCGGGGTACCAAATAATTTTTAGCAATGGCTACCTTCTCGTTTTCTGTGTAGCCCGCCAGCCGAATGACCTCCATGCGATCTTGCAGCGGCCCTGGAATGGCGTCCAGCGTGTTGGCGGTGGTAATAAACATAACCGACGACAGATCGAACGGCACATCCAGATAATGGTCGCGGAAGGTGTGGTTTTGTTCTGGGTCCAGCACCTCCAGCAGGGCAGAGGCAGGATCGCCGCGAAAATCGGCCCCGAGTTTGTCAATCTCATCCAAAATGATGACAGGGTTTTTGCTGCCGCTGCGGCGAAGCATCTGGATGATGCGGCCGGGCAGGGCGGCGATGTAGGTGCGGCGGTGGCCACGAATTTCGGCCTCGTCGCGCATGCCGCCCAATGAGATGCGGGTAAATTCCCGCCCCATCGCCCTGGCAATAGAGCGCCCAAGTGAGGTTTTGCCCACGCCGGGTGGCCCAACGAAGCAAAGAATGGTGCCTGAACGATCCGACGGGTAGGGGGAAACGGCCGTTTTCCTTTCAGACAGAGGTGAATCCATCATGCGCCCCTGTCGCAGCCGTCGCACCGCCAAAAATTCCACAATCCGCTCTTTCACCTCGTCTAAACCGTGATGGTCTTCATCCAGCACGGTGCGGGCGTGGTTCAGGTCCAGGTTGTCGATAGTGGACACATTCCAGGGCAGGTTAACCAGCCATTCCAGATAGGTGCGCACGACGCCATATTCGGCGGCGGCCACGGGCAGCCTGGTCAGCCGATTTAGCTCACGCTCGGCTTCTTGCTGCGCTTCGGCGGGCATATCGGCCGCGTCGATCTTTTCCCGGAATGTTTTGGCTTCTACTTCACGTTCGTCAGCTTCACCCAACTCGCGTTGAATCGCTTTGAGCTGTTCTCGCAGAAAGTATTCCCGCTGCGCCTGTTCGATCTGCCCAAAGGCTTCCGAGCGAATACGCTGCCCCATTTCTAAAATTTCGGTTTCTTTGCCGATGTGCCGTACCAGCCAGGCGAGCTTCTCGGACAGAAAATTGAACTCTAGGAAATCCTGGGCATCATTCAGGGTTAGCTGCAAATAGGTGGCGATGGTGTAGACAAGTTGCAGGGGGTTTTCCAAATTCAGGCTGGAGGCAAGCAGGTCGCCGGGGATGCTGGGGACAAATTCAGCTAACCGCAGGAACATTTCGACCAGATTCCGGGTCATTGCTTCGGTTTGGGGGCTGCTGCTGATATCTTCTGGCAGCGGCTCGATTTCGGCCACCAGGAAGGGGTCTGTGGCGACAAAGGATTTGATGCGAAACCGATGCAGTCCGTTAACCAACATGCGAATAGTGCCATCTTTGCGGCGCAGTCGGCGATGAACAGAGCCAATGGCACCTATGCAGTAGATTTCATCGGGGCCAGGGATGGCACGGTCTCTGTCCTGGCTGGCACACAGCCCAATGAGGCCATTTTGCGGGGTGGCACTTTCTAGCAGGCGGATGGATCTGGGCTGGCCGACGTTGAGGGGAACGGCCGTATACGGGTATACTACCAGACCTCGCAGCGGCAGAATGGGCAGCGTCTGGGGGAATTCATTGGGCAGCAAAAAAAGGCCGTTTGCTGCGGCGCTTGCTTCATCAGCCAGGATGGTGTTCTCAGTAAAGAGATCCTCATTGAGCCTGTCAAACTTTATCATGTCTGTTTTGGAATTTGAGTTGCAGCGCTGCTTGCCTTCCTGGTTGCGACCACTTCTTCACCCCAGATTCTGCATCCCTGGCGGCGGTTGTTGTCCATCGGTTTTGGTTTTATTTACCGTCTCCCATGGCAGCAATGCCACGAATGACGCCGATGATAGCGATGCCTGTGCTAAGCAAATCTTTGGTCGTGATTTCGGGCGGGCCGCCTCGATTACTTTCAGCCGAGCGGGCCAACAGGTAAGCAGTGCCAGCGCCAATCAGGGCACCACCTACGGCACCCACAAGTAATAAGTTTGTTTTCCAGTTGGGATTACTATTTTGTTGATTCATCATTTACTCCGCTTTCTAACGTTTGAATTGTTTGGATAAGTGAGACACCCAGGTGTTCAGGTAAGCCATAAAGGCATTGAAGCGAATAACTGGATCAGTCACTTTAGGCAGCAGCTGGCCTATTTGCCTGGAAAGGGCACCCAATTTCTGATCAACTTTCCAGAGCAGCAGGCGTAAACGGCCGTATCGCCTTTGCAAGGATGGTTCACCTTCTTCTTTACGGGATTGCCGCCAATAGATGGCTCCGCCAAAGATACCTGCCAGCAGCAGGCCAAAGATGAGCACAACCGGCAGCATGAACAAAATCAAGATTATGTCGGCAATGCCAGAGAGAAAAAGGTGGGTATCTTCATAGGGGGGCCAGATGGCCAGAATGAGCAAGTAGATGAGCAGGCCAAGAGCGGCCGTTGCCAGCAGCCCCAATGGTAGATAAATGACCCACCGGTTAAACCGTTTGAGCGAGCTGGCCCGTTCTAGCTGAACGGCCGTAGGCTCAAACGTCGCCGAAACAGGCTCTGACCAATTCGGCGGTATGCCCCTCGCCGAAGAATAAATTTGCTTGTTATTCGAACCTGAATTCATAATCCTGAACGATTAGGTAAGGGTTAATTACTCTGAAAATACACCAACGAAAATTGCAAGTCACAACACAAATAAACGTGACCTTACCACAAAGCATTGTATCACAACTGTGCTTTTTATGGCATATTATGTGAAATGGGGCGTAGGAAAATGTTGTTAGGTTCGCAATTGGAACTCATTAACATTACTCAGCGGGTACACCTGCTTTCCTCAACTGGCAGCGGCATATTGCTCAAGGGATCATGGCATTGGCAAAAGCTTACGTTCTCACCCGCACTTTCTCCCTCCCACAAAACATAGCGAATGGTGGTTCGGGTGCAATTATCGACCTGCCTTGCCGCCCGAATCCACTCAACGCCAACTCCGTTGGTGCTTTCTTCTTGAACCATAAAAAAACGAACGTGGCTGCGTGGTTCATTACCCAACTGCAACTCCCCTCGCATGGCCAACACAAAGGAAAATGTTGGGAAGGCCATCACCATGAGCCAGAAAAGTAACAGAAAGATATAAACCACGCGCTTTAGCCAACGATTCATAAATCACTCAAATCAGGTTAGCCCGAATTTGTTTCATTAGCTAACATCGCTTTGACGTACAGCTCTGTGGTGTACTCCTTGATCATGCGGCGTGTGCCAAACATTTGGATGTTTGAGCGAATGCTCTCGCGCATGATTTCCACCCAGCCACGCGGCGTGCCGTCACGGTCACGGCCGTAATAAAGCGGAACAATTTCTTCTTCCAGCAGCTGATAAATAGAGTTGGCATCGAACGCATCTCTGGCATCCTGGTTGTCGAAATCCCGTTCATCACCGATGGCCCAGCCATTGGCCCCATTGTATCCTTCCTCCCACCAGCCATCAAGAATGCTCAGGTTGGGAATGCCGTTGATGGCGGCCTTCATGCCGCTGGTACCGCTGGCCTCCCGTGGACGGCGAGGAGTGTTCAGCCAGACATCAACCCCTTGGGTTAAGTAACGCGCCATGTGCATGTCATAATCTTCAATGAAGGCAATGCGACCGCCCAGTTGATTGTGCTTGGCCAGATTGTAGATATGCTGAATCAGCGATTTGCCGGGTTCATCTGCCGGATGAGCCTTGCCTGCAAAAATAATTTGCACCGGGCGATGGATATCTAGCAAAATACGCTGCAATCGTTCCAGGTCACGGAAAATGAGCGTGGCTCGCTTGTAGGTAGCAAAGCGTCGGGCAAAGCCAATGGTTAAGGCTTCTGGGTCTAGCAGCGTACCGCTGGTTAAAACCTGTGTGGGATCATTGCTGCCATCCACCCAGCGACGGCGCACCCGTTCGCGCAGGAAGCTCATGAGTTTGCGCTTGAGCGTTAAATGCACTTCCCACATTTCGCTGTCGGGAGCCTCAGAAAGGCGCTGCCAAATAGCGGGATTGTCTTGTTCTTGCAGCCAATTTGGTCCCAGATATTTGTCGAAAATGTTGTGCATTTCGCCTGCTACCCAGGTTGATACGTGAACGCCATTGGTGATGGAGCTGATGGGTACATTGTTTACGTCTTTGTCTGGCCAAACTTTATGCCACATCTCGCGCGAAACTTCGCCGTGCAGCTTGCTAACGCCGTTAGCCTGCCCTGAAAGGTTAAGCGCCAGGACGGTCATATTGAAAGCGATACCCCATTCTTCTTGGTGTCTGCCCAAACTGAGGAAATGTTCGCGACTGATGCCTAATTCATCCCAGTAGCCATGGAAATATTGTTCAACCATTTGGAAGCCGAAGGCGTCATGACCAGCCGGAACCGGGGTGTGAGTTGTGAAGACCGACTGCTTTTTGACAATGGCAGATGCCTCTTCAAAGCTTTTGCCTTGCTGAACCAGCTCGCGGATGCATTCCAGAATTAAGAAGGCGGAGTGGCCTTCGTTCATGTGCCAGACAGAGGGGTTAAGGTCCAGAGCACGCAAGGCGCGCACGCCGCCAATGCCCAGCATAATTTCCTGGCGAATGCGGGTTTCGGAGTCGCCAGCATAGAGGCGAGCCGATAGCTCGCGATCCCACGGTTCGTTTTGATCCACATCTGTGTCTAGCAGGAAGAGGGGGTTGCGCCCGACGCGAACGTGCCAGATGCGGGCATGTACCGGGCGGCCAGCCAGGTTGACGGATACGCGCATTTCATGGCCGTTGCCATCCAACACGGGTAAAACGGGAGCCTGGCTGATGTCTAGCTGATGGTAAACGGCTTCTTGCCAGCCATGTGAGGGCAGGCGTTGGCGGAAGTAACCTTGAGGATACATGAAGCCAACTCCCACGAAGGGTAAGCCTAAATCACTCGCTTCTTTGGCGTGATCGCCTGAGAGAATGCCTAACCCGCCGGAGTAAATTGGCAAGGAACTGTGCAAACCGAACTCAAAGGAGAAGTAAGCGATGGTTTTATTGCTTAACTCTGGGTAGGTTTCGTGAAACCAGGTGCCTCTGTTTTTCATGGTTGCGTCGAACAGCATCATCACTTTGTTGTATTGTCGGATGAAGGTTGAGTCTTGGGCGGCTTCTTGCAGCCTGGCTGGGCTTATTTCCTGGAGCATTTGCACGGGGTTGTGCAGGGTTTTTCGCCAGAGGGGGTAGTCTAGACGACGGAAAAGTCCACGTGCTTCGGGAGTCCAGCTCCACCAAAGGTTATAGACTAATTCAGTAATACGGCCGATTTTCTCAGGAACTTTATCATTTAAGTGTGACATATATTTTTTGATCCTTTTACGCAAATGGAGTTCTTTGATGATGAATAGAAATTCTCTAGAAACTTCTGTCATTTACGTGGTGGCGGATGTTAAGACAGGAAGCTCGCCTAATTTTGGTTGATGCATCAACTAATTGCCGCGAATTATAACATGCTTGAAGCTGGTTTCAATGGCACCTGGTGGGAAAAATTATCTGTTTGACTCGGGTCGATTAAAAACACCGGTTTGGGGTAACGGCCGTTCTGCCCGATCCATAGCCAGCGCTGCAATTTCATTAACAAGCCACTGGAACTGCGCTTCAGTCATCAGGGTAAGGTCTATGTCTGGGGTAGGATACGTCCCGTTAATAACATAGGCGACATTGTCTTTGAGGACAAATTCGACCATGTTGACATCATATTGATATGCGCGGGTTATGCGTAAAGCATCGGCGGCCAGGAGTTGGCCTACGCCTTCCTCGTTGGAAAGGATGTTTTGTTGGTAACGGCCGTGTTTCAACGAATATGGCAACGACAACACTTTTTCCTGACCAACGACAAAGCAATGAACGTGCTCGTCTGACTCAATGATTTGCTGCAAGATTTTAGTGCGGGTGCCACTTTCATCGTAACGCTGAATGAGCTCGTCTACATTGTGTACCCGATGGGTGCCGCGCCGCCCGCTGGCATGGTTGTCTTTGAAAATAGCGGGTACCCCCACGTAATCAATGATCGCTTGCCAATCCATAGGGTATATAAGATTGCGGAAGGTGCCGGGAGCGACATCTTTTTCGACCTGTTTGTTCGGCAAAATAACGGTACGCGGGCTGTTTAGACCCAGGCGATTGACCAGCGCTGTGCTGGAGAATTTGCTGTCGGCCGAGCTGGTGTAGGGGTTATTTATAATGTAGGAGCCTTTAATGGCAGCGTATTTGAGATAGGCGCGATAGTAAGGAATTTCCTGTGAGATACGATCTATGATGACATCATAGCCGCACGGCTCGTCCATCAGTGTGCCGCCCAATTGAACCAGTTCTGCCGTGATGTTGGCGTCGCTTTCATTCACGGCACTCATAAACGCTTCTGGCCAATCCCATTCCTGCCCAATGATTAGTCCGATTTTTTTTGCCCGTTCACTCATCTACCTTTCTCCAAGCATGGTTTGCGTTTTGTTCTTATTAAATGCTGCAGAAAACGATACCCTAATTACTGCGTTGTGCCAAACAGATCAGACGGCCGTTTTTTGGCAAATGGTGCTCATCTGTTCATCATAAACGGGGGCGAGCTGCTGCCAGGAATAGCGGGAAACGGCCGCTGCCAACTCCCGCGCTGTTGAGGCTGTTTCCTGGCGATGGGTCAGCGCCCAAATCAACTGCGTTACCAACGCAGCTTCATCTTCATACAGGCAGGCGTCGTGAAATTGGTCCAGCAGCAGCTCCGGGTAGCTCAGGCGGTTGGGCAGCAGCGGGAAGGTGTGGCAGTAAATCGCTTCCAGCAGGCTGATGCCAAAAAATTCGTGGTGGGCTGTGGAAAGGGTGACGTCGGCCTGCCAGAGCAGGCGGCGGTAGGTGGTCAGGTCGGCGTGGCCCACATGGATGATCTGGCTGCCTAATTTATCCAGCGCTTCATTGAAGATAGACGGCCGTTTGCCATACTGCTGCCCACAAAGCGCTACCTCAAATTCAATCCCCGCCTCAGCTACCGCATACAGTGCCGCAAAAAACGCCTCCGGGTTTTTGTCGTACTCCCACCGCTGATTCCACAAAATGAGCGGCGTCGCGTTTGGCTTTGGTAGGTCGACTGCGGCCAATCGCTGAAAGTTGATGCCCACAGGCAGCACCTGGCTCCTTTTTTGTAACATTTGCACGCTGCCCAGCTCGTTGTACTCTGGAAAATGTTTCAAGAAGTTGGGCAGCGCCTCAAAAAAACTGTTTAAATGGTAATGGGAATTAAAGAAAATATGGTCTGCTGCCAGCATTGAGGCAAAATTAATAAAAGCGTAATGTTGGTCCCGTTCGCCCAGCTGGCGGCGCATGGGGCCGGTACGGCCGTCTTGCGGCAAAGGGTAAGTGAGCTGGTTTTCGTGCAGGTAAACGGCCGTAGGCGTTCCCGCCGTACGCTGTCGGGTCAGGGCCAGAAAGGTGGTTAAATCCAGCATATCGGTGGCCATAATCAAGTCTGGCGCAGCGCCAGAGGCCAAAAAACGGCGGGCCAGAGTCACCGCCCCGCCATGCATCCGCCACTTCCAGAAGCGGTCTGGCAAGGTATGCAGCGTCAGCTCATGCTGGCTGGCTTGCTGCCAGCCGTCGGCCCAAGCCTGATGACTGCCGCCATGGTAGGGGGAAATGAGGTGAATACGTAACATAATTTTTGACAAGAATCAGGGCCAAAGATACACTAATTGTGAAAAATGTCATCAATAAACTCGCCCCATGAATGACATTGTAATATACTTAAATTTAGTGAAATAAAGACAAATTTTTGGCATTAATCAGCCACATAATTTAGTTTTTTGGTTAAAACGGAAATATCCCGGCAAACGGCCGTTACCCATTTTGGACAACCACCTGGTGAGTCAACAACCGCATCAGCTGTATTGGGAATCTACCTACGCCATCACCGTGGCGTTGATGACACAACACCCGGAGCGCAGCCCCGAAGATGTTGGCCTGCAAGAGCTGTCTCAGCTAATTGTAGCCTTACCCGGCTTTGATGATGATCCAACTATGGTAACTGAGCGAATGTTGCTAGATATTCAAACCGTCTGGTATGAGGAGGCAAACAATTCATGACAACCCAACCTGGAACTTCAGCCGCTGGGTCACCAGAAATCATTGTGCCTGATGAACTAGGCAACAATGTGGTCATTACCAACATAGCCAAGCTTCTGGACCCTGTGTACAACTGGGGTCGGCGCAACTCTATCTGGCCAATGGTTTTTGGCCTGGCCTGCTGCGCCATCGAAATGATTTGTACAGCGGCCAGCCGCTACGATTTGGCCCGCTTTGGTATGGAAGTGTTCCGCGCCACCCCGCGCCAATCTGACCTGATGATTGTCTCTGGCACGGTGACCAAGAAGATGGTGCCCACCATCGTCCGCCTGTACAACCAGATGCCAGAGCCACGCTACGTACTGAGCATGGGTGCCTGCGCTTCTGGCGGAGGCCCTTTCAAAGAAGGGTACAACGTTGTAGACGGCATCGACAAGTTCATTCCGGTTGATGTCTATGTTCCCGGCTGCCCGCCAACCCCCCAGGCGCTTATCAACGGCCTCATCGCCCTGCAAGAGAAAATTGACCAGCAATCCATCGCCACAGTGCCCTGGTACCGCAAGGACGATCCCTCCGCTGGCCTGGTTCCTGTACCTGTTTTAGGGCCAGATTTGGTCGATTTGCGCCAGTTGGACATCATCAAAGCGGAAGCGGCCAAAGCACACCTGGTTGAAACAGAAGCTGAACCCGCCGAAACGGCCGTTTAACCCGGCCATCACCATTACGAAGAAGGATCACTCATGAGCGAACCGATTCTTGACGAACTGCCCCAGAATGACGATACGGCCGTTAGCCAAAACCCCGTAGAACGCGCCGCCGCGCTGCTAAAAGAACGCTTCCCCGATGCCGTCATTGATGACACTCGCGACGGTTACAGCGGCCTGATGGTCTCCCCAGACAAATTGGTAGAAGTAGCCACTGCCCTGCGCGACGAAATTGGCTTTAACTACCTCAGCAGTGTCACTGGCGTAGACCAGATCAACGACAACAAGCTGGAAGTTGTCTACCACACCTACAGCATCGACGAAGGCGGTGGCGCACTGGTGCTGCATGTGCAGGTAGACCGAGATATCCCCGTCGTGCCTTCCCTCACCCCCATCTGGCCTGGTGCTGATTTCCAGGAGCGCGAAGCGTGGGATTTGCTCGGCATTCATTTTGATGGCCACCACGATTTGCGCCGTATCCTCACCTGGGACGGCTTCGATGGCCATCCGCTGCGCAAAGATTGGCGTGAAGTGTTCTACGAAGAAGAGCACAAGCCGTTTGGCAGCCGCTGGCCCGGCGGCGAAGTGTTCCGCGCCGAAGAAAGATCCCCTTACGGCAAAAATGTCCAATATCCGGCTGGCTGGGTACCCACGGGTGATGAGTACGATGTCGAAACGGAAATGTACACCGGCATCACCTACACCCGTGACCAGCAGTCTGGCATGAAGACCGACAAAATCACGATCAACATGGGGCCGCAGCATCCCTCCACCCACGGTGTGTTCCGTATGGTGGTGACGCTGGATGGCGAAACGGTGCTGGATCTGAAGCCAGTAATGGGCTACCTGCACCGCAACCACGAGAAAATCGGCGAGCGTAACACCTTCATCCAAAATATCCCCTACACGGATCGCCTGGATTATCTCAGTTCGATGGGTAATAACCATGGCTATGTACTAGCTATCGAGAAGCTCCTGGGCTCCGAAGTGCCAGAACGGGCTGAATGGATTCGCATCTTGATGGTGGAGCTGACCCGAATTTGTAACCATTTATGGGCCCTGGGCTTCTTGCTCAACGACCTGGGCGCTCTGCAAACCCCCATGCTCTACTTTTACCTGGAACGTGAGCTTATTTTGGACTTTTTCGAAGAGGCCGCCGGTTCCCGCCTGTTGTGCAACTACATGCGCTTTGGTGGTGTGGCTTACGATTTGCCTGATTATGTACGCGAGCAGGAAACGATCAGCTTCCTGGAAGAGTTGGTTTATGAGCATATCCCAGCTGTTTTGGAGCAGGGTCATGGGCTGATGACCAACAACGAAATTGTGCGGGCGCGCAGCATTGGGGTTGGTATTTTGTCTCGCGAAAATGCGATTGCTTACAGCGCGGCTGGCCCCGTTTTACGCGCCAGCGGCGTCAATTACGACGTGCGTCGCGCTGAGCCATATTCCTATTACGAACATCTAGATTTTGATATTCCGGTTCGATATAACGGGGATATTTACGACCGTTATCTGATTCGGATGGATGAAATGCAGCAAAGTCTGCGCATTTTGGAGCAGGTACTGCCGCACATTAAGGCGACGAAGGGTGCGCCGATTATTTCTGGCAAGCCGCAGTACGCGATTCGTATGCCCAATGCCGGGGAATCATACGGCCGTGTGGAAAACCCCAAAGGGGAGCTTGGCTTTTACGTCACCACCCGCCGCCGTGAATCGAACCCGGACCGGTACCATGTACGTGCCCCATCCTTCATCAACCTGACCCCACTGGGCAAAATGTGTGAAGGGCACAAAGTGGCTGATGTTGTGGCCATTTTGGGCAGTATTGATATCGTTTTAGGCGAGGTAGATCGCTAAAGAAAAGAAAGAAACCGCAGATGGCGCGATAGGCGCACGCAGATTTCACAGGTTTTCTCTGTGTCACTCTGTGGCTTCTCTGCGTAGCGCTGTGTTCCTGTTATTTTCTTGAGGAGAAGCTATGTACGGACTTGGTATTTTGAAAGGTATGGCCATCACCATGAAGCATTTCGTGGATTCCTACCTGGACGATATTTTTTGGGCATCCCGTGGCGGCCGTTATTACAATGATGAAGCGCTGAAGGTGCGGCAAGGTTTGAAGGGCAAAGGGGTTAAAACCGTTTTCTACCCGGAAGAAAAGCTGCCGGTGCCGGAACGGTTCCGCTTTGTGCCCTTTTTGGTGACGGATGATCCGCCGCCAGGGCAAAAATGGGGCAAGGATTGGTGTACTTCCTGTGGTATTTGTGCCAAGGTGTGCCCGCCGCAATGTATCTGGATTGAGCGTGGGGTGCAGCCAAACGGCCGTCCCAAACCGGAACCGAACGAATTCTACATCGACATCGACATCTGCATGAACTGTGGCTTTTGCGCCGAGTTCTGCCCGTTTGATGCCATCAAGATGGATCACGATTACGAGCTGGCCAGCTACGACCGCACCACGGCCCACATTCACGACAAAGAGCGGTTGAGCAAACCTCTGAGCTATTGGCGCGAGATCGCCCCGCAAAAAGCAGCGGCTGAAGCGGCCATTCGGGACCATGTGGATGAGCTGAAGGCGTGGAAGAAGGAAAACGGCCGTGACGCAGATCCAGCTGATGCCCCGAAACTTTCTGAGGAACACACCAAGCAGCTCTACTATCGCGGCGAATATTATTAATTTTTCCTGTAACTACCAAGCCTGAGTGGTGCGAGGCACTGGCCAAACGGTTCCAACCCATTGTGAAACGCCTGCGGCCAGTGCCTTGCACCTGAGTAATTTGTTGAATGGTATGAGCATTGCGTATTTCACCTAACAATGATGAGATACGCAATCGTTTTTTAAGGAGCAACTATGTTTAAGCGTAAAGATAAAGAGGGTGGGGTGACGGAAACGGCCGTAATGGCTGCCCTCTCCACCGTCATAGAACCAGAACTACACCGAGACCTCGTCTCCCTCAACATGATCCGCAACCTGCAAATTGAGGGGAACGACGTCACGTTTACTATCATGCTGACCACCCCCGCCTGCCCGCTGCGCGGCAAAATGGAAGGGGATTCTCGTGCCGCCCTGGCCAGCGTGCCCGGTATCGGCAAAATCACCGTTAACTGGGACGCCAATGTACCGGCCGATGCCCGTCTTAAAAACCAGCTGGGACAAACGTTTCGTAACGCGATTGCAGTTTCCAGCGGCAAAGGAGGGGTAGGTAAATCCACCGTGGCGGTAAATCTGGCCATCTCCCTGGCTCAAACCGGGGCACGGGTTGGCCTGCTAGACGCCGACATTCTGGGGCCAAATGTGCCTATGATGATGGGGGTTGAGCAGATGCCACCTCCCCAGAACCGCAAAATGATTCCCGCCGAAAATTTTGGCGTCAAATTTATTTCGATGGCCTTCCTGGTGAAGCCCGATCAGCCGCTGATCTGGCGCGGTCCCATGCTGCACAGCGCCATCAGCCAGCTCCTTACCGATGTAGAGTGGGGCGAGCTGGATTATCTCGTCGTCGATTTGCCACCCGGCACCGGTGATGCCCAATTGACGCTGGCCCAGGTGCTGCCGCTTTCCGGCACCATTGTTGTTACCCAGCCGATGCAGGTGGCCGCTGCCGATGCTCTGCGCGGCATGAAAACGTTTGAAAAGCTGGAAGTGCCAATTTTGGGCGTGGTGGAAAACATGAGCGGTGAATTTTTTGGCACCGGCGCAGGTGAAAAACTGGCCACCGATTACGGCATGGAGTTCCTGGGCAGCGTGCCGATGGATGCCAACGTGCGGGTTGGCGGCGACAGCGGCCAACCGATTGTGGTGGCTTACCCAGATTCGCCAGCGGCTCAAGCACTCAACGAGATTGCGCAGAAAGTGGCGGCTCGCATTAGCGTGTTGGCCCTCCAAAAATCAACCAACTTTATTCCGATTGAGCTTATCGGCTAAAAATCTACCCGAAAAATGCCACAGAGGAAAAAGAGGCGTTAGAGAATTTGAATCTGACTTCTAAAATCTCTGTGAACGCTGTGGCAAATATTCGGATAGGCATAAAGTTCAGCCGTGACACCTGATCTGCTCTCTCGTTCCTTGAAGCTGCTGCGGCAGCGCCAGTTTTTCATCTGGCTGGGATTGGGGATGAGCCTGAGTGGGCTGTTTGGCACCGGCTGGCGGGTGTGGCTGGCCCAGATTTTTGCGTTCGATTTTGCCCAGCTTGCCAATCTGCAATCGGTTGAATCGCTGCTGTTTAGCAGCGAACTTGTGCAAATGCAGCAGCTTCTGTTACGGGGGCTGCTGCTTGTTTTTGGGCAGTTTGTGCTGGTTTGGCTGGTGGCTTTACTGGCAGAGGCGGGGATTATTACGGCCGTTTCCCACCGCCACACCCAACCCATCACCCTCCGCCAGACCATCCGCTGGGGCCGGCACTGGCTGGGCCGCTTTCTGGTGATCGACCTGCTGGTATTCTTCCCCTGGTTTCTCATCGCCCTGCTTATGATGATTCTGGTTTTGGTTTTGGCGCTGGTACTGGCCAGCTTTGCCATCAGCGAATCAAGCGCCGGGGTGGTTTTTGCCGCAACGGGCCTGGGGCTCGCCTGCCTGCTTGGGCTCGCCTTGCTGCTGCTGCCGGTGGGCCTGGCGTCGCTTTGGTACCGGCTGCTGGCTTTTCGGGAGGCGGTGCTGCATGGGGTGGATGGGCGGACGGCCGTTCGCCAAACCTGGCAGCGTATCCGGCACAACCTGGGCGACGTTTTTGTCCTGATTATTGTGCTGTGGGGAGGGCCAACCTTGCTGCTGGGTGGGATGAGCCTGGTCACTTCACCGCTGCTCACCTGGCTGACCTCCCTCACCGTGGCAGACACAGCGGCGCTGCAAACAGCGGCCTGGCTGGCGGTGGCTTCCGTGACGCTGCTGGTCTGGCTGGTGCGCGGTATTGTCACTGCTTTTGTGGCCATCGCCTGGACCCTGGCCTACCAAAATTTAAGTAAAGCGGAAGATTCACCACAGATTTCGCAGATTAGCGCATAAAAAATCTGCGTTCATCTGCGTAATCTGCGGATCGGGAGAAAGAATGACGCAGCGATTGGGTGTGGACACGGGGGGGACGTTTACCGATTTTGTCTGGCTGGGGCCAGACGGCCGTTACCAGATTCACAAACAGCTCAGCACCCCGCACGATCCATCTGAGGCGATTTTGGCGGGGATGGAGCGGATGTTGGTGCCGGAAACGGCCGTTGTTGTTCACGGCAGCACGGTGGCTACCAACGCCCTGCTGGAGCGCAAAGGGGCACGCACGGTGCTCATCACCACCAAAGGCTTTGCTGATCTGCTGGCCATCGGGCGGCAGAATCGCCCCGATATTTACGCGCTTGTACCCCAAAAACCGCCGCCGCTGGTCCCCACTGCCTGGCGCTTCGAGGTAGAGGAGCGCGTCACCGCCAACGGTGAAGTGCTGCATCCCCTGAACCTGGCCGATTTACCCGACATCTGGCAGAAGCTCCAGGCTGCGCAAATTGAATCGGTGGCCGTCTGCCTGCTCTTTTCCTTTTTGCAGCCAGCCCACGAGCGGCAAATTCGCGACTTCTTGCAGGCACAGGTGGGAGCAGGCGAGCTGCACATCTCCCTTTCCTCCGACATTTTGCCCGAATACCGCGAATACGAGCGCACCGCCACCACGGTGATCAACGCCTACGTCGCCCCGCTGATGACCCGCTACCTGCGCCGCCTGGCCGTTGGCGTGCAGCCGCGCCGCCTGTCGGTGATGCAGAGCAACGGCGGCATTATTTCTGCCAGCACGGCGGGGGCGGAAGCGGCCCGGACGGCGCTCTCTGGCCCGGCGGGGGGCGTGGTGGGGGCCCGTTTTGTGGCGGAGCAGTCGGGTTTCCCGGAGATTATCACTTTCGACATGGGCGGCACCAGCACCGATGTGGCGCTCTGCCCTGGGCGGCTGCCCACGACGGCCAACGGGGAAATCGCTGGCTTGCCGCTGCGTCTGCCCATCATCGATATTCACACCGTGGGGGCGGGCGGCGGCAGCATTGCCAGGGTGGATGCGGGCGGTGCGTTACAGGTTGGGCCAGAGAGTGCAGGGGCGTTTCCGGGGCCGGCTTGTTACGGCCGTTCTCAAGAAGAGAGTGGAGAGCGGAGAGTGAGCAGCGATCTCCTGGCCACCGTCACCGACGCCAATCTGGTTTTAGGGCGCCTGGATGCTGATCGCTTTTTGGGTGGCACGATGGCGCTGGACGAAACGGCCGCAAACCAGGCGCTGCAAACGCTGGCCGGGGCAATGGGGGTGGCTGATGCAGAAACGGCCGCTTTAGGCGTCATTCAAGTGGCCAATGCCAATATGGAGCGAGCCATCCGGCGCATTTCTGTGGAGCGGGGCTACGATCCGCGCCGCTTTAGCCTGATGCCCTTTGGCGGAGCGGGGCCGCTGCACGCCTGCGAACTGGCCGAAAGCCTGCAAATTCCCCGCGTGCTGGTGCCGTCTGTGCCGGGGGTGCTGTCGGCGTTGGGCATGCTGGTGGCCGCGCCCACCAAGGATTATTCGCAGACGGTGATGCGGGCGGTGGCTGGCTGGGGGGATGCTGACGAAGCGTGGCTGGTGGCTCAGGCTGCGCCGCTGGTTGAACGAGCCGTGGCTGAGATGGTCGCTGAGGGACATGATGCGGCGGCGGTGACGTTGAGCTATCGGCTGGATGTGCGCTACCAGGGGCAGTCGCACGAGTTGACGGTGCCCTGGGTGGTGGGAGAAACGGCCGTTTCTGCCCAGTTTCACGCGGCCCACCAGCAGCGGTACGGCTATCGTTTGCCGGAGGGGGAGATGTTGGAGCTGGTGACGCTGCGGGTAACGGCCGTTGCCCCGTCCAGGCCACTTCAAATGCCGCAGGAACCTCCTGGCCCGGCAGATGCCAGCGCGGCGGTGGTGGGGCAAAAGCGGGTCTGGTTTAAGCAGCAGCCACAGCCGACCACGCTGTACGAACGGGCCAGGCTGCGGCCGGGCAATCAGTTCAGCGGTCCGGCGATTCTGTTTCAGTACGATACAACGGTGGTGGTTCCGCCTGGTTGGGAAACGGCCGTAGACAGCGGCGCAAATTTGATCTTAACCTGGCGGGGCTGAGATTGGAGATTGGAGATTAACCTCAATCTCCAATCTCGCTTTTATTTAGCCGCCGTTGTTGGCGGCTTTGGCTTTGGCGATGACGTCTGCCTGCATATGCGTTGGCACACGGCCGTAGCGCACATATTTCATACTAAACGCACCGCGTCCTTGGGTCATCGAGCGCAAATCGGCCGTATAGGTTTGCATTTCAGCCAGCGGCACTTCAGCTTTAACAATGCTCTTGGTGCCTTCCTGGTCCATGCCCAGTACGCGAGCGCGACGGGTGTTCATATCGCCCAAAATATCGCCCATGTTGTCGGCCGGAACCGTAACGGAAACCTCGTAGATTGGCTCCAGCAGCACCGGGCCTGCGCCAAGCATCGCCTGCTTAAACCCTTCACGCCCGGCTGTCTGGAAGGCGATTTCTTTGGAATCTACCGGATGTTCCTTGCCATCGTACACGATCGCTTTGACGCCAACAACCGGGTAGCCAGCCACTGGGCCGGATTCCAGCGCCTGGCGGCATCCTTTTTCCGTGGCGGCGACAAACGGGCCTGAAATAGACCCGCCAAAAATTTCGGAGCCAAACTCGAAGTCGGCGTCGTCGTCCAGCGATTCGACGCGGAGATAGACGCGGGCGTATTGCCCAGCGCCGCCAGACTGCTTTTTGTGGGTATATTCGGCGGAGTTGGTTTGGGTGATGGTTTCCCGGTAAGGTACTTTGGGGATGGTTGTGTTGAAATGTACTCCGAATTTAGAGCTGGCTTTTTGTACGGCAATATCCAGGTGGGTGGGACCCATACCGGCCAGAATTGTTTCGTGGGTGGCTGTTTCGGAATGCCATTTCAGGGTTGGGTCTTCTGTGACCAGACGATTGAGCGCCTGGCTCAGCTTGGCCACGTCGGATTGGGAGACGGGGTGGATGGCAACCTGGGCAATGGGATTGGGTTGGGAAATGGGGGCCAGCTGTAGTTTGCAGCCTTTGTCGCACAGGGTATCGTTGGTGTGGGCGTCGCCCAATTTGACAACGGCACCAATGTCGCCACTGTGGAGTTTGGCAATGGCTTTTTGTTCTTTACCCGTCAGCAGTTGCAGCGTACCCACTCGAACTTCGCTGTCGCTCTTGGCGTCCCAAATGCGGCTGTCTGATTCCAAAATGCCGCCAAAGACGCGAATGTAGCTCATACGGCCGTATGGATCTTCCCGCGTTTTAAAGATAAAAGCAGCCAATGGGGAGCTGTCGTCTACCTTATAGGTTACTTCCTCGCCGCTGGCATCGGTAGCGGTGAACCCTTCCGTTTCGTTGGGGGCAGGGAAGAGGCGGACCATCGCGTTCATCAGTGGCACCACGGCGATGCCAGCCTGCGGGGCGCTGTAAATCACCGGAATGACCAGCCCTTGCTGCATCGCCAGCCGCAGCCCGCGTACAATGTCCTCATCCGGCAGGCCGTCATTTTCAAAATATTTTTCCATGAGGGCGTCATCACCCTCGGCGGCGGCTTCTACGATGGCCAGATGGGCTACCTCAGCGGCGTCTACCAGATCGTCGGGAATGGGGCCGCGTTCGTCATTGTCGCCCAGGCGTGCTTCCATCGAGAGCAAATCGACAACGCCCTTAAATGTGGCCCCTTCGCCGATAGGCAGTTGGAGCGGAATAAAATTGCCGCTGAGATTGTCTTCGATACTTTTGAGGGCGCGGGCGGCACGCACGTTTTCCCGGTCCATTTTATTGATAACCACAACGCGAGGTAGATTGCGCTGTTCGGCTTCTTGCCAGACAATTTCTGTACCCACTTCGACACCTGCGACGGCCTCCACAAGCACCATTGCGCCTTCGGCAACGGCCAGGGCGGCGTTGACTTCACCAATAAAGTCGGCAAAGCCAGGGGTGTCTAAAACGTTGATTTTGGTGTCTTTCCATGCGATGGGTGCCAACGCGGTGGCGATAGAGCTGTTGCGGCTGATTTCTTCTTCTTCAAAATCCATGGCGGCGGTGCCGCCTTGTACGTCACCCATGCGGGTGGTAACACCCGTGTTGAAAAGCAGGCGCTCGGCCAGCGTTGTTTTGCCAGCGCCGTTGTGCGAAATAAGGGCAATGTTGCGAATTTGACCAGTCTTATACTCTTTCATTCGTTAAAACCTCTTGGAGATGGTTATCATTTATAGAAATTTTAGGGCAAGCGGCTATACCGATGGTTTGATGCGGTGCGGGGAAGGTAGTGGATGTGTGTTTAATGCGTATCAATGATGTTTTGATGACCGTCACCTGATCGGGGAAATCAGATGAGTGGTTCCTTTTTCGATTTCGGTTCTTGGGAACGCCGCTGATTTTATTGGAAAAGGGGGGAGTTGTCAAAACGGCGCAACGGCCGTTTCTCTTCTGCGTAATGGGTGATTATTGGCATCAGAATGCCTGATTAATGTCATTTGGAGGTTTTGAGAATGGAAGATTTACGGGAAAGCAGACGACAAAAAAACGGCCGTTCTCTTTTTGGCCCTGTTTTTTTGATTGGCCTGGGCGTATATTTTTTGCTGCGGAATCTGGGAATTGTGGCGGATCTAAACTGGGGCGTGGCGTTTCAGCTGTGGCCGCTGCTGCTGATTTTCCTGGGAATTAACCTTATTGTGCAGCAGGTGAGACGGCCGTTTGGCACGGCGCTGAGCGGTTTGGTGAGCCTGGTGGCCGTGGCGGTTTTTGGCGCGGTTTTGCTGTTTGGCGTGGAGCTGCCCTTTTTGTCTCGCTTCAACCTGCAAACAACGGCAGAATACCGGCAGGAAACAGTGGTGGTGAGTGGCGAGGGAGTGGAAACGGCCGTTGTCTCTCTAGATTTCGGCAGATTAGGCGCCGATGTCACGGGGCTGGAGAGCAGTCAGAATCTGCTGGAAGCCACGATGCATGTGACCGGAGAAGTTGATTTGCAGGAAAGAATCCGCGGGAATGAGGCAGTCATATCGCTGGGAGAACGCGATTTCCGTTTTTTGTGGTGGGGGGAATGGCTGGCTGAGGGTGAGCAGTCTCCGTGGCAGATTGGCCTGAGCCGCACGGTGCCGCTGGATTTAACGGTGGATACGGGTTCTGGCGCAGCCGATCTGGCATTGGGCAGCCTGCTGCTAACGGACCTGCACGTGGATTATGGCTCGGGGGCAGTCAATTTGCAGTTGCCGGGTGGGGATTATGAGATTCGCCTGGATGGTGGATCGGGCAAGGTGGTGGCGGTGCTGCCGCAAAACGGCCGTCAGGTACTAGAACTTGAGGGGGGCTCCGGGGCCATAGACCTCTTTTTGCCACCCAACATGGCGGCCCGGGTGGAGGTGGATAGTGGTTCGGGGCGGGTGTCGCTAGACGGCCGTTTAACCCAAATCAGCGGCGATGGTCAGGATGGCGTTTGGGAAACCCCCAACTACCAGCCCAATGGTCAAAACAGCATCCTCATCATTATCGATGGTGGCTCCGGGGCGATTTCGATCCGGCAGCCGCAGGGGCGGTAGTCAGTAGGTCAGTAATCAGTGGGTCAGTAATCAGTAGACCAGCCGATTGATTACTGACTCAAATCTTCGGCAATGAGACGGAACTGCTCCAGGGCGGCTTCCAATTCCTCCACAATTTCTACGGCGATGAGGTCGGGGTCTGGCAGGTTGTCGCTGTCTTCCAGCGATTCGTCGCGCAGCCAGAAGATGTCCAGGTTCACCTTGTCGCGGGCTAAAATGTCGGCGAGGGGGTAGGGGCGGAAACGGCCGTTCTCATTTTCCTCACCCCAGGTCGCCACCCGCTCGTGCCGGTTGGTTGGATTAAAACAGGTCACAAACTCATCCAGGTCGGCGCGGCTCAGCGGGTTTTGCTTGAGGGTGTGGTGGACGTTGGTGCGGTAATCGTAAAACCAGACTGTGTCTGTCCACGGCCGTTCCCGCCCCGGCTTGCGGTCGAAGAACAACACATTGGCCTTCACCCCCTGGGCATAAAAGATGCCGGTGGGCAGGCGCAAAATGGTGTGCAAGTCGCTTTCTTGCAGCAGCTTACGCCGCACCGTTTCCCCCGCGCCGCCTTCAAAGAGCACATTGTCGGGCACAACAACGGCCGCTTTGCCATGCTGCTTCAACAATTTATGCACGTGCTGCACAAAGTTGAGCTGCTTGTTGCTGGTTGAGGTCCAGAAATCGTCACGGACGACGGTTTGGGCTTCCCGTTTCACTTCCCCTTCTTCGGTGATGTAGGTGACGCTGGACTTTTTGCCGAAGGGCGGATTGGTCAGCACCAGGTCGAAGGTGTCGCTGGGCTTGTTGGCCAGGGCGTCATCCACGCGGATGGGGCTGCGGTGGTTGTGGTGGCCAATGCCGTGCAAATACAGATTCATGACGCAGAGGCGGGCGGTATTGTCCACAATTTCCCAGCCGTGCAGGGCGTTTTGGCGCAGATGCAGCCATTGGTCACGGTCAAGCTGGTGGTGTTGGCTGACGAAATCATAAGCGGCCAGGAGGAAGCCGCCGGTGCCGCAGGCGGGGTCGCAGATGGTGTGGCCGGGTTTGGGCTGCATCACGTCCACCATGGCCTGGATGAGCGGGCGGGGCGTGAAATATTGCCCCGCGCCGGACTTCACATCTTGCGCGTTTTTTTCCAGCAGCCCTTCGTAGATGTCCGCCTTCACGTCCACATTAAGACGGTGCCAGTTTTCGCCGTCGATGAGGCTGACCAGGCGTTTGAGCTTGGCCGGGTCTTGGATGCGGTTTTGCGCCTTGCGGAAGATGGTGGGAATGAGGCCGCGCCCCTGGCCCAGTTCAGTCAAAATGGCGCGGTAATGGCTTTCCAGCTCGTTGCCGTCCAGGGTAACCAGGCTGGCCCAGCTGAAGGCGTCGGGAATGGTGGACGGATCGCCAATTTTGCGCCGCTCATCGTCCATTTTGAGGAAGAGGAGGTAGGTGAGCTGCTCGACGTAGTCGCCGTAGGAAAGGCCATCGTCGCGCAGGACGGTGCAGTAATTCCACAGGCGGTGGACAATGGCAGATGACTGATTGGACATATGCGTTAATCTTCCAGCTTAGCTTCTAGTTCGCGGATGAAGTCTTCTGCCGCCTCTCGCTGAGAAGATTCAGGATCGAGTTCGAGTAAAGTCTGTAAATCGGCTAGGGCTTCATAGTATCGTTCTAATTGCGCGTAGGCAAGGGCTCTACTAAGATAAGTAGAAGAAACTTGCGGAATGAGGGCAATGACTAGGTTAAAATCATCAATAGCCTTTTCGGGTGCGCCTTGGTAGATATAGGCAAGGCCGCGACTGTATAGCGCAACGACATCTTCAGGGTTAAGGGCAATAGCTTGATCATAATTGCTGATAGCCTGCTCATGATCGCTCAATTGGGCGTAGGCGATTCCTCGATCTCTGAATGCTGAACCTGAATCTGGGTTAAGAGCAAGGGCTTGATCATAATCGCCGATAGCTTGTTCGTACTCGTCTGCGTCGAGATGTGCAAGGCCACGATTGATAAATGCTGTGAAATCTTCTGGGTTGAGGGCAATGGCGTGGTCAAAATTATCGATAGCCTGTTCGTACTCACCTAGTTGTCTGTAAACAATACCTCGTTTGGTGAACGTTACGAAATTATTTGGGTCGAGGGCAATGGCCCGATCATAATCAGCAATCGCCTTTTCATACTCGCCCATATTGGTATAAACACCGCCACGATTGCTATAAGCTCCCGCAAGTTTGGGGTCGAGGGTAAGGGCATGGTTATAATCAGCAATTGCTTGTTTGTAATCACCAAGTGCAGCGTAAGCACCGCCACGATTGCTGTATGTTGTAGCAAAATCTGGTTTGAGCGCAATAGCTTGATCATAATCGGCTATTGCCTGCTCATAGTTGCCCAAGTCTGTGTAAACAATACCACGATTGATGAAGGCTGTGAAATCTTCTGGCTCTATGATAATGGCCCGATCAAAATCAGCTATTGCCTGCTCATAGTTACCTAAGGCTGTGTAAATGGCACCGCGATTGCTGTATGTTGCGGCAATATCTGGTTTCAATGCAATCGCTCGATCATGGTCAGCAATGGCTCGCCCATAATCGCCCAGACTAAAATAAGCAATGCCTCGATTCATGAGAGTAAATATACTTACAGGATCAATGACAATGGCCCGATCGAAATCGGCAATGGCCAGCGAATACTCGCCTTGATGAAGATAGGTGAGGCCTCGATTGTTGATTGCTTCATCATATTTCGGGTTGAGAACAATTGCTTTATCATAAGCGTTTATAGCCAATGGTAGCTGATCCGTGAAAAAATATAGCCAACCTAGTTGGGACCAAAACGCGTGCAATTGTAAACCGTTACCATGTACATCACTTAAATTGTCAATGGAAGCGACGGCAGCCTCCAGCAATACAATTGCCTGTTCATGATTTTCTTGATTATATTCACTTTGACCTAGAGCAAACAAAGATAGATAGGTCAACTGCCCTGGTAGCTCATTAATTATAAATTGATTGTATTTTTCTGGTCTTGCCAATTGGGTTCTGAGTGTTTCGGAAACCGTTGCCTGAGCTGCGTCGAAATCTGGTTCTTTGAGATTAAGAAAATTGACTTCGATACGGACCCCAGTATCTGAGCCCCAGATGATAAGTGTAGCATCGTATTTGTTTCCTAATTCTTCTGCTTCACTGCGATTAGAGGCTTCTATTATAGTGGGCTCTACAGCAACACGGACATTTTTCAGGTTAAGATCATCTATTTTATCTTGGATTGCCCGGCGGATTTCATCGTGAGCCGCGACATCAACGACCCCTTCAGTACGATAAAATGTGGCAATTACGATGAGGGCCTCATTTTCAATTCTAGGAGCAAACGGCCGTCCGCGAAACTGTTGATATACCCAATCCCGGACTCCACTGTCAGCTAACGACCCAAACATGAGGGCTAGCAAAGTAAGAATTGCAATGATGATGCCGTATATTTTCTTCACGTTCCAAAAAAAAGGGCGTTTGTAGAAGGGGAGCTTCTCTGGTCTTTGTTGCCGAAGGCGATCTTCGACAGCTTTAAGTGGAATGCGCCAGGGTGCTCCATCGTAGTCTTGTTTAGCACCAGGTAAATCGCCGGTTCGGCAGAGGTTGCGGACCTGTTCTTCTGTGTAGCCTAAATATTGGGCAGCTTCTGCTGTGGTTAGGTACTCTTTTTCTACAGTCATGATAAATAATACAGGGCTACTGGCCCTGAGCAGTTTGCAGTGCCGATTTGTTGCTGGATTTTTGCGGCACAAGCTGGCCGGTGAAGGCACGGTGGAGGATGGATTGGCGCAGGCGCTCGGCGCGGGACAGGTTGGCGGTGATGGTTTGTTCAATTGTTGTAACGACAGACAGCCGCCGCTCGACTTCGGCGACGATGCGTTCTTGTTCGGCAATTGGTGGCAAAGCATATGGCGCAGCGCGTAAGGCACGTTGTGTTAATTTTCTTCTGCCTGTAGTGCCTGTTGTAAGTGGCGTGAAAGGGTAAAACATGAGGGAATAGTTCAGATAATCGGTTGTGGTTGCCGTTGCGCGTAAGACATGAGCATGATTGTTTACCCAAGTTTTGCCAGTGATTTTATATGTAAACGGTTTCTCCCGACCCGTAAATGTTTCATCCTCTACCAAAAGAACCAAAGGTTCATCAAACAAATAATCATCAATCCACCCGACCTGACCATTTGCCCCGTAGTAAGGAATGTCCCCTTGTCTTTTTGCCCGTTCTTTCTTGTTCACAGGTATACGCATCGAATCAAGGCATTCTGAAACCTGATCAATTGTCGTCCAGTCCCAACCATGCGGTAATTCAGGCAAATCGGCCGTTTCCTCCACCCCCTCAACCTCCTTATACTTCTTCCCCGGATTGGCCGCCTGCCATTGGGCGCGGCGTTCGGCGAGGATGCGGGCCAGCAGGTCGGCGGCGGGTTCATCGTTGGGGTCTTGGGGGACAAGACGGCCGTCGCAGGCGGCCTTGAGGACGCTGGCTTTGTAGCGAGCCAGGTTGCTTTGCAGCCGCCGCAGCGAGGCCACCGCCTGATCCAGCCGGGTGAACTGCTTCTCAATTTCGGCCACAATACGCTCTTGTACTAAAGTTGATGGAATGGGAATTGGGGAGTCTAGGATGAAATTCTTTTTAACACGTAACTGACCAGCCGTCCCTGAGAAATTGGCTTTCGCCTCATCTCTAAAACTCGATTGACGAACGTAATAAAAAAGCCATTCGGCCAGCACGTTTTCTCCAGGTTTCATCACATGAAATTCTGTGGAACCAAAGCCCAATCCATTCTTTAAATTACGGGCGATTGCTGCTTTCCCGTTCTCCATGCAAGGTGTGATTTTGGCAAAGAGCACATCACCCTCAGAAAATGGTGTATATCCTTTCCGTCTTTTTTTCAAAGGATCAGTCTGAGGATCGGCAATCTTTCCATCAATCTCGTCAACTGCGGCCATAGGCACAAAAGTTACTTCCAGCTCATCTGGCATTTCACGGAGAGCAGGATCACGATAGTTTACCTTTGCTACCTCACCAATCGTTGTCCATGTCCAGCCATCGGGCAACGGCCGTACTGTAGAGCGATTTGCCAAATCGCTCAACGAATCAGGCTGTTCTGTAGGTCGATTTGCCAAATCGCCCAACGATTTGTTCGTCATTCATCATCCTTTCCGTGGGTCCGACGCATCTTTAAGGAAAGTCCAGGGCCAATCTTCCCATTTTTCGACCAGCCCAGCCTTCACCGGATTGTTGAGCACATAAGCCACAATCCGTTCCCATTCTTGTCGGTCGCGTACGACGTGATCATAGCTCTCATGCTGCCAAAATGCACCTTCTCGCCCCAAAACTTTGTTGGCCTGCCGCGCCGTATGCCGCTTCAGTGAGTGCATGATGGTTTGCAAGGCATGGTACGTGCCGTCCTCCTTTTCCAACGGCCGAAACAGTACATGGGCATGATTAGACATCACGGAAAAAACATCCAGGTCATAAACAATTCCATCACGAAAGTGCAGCGCTTCCACCAGGATTTCCGCAATTTCAGGCTGACGCAGCCAATGCGGACCGCTGGTGGCCTTGTCCAGATATTCATCTACCCGCCCAAAGTGACGCTTTTGTTCCTGGTAGATGAGGTGTGGGTGGTGGAGAGGAACGGCCGTTTGCCGGATTGACAATTCCCGTTCTTCCACCTCTTGCTTGAATTGTTCCAACACAATCCTGGGAATGGAACCGGCCAGGCGAATCGTAACGAATAATGTTGCGCCCGGCGGTTGTATATGGGGCAAATTGCGTTCGTAGTCTGGCTTGAAATCGTATTGACTCATAATCTTTGTAGAGCGATTTGCTAAATCGCTCCTCATAAACGCGATTTACCATAAACGCGATTTACCAAATCGCGCTACACGAGTAGGTCCTGGTTCATCTCGTCCAGCAGCTGCTGCCACTCCGCGCCCAGCGCATCCATCGCCCCCCAACGGCCGCCCTTGTTCACAAACTCGCCGTCAATCTCAAAATCCTGCGGCGTGATTTGCAAATTGAGGCCAATATACCCGGCGATCTTGTCCAGCCACCAGCGCTGTTCCGCGCTGAACTGCTTGCCCGCCTGCTCCTGCGCCGCCAGCCACGCCTGGTAACGGGCCTGCACCTGGGCCGGGTAGGGGGCCAGTTCGCCGTCTGGCTGCAGGGCATGGCGTACCAGGGCAATCAGGTCGGTCAGCACCCGCTGCGTGTTCACGCCGCGCACCTTGTCCTTGTCCAACTGGGCGTACGCCGCCCACAGCTTCGCTTCTGTCCACAGATGCGGCGGCCGCTGCAGCGCCTGGGCCAATTCCTGGAGCTGCTGCCGCGTCAGCCCGCGCGCGCCGTACGGCTGGTTGTACAAAATTTGCAGCGCCGTAATCTCATCTTTGTTGTCGGCAATAAACTGCTGGAAGTCGCTGACCATGCGCCGCAGCCGGTCGCTGGCGTCGCTGTCGAAACCCGCTTCCTTCACCACGTCCAGGCTCACCGTGTCGATCACAATCTCGGCCCGCCGGTGAATTTCAATGAGCGCTTGTCGCAAGTTGGCATTGCTGCGCAACGGTTCGGTTGCTTCCCAGGCTGTAGAGCGATTTGCCAAATCGCTCAACGCATCCAGCAGAGGGTGAATCAGGTCCGGCAGCGTGCCGCCGTCGCTGTAATCGGCGATGAGCTGTTCATCATCCGGCGTCAGGCGATGCTGCAAGCGCGCCAGCCGGTTGGCCAGCGAGGCCACCGTCTCGGCGTCACACTGCCCGTAGGCGATGGCTTCCAACAGCTTATCGAAGGGCACCGTGGGCTTGCGCTCCTCCACGCGGGGTGGCTCAATCATCTCCGCTTCCGTCAATCCCACGGCGTCGATGAGGACAAAATGGGTCTTGTGCCGGGCGTCGGCCGTGACCGCTTGCAGTTCGTCCGGCTGGATGATCCGCGTGCCTCGGCCGCGCATCTGCTCAAAGTAGCCGCGCGAGCGCACCTGGCGCATGAAGAGCAAAATCTCGATGGCCCGCACGTCGGTGCCGGTGGCGATCATGTCTACCGTCACAGCGATGCGCGGATGGTAGCTGTTGCGGAAATCCTGCAAAATATCTTCCGGGTTGCGGCTGGCGCGATAGGTGATCTTCTGGCAAAAGTCGTTGCCCTTGCCGAACTCCTCCCGCACCAGGCGCACGATGTTCTCGGCGTGGTTGTCGTCTTTGGCAAAGATGAGCGTCTTGGGCACCACCCGGTCGGCCCGTTCGGGGAACAGTTCGGTAAAAAGCACGTCGCGAAAGTGGCGAATGATGGTGCGCATCTGGCTTTCGCTGACCACGTCCCGATCCAGCTGCTGTGGCGCGTAGGTCAGCTCCTCATCCAGCTTTTCCTGCCACTGCTCGCGGGTGAGCTTGTCCATCTTGCCCACCCAGCGCCCCGCTTCCACCGTGCTGCCCTGGTCGGAAATGCGGGTGAGGATGCGGTACACCTCGCCGCCGACGTTGATGCCGTCGGCCACGGCGTGGTCGTGGGTGTACTCCATCACCAGATTCTGGTTGAAAAAGCCGATAGTTTGTTTACCAGGGGTGGCGGTCAGGCCGATGAGGTGGGCGTCGAAATAGTCCAGCACCTGCTTCCAGACGGTGTAGATGGAGCGGTGGCATTCGTCGATGACGATGAAGTCGAAAAATTCGATGGGCAGCTTGCTTTCACTAAAAGATACCGTAGCGCGATTTGGTAAATCGCGGGGACGATTTGCCAAATCGTCCAACAGTTCGTACATGGAGCGTTCTTCTATTTCCGGGTCCAACTCTTCATCCTTGAGCATGGCGTACAGCCGCTGGATGGTGCTGATGTAGACGCGGTTGACGTCGCGCTCGATGTCCATCGCGTTGTTGGTCAGGTGGCGAATGTTGTAAAGCTCGGAAAATTTACGGCCGTCATCCGGCGTCTCAAACTGGGCAAATTCGTTGTTGGCCTGCTTGCCTAGGTTATTGCGGTCCACCAGAAAGAGCACCCGTTTGGCACCGGCCTGGGAAATGAGCCGGTAAATGAAGTTAACGGCCGTAAACGTCTTGCCACTTCCTGTAGCCATCTGCACCAGGGCACGCGGTTTGTCCTGCGCCAGCGACTGCTCCAGGTTATTGATTGCTTGGACCTGTGGTCCCCACAGTTTGTCATTAATCATAGGGGGCATGGTACGTAAACGGCCGCGCAGTGTGTCTGGCTGCTGCACCCAGTCACGCAGCGTCTCCGGCTGGTGAAAGGCAAAAACGCGCCGGGCGCGCGGGTCGGGGTCCAGGCCGTTGGTGAAAAAGGTTTCCACGCCGGTTGATTCGTAGCGGAAGGGGAGGGGCTGCCGGTCCAGCCAGGCGCGCATCGGGGGACGCAGCCCCACGGCATAGCGCGCCGATTGGGCCTCCACACCGCTGAGCGGTACGCCCACTCTCTTGGCTTCCACCACGCCCAGTGCCCGGCCCTCGACGAAGAGCAGATAGTCGGCAAAGCCAGTCTTGAGGTGGGCTTCGCGCACGGCCACACCCGGTTGGGCGGGGTCGAACAGGTTCATGGCGTCACGATCCTGCACGGCCCAACCGGCGGCGATCAGGAGTTGATCAATTTGTTGGCGGGCTTGTTGCTCTGGCGTCAAGAGAATCCTTTGGGTATTTCTGGCCAACCGTTTGCGGATTACTGTTTACTGAGCGTCTTCATGTGGGCCAGTACGGCCGTTACCCCATTCAACCGCTGCCCTGTCAACACCTCTTGTAAACCCATTTCCAGGTAAAATTCCAGCGGAATTTTTTCGATCTCTTCCGGCGTGGTCCAGCCGATGCCTTCTTGCAGCAGCGAAGCGTAGCCGCGCACGGTGGGGGCTTCTTCTGGGATGTCGAAATGGTAAAAGATTTTGCCCTCTTTCCACTCTGGATAAATGAAAACCGGCGACACACATTCGTGTACCTGATCCATATTTGCCTCGCTGGTATCGACCCAATCGGGCAGTGGGGGCAGCTTTTCGGCAAATTCCAGTAAATATTCCAGCTTCTCCTGACCGACGCACAGGCTGAAATCTTCAACAATTTCTTCTAGTCGTTGGGGTAAATTGCTCATAGGGGAATTTTAACACACCTCAGGATTTTCCCGGAAACTTCGAGTTTCCGGGAAAATTATTGCGATCAGCGCTCAACCTCTGGCACGCCGTAAACATGCACTTCCCCGGCGGTGGTGCCAAAGAGCAGGTAATGGCCATCCTGTGAGAAAATCAAGGAGGTGACGCCATCGGCCTCGGCGTGCAGTTCCAGCAACGGCTCGCCATCTTCGACCCGCCACAGCCGCACGGTGCTGTCTTGCGGGCTGCTGGTGGCCAGGATGGTGCCATCCGGAGAGAACAGAGCGTTGGCGTTGCTGGGGTGGGCTTCAAGGGGGTAGATGAGTGGGGGGCCACCGCGCCGTTCGCTGTAATCGTAGAGTTCGACACGGCCGTTTTCAAACCCCAAAACCAAAATATTGCCATCGGGTGACAGGGCCATATCAATGGTGCCGGAGACGCTTTTGTTAAACGGCCGTCCAAAACTGCGCCTGATCACCTCGCCCACAAAAACCGACTCATTCTGACCTTCGTCTTCTATCCGGCCAAAATAGGTGCCGTCGTAAGAAAAGATAGATTTTGTGTTGCAGGCGTTGGTGTTGTAATTTTGCGACTCCCCTTCGATCTGCTGTAACGCTTCGTCCCGAATGAGATAGTAGCGCCAGACAGCGCGTCCCCCGAAAAGGACGGTGGTTCCGTCTGGGCTGATGGCGGCGCTGCAAATGGTGCTTACTCCTGACGCTGAATTTCTGTTTTGCAGCGTCAAGGTCTGCCCGACTTCGTCGAGCTGCCAGCGAATGACGCTGCTGCCCGCGACCATCACTACCTGCTGCCGGTTGAGATTAAAGCCAATTGCTGCGACTTCGTTGGCCACGGCCGCTTCCTGGGGCGGAACGAACAGCTGCCCTTCCGCCAGGTGCCAGAGATAGAGTGACGTCATCTCGTTTTCGGCAGAACGCCCGGCCGCTACAAACCGGTTGTTGGCGGAGATGGTCAGCTGTTGGGGGCTGAACGGCTCCTCATTTTCACCTGACAGCGTGGCGATCAGTTGTAGATCGATGATGTTGTCGGCCACGATAAACGGCCGTAACGGCACCAAATCATCACCGTCCAAACGGCCGTCGCTATCTGTGTCTGCATTGAGCGGGTCAGTGCCTAGCAAAACCTCCACGCCATCCAGCAGCCCATCCTTGTCGGTATCTGGGTCTTCGGGGTCGGTGCCGATGGCCAATTCCTGCGCGAAGGTTAAACCGTCTCTATCGGCGTCTGAATCGAGCAGAACGGCCGTTGCCGTGGCGGCACTGGCGGCGGACCGCGTGGCGTTGGCGGCAATGTCGCTGGTGGCCTGGGCGTTGACCGTGGCGAAAGCGAAAGCATCGGTTGTGCTTTCGATGGCTAACTGGTCGGCAGCAACGGCCGTTTCTCTGGCCTCAAGCACCGTTACCGTGGTTACCGCTACCAACAAATCCCGCTCTTCCTGCGAGCGCTGGGCATTGACGATGGCCGCCGCCGTGCCAATGACCAGCAGCAAAATCGCCACCAGCGCAATGTTAAAATTGCGGGCACGACGGGCGGCCTGGGTTTGGGCGCTGGCCAACTGTTGCGCCTGGGTCAGCTCCCGCTGCTGGCGAGATTGAACCTCTTCAATTTCCCGCTGCTGTGCGGCCAGGCTGTGGCTTAAAAATTCCCGCTCCAGATCATTTAGCTCATCGTCGTGCTGCGCGGCCCATTCCTGCGCCTGTTCCAGCCGGGCACCGCGATACAGTTCGCCCGAATCGCGGTTAAGCTGCTGCCACGCCTGCGTCGATTCGGTGAGGTGACGATGCAGTCGCAGGCCGTCACGGTTGTCATTGAGCCAGCGGCGCAGCGTGGGCCATTCGCGGATGAGCGCTTCGTGGGTCACTTCGGCGGATTCTTCGTCGGTTGTCACCAGTCGGGCCGCAGACAGCAGATTGAGCACGATTTGCGCCTCGTCGCCGGCACCGTTGGCGGGCAGCAGTTCGCTGATGAGGGCACGGCGGCGGGTGTCCTGGGTGCCTTCGCCCAGCTCCGTGAGCCGCAGGAAGATGCTGCGGGCGATGGTTTGCTGCGGGGGCGTGAGCTTTTGGCTGAAGACGGATTCGGCCGTTTTGGCAATCGCCCCCTGCACGCCGCCCGCATCGCTGTAGCCGCTGAAGGTGAGCGTGTTCCCCTCGCGCCGCCGCCACGTTTCCAGCAGGGCGTGGGAGAGCAGGGGCAGCGCGCCCGGTTCTGGCGTTTGCTCGCCGGTGGCGCCTACGTCGCGCAGGAGCAAATCGACCAGGCCGTCCTCGAAGGTGAGGCCGTTTTGCTGGGCGGGCAGCTCGATGGCCCGGCGCAGCTCGGTGGGGTTCATGGCTCCGATGTAGCGCTGCTGCGTTTCCAGCAGGCTGCGCAGGGCGTCGTATTGGGCGCAGTGGTGGTAAAAGTCGGCGCGCAGGGCGATGACGGCGCGGGTGGGGCGGCTGGCAGCTTCGTTGTTGGGATTGGAAACGGCCGTTACCAGATTCTCCACAAACGCCTGCCGTTCGGCTTCTGACCGGCACAGGGTAAACAGCTCCTCAAACTGGTCAATCACCAGCAGCAGCTGCTCATCAGCCTGCACCAATCGCCGTGCCGCCAGGTGCAGGCTGCGCGGGTCGCTGGCCATGGCGTCGATAAATTTGGCCGTCACGCCGATGGAATCGGTGTGGCGCGTCAGCGCAGTGGCCAGCGCTTCCAGCGGATGATCCGTGGGGGTGAAGATGTGGATTTTGAGGCCTGGCTGGGCTTTTTGCAGCGTCGGAACCAGCCCGGCGCGGACCAGCGACGATTTGCCGCTGCCGGAAGCGCCCACCACGGCCAGAAAATTGTTGTTTTGCAGGTGGTCGGACAGTTCGGCGGTGAGCGTTTCGCGGCCAAAGAAGAGGTCGGCATGATCGGCGTCGAAATATTTGAGGCCCATGAAGGGAGGGGATTCGGAGGAAACGGCCGTTGTCATCATGCCGCGCCAATCAATCCGGGGCCGAGAAGATTCGCATAGCGAGATTAATTCGTCTACCCGTTTGTCCCGCATACAAAGGGCGATCAGCCCACGCGCTTTGTCGAGCTTGTTGCCCAACGGCAGCGTATCGTAATCGACCTTGAGATCAAAGCAGAGGGTTTTTAACTCGCTTTCGTCAAATGCCTCGACGATTGCTTGCCGCAATTTGCGCTGGTTGATGGTTTCAGCAGTCATAGTCATTTGGTAGGCATTGTACGCGACGCGGCTAAAAAATCGCAACACTTTTTCTAAACGGAAGATTTACGGGAACGGCCGTTCCCCCTGTGCTATACTCGCCTTGTGAATTTTTCTGGCTTAATACAAAGGAACGAAGGGAGGAAGAAACGAAGGGAAAAATCTTTGTTTCTTTGTGCCTTTGTAATAATTATTTTGGGTTGGAGATAACCTGTTTATGGAACAATATCTGAAATTAATGAGAGATGTAAAGGACAATGGCGTGCGCAAGGAAGATCGCACGGGCGTGGGCACAATCAGCGTGTTTGGCTACCAGATGCGCTTTAATCTGGCCGACGGCTTTCCGGCAGTCACCACCAAGAAGCTGCACTTCCGCTCGATTATTCACGAGCTGCTCTGGTTTTTGCGCGGCGAAACCAATATTCGCTACCTGCATGAAAACAAGGTGACGATTTGGGACGAGTGGGCCGACGAAAATGGGGAGCTGGGGCCGGTGTATGGCTCGCAGTGGCGCTCGTGGGATGGGGGAGACGGCCGTTCTATCGACCAAATCACCCAGGTGCTGCACAGCCTTAAGCACAAGCCCGACTCCCGTCGCCACATCGTCTCCGCCTGGAACGTGGCGGAAGTAGACCAGATGGCCCTGCCCCCCTGCCACCTCTTGTTTCAATTTTACGTCGCCGAGGGCAAACTCTCCTGCCAGCTCTACCAGCGCAGTGCCGATATCTTCCTCGGCGTCCCCTTCAACATCGCCTCCTACGCCCTGCTGACGCTGATGATGGCCCAGGTGTTGGGCTACCAACCCGGCGATTTTGTTCACACCCTGGGGGATGCCCACCTTTACCTAAATCACCTGGAGCAGGCCAAATTGCAGCTTTCCCGCGACCCGTTTCCGCTGCCCCAAATGCGCCTCAACCCAAACATCACCGACCTGTTCGCCTTCCGCTACGAAGATTTTGAACTGGTCAATTACCAATCCCACCCAACAATCAAAGCCCCAATTGCCGTGTGATAGTTTTGGTTTATGGGTGTTGGTCTAATGGGTGCTATGAATAGCATTTGGTCTTTGATTTGTCATGCTGAGGTCCTCCGAAGCATCCCTTATACGCAAGAAATTCGATCCTCTGGCCAAAGGGCAAGGATTCTGGCTGAGGCAGTTTAATGGATATTGTTACACTTTTGAATGAAGTTCAGGCACTTGCCCGCACCGGTTTGCATTTCACATCGGGTTCGTATGATCGGGAGCGGTATGAGCGGTTGTTGGAGTTGGCTGCCGAAAACTTTGCGCAGCTAACTGAGTTGCCCAGTGCGAAGTTGATGGAGCGGTTTACTGAGGAAACTGGCTACATCACGCCGAAGGTTGGGGCGGATGCGGCCGTTTTCAACGAAAAGGGTGAAATTTTGTTGATGGAGCGGGTGGACGGCAGCGGTTGGTGTTTGCCCTGTGGCTGGGTAGAGGCCAACGAAAGACCGGTTGATGCGGCCATCAGAGAAGTTCGCGAAGAAACTGGTTTGGAAGTAGCCGTTAAACAATTTGTGGGCGTGTTTACCCGTAAGGCCAGCGCCAAAAACGGGCCGCATACGATGATCGCCGTGGTCCATCTGTGCGAAATCGTTGGCGGTGAACTAACGCTTTCACATGAAGGCAGCGCGCTAAAATATTGGCGGTTGGAAGATGTCGATCATTGGCATCCCAACCACGATAAGTATGCCTTCGCCGCCAGAACCATGTGGCAGTCGGACACGCTGCTGCCCGCCATTTCGGACTAGATAAATGGAGATTAGAGATTGAAGATTTGGTAATCACCAATCTCCAATCCCCTCAAAAACATCTTATGAAAGAACACAATCAAACTTTGGCGATGGTGGTGGCGATGGACAAAAATCGGCTGATTGGGGCGGACAACGGGCTGCCCTGGCGCTTGCCGGACGACATGCAGTGGTTTGTGCAGCAGACGATGGGCAAGCCAGTTATCATGGGGCGCAAGACGTATGAGTCGATTTCGGCCAAATTTCGGCCGCTCAAGGGGCGGCACAACATCATCCTGACGCGGGACCGCAGCTATGAAGCGCCTGGGGCAACTGTGGTGCATTCGGTTGAAGATGCGCTGGCGGCGGCGGGAGAGGTTGAGGAGATTATCATCGGTGGCGGTGCCAATTTGTATGCCCAACTGCTGCCCAAAACCCACAGGCTCTACCTCACGCTGGTCGATGCGGAGCTGGAAGGTGATGCTTATTTCCCCGAAATTGAGTGGTCTGCCTGGCGAGGAACGTTCCGCCAGCATCACCCTGCCGACGAGCGGCACCCGTTTGCCTTCACCTGGCTCATTTTAGAACGAGTTTAAGTAGCGTCATTTCCCCGGAAACTTTAGAGTTTCCGGGGAAATCGCCCTTCACTGTGTAAGTTCCCCTACGTTTCTTTGTAAGTAATCTGTAATCATTTAGGAAGCTGGCGTTAATTGTTGCCCGCTATCTTTTTGGCTGGCAGTTTTGCTTTGGCTGCCCATTCACAATGAGACACATGATGTTGAGGAGAAATGGTATGAAAAATTTAAAGATTTATCTGATGTTGTTAATTGCTCTGTTAGTTTTGGTGGCGTGTGGTGGTGGGGAGGCGGAAACGGCCGTTGAACCCAGCACCTCAGAAACGGCCGTTACCGACGATGAAATGATGGATGAGACCATGGACGACGAAATGATGGCAGAAGAAGCCATGGAAGATGAAGCCGCTATGACCGAGCATGAAGAAGGCATGGCCGAAATGGAAGAAACAATGGCAGAAATGGATGATATGGCAGAAGAGATGGCCGACGACATGGCAATGAGCGACCAGCCTGCCTGGAAAACCATCCCCCTCACCGACGTGCGCTCTGGTGAAACCTTTACCCTGGCAGATTTTGCCGGCAAAACCGTGTTCGTGGAGCCGATGGCCACCTGGTGTACCAACTGCCGCCGCCAATTGGGCAACGTGGCCCAGGCCAAAGCGCAGCTGGGCGACAGTGAAGATGTCGTTTTTGTCGCGCTGAGCGTGGAAACCAACATCAGCAATGGTGATTTGGCCAACTACACTGAAGAGACCGGCTTTTTCTGGACCTTTGCCGTGGCCACGCCAGAAATGCTCGTTTCGCTGGTGGAAACTTTCGGCCAAACGATTACCAATCCACCCGCTACGCCCCACTTCATCATCCGCCCCGATGGCTCCACCACCGACCTGACCACCGGCTACGAAGGCCCGGAAGAAATTCTGCAAAACCTGGAAGCTGAATCCCAGAGTTAAATCCACCTCTGTAGCCGCGGATTCCAATCCGCGCCTCTTTGCGCGGTAAGAAACCGCGGCTACGAATTGCCAACAAGAGTTTAGAAAAATGAGTCAATTAATCGAAGCGTTTGTGCTGGGCAACAGCGCCATTCTGACCAATGTTTGCATTTTGCCGCTGTACCCTGGCCTGATAGCGTATCTGGCAGGCAATGCCCAAAACGAACGGGCGCAAACCGCGACCAAATGGCTGGGGCTGTTGGTCCTGGGCGGCGTGCTGAGCATGATGCTCCTGGTCGGGCTGATTTTGTACCTGCTGCAGCAGAGCTTTGGCAGCATTCTCACCGTGGTTTTGCCGATTATTTACGCGGTGGTCATCTTGTTGGGGCTGCTAATGTTGACGGGACGCAATCCGTTCAACCGGCTCTCCATGGCCCAAACACCCGTGCTGAGCAATCCGTACGCCGGGGCTTACGTCTATGGCCTGATGCTTGGCCCGATGACGCTGCCCTGCACCGGCCCGCTGATTGTGAGCGCTTTTTTGATTGGTGCAGGCAGCGTGGCCAGTTTGTCCAGCAGTCTGGCTTACTTTTTTGCTTTTGGCGTCGGTTTTGGTTGGCCTTTGGTGCTGCTGCCGTTTATCGCCCTGCCGTTTCAGCGCAAATTTACCCGCTGGCTGGGCAAAAATTACAAGCTCCTCACGCGCCTCTCCGGCGTGCTGCTGGTGGGAATTGGCATTTATGGCCTGTGGCTGGACGTGATTCCGAACCTTTAGGTAATTGGGTAATTGAGTAACTGAGTAATTACCCAATTACCCAATTACTCAATTACCCTTCCTCTGCCTCGATGCTGAGCTGCCAACGGCCGTTCCCCGACCCCTTTCCTGTTTCCCCATCCACCACAATCTCCTTGGCCCGCGTGATGCTGGCCAGGTCGGTGAGGGCGTTCTGAAGGTGGGTGGCGAGTTCGGTGTCGCTGGTGTGCAGGTGCAGGCGGGTCAGTTCGGCCCCCAGCGACAGGTTTTGCTCGCTTTTGTAGCGGCGTACGGCCGTTGCAATTTCTACCAGCTGGTTGCCGTGGGTTACGGCCGTTTCATCCCGCCACGTCCCATTCCCTTCAGGCCAGGCCGAGGTGTGAATCGAGGCCGAGCCGTCGCTTGCCGAATCATCGGCTGCCGATGATTCGGCTTTGGCAAACATCCCCTGGTAAATTTGTTCGGTCACGAAGGGCAAGATGGGGGCCAGCAGCTTGAGCGTGGTAAGCAGCGCATGGTGGAGCGCGTATCGTGCCCCCTCGCTGGCGGGGCCGCCTGCGTACAGCCGCAGCTTGGCCATTTCCAGATAGTTGTCCGCCAAAATTTGCCAGAAAAAGTGCTCGATTTCACTCTTGGCCGTGGCGTAATCGTACTGCTCGTACAATTTTGTCGTGCGCTCGATGAGCTGCTGCGTGTGCGCCAACAACCACTCATCCGCTAGCGTACTAATTACTGAAAACTGCTCACTGCTTACTGAATCCGGCTGCCAATCCGCCAGAAACCGTTCACAGAACCGCGCCACATTCCACAGCTTGTTCACCAGCTTGGCCCCAGACTGTATTTTTTCCTCGTTGATGATGGCGTCTTTGCCCAGCGCCGTGCTGGCGGCCCAGTAGCGCACCGCGTCGGCCGAATACTGCTCGATCATTGCCAGCGGGGCGGCCACGCTGCTGCCTTTGCTTTTGCTGATTTTGCCCGCGCCCGTGGGCGCCAGCCCCCAGCCAGAAATAGCTACCGATTCAAAGGGCAGCGTGCCAAAATGGAGCCACGATTTGGCGATGGTGTAAAAAGCCCAGGTGCGAATAATCTCGTGGGCCTGTGGCCGCAGCGAGAATGGATAGGTTTGCCGGTAGAGCGCTTCGTTTTCCAAGCTTTCGGAGAAAGCCCATTGTGCCACAATTTGCGGCGACAGCGACGAAGTGGCCCAGGTATCCATTACGTCCGCTTCGGGGATGAACGCCGTGCCCTGGCAGGTGGGGCAGGGATGCGATGGGTTGTCCGCCAGCGGATCCACCGGCAACTCTGCCTCATCGGCCAGGATGGTTTCGCCGCAGCTGGCGCAGGTCCATACGGGGAAGGGCACGCCAAAAAAGCGCTGCCGCGAGATGCACCAATCCCAGGCCAGGTTTTCCACCCACTGCCGGTAACGCAGCTTCATGTGGGTGGGCTGCCAGTTGATTTTCTCGCCCTGTGCCAAAAGGTCATCCTTAAAATCCAGCAGGCGGATGAACCATTGCGACACCACGCGATACTCTACCGGTGTGTCGCAGCGCTCGTGGGTGCGCACGTGTTGGCTGATTTTCGCTTCACCCAGCAGTTCGCCTGCCTCGCGCAGCTTGCCGGTGATGATTTGGCGGGCCTCGGCGGCGGGATGCCCGGCCAAATCGGCACCGGCGGCATGGGTGAGACGGCCGTCTGCCCCCATCACCTCAATCAGCGGTAAATGATGCGTGCGCCACCAGGTTACGTCCGCGTTGTCGCCGAAGGTGCAGCACATCACCGCGCCGGTGCCTTTCTCCGGCTCGGCGGCGGGATCGGCCAGCAGCGGTACGGGCTGGTGAGTGTAGGGGGTGGTGATTTTTTGGCCAAGGTAGGAGGCGAAACGGCCGTCTTCCGGATGCACAAATACGGCCACGCAGGCGGGCAGCAGCTCTGGCCGCGTGGTGGCGATGGGCAGTGTGCTGCCATCCTCCAGGGTGAAGGCCAGCGTGTAAAACGTGCTTTCTCGCTCCAGGTCGTTCAGTTCCGCCTGGGCGATGGCGGTCTGGCACTCCGGGCACCAGATGGCTGGCGCTTTTTGGCGGTAGGCCAGCCCTTTCTGGTGCAAATCGAGGAACGACCATTGGGCCAGCCGCCGCGAATGGTCGTCGATGGTGCGGTAGGTGTAGCGCCAGTCGATGGACAACCCCAGCCGCTGCCACAGTTCGCGGTATTTGCCTTCTGTTTCTTCGCTCACTTTCAGGCAGAGTTCGATGAACGCCTGGCGGCCAATGTCAGCGGCCCGCACTTGCTCCAGCCGCTCCACCAGCCGCTCGGTGGGCAGGCCGTTGTCGTCGAAGCCCATGGGATAGAACAAGTTACGGCCGTTCATCCTGAAAAATCGGGCAATGAAGTCGGTCTGGCTGTAGGAGTAAACGTGCCCCAAATGCAAATGGCCAGACACCGACGGCGGCGGCGTGTCGATGCTGAACACGGGCGCATCTGAGTTGGGGTGAAAATGATAGGTGCCGTTGGCCTGCCACTGCGCTTCCAGGGCAGGTTCGGCCGTTTTTGGGTTGTACCGCTTGGGTAGAGACATTGTAAAACCTCCGATTTTTTTGCCACAGAGGACACAGAGATTTAAGAGAAATTCCTCTTTTTCCTCTGTGTGCTCTGTGGCCAGAATCCAAAAAGCCCAAATCATCCGTTGAGGACGAAATGGGCTTGATTCCGCGGTACCACCTCTCTTCGGCTCCTGGGGATGAATCCCCAGGCTAAGGGAATTCCCTTAACAATTGCCGCTCTTTACCCCGACCAATATCAGGGTTGCGCTGTAACGGGCTTACCCGTGCCGGTCTACTTTGCTCAGTAATCAGTGGTCAGTAGGTCAGTTTCGCAATATAGTTTTTACTGATTACTGTTTTACTGAATACTGATCACTGGTCATTTCTTCGGCAATCCAACCGGGCGACTTTCAATGGGCGTTTGCTGTGGGGGCTTTCAGCCTGCGAGTTTTGTTTGCGCGGCCCCGTCTTTTCTGTCAGCATCGGTGCCATCTACTCCTCCCGGAGATGATGGTCTATTTAGTTGTGGGGGCATTATAAACAATTATTGAGGTGACTGACAACCTGTAAAGTGAAAGTGAGGGATTGTAGGGCAATCGCATGAAAGAAAATTATCGCCCAACCTGCCAGGCCGTAAACGACCTGGCTACAAGATGGAAGCCCCACAGGGGCTAAACAAAAGGCCCAACGGGCCTTCCATCTCGTAGCCGGGGGCTTTAGCCCTCGGCGAAGCTTAAGGGATTGTAGGTAAACCTGAGAACAATCTCATTTGACGGCCGTTTCCCCCTCAGCGACAATTGGCTCACAAAATAATCATTGGAGCCTTATGAAGCGTTCAACCCTTGTTTATCTATCCATCAGCTTTTTGCTGATCTTGCTGGGCAGCGGCTGCCAACAACCCGCCGAAGCCCAGCCCGCAGCAGATGATGTGGCCGCAGTGGCCATTGCCGCCATCGCTACGGAACCGCTGCCGACGCTTGCGCCCAGCGCCACGCCAATAGCGCTGCCTTCGGCCACCGTGGAGCCTTCGGCGACAGCGCCGCCCCCGGCCACGCTGACGCCCCAGCCTACCCAAACCGATACACCGACGGCCATCCCCACCGAGACGGCCACGCCAACGGCCGTTCCCATCAATCGCCGCTGTCCAGAAACGTCCCAGGTTCGGCCTGCCTACACCCGCTACTTTCTAGCTGCCGACGCCTGGCCCCAACCCCAGGGCGAACCGTTATCCCACTTTGATTTTGTGAAGCCGGTGCCCGGCGGTGGACGTACCATCATCAACAAAACGTTTCCGTATGGCTCGGATGGAGACGGCCGTTACCTCATCCACAACGGTATCGACATTGCCGGGGCATTGGGGCTGCCCGTGCTGGCCGTGGCTGATGGTACCGTCGTTGTGGCTCAGGCGGATGAATTTGAGCTGTACGGCTGGCGCTGCAATTGGTATGGTCATCTGGTGGTGCTGGAGCTGGATCAAACGTGGCAAGGTCAGCCGGTTTTTGCGCTGTATGGGCATGTGCTGAATTTTAATTTGGAGGTGGGCCAGCGCGTGCAGCAGGGGGAGCCTATTGCCGAAGTGGGTATCGGTGGCGCGGCCACGGTACCGCATCTGCACTTTGAGGTGCGTGTGGGCAGCAATGAGTTTGGCTCGACGCGTAACCCAATACTGTGGCTTGATCCTGGCCCGACGCGGGGGGTATTGGCCGGGCGGCTCATTGACCCGCAAGGGCGTCCCTGGCAGGGCGTGGTGGTGACGCTGATCGACGGCAGCGCGGATGAGCCGGAATTTATCAACACCTTTAGCTATCAGGGTGATCCGCAAAACCTGATTAATCCGGATGAGCTGCTGGCGGAAAACTTTGTCTTTGCCGATATGCGGCCTGGGGAGTACACCTTATACGTCAAGCTGCAAGGCCTGGAATATCGACAGCCGGTACGGGTAACGGAGGGGGAACTGACGGTGGTGGAGTTGATAACGGAGCCGTACAAGACGCCCACGCCAACGCCAGAGGTATCGCCGACGCCGGAAATGACGGAAACGGCCGTTTCCGAAGAAGATAATTAAACTTACATGATCCATTCGGCTTCGGCGGCGGGTAAAGTCAGGATAAACTGGCTGCCGGCGTTGAGTTCGCTGGTGACGCAAATATGGCCGCCATGCGCTTCGGCAACCGCTTTGGCAATGGTGAGGCCAATGCCTAGCCCGCCATAACTGCGGCTGTCTCCCTGATCTAGCTGGTGGAAGCGATCAAAAATTTTGTGGTGGTACTTGGGATGGATGCCAATGCCTTCATCGGCCACGATGAGCTGAATATCGCCATTCCTGTTGGCTTTGGCCCAAACGCGAACGATTTGGCCTGGGCGGCTAAATTTCAATGCGTTGTCTAGCAAATGGTAAAAAAGATGGCGCAGTTTGTGGGTATCCCCGTTGATTTCTAATTCGGGGCCAATTTCGTTCTGAACGGTCAGGTTCTGTTCGGCAATGTTTTTGCGCTTTTTGTTGATGATGCGCTCGACTTCATTTCTGAGGGGAAACGGCCGTCTTAAAATCTCCAACCCTTCATCAATCCACGCCAAAATAAGCAGATCCTCCACCAGTCGATTGAGGACATGGGTGTTGTGCTGTACCTGCTCTAAAAAAGCGAGCTGTGATTGAAAATTACCGTTATAAGCTGAGGCAAACACAATTTCCAGCGTGTTCAAAATTGAAGCGATGGGCGTGCGCATTTCATGCGTCATGGTGGCCATAAGATTTTGCTTCAGCTGGGCCACCTCTTGTTCAGTTTTGGTCTCGGCCCAGTTACGGCGACGGATAAGCGCCTGAATGCGGGCAGCCAACTCATTGAGGCGAAAAGGTTTGCTTAAATATTCATCGACCCCCGTTTCCAGGGCCGCCACTATCTCTTCTTCAGCTGTTTCGGCCGTTAGCATGATAATTGGCACATCAGATTGCAGGCGAATATGTTCCGTGGCCTCCAACCCATCCATGATGGGCATTTTCATATCAAGAATGACCAGGTCTGGCGTCAGTTCGGTGACCAGATCAACCCCTTCACGGCCGTTATACCCGGCAAAAACCTCATGCCCCCGATCCTTAAGCGCTGTCATTAAAGATTCTGCAACGAAAGGGTCATCGTCAATAATTAATAGTTTGGCCATACATATCACTAAATACGATTATCGTTAGTTTTAAATTGTTTTAAAACGCTAACTGGATAATATTTTTTCCTGATTTTACTGCGCCAGCGTACTTGAATCCCTACCAGGTAACAATAGCGAATACATCCCAACACTTTTCTGGCTTGTCCAGGCTGGGGATTTGCAATAGCAGATTTATCCTGGACTGGTTAAAATGAGCGGGGTGAAGCCGGAATTTTTCAGGTGGGAAGGTGATATGTTATTTGTTGATAATCAAGGGACAACGGACCCCAGGTTGAACCTGGCCATTGAAGAGCATTTGCTGCGCAATGTGCAGCTGGTGGAGCCCCTGCTGCTCTTTTACATCAATGCGCCTTCGGTCATTATTGGGCGTAACCAAAACAGCATTGAGGAAATTGACCCGCATTTTGTGCGGGAGAACCAGATTCATCTGGTGCGGCGGCTGTCTGGCGGCGGCGCGGTTTACCATGATTTGGGGAATTTGAACTTTAGCTTCATCACCCACGGCAAGCACGATTTGCACAATTTTGGCAAATTTACCCAGCCGGTGATTGAAGTGCTGCAACGTTTGGGGGTGGCTGCTGTGCTGCAAGGGAAAAGTGATATTTTTGTAGACGGCAAAAAAATCTCCGGTAATGCGCAGTATGCGTCTGCCGTGCGCATGTTTAGTCACGGTACCATTTTGTTCAATACCAATCTGGAAAACATGCTGCGGGCCATTAATCCGAGGCAGCTCAAGATTGAATCGAAGGCGGTGCAGTCGGTGCGATCATTTGTGACCAACGTACGGGAACATCTGTCTGAGGAGATGGATATTCTGGCGCTGCGGCAGGCGCTGCTGGTTGGTATTTTTGGTGGAGAGCAGATTCCTGCTTATGAGCTGACGGAGTCGGATTGGGAGCAGATTCAGGAAATTGCCACGCAGCGCTATATGACGTGGGAATGGAATTACGGCCGTTCCCCCGCCTTCAACATCCAAAAAACCGAAAAACTGCCGGTGGGCAAGCTGGATGCCCGCATTTATGTGGAAAAAGGGCGCATCCAGTCGATTAAAATTTTTGGCGATTTCAGCGGGCAGCGGGACGTGGCCGAACTGGAAATGCGGCTCACCGGCCTGCGCTACGATGCCGAGGCGTTGGCAGCTGCGCTGGCCGACACCGAATTGGAACCCTATTTTGGGCCGCTGGAAAAAGAAACTTTCTTGAAACTGCTTTTTTAGTTTTTAACAAGGATTGCCATATGAAAAGCGTGCGCTGGTTGATTTTGGTTGGACTTCTGTTTGGCTGTGGTGGTGAAGCGACACCAACGGCTACGGCCGTCCCCCCCCAACTGCCTACCGCAGAAACCGTTGCCGCAGCCGAAGTAATACCAACGGCTACGGCCGTCTCCGTCCCCCACACCGCCATCCCTCCCACACCCCAACCACCTGTTCGCCTTCCTGTTCCCACGCCCGCACCCTTAATTGTGCCCGCGCTGGTCTGGCTGCCCTACGGCAGTGGCAGCTACGGCCAACCCGTCCTTATGGTGCAAAATGATGACATGGAACTCCGGGAAATGCCGGTCGAAGTGGAACTCTTCTTTGATTACGAGGCTGGCTGGCTGGCTTACGGCAGCACCTTTTGGGAAGCTACCGCCGACCAGCAGTCTGTCACCGATTTGCACATGTACAACTTTGCCACCGGCACAGATCAGCTTTGGGCTGAGGGCAACATCGGCCGGGCGGCGCTTTCACCCATCAACGAGGTTTCGAGCCAGCCGAGTGTGGCAATAGCCGCGCATGATGGCAGCGGCTTTGACCTCGTTGTAATGTTGGGGCCAGATAACAGCGTGCCCCTGGTGGAAGATGTGGATCCATACTTTGTCTGGTCGCCAGACGGGGACTGGATTGCTTACCTGAAGGATGGCGATCTGTTTATCACCAGCGCCGCCGTGGATTCTGGCAATCCACCTATTGCCAGCGGCGTTTACCAAAACAGCGGCTGGATTGGGGATGCGCCGCTTTGGTTGGGCGATTCCGGCTACCTGCTCTACGCTGACGCGCCATTCACCATCGTGGCCGTTGATGGCAGCGAGACGATTGTGCCCACAGCGGCGGATGGCACGGCACTGCAAGGGCAACGGCCGTATACCATGCTCTATTCCTCCACCACCCACCAGCTCGTTGCTGAGTTTGAAGGAATGTTTGGCACGAATGTGATGGTGTACCAGTTTGGGGATGGGTTTGCAACGGCCGTTCCCCTGCAGCAAATCGACGATGCCCAGCTGGCGGGCTGGTATGTAGAAAATGAAAGCGTCGTCATCGTCAGCGGTGGCGAGCCGACAATGGGTGCGCGGAAGTATTGTTGATGAGAGAATAGAAGCCCAAAATGGAGGTAAGAGCAATGAATAAAGAAGACAAGTGGGCAGAATCCTTTCGTCAAGCGAGTGATGAAGTCAGTCAGTGGCGCAAAAAGCAGCCCAAAGC
>JBGTCV010000023.1:0-15322 GCA_041748655.1 Promineifilaceae bacterium (SeqCode) | reverse complement strand
TTACCGCTGCCTTATTTTTGCCTTTGCTGACAAGCGCCAGCAAATGGGTCCGTTCTTTGGGTGTGAGATTCACTTCATATTTCTTTGGCATTCTACCAGCTTACTCGCACCCCGCATTTTTACAAAATCCCTGTACTAGTTCCCGAATGATGGCTCGCACAGTTCCCGGCGCTAAATCTTTTGTCCCCCAATCCGGCACAGAAGCTAATTGATTTGTCGCAGGATTCAACCAGATTTGATGGCTTCCTTTGCCCTGACGTAACTGATAACAACCTGATTTTTCCAACCGCTTTGCAACTTCTTTGTAACGCATCAGGCTGTTACAAGGAGGTCTATCGTTTGGGGACGGTCTTTAAGCGCCGGGCGTAAAACAGGCGGCAAGCCCAGGCCCAGTTCATGCCAGGCTGCTTGTAGTTCTCGTAGGGCTTCTTGGACATTCGCTTGAATATCTTCAGGTGTACGTCCTTCTGTCACCAGGCCGGGAATATCTGGGCTGGTGACTGTGTAAGTGCCAGATTCATTAGGTTCCAGATAGAGACGAATAGAGTAGATTGACATAGAGACAAATCCTTTATGTTGATGATCTGCCCAAATTATAGCACAGGGCTTCAACAGAAGCCGTTCAATTTACCTGGTTAAGTGGCTTTAGGCAACGGCCGTATCAGCAATCCCTTAACACAGCCAACATCTGGTCGTGGATACGGCCGTTGCTCACCACCAACGACAATCTTGGCTCCATTGTAAAGGGTTTGCCGTCTATAAACGTCACCGTGCCCCCGGCTTCTTTCACCAGTAAAATTGCGGCGGCGGCGTCCCAACTATACAGTTTGAACTCCCAATACCCATCCAACCGACCGGCCGCCACGTACGCTATGTCCAGCGCCGCAGAGCCTGCCCGCCGAATGCCTTGCGACACCTGCAGGAAAGCGGCCGTTTGCCGTATGTTGTTCTCCTGGCTGGTTTGCCGATCGTAGGGGAAGCCGGTGGCCAGCAGGCTGCTGACCAGCTCCGTTTCGCTGGAGACGTGGAGCTGCGTTTTGTGGCCGTTGGCGCTGGTGAGGAAAGCGCCTTGTTGGGAAACGGCCGTAAAACATTCCCCCCGCGTCGGATCAAACACCACCGCCAGCAGTGGCTGCCCGTGCTGGTACAGCGCCATCGAGACGCAAAAAACGGGGAAGCCGTGGGCAAAATTGTTGGTGCCGTCCAGCGGATCGACGTACCAGATGTAGCCATCTTCCCCCACCGTGTCGGTGCCTTCTTCCCCCACAAACCCGTGATGCGGATATTCCGCCCGCAGCCGTGAGAAAATAAGCGCCTCCGCTGCTGTGTCGTACTGGGTCACCCAATCCACCGCCGAACTTTTGCGCTCGATTGTTTTTTGCTGGCTGAACCCGTCTAAAAGGTGCTGGCCTGCTTCTCTGGCAATGGAAACGGCCGTTGCCAACCCATCTTCTAAATTCATCCAACCTCTTCTTTTGTGCTAATTAGCCTCAATTTCACAAACAGTGCCGCATTATACAGAAAATGAACCCATTCCGACAGCCAGCTATTGCTGCTAAACTCGTATTGACGATAATTCTCGAATTCCCTACAATTTTACAACTCTGTAAAAACGCCTATTGTGAATAAGCAAATCACTGAAAGAACGCTAAACTCGCAAGCCTGTTTTCTTGTGATTTGCTCAAGTAGAAGCCAAATTTGCCGTCTTAGCCATTCAAAGATTACTTTGGCCTTTATACAAGTAGCACCCCATTTTTATTGATGTTAATTGAAGAAGGAGGAAGAAATGTTCAGCAAACTATTGTCTAAGCACGACGATCGCAGAATCCCCCGAGTACTTTTATTGCTTCTGCTGCTGATGCTTGCCCTGGCAATGACCCAGTGTACATCCTCAGCAGGTGACGTTGCTGAGGATTCCCGCGACAGTTCGGGCTCAACCGATGCAGCCGATAGCACAGACGCTGGTGACGATACCATCACATTGGCTATCCAGCATTTTAGCGTCATCGAAGGAACCACCTGGTCTGGTGCCCACCACCGGGCTGGCAAACGCCTGGAGGAAAAATATGGCAACGTTGAGTATGTGTTCCGTGAAGAAGTTGGGCCTGATCTCACCGTTCCCTACGCCGAAGAGTTGATTTCTAGCGGGGCAGACATCGTTATTGGCAATGCGGAGTTTATGGGTTTGCCGCTGCAGGAGATCACCGAAAAGTATCCCGATGTCTACTTTGGCTCCATCATCGCCAGCGACCTGTCCACCGAGCGCAACTTCATCCGCCTCTTTCCGCGCCAGTACCAGGCGCTCTACCTGGAAGGTCTCATCGCTGGCGCCTTAACCGAGACGGGCAATATCGGTATCGTTTCTGCCTTCCCCTCGGTGCAGGTGATTCGCCGCACCAATGGTTTTGTTTTGGGCGTGCAGGACGCCGCCGAAATCCTGGGCAAGGATATCAATATTTACGTGCGCTACGCGGGTGACTGGTTCCTGCCGCCCGAAGAGCGCGGCATCGCCGAAACCTTGATCAGCCAGTACAACGTTGATGTGATCACGCAGCAAACTGACTCGGGTTCGCCGCTGGATGTGGCCGTGGAGCGGGGCATCTGGTTTGTGGGTAAAGATATGGACATCGTTGGTTTCTACGGTTGGGCAAATACCGACACCGTGGCTGTTTCCTTTGACACTCGTTGGGAAGTGCTCTACGAACATATGATTAACGATTTCCTGGCTGGTGAGCAAAACCCGGAAACGGTTCTGTACCTGGGTATGGAAAGCTCGATCACCCTGGCCGACGGTAGCGTACTGCCCACAGTGGACATCATGAACGATGGCAAGGTAGGCATCGAAGCGATCAGCCCCGCAGCCCTGCCGTTTATTCCGCAAGAGATTCTGGACCTGGTTGAGCAGCGCCGCGAGCAAATGATCAATGGCGAGTGGGATCCATTTACCGAACACGCTTTCATCAGCAATGGTACGGGGCTGGCGCTTGAAGGGCTGCCGATTCCGGCGGCTGGTGAAGAAGTAAAACCCGCTGGTGAGGAACCCACGACCGTGTGGCTGCTCTCTCGGTTCAACTTTGACCTGCAGGGCGTGACGATTTTGGAGTAAAGGTTTGAGCGGCTAACGGCCGTCCAAACGAAGACCAGGATTTGACAACCATACGATGAGGCTCCCAACTTGGGGGCCTCATCGCTTAAATACTAGAAAGGCTTATTGTGCTACTCCAACAGTTAAAACGCGGCGACACGGTCTTAGAAGCAAGAGGCATCACCAAGCGCTTTCCAGGCGTTCTTGCCAATGACAACATTGACTTTGCCATCAAAGTGGGTGAAATCCACGCCATTCTGGGTGAAAACGGGGCAGGCAAATCTACCTTGATGAAAATCCTCTTTGGCCAGTACCAACCAGACGAAGGCGAAATTTACCTGGCTGGCCAAAAAGTGACTTTTAGTTCGCCGCTCGGTGCCATCGAGCGCGGCATTGGCATGGTGCACCAGCACCGCAAGCTCGTTCCGGCCCACACCGTCATCGAAAACATTATCCTGGGGCACCCGCGCGCGGGGAAAATTCTCGATTACAAGCGCACCACCCGCGAAATCCATGACCTTTGTGATAAATTTGGCTTTTCGCTTGACCTGAAGGCCAAGGTGTGGCATCTCTCCGAAGGCGAAAAGCAGATCGTCGAAATCCTGAAAGCGCTTTATCGCGGGGCCGAACTGCTGATCATGGATGAGCCAACGGCCGCTTTAACCCCTATCGAAACCGAAAAACTCCTTGTCTCCATTGAGGCGATGGCCAAAGACAACCTGGCCATTGTTCCCTTCATCACCCATAAGCTGCCCATTGTGCTGCGCATCAGCCACCGCATTACCGTTTTGCGTCGGGGCAAGGTTGTCTCCTGCATCGAGACAGAGCAGGCAACTGAAAAGAGCCTGGCGACGGAACTGGTCGGCCGGGAAGTGCTCTTTAATGTGAAGCGGGCAAGAGCGGCAAAGGGGAAGACGATTCTCCAGGTTGAAAATCTTGCGGCGCAAAGCGATAAAGGGTTTCGGGCGCTGGATGGCGTGTCGTTTTCTATCCGTGAGGGAGAGATTTTTGGCATTGCGGGCGTCTCTGGTAATGGGCAGCGCGAGCTGGTAGAGTGTTTGGCCGGAATGCGTGCCGTTGAGAGTGGCAAGATCGTGCTGGATGGCAGCGATATTACGGCCGTTTCCAGCTACGCTCGCTGGAAGCGGGGCATGGGTTACATTCCGGCCGATCGCAACCATTTGGGATCAATTGCGGAGTTCTCGCTGGTGGAAAATATGGCGATGAACTACTACTTTGACGAGAAATTCCAGCATCGTGGAACGCTGGATTATCGGGGGATTCGCAAGCTAACAGAAGAAGTCATTGCCGAGTACGGGGTAAAAACGCCAAACGCGGATGTGATGGCAAAAAATCTATCCGGTGGCAATCTGCAGAAGCTCATTTTGGCCCGCGTTTTGTCGCGCAATCCCCGGCTGGTCATCGCCGACTTGCCGTCACAGGGGCTGGACATTGGGGCGATTGAGTTTGTGCGTAACAAGTTGAATGAGGCGAAGTTTAAGCATGCGGCCGTTCTGCTGATTTCAGAAGATTTAGACGAGATTTTCTCGTTGAGCGACTGGATTGCACCCATTTATGAAGGTCGGCTCATGGGCATCATCCCCGCCGAAGAGGCGCAGCGAGAAACTGTAGGAGCCATGATGGCGGGCATTGAAATGCCAGGAGAAGCGACAAAATGAAGGTTGGCAATTATCGGTTTGAACTGGTGAAAAGAACCGTGTTAAAGCCGTGGCAGGCGGTTCTAAATGCGGTGCTGGCCATTCTGGCTGCTTTGTTCCTGTTTGGCTTTATCTTTATTCTGGCTGGGCTAAGTCCAGTAGAGGCTTACCGGCAGATTTTTTCTTACGCCTTCTTTAACAAGTTTGGCCTGCCGTTAACGCTGAACCGCTTTGTTTTTCTGCTCCTCTGTACCTATGCCTTTATCATTCCGTTTCGTGCGGGGCTGTGGAACATTGGCATGACCGGGCAGCTTTATGTGGGGGCATTAGCTGCTTACGCCGTCTTTTATGCCTTTGACGTTAATCAGCTCAGTACACCCCATCCGCCCGCCATTTTGCTGCTGCCTTTGGTCATGTTGGGAGCGGCCGTTGGTGGCGCACTCGTCGGAGCGATTGCCGGTTATTTGAGGGGTAAGCACAACATCAACGAAATCGTGGTCACGATGATGCTTAATTTTATGGCCTTCTGGCTGGTTTCTTTCATGATCAAAGATGGCGGCATCTTTATGAACGCGGGTGGGCGAGGCGAAAGCTTTGAACTGCCCAGAGGGCTGCGTATGCCTCTGGTTTATGACGTGCCGCTAACTATCTTTTTGGCGTTGGGTTCAGGGGTTTTGTTGTATTACCTCTTTGCCAGGATGCGGCTTGGTTTTGAAATTCGGGCATATGGACAAAATCCAAATGCGGCCGCTTATGCTGGCATCAGCCGGGTGCGCGTGCCGGTATTGGTATTTGTTTTGGGCGGCGTTTTGGCGGGTCTAGCAGGGTACCATTACTTTGGGGCGGTGCCTGGTGTGTACAAAATTGCTCGCAATTATGCTTTTTTTGGGGATTTAGCCTTTTACGGCATCATTTGTGGTCTCATTTCTCAGGGGAACCCGCTGGGGGCAGTTCCGGTGGCGTTTCTGTTTGGCGGGTTGTCGGTAGGCGGCCGTTTTGTGCAGGGTGCTTTGGGCATGAGCTTCGGCGTCGATTATGCTCTCCTAGGCGTCTTGATGATTACCCTGGTCGCGTTTCAATTTTTCTATCGGTACAAAATTGTGTTCGTTAAACTAAACACGGAGAAGGTCGATGTGGGAGTTTTGGATTCGGAGCTTTGACGCTTCAACAATCTTTCTGTTTGCCGGGTTGGGTGAGCTTTTTGGGCAGCGGTCTGGCACTTTGAACGTAGGTGTTGAAGGAGTGATGCTGTTTGGGGCAACGCTTGGCTTCATTACCGCGCAAACCACCGGCAGCTACATGTTAGGCTTCGTGGTGGCCATTGCCATTGGGGGCTTGCTGGGGCTTTTGCATGGCTTCTTTTCCATTACGTTGGGTGGCGACCAGGTGGTCAGCGGCATGGGCATCTGGATTTTGGGGTTTGGCCTTACCACTTACATGGGGTCTCCTTTTACCGGGCCGCTGGGCCTGCCAAGAATCCCCACCATTTTTGGCGTTTCTCCCTTTTTTCCCCTGGGTCTGATATTGGTTGGGGTCATCTGGTTTGTCTTAACCCGTACCAGTTTGGGCTTGCAGATTCGGTCTGTAGGGGAAAATCCATCTGTGGCGGAGGTTTCTGGGATTAGTGTGGTTAAAATTCGGTATCTGTGTACCGGGGTAAGCGGAATGCTGATGGGCTTTGCCGGAGCTGTTTATGCCCTTAGCTACAATCCGGTCTGGAGTTACAACTTTTTACTTGGCTGGGGTTTCATCGCTCTGGCGCTGGTCTTTTTCTCTATGTGGAATCCGCTGATTTTGCTGGGTGGCTCGCTGCTGTTTGGTACCATGTGGCAGCTGTCGCTTAGCCCAGAGCTGGTGTTGCCTGGGGTTTTGTCCCGCTACGTGTGGCGGATGGTTCCTTTTGGCATTACGCTGCTGGTTTTGCTGCTCATGTCTACCAAGCGGTTCAGAACCCGTTGGGGTGCGGCCAAGCCAGAGGCGTTGGGTCAGCCGTATTTGAAGGAAGAATAACCATTGGCCTGTAGGGGCGAGGCGTTTGGCCGTTACTGTTGAACGCGAATTACCTTACCTCCAAACGCCTCGCCCTGATGTTTAAAAACAACCGAATTTGATGATCTCTGTCTGCCGCCTGCCTTGCCCTGTTTCACCCAACATTTGGTATTGTCAGATTTGGGCGAGGCGTTTGGTGGGGAGTGGGACTGTTATTCGGGAGATCGTGGCCAAACGCCTCGCCCCTACGAGGATTGCCGCCGACGGCCGATTTCTTCCCGAACCACGGGCGCAACTTTGGTGCCTAACAATTCAATCGCGTGCATCATCTTGTCGTGGGGCATGGTGCCGACGCTCATTTGCAGCAAGAAGCGGTCGTGGTTGAAAATCTCGTGCTGGTACAAAATCTTCTCGATGATCTGGTCAGGATTGCCCACAAAGTTGGCCCCGCGCAGGGCAGTTGAGGCGTCGAACTGCTGGCGGCTCATGGGCGGCCAGCCGCGCTCGCGGCCGATTTTGTTCATCACCTGGGCAAAGGGCGGGAAGGCAACGTCGCGGGCTTCCTGGGCGTCGTCGGCGATGAAGCCGTGGGAGTTGATGCTCAGCGCCAGCTTGGCGCGGTCGTGCCCGGATTGGGCCACGGCGCGATTGTATAAATCGACCAACCCGGCAAACTGCTCCGGGATTCCACCAATGATCGCCAGGGCCAGCGGCAGCCCCAGGGCTGCTGCCCGCACCACCGATTCCGGCGTGCCGCCCACGGCAATCCACACCGGCAGCGGCTCTTGAATAGGGCGTGGGTAGACGCCTTGCCCCGTCAGCGGGGCGCGGTGCTGGCCGGACCAATGTACCTCGACCTGCTCACGCACTTTTAGCAGCAGCTCCAATTTTTCGGCAAACAGCGTGTGGTAATCGCGCAGCTCGTAGCCAAACAGGGGGAACGATTCGATGAACGAGCCACGACCGGCCATGATTTCGGCACGGCCGTTTGAGAGCAAATCCAGCGTGGCAAAATTTTGAAACACCCGAACCGGATCGTCGGAACTCAGCACGGTGACGGCGCTGCTAAGGCGAATCCGTTTGGTGCGCGCCGCCGCTGCCGCCAAAATCACCGCCGGAGCCGACGAAACAAAATCTGGCCGGTGATGTTCCCCCAGGCCAAAGACATCCAGCCCTACCTGGTCGGCCAGTTCGATGGTTTCCAGCAGTTCTTCCAGCCGGTGGGCCGGTGTGATGAGTTTGCCCGTTTGGGGGTCAGGCGTCAGTTCGGCAAAGGAGTAGAGGCCGATTTCGAATGGTTTGGTCATGGGGAGTCCTTTTGGGAGAAAAAGTAAAAAGTAAAAAGTGATAAGTGGCTTCTACTTTTCCCTTTTCACTTATCACTTGCTTCTAATCGCCGCGCAATGGTGTCCTTCACCAATTCCACGTCGGCGGGCAGGTTGACGGGCGGGTTGGCGTACTGGCTTTCGGCTTCGGGCAGGGTGCCTTCGTGGTATTGCAGCTTGAACTGGGTGAATTTAAGGCCGTGGGCGGTGCTGATGACGACGGTACGGTCGTTTTTGTGGATGATGCCTTTGTCTACCAGTTTGAAGAGGGCGGCGAGGGCAACGGCCGTATGCGGACAGGTATACATGCCAGTACGATCCGCTAAAGCGGCCGCGTTGGCCAGTTCATGTTCCGACGCCTGCTCCACGATGCCGTTGGTGGCCTGGATTGCCTGCACCGCCTTCTCGTAGCTCACCGGGTCGCCAATGCGGATGGCCGATGCCTGCGTATCCTGCGCCGCCAGGGAGACTTTGTCCTGGAAGCCGTTCTGGTAGCTTTGGTAAAACGGATTCGCTTTGGCCGCCTGCGCCGCCACCAGCCGGGGCATCTTGTCGATAATGTCCAGTTCGTAGAGCAGCTTCAGCCCTTTGTAGGTGGCGCTGATATTGCCCAGGTTGCCCACGGGCAGAATGATCCAGTCCGGCACCTGCCAATCAAACTGGCGCACAATTTCAATCCCCACCGTCTTTTGCCCCTCGATGCGCAGGCTGTTCATCGAGTTGGCCAGGTAGATGCTGTTGTCCTTCGTCAGCTCCTTGACGATGCGCATACAGCCGTCGAAATCGGTATCCAGGGCCAAAACGTGCGCCCCGTTGGCGATGGGCTGGATGAGCTGGGCGGCGCTCACCTTGTTCTGCGGCAAAAAGACGATGGCGGGGATGCCTGCCGCCGCCGCGTAAGCGGCTAAGGCGGCGCTGGTGTCCCCGGTGCTGGCACAGGCCACAGCTTTTACCGGATTATTGGACAGGGTCATCATCTGCTTGACGACGCTGACGAGGACGGTCATGCCCAAATCTTTGAAGCTGCCGGTGTGGCTGTTGCCGCACAGCTTGATCCATAGGTCAGTCAGGCCAATTTGCTGGCCCAGTCGCTCGGCCCAAAACAGGTTGGAGTTGCCCTCAAACATGCTGACGACGTTGTCGTTGGGCAGATCGGGGATGATCCATTCCTTCATGGCCCAGACGCCGCTGCCGTAGGGCCATTGGGTGCTGCCCGCTCGCTGGTCGAGCAGGGATTGCCACTGCCCGGCGCTGCGCTGGCGCAGGGGTTCCAGCTCGTGGTGGACCTCCAGCAGGCCGCCGCAGGTGGGGCAGGTGTAGATGACGTCGTAAATGGAGTAAGTGCCGGGGCAGCCCCGGAAACAGCGAAAAGTTGCCTGGTAGTTCATGGGAGGAATTTTACTTTGTTTGGTTGGATTGCTCCACAAGAAGGAAGAGGAACACAGAGTTTCACAGAGAAGGCACAGAGTTACACAGAGTTACACAGAGAATTATAGTTGAGGAGTGATGTGGTTTTGAAGGGACCGCCCGTTAGACGAGTACGACTTTATTTTTCAACTTCAATGGGTTTGCCATCATCCAGGGTGTAGATATCTTCCCCTGCGTCATGAAGAAACTGAAAAGCTGGATTTCTGGCAGCAGCTTTCAGCCATTCTGCTTCAGAGATATTTTCCTCAACAGTTGTTAGAACAATGACGCGGACACGTTTAGGGCCGGTAATGGGCAATTTATCGTCCAAATGGAGCTGGTTGTGCTCATCAATTGTTCCTGTCATTTCAACGGCCGTCATTTGGGTATGCATCATTTCCTCTTCAAAAGTTGCCTTAACTTTTTGATTGTCGCGAGGTCATTATAACAACAAACGGCCGTTTCCTGAAGAACTAACAAGAAAAATCGGGTCTTTCGGATTTCGTGGGGTTTTGCGTGAAACGTAAAACGTGATGCACCTCTGGTCACGCATCACGTTTCACGTTTCACGGGCTGTCACTCTTTGAATTCCCAAAGAGCCGAAAAATCGGTTATTTGGGTTTTTCTGGGGGTCGTAGAATACCTGCTTGTTTACCGGTTCATTCCATTGGGTCGTCTGGCGCTAATAGCAAGAATCCGGCAGCGAATCTCCCCAGCAGGTGCGTGGAAAATGACCTCATCCCCTACCTTATGGTCGAGCAGGGCATGGCCTAGCGGCGACTCGTTGGAGATGAATCCGGCGCTGGGGTTGGCCTCGGCCGCACCCACGATGGTGTACTGCTCAACTTCCCCGTCGCTGGTTTCGATGGTGACGGTATCGCCAATGTTGACGAGGTTGTCCTGGTTGCCCGGTTGGATGAGCTGGGCGTGGTCGATCATGTGTTGCAGTTCCTGGATACGGCCGTCTATAAACGCTATTTCCGCCTCGACAAGCATATACTCCGTCTGGTCCATCCAGTCGCCATTTCCCTTGGCCTCCTGCATCTGTTCGACTGTTAACGGCCGTTTTACCGTGCGCAAATAGGCCAGCTCCTTTTCCAGATCAGCCAAGCCTTTCCTGGTAACATAAATCGGTTTATCCGTTGCCATCATCATCTTACACCTTCCTGTTGTCGCTCGGCGTTACCCTGGCCAACAAAATCGGCACGCGAGCGTGTCGCAGCACCTTGTCTGCGACACTGCCAAAGACCCAGCGGGCAAACCCGCCGCGACCGTGCGTGCTCATCACAATGGTGTCTACCGCCAGCTCATCGGCTGCGATCAAAATTGCATCGGCGGCTGGTGTGCCCGTCACGATGCGGCAGTTGACCGTGAAGCCAGCTGCTTGCAGCCCTTTTTGTTTAGCCGTCAGATAAGCCTCAGCTTCCTGCCGCATTTCGTAGCTGAAACTGGTGTACAGTTCGGCAAACTCGTAGCTATCGCCAATCAAATGAGGTAGATGAACCGCCCGGAACAGCGTGATTTCGCTGGCAAAACGTTCGGCGATGGTTTGGGCCATGGGCAGAGCGCTCTCGGCTAAGTCAGAACCGTCTAAAGGAACCAATAAATGTTTAAACATGATTCACCTCCAGCTATTTTTCACGCCATCAGCGGTCTCGCTTGCCTTGCTTTTGGCGAGATTTTTTCTTCTTCTGTTCCACCTTGTTCTGCTTGCTGGCCTTGGCTTTTTCCGCCCGGTGTTTATGCACCCGTTCCTTCTTTTTGCGAATGCGCCTCGGCTTTTTCCTGAGTAAATCCTCTTCTTGACTCATGGTCGTTCTCCTGTGTCAGCGGCTCAAAATGCTTCACTCTATCAGCCACTGTAATCCCACCCCATCCTGGACTGCAAGTAACAAAGAGAACCAAAACCGATGATAAAAATCACCACTTCTCACTTCCTACTTCCCGCTTCTCACCTCCTTTCCTTGCCCAGAACGCCGCCCCCCACTATCATTCCCCCATGATTATTTTGCAGGCAAACCAACTGGCACATTCCTTCGGTGCAGAAGATCTGTTTGAGGACGTTTCGGTCTTGCTGCACGCCAAAGAGCGGGTGGGGCTGGTGGGTCCCAATGGGGTGGGCAAAACGACGCTGCTGCTTATTTTGGCCGGGCTGCTGGAGCCGACGGCGGGCACCGTCAGCCGCCAGTCTGACCTGACGCTGGGTTATCTACGGCAGGAGGCGGTGCTGACCTTTGCCGGGCAGGAGAACACGGTGTACCAGGAGATGCTTTCCGTTTTTGCCGATTTGCGCGGCCAGGAAGACCAGCTGCGGGCGCTGGAAGCCAGAATGGAGTTGGGGGAGGATGTGTTGGCGGAATACGGCCGTATCCAAACCCTCTACGAACACGGCGGCGGCTACGATTACCAGCAAGAGATCAAGCGCGTGCTGCAGGGGCTGGGCTTTGAACCAGACCAGTGGGACATCCCGCTGACCCACCTGAGCGGTGGCCAAAAAACCCGCGTGCTGCTCGGCCGACTGCTCCTGGAAAAGCCCGATCTGCTCATCCTCGATGAGCCGACCAACCATCTGGACACCGCCGCCATTGAGTGGCTGGAGAAAACGCTGCGTACCTGGGAAGGCTCCCTGCTCATCGTCAGCCACGACCGCTACTTTTTGGACCGCGTTGTGACCCAGGTGTGGGCGATGGCACAGCACGGTGTCAAACCGTACAAAGGCAGCTACACCGCCTACGTTCAGCAGCGTGAACTCGAATGGCAGCACGAAGAAACCCTCTTTGCCAACGAAACTGCCCGGCTGGAAGCGGAGCTGGAATTTATCCGCAAAAATATCGCCGGGGGCAAAACCGACATTGCCAAGGGCAAGCTAAAGCGGCTGACCCGCGACATTGTGCTGATTGAGGAAGTGGGCCTGCTGGGGATGCAGGGCAAAAGCTGGCTGCAAATCGGCGAGCGGGTGCGCACCCTCACCGTCAACGAAGCCGCCCAGCGCATCAAACAGCTGCCGTCCCCCACCAGCCGAATGCCCAAGCTCAAAATCAAGCTCAAGCCGGAGCAGCGGGGCAGCCGCTTTGTGCTGCGCACCAAAAAGCTGCAAATTGGCTACCCTGACGTGCCGCTGTTCGACTGCGACGACATCAACCTGGAGCGGCTGGACTGCGTCGCCCTGATTGGCCCCAACGGCAGCGGCAAAAGCACCTTTTTGCGCACCATCCTGGGCGAGATTCCGCCGCTGCGGGGCAAGCTGCGCCTGGGGGATGGGCTGGCGCTGGGCTACTTTGCCCAGGGACACGAGCAGCTGGATATGGCAAAGCGGGCGCTGGATGAGGTTTTGGCCCACAAACCGATGAGCAAAGAAGAGGCGCGCAACTATCTGGGGCAGTACCTGTTCCGGGGAGATGACGTGTTTAAGCGGGTGGGGGATTTAAGCGGCGGCGAGCGCGGGCGTCTGGCGCTGGCGCTGCTGGCGCTGGACGAAGCCAACTTCCTGCTGCTGGACGAGCCGACCAACCATCTGGACATCCCGTCGCAGGAGGTGCTGCAAGCGGTGCTGGAGCAGTTCGACGGTACGATTGTGCTGGTGAGCCACGACCGCTACCTGGTAGACCGCCTGGCGACCCAAATCTGGGAACTGCGCGACGGCGACCCCGGTCGTTTGTATGTTTTTGACGGCACTTATCAGGAGTTTTTGGCGACCAAAGAGGGGGGTGAAGCGATTATCAAGACGGTTTCCTCCAAGGTGGCGCTGCCGACGAAGGAAAAGGTGTTGCCGCCCGTCAATCTGGACTGGATCGAGGATGTGGTGGATCCGCTCAAGGTTACCGCCAAAGACAAACAAGCCCACCGCCGCCGTATCCGCGAACTGACGGAGCAAATTGAGGAAACAGAAGTGTGGCTGGAGCAGCTAAAGTTTGAGCTGGCGCGGGCTGAGGGGGAACGTGAAGAGGTGGTGGCGCAAGAATTAGCCGTTGCTCAAGCCGAACTCGATTCCCTCTCCACCGAACTAGACGAGCTGATGGCCTAGAGCCAATACCTGCAGACAGGGGTGCTCTGCGCCCCATTTCGCAGCGCAGAGTGCTGCCTCCGGCATTCCCACGCTCTGCGTGGGAATGAGTATGAAAACATCCCCTGGCCGGTGAAATGGAGCGTGGGGATTGTGACCGGCATTTTGCTCTATGCCTATTTGCTGCTGGCCGGGCGGCAGCAGAAAGTTTGACGAGATTGGGCCAATCTTCAAGATTGGCCCAATCTTTCAGGTGGCTCGGGCGGCGGCAAAAGCGAGTTCGCTGAGCGTGGGATGGGCGGCAAAGATGGCCGCCAGGTCGTCTAGTGAGGCGCCAACCTGGATGGCCAGGGCGACCGGCGCCAGTACATCACCGGCATGAGGGCCAACTGCCGTTCCCCCCACAACTTTCCGCTCACTATCATAGGCCAACGCCACAAACCCTTCCGTCTCGCCCAATAAATGCGCCTTCATCGCCGCCTCAAAACCCAGCTGCACGGTCTGAATCGAGCCGTCGTCTGCACTTGTGGTGCCCACTTGGGCAACTTGCGGTTCCGAATAAACAGCCGCCACAACTGTATTCGGCCTGTACGGTGCAATGGCTGCCCCGGCGGCGTGCAAACCCGCCACCCGCGCCATCGCCATCGCTCGATTGGCCACCATCGGCGGCCCGGCGGCGTCGCCGACAGCGTAAATGCCGGACACGCTGGTCTGGCAAAATGAGTCGATTGCCGGGAATTTGTGGCCAGCCAGCGAAAGCCCCGCTGCGTCCAGATTCAGACGGCTGAGGTCGGAGGTGCGGCCGATCGCTACAAAAACTAACGCGGTGGTTTCGCGACGGCTGTTTGCCAAAACCACTGCAATCTTATCTCCCTCATCTTCAAAATGGTCCGCCAGCGTGCCCTGTACCAGCTTCACCCCCCGCCGAACCAGGATTTCCGCCATCAGCTCGCCCGCCGCTGCGGGATAATCCGGCAGGACGCCAAACTGGTCCACAATCCAGGTCACGTCCAGCCCCAGCCGGTTAAACAGGTAAACCGCCTCCACGCCCGTTGCCCCCGCACCAATAACGGCGATGCTGCCGGGCAGCGCTTTCAGGGCGCTGAAAAATCGCGGCGCGATCACTTTTTTGCCGTCGGGCTTCAGGTTGGGTGGAAAAAAGGGGACGGACCCCGTTGCCAAAATGATGGCATCCCCGGTTAAGGTGGCCACGGGCTGCCCCTCGTCATCATTTACCACCACGGTGTTAACGGCCGTAAACGTCGCCACGCCGTTGACAATTTTGACGCCCAGTTTGGTCAATTCTTCGGCCTGCTGGCCGTTCCACTGCTGCTTGATTTGCTGCAACTGGGGCAAAATCTCGGCTGGCGTAGGCACACCACCGCTCCTGCTGAATGGCGACTCAGCCACCAAGCCAGCCACATCCGCCGCAGAAAGCCACACTTTGCTGGGCAGCAAGCTGTGCCAGCCTGAACGCCCGCCCACAGGCCCTTCGCTTACCAACGTAACCGTGCCACCTGCTCTGGCTGCCGCCCGCGCTGCCTCAATCCCAGCTGGCCCTCCACCGATGATAATAATTTGTTTAGGCATACTTTCTTCCCTTTTAGTAGGGTGCTAAATTAGATTTTGCTTTGGCGGAGTCATAGGAAGTATGTGTGCGTGAATAAAGATTGGCGGAAACGGCCGTTCAACCTACTAGCCTCACAATAGATATATAACCAATGGTGCTAGTTTGAGTTGAGCACCGGATTCTCCTATTCTGAGGGTGACAAACCTATATCAGAAAGGAGAATCCAATGCCTACCGAAGATTTTATCATTGAATTGTTCTGCCAGGTGGATGACACCATGCTTGA